>NZ_PVXP01000004.1 GCF_002995845.1 Clostridium luticellarii | reverse complement strand
CAATTTATGATTTTTATGATATAATATTATAAATAGAAAAGTAGTCGCACATATTGTTAAAATTATAACAATATGTGCGAAAAGCTATTGAAAATAAAAATCTCCTGTTTAAAATTAGTACAGTTATAAAAAAGTTAATAATACAGGGTGAAATTTATAATTTTTATGGTATAATATTATAAGTAAAAAGTAAGTGACAGACTTTGTGAAAACGCTAACAAACAAGCAAGGAGATGTCGAAAATGAAAAAGATATCAGAAGGTATTGTAATTGAAATAGAACAGGATTCTGCTAGGATCAGGGCGAGTAAGCATGGTAATTGTAAAAGCTGTGGACTGTGTGCGGGAGAAGATGCCACTATAGTAGAAGCAAAAAATCTTGTTGGGGCTAAAGTCGGACAACATGTTCTTTTTGAAGTAGAAGAGAGAAATATGTTAAAAGCTGCTTTTATTGTATATATTTTACCTCTTATTGCAATTTTTGCAGGGGCTTTGTTGGGGACATGGCTGGGAAATTATATTGGATATTTTCAAAGGGCATTTCAAATAGGTGGTGGGGCAGTACTTTTTATTATTTCATTGTTTTATGTAAAAGTATTTGATAAGTCTACGGCGAAAAATGATGCTCTGAAACCTGTTATTAGACGTGTTTTATTCTGATTGAATCACATAGGTCGGTATAATTGTTAGGTAGTAAAGCTGTATAGCAAATTATTAAACAGCTATAATCTGCTGTATATGCTATTTTCATATTTTTCTAAAGGCTGCCATATCTGATATTTGAATAGGGCGCCTGTATAAGTTCTTTCCCTAAAGAATAACGTATTCTAAGCGCTAAAGACACTAAGAATACTGTTAATAAGGTTCAGATGGAGGAAAGCATTCCTTATGAGCAGATTCCACTTGAATCTAAGAATTATTTAATTCTTAATTTATAAGCAATATTTTATACAAAAAATATCGAAAGAGGTGTTAAAAGTGTTAAAAAGTTTTCGAGGTGGAGTGCATCCTGACGACAGCAAGAAGTATACAGCCAGTAAGCCTATAGAAAAAGCGCCTATACCTGATAAGGTATATATACCTGTAAGACAACACATTGGTGCCCCTGCATCTCCTATAGTAAAAAAGGGTGACCAGGTTAAAAAAGGACAGCTTATTGCAAGTGGTGATGCTTTTGTTTCGGCTAATGTACATTCATCTGTTTCTGGAAAAGTTGTAGATGTGGTTGAATACCCTCACCCATCTTTTGGAAAGTGTCTATCCATAGTTATTCAAAATGATGGAGAAGATGAATGGATGGAAGGTATACCTAGTTCGCGTAACTGGAATGATTTAAATGAAAAAGAAATAATAGACATAATAAGAGAAGCTGGTATTGTAGGCATGGGAGGTGCAACATTTCCGGCTCATGTCAAGCTTTCACCGCCTCCAGATAAAAAAATAGATGTTTTTATTTTAAATGGCGCTGAATGTGAACCTTATTTAACTTCAGATTACAGATCCATGCTGGAATATACAGATAGGATAGTAGCAGGTGCTGAGATTATTATGAAGAGTTTGAAGGTTGAAAGAGGTTTTGTAGGTATCGAGGATAATAAAAAAGATGCAATTGAAATTATGAGTAAGGCTTTTAAGGGTACAAATGTACAAGTAGTTGGCTTGCCTACTAAATATCCTCAAGGTGCTGAGAAAATGCTTATAAATGTTTTGACAGGCAGGGAAGTGCCGTCAGGAGCTCTTCCTATGGATGTAGGTGCAGTTGTCCAAAATGTAGGTACGTGTATTGCAGTAAGTGATGCTGTGGAGAGGGGAATACCTCTTATACAGAGGGTCACAACTGTAAGCGGAGGTGCTGTAAAGGAGCCCAAGAACCTGTTGGTGAGAGTTGGAACCACATTTAAAGATGTTATTGATTTCTGTGGAGGCTTTAGAGAAACTCCTGTTAAAGTGCTTTCCGGAGGTCCTATGATGGGGGCAGCTGAGTCAAATCTGGATGTGCCCATAATAAAGGGGGTTTCAGGAATACTTGCACTTACTGAAAAAGATGTGAATACCGGGCTGGAATCAGCCTGTATAAGATGCGGTCGATGTTTAAGAGCCTGTCCTATGGGTTTGAATCCAAGTATGCTCAGTATATTGGGACAAAATAATTTATATGAAGAAGCTAAAGAGGATTATAATCTTTTGGATTGTGTGGAATGTGGAAGCTGTGTATATACATGCCCTGCTAAACGAAATATTGTGCAGTATATCAAATATATGAAATCTGAGAATGCGGCTGCAGCAGCCAGACAAAAAGCTAAGGCGGCTAAAGAGCCGAAGAAGGAAAAGGTCTTAAAATAATAAGGGAGTGATTAAAAGATGGCGGAAATATTAAAAAAAGATGTTTTTACAGTTTCAGCATCACCACATGTTCGTTGTGATGAATCTATTTCTAAAATAATGTGGAGCGTCAATTTAGCTTTGGCTCCGGCTGCGATTTTTGGTATATATCATTTTGGAATACCGGCTTTAAAGGTAATTGTAACGGGAATAGTTTCTGCTGTGGTTACAGAATACCTCGTACAGAAAATCAGGAAAAAACCTGTGACTATTTCAGATGGAAGTGCATTTTTAACAGGACTTTTACTGGCCATGTGCTTGCCGCCGGATATTTCGCCTTATATGGTGGCCTTTGGATCTTTTGTGGCGATAGCTATAGCCAAGCATTCTATGGGAGGGCTTGGGTACAATATATTCAATCCTGCCCACATTGGAAGAGCAGTACTTATGGCATCCTGGCCCGTGGCTATGACTACCTGGTCAAAATTGACTGCCAGCGGCGTGGATGCGGTTACTACTGCCACACCTCTTGGTATTTTAAAAATGGAGGGGTACTCAAAGCTGGTGGAAACTTTTGGAGGTACAGGAGCACTTTATAAAGCACTGTTTTTGGGAACACGTAATGGAAGTATAGGTGAAACCTCTACTGTGCTGCTGGTTCTGGGAGGACTTTTCCTCATATATAAAAGATATGTAAACTGGGAAATACCTGTAGTCATGATAGCAACGGTGGGAGTGCTTACCTGGGCTTTTGGAGGAAATGCCGGACTTTTTACAGGAGATCCCGTTTTCCATATGATGGCAGGAGGACTTGTAATCGGGGCATTTTTTATGGCAACTGACATGGTAACTGTTCCTATGACAAGTAAAGGCCAGATTATTTTTGCACTGGGTGCAGGAGCTCTTACCTCGCTTATCAGGTTAAAAGGTGGATATCCTGAAGGAGTGTGCTATTCCATATTGCTTATGAATGCAGTTACTCCACTGATAGATAAATTTACGCAGCCTGTTAAATTTGGTACAAGGAGGTAGGATTTTATGGATAATGATAAAAATAAAAGCAGTATTTTTGCGATAACCAAGAATTTGACACTTACATGTTTTATATCCGGGATCATACTGGCCTGTGTGTATTATATAACAGCACCGGTGGCAGCACAAAAGCAAGTACAAATAAAAAATGATACCATGAAGGTATTGGTGAAAAATGCAGATAATTTCAAACCTGTAAATGGCAAGAAAGATTGGTATTCGGCCCAAAAAGGCAGCAAAACAATTGCCTATATAGTACCTGCTGCAAGCAAGGGATATGGTGGTGCTATAAATATGCTGGTGGCAGTTACACCAGACGGGAAAGTTATAGACTTCAATATTGTATCTCACAATGAAACTCCAGGGCTTGGCTCCAATGCATCAGAGGATTCCTTCAGAGGACAGTTTAAAGATAAAAAAGCTGGTGATCTGACAGTTACAAAAGATAAATCCAACAAGAAAAATATACAGGCCATGACAGGAGCTACAATTACCTCAAGAGCTGTTACTAAAGGAGTACAGGAGGCAGCTCAACAGGTCACTACATTTACAGGAGGTAAGTAAATATGAATTTGTGGAAGATATTTAAAAAAGGATTGATAGAAGAAAATCCTATATTTGTGCTTGCACTTAGCTTGTGTCCGGCACTGGCAACTACAGGTACAGCTTTGAATGGGCTTACAATGGGGTTTTGTGTAATGTTCGTCATAACTTGTAATAATACTGTAGTTTCCCTAATCAAAAATTTTGTAAATCCCAAAGTTCGTGTACCCGTGTACATCACCTGTATAGCAACTATAGTTACAGTAGTCGAACTTATACTGCAGGCTGTAGCGCCGCTGCTGTATAAACAGCTTGGTATTTATCTGGCACTGGTGGTTGTGTTTGCTATAATACTTGCCCGTGCAGAGGTATTTGCATCCAAGAATCCTGTGATACCATCTTTTCTAGATGGACTTGGAATGGGATGCGGATTTACACTGGCACTTCTCATAATAGGTATAATACGTGAGCTGTTTGGTTCTGGAACTGTGTTTGGCATGCATGTAATGTGGGCATCGTATAATCCAATAATGATTATGATTCTTCCTCCAGGAGCATTTATACTTATAGGATATTTGGTTGCTATAGTAAAAGTCTATAATCAGCACGTGGAAGAAGTTAAAATGGCCAAACTGGAAAAGGCAAATGGAGGTGAAGTATAATGGCTGCTTATTTTACTCTTTTTATAAGTGCAGTTGTGGTGAATAACTATGTTTTGACAAGATTTCTGGGACTTTGCATATTTTTTGGGGTTTCCAAGAATTTGAATGCTTCAGTAGGTATGGGTATGGCGGTTACCTCGGTTATAACTTTGAGTTCAATGCTGGCCTGGGTGGTATATCATTTTGTACTTGTACCTTTTAACCTGACATTTTTAAAAACCGTGGTATTTGTACTTCTTATAGCGAGTTTTGTGCAGCTTTTGGAAACTATTATTAAAAAGCAGGCTCCCGCACTATACAATATGTGGGGAATATATCTTCTTTTAATAGCTACAAACTGTATTGTACTTGGTGTACCTCTTGTAAATGCTGATTCCAATTTTAATTTTATGGAAAGCGTGGTCAATTCCATAGGTTCCGGATTGGGATTTGCCATGGCCATAGTTTTAATGGCGAGTCTTAGAGAAAAATTGAGGTTGGCAGATGTACCTAAACCGCTGGAAGGACTTGGGGTGGCTTTCATATTGGCTGGAATGCTGGCCCTGTCATTCCTGGGATTTTCTGGTATGATTTCTCTATAGAAAGGAGATTATGATTATGATAAATACTGCAATTATGGTTGTAGTTGTAATGACTGTTATAGGCTGTATATTTGGTATTATCCTGGCTTACGTGAACAAAAGGTTTGCAATGGAAGTGAATCCCCTGGTGGAACTTGTAGAGGACGTGCTTCCTAAGGGACAATGTGGTGGATGTGGATTTGCAGGATGCAAAGCCTATGCGGAAGCGGTTGTACTGGACGAAAATGTCCCTCCCAATCTTTGTGTTCCAGGTAAAGCAGCAGTGGCGGAGCAGGTGGCAAAACTGACTGGCAAGTCCGCTCCGGCAATTGAGCCCAGAGTTGCCCACATAAAATGCGGCGGTGATTGTACAAAAGCAGTTAAAAAATATAAATACAAGGGGATAAAAGACTGTACTGCAGCAAATTTGCTTCAGGGAGGAGACAAAGCCTGTCAGTATGGATGTCTTGGTTTTGGAACTTGTGTAAAAAGTTGTCCTTTTGGGGCTATGGCAATGGGTTCAAAGGGACTCCCTATAATTGATGTGGAAAGATGTACAGGTTGTGGAACCTGTGTCGATGCGTGTCCAAAACAGGTGATTGGATTCAGGCCTGTTGGCTCGAAGATTATGGTTAACTGCAATTCTAAAGATAAAGGTGGAGCTGTGCGTAAGGCATGCAGTATTGGCTGCCTTGGATGCGGTTTGTGTGCAAGGAATTGCCCTCATGGTGCTCTTAAGGTGGAGAACAATCTGGCAGTGGTAGTAGACCATCATATTTGTATGGAAAAATGCAGTGAAGCTACCTGTCTGGCAAAATGTCCTACGGGAGCTATCAGGGCTGTCATAAGCGGTGTGGATTTACAGGAACAGACTAAAAAAGAAGCTGCAGCAAATGCATAATCAATAATCACAGTTAATAAAAAGGATTGTCTTAAAATTTTGTTTTGAGACAATCCTTTTTGAATTAAAATGAATATTGGGAACTGGAGTTCAGTTTTTAAAATCCTTGAACATGGGAATTTTAAATAAATTTTCGGTTAAAAATTTGGTGCACCAGCCTATGAAATATCCTGTAATTATGGCGGAGATCAAAAGTACAGGCAAATAGATGTATATTCTGAAATCCTGAATTATGATGGAAGCCACCAGCAATTGCCCAATATTATGAAATATTGCTCCGCATATGCTTATAGTAGACAGACTGAGATAATTTCTAAAATATTTATATAGAATAATCATGACCAGGTTGCTGAGTATACCTCCTGATATGCTGAATAGAAAAGCCGCCATTGTTCCACTGAACATGGAGCCTAGAAGTATTCTTAAAAACATTACCACAAGGGCTTCCTTCCATCCGAGAAGTATCAATGCGGTCAGGGAAACTGTATTTGCAAGTCCCAGCTTTATTCCTGGAAATAAGACGGGAATTTGAGATTCTATTATGTATATTACTAAAGCCATACCCACTAAAAAACTTAGAAAAACCATTTTTTTTATTTTATTCATGTCTGCACCTTTGATTCTAATATATAGGGATTTTAGTTTGAAAGCTCATCATATTCTGAATTTTTTCCCTGTATATTGATTGTGAGTTTATGGGGAAGGCAGGTGATATTTTCGCCTGGATTTGATATCCAGCCGGTCTTTATACAAATTTTGTCGGGGCAATCTGCGTCTGCTATTCGTATTTTACCTTTTTCAACCTCCACCAGATTAAAATGAGAGGTTTTATACTTTATTTTAAACTGTCTTTTGCCTTTTACCTTATCCAAATCTATGGTATTTATAATTTTACCTTCCTGTTTTATCACTGCAATTTTATGAGAACCTTTAACATACAATTTATATGCAAAAACTCCAATTGAACTTGATATTATTAAAATCAATATGCAAATTGCAGCTATCTTATCTCCTTTTTTCATTAAATATCCCCTTTTGTTTTGCATAAGAAATGTATTTCTTCACATGATGATTTTACTATAATGTAAAGGTATTTACAATGGCTTTAGATAAAAATTAAATAAAAGATGGAGGGTCTAATAAGAACTTTGTGGTATAATATGTAGTATAATTTTTGAAAATTTGAAATCAGAGATTCCGTAAGGGGGTATTATTGTGGATAAAAATTTGAACTGGGTAATTGAACAGAGAATCAAGAGGACTATGAAGAATTTGGAGAAAAATAATATGGAAGCTTATTTTGTAAATGATAAGGAGGAGGTTATAGGCAAGCTCAGTGAGATTTTGAAAAAAGGGGATACAGTCTCGGTAGGGGGCTCCATGTCTCTTTTTGAAACAGGTGTGATTGACTTTTTAAGAAATGGAAATTATAAATTTTTGGACAGGTATGCTGAAAATTTAAAACCAGAAGATATAAAAGATGTTTTTAGAAAGAGTTTTTTTGCAGATGATTATATAGTGAGCACAAATGCACTGACTGAAGAGGGAGAACTTTATAATGTGGATGGAAATGGAAACAGGGTAGCTGCAATGCTATACGGACCGGATAAGGTAATAGTTATTGCAGGTGTGAATAAAATTGTAGCTAATTTTCAGGAAGCTGTGGATAGGGTCAAGCATTTTTCAGCTCCTGCAAATGTAAAGAGGTTAAATCCGGACAATCCCTGTGCCAAGCTGGGATATTGTGTAGATTGCAGCAGTGACAGCAGGATATGTAATGAATATACATTGATAAAGAGGCAGAATCATAAGGGAAGGATAAAAGTTATAATAGTAAATCAGGAATTAGGTTATTAAAAAGGACCTGTAATTAATATAGGTCCTTTAAAAGTACAATGAAGTTTAATACAGATTAAAATCTAATATAACTGTTGCCGTCAAGGGGGATTAAAGCCTGAATTTCAGGACTTCCTGATAAGTTGCCCACTGAATATATGCTGTAAAATCTGTTTGGAGTCAGTCGTATATTTGGAACGTATAGAACTCTTTCGTTGGAATCAGAATTGTTGATCTCCAGAGTATGAACACCGGGAGCTATAGGTATATACGGAGATACCTCTTTATAGGATACATCAGAAAAAAGTGTGTTCCCGCCGGGAAGTACTAAATTCAGGCCGGGTGAATCAGGAGTCAGGTTCACAAATCGAATAAGTGCTCTGTTTGGAATTTTGGGACGGCGTATGTCTTCTATTGGCAGAAGAGTTATATTTGGATAATGATCTGTAGCAGCTATGGTGAATATTTTTTCAGCTGGTATGGTCAGATTTTGGTCTACAATAGGATTTTCAACACTTCCTGCTGGAAATACTTTTATGTTGTAGGTCCCATAAGGTATATTTGTATAATCTGAAAAAGACTTATAGGATAGATTTCTAGAAAGCAAACGTTCATTTAAATATATATCTATTGCAGGGGAATTAGGGCTGGCATTTAAAAATCTTATATAGGAAACAGAGCTGATCTGCCGCATTCTGGAAGAAGCTCTATACGCTAAATAAGGACAAATAAACATTAGTGTCACCTTTCATCACATTATATACAGTTATAATATATGTATATTGGTTCAGCCATGATACAATAATATGAAATTTAAAAATTAAATGGGTTTAATAATTTTTAAAGATGTATTTGCCAAGGTAGTACAGGTTCAAGGATATGGGAACTCTGCTCATATCTATGTAGTCCATAGGATAATCTCCATCCCAGGGATAGATGGAAAGATATTTTTCATTGTATACGTTGATGATGAGTTTTTCCTCATTAAAAGTAAAGGTGATCTTATAGGCAGTCTTACCGGGAAGATCTTTCGGCCTGTTTATGAAATTATTTTTTTTAAGTAATTTAAGCATGCTTTTTATATCTGAAATATTTTTTTCCTGTAGATACTCTTTATCGTGAAAATTGCTTTCTTCTATAGTGCATTTTTGGGGAATGGATAAAGTCAGATTTTTGGCCAGCAAATTTGTGTAATAAAAATTATTCGGCTTTTTATGAGACAGTATTGTATTTTGAAATTTATATGTACATGCTACAAAAGAAAACATTATAATTAGGAGGATGCTGGAAAGCTGAAAAAATTTTTTCATTATATCACCTTTATTATAGAAGTATTATAAATAAAATCTATGTTTTTAATTTGAAGTTTATGCCTGGCAGCGGGATAATTATTGCATATATCACAAAGCTGCAAAATAAAGTATGAAAATTGGAGTGTTACATATGAACTATAAAATCATTGCTATGGATATGGATGGTACACTTTTAGATGATAAAAAATTTATATCCGAATATAATATGGATATGATATACAGGGCAAGCAAATTGGGAGTAAAAGTTGTCATGGCTACGGGAAGGCTGCCTGGAGCACTGAAATTCTATTCTCATACCTTATTTGCCAGGCAGCCCGTTATATGCTGCAATGGCTCTATGATATTAGATGAAAACGGGAATATTATAAAATCCACTCCTATGGATAAGGACGAGATCTTGAAAACTATAGATATTCTAAGGGAAGAAAAGGATACATATTATCATTTTTATGATGATCACAGTCTTTATTGTGAGCAATTTAAATACACTGCAAAAAGTTTTTATGAATTTAACAGAAAAGTGGATAGAAAATTTAGAATGGAAATAAGAATTATACCGGATTCTAAAGAATTCATAGAAAATACTGAAAAAAATATTCATAAGTTAGTGGTGATGGACTCAAGCCTGGATTATTTGGAAAGGCTAAGAAGAAAAATAGATAACGGTACTGAAGTCAGCACAACAAAATCCAGTGCGGATAATATTGAAATAATCAGTAAGGGAACCTCTAAGGGAAGCGGATTGAAAAATTTGGCAGATCATTATAAAATACCTGTCAGTGAATGCATAGCTGTGGGAAATGACGAAAATGACAAAAGCATGATTAAAGCTGCAGGACTTGGAGTGGCGGTGAGCAATGCCCGCCAGATACTGAAAGAATCTGCAGACTATATTACAGAAAATGACAATAATCACGGGGCTATAGGTGAAATCATAAAAAAATTTATTTTATCCTAAGGCTGCCGCTGCTAAATTGCTAATATTTCCAACTTCTCATCTGTTTTTCAAAATTTTTCTGTTGAAAAATGCGGATGTTTTAAATATGGAAGATGCAAAAAATATTCCTATGGCTATGGAGCCTGCAATAGCCAGGGTTTTGAAGGCAATGGACAGAGATTGGTTTATATTTCCCTGCACATATTGGAACATGGCATTATACATATTTCCACCGGGAACCAGTGGTATAATTGCACCTATGATAAAAGTTGTGACAGGGGTTTTTAAAATTCGGGCCATTATTTCAGAATAAATGCATGCAAACACTGCAGCCATGAAAAAACACAATATACTGGAGGGACCTATATATCTGGAGAAAATTAAATAGAAAAACCAGGTTATGCCTCCTCCCAGAGATGAAAATATAAGATTTTTTCCCCGAACATTGCCTATTATGCCAAAACATAAAGTTGCAATTAAAATGTATATGGAGTTTATTATCATAATTGAATTCCTCCCAGAACAAGCCACAATCTCATTACAGCACCTGCCCCAACTGCAATGCCAATGGCTACTAAAAATGCTTCGATTCCTCTGGAAATTCCGGATATGAGATCACCGGCTATGGTATCCCTTATGGCATTGGTTATGGAAAGTCCGGGAACCAAAAGCATAATGGAACTTATTATTATAGTGTCCTCATGTGCACCCATACCCAGCTTGACGCTTGTAAGTGCTATGAGGGCAGTGACGGCACCGCATATTGTATTTATGAAAAATTCATTTGACTGAAGTATGCTTAGATATTTGGAGATAAGGCTCAGGATGCATCCTATGGCAAAAGATACCGGGAAATCGTGCATGTTGCCTCCAAATGCAAGTGAAAAGAAAGCTGCAGCTATTCCTGAAAATAATACAATTATCTTTGTACTGTAGGATTTTGAACACTGTATTTTAGTTAATTTGTCTTCCATCTCATCCAGGGTGTAGGCCTCATCTTTGATGTGCCTTGAAAGGTTATTTACCTGGGATATTTTCTCTAGATTTAAAGTTCTCTGCTTAACTCTCTTTATTATTGAAATATTTCTGTCATATTCGCCTGAAGCAGATACTATGATCACGTTTAAAGTTACAAAAGCATCTACAGTGGGTATATTGTAATTTTTGCTTATTCTTACTATAGTTTCTTCTACTCTATATATTTCCGCACCGCTTTCCAACATTATTTTCCCGGCATAAGCAGCCAAATTGACTATTCTATTGATATCCATAACAAAATCTCCCAATGCCAAAATAAATTATTAAAATCATTATAACATACACTCTTGTGCAAATAGAAATTATAAAATAATATATTGAGACTTAATAATTATATTTCATATTTTCCACGCATAGAATTTATTAAAAATGTAAAGAGGTTGGTTTATATGATAAAAAAGGGAAGTCTAATTGAAGTGGAGAATATGGATTTTTACAATGATAAAAAAATAGTGAAGGTATTTTTAAGGGGAATTAATTTAGAAGATTGTGAACAGGGAGAGCAGACAGAAATAATCACCAGCACGGGACATGTAGTCAGGGGGATAGTTTCGGAGAGGAAGTGTTTCTACAATAATCCACGGGCACTGGGCAAAAATGTAAAGGAAATACTTTTTATCAGGCACTTTTAAATTTAAGTGAAGTTTTTCAAAATGGAAAATGCTTTTTGTTAAAATATTATATTATTCACAAAGGAATATATCTGTGGTATAATATCTACGAATAATCTTTATAAAAATACTATAAACGTTCGAAAAAAATGAGAAACAAGGAGAGAGTACTATGAGTGTCAAAAGGCTATTTGTAGAGAAAAAAGAAGGATTTGATATAGAAGCTCAAGGGTTTCTTAAAGATATTAAGGAAAGTCTGAATATTCATGGATTGGAAAATATAAGAATAGTAAATCGTTATGACATAGAAAATATCAGTGCTGAGGAATACGAGAAATCAAAATACATAATATTTTCCGAAAAAACCGTAGATAATATATATGAAGAAAATTTACCTGTGGATGAGAGTACCAGGATATTTGCTGTAGAATATCTTCCAGGACAATACGATCAAAGAGCCGATTCGGCATCTCAATGTATTCAAATATTAACTCAAAGTGAAAAAACTCAAGTTGCATCTGCGAAGGTATATATCGTATACGGTAATATATCAGATGAGGATTTTTATAAAATAAAGGATTACTGCATAAATCCAGTGGATTCAAGAGAAGCTTCACTGGAAAAAGTGGAGAATTTAAAACAGCAGCTGAACATTCCTGACAGTGTAGAGATAATCCATGGGTTTATAGAGATGAGCCGTGAAGATTTGAAAGAATTCATAAATTCACGGGGACTTGCCATGAGTATTGAGGATCTGTTTTTTTGTCAGAGGTATTTCAGGGAAGAGGAGAGAAGAGATCCTACAATAACTGAAATAAAAGTTATAGATACCTACTGGTCAGATCACTGCAGACACACTACCTTCAATACTGAACTAAATAGTGTTTCCATTGAAGAAGGAAAATTTTCACTGCCCATAAAAAAAACCTACGAGTATTATTTGAAACTGAGAAATGAAATATATGGTAAAAGTAAAAAACCTGCATGTCTCATGGATATAGCCACTATAGGCATGAAGATGCTCAAAAAAAATGGAAAATTAAGAGAACTGGATGAATCCGATGAAATAAATGCCTGCAGTGTAGTTGTGAATGCAGATGTAAATGGTAAAAATGAAAAATGGCTTGTAATGTTTAAAAATGAAACGCATAACCATCCTACTGAGATAGAGCCTTTTGGTGGAGCGGCAACTTGTCTTGGCGGTGCCATAAGAGATCCTCTCTCCGGAAGATCCTATGTGTATCAGGCAATGAGAGTTACGGGAAGTGGAGATCCTAGAACCAAAATTGGTGATACACTAAATGGAAAACTGCCTCAGAAGAAAATAACTATAGGGGCGGCACAGGGTTACAGCTCCTACGGAAATCAGATAGGACTCGCCACGGGAATGGTTTCTGAGATATATGATGAAAATTATGTGGCAAAGAGAATGGAAATAGGAGCTGTTATAGGAGCAGCACCTTTTGAAAATGTAAAAAGAGAAGAACCACAGGTATCCGATGTAGTGATACTATTAGGCGGAAGAACAGGAAGGGACGGCTGCGGAGGAGCCACGGGCTCATCTAAAAAGCATACGGAAACCTCCATATTGACTTCAGGTGCAGAGGTTCAAAAGGGCAATCCTGTTACTGAAAGAAAAATACAGAGATTGTTCAGAAAAGAAGAGGTAAGTAAAATCATCAAGAGGTGCAACGATTTTGGAGCCGGAGGTGTTTCTGTAGCCATTGGGGAACTCACCGAGGGTCTTGAAATAAATCTGGATCTGGTTCCTAAAAAGTATGAAGGACTTGATGGAACAGAACTTGCCATATCGGAATCACAGGAACGTATGGCCGTAGTTGTGGCCAAAGAAAATGAAGAAATTTTTATAAAATATGCCGGAGAGGAGAATCTGGAGGCCACCAAAGTGGCAGATGTTACAGATGACAAAAGGCTTAAAATGTTTTGGAACGGAAATTCAATAGTGAATTTGAGCAGAGCATTTTTAGACACAAATGGTGTGAGGGCAAAAACAGACGTGAAAATAAAATGCCCCAATTCCAGTGGATATTTTGAAAACAGCAGTAAGGACGGAAATACGGGAGAACAGTATATTTTAAATTCCTGGCTTGAGACACTGCAGGATTTAAATGTATGCAGCCAAAAGGGTCTGGTGGAAAGATTTGACAGTACCATAGGTGCTTCCAGTGTTTTCATGCCTTTTGGAGGAAAATATCAGGATACTCCCATAGAGGCTATGGCTGCAAAACTTCCTGTGTTAAAGGGCAGCACCAATACAGCCACTTTGATGAGCTTCGGGTACAATCCACAGATAGCAAAATGGAGTCCCTTTCACGGTGCAGTGTATGCAGTACTGGAGTCAATAGCCAGGATTGTATGCTCAGGTGGAAAGATGGATAATATAAAATTGACTTTCCAGGAGTATTTTGAGAAACTGGAAAAAGATCCTTTTAAATGGGGAAAACCTCTTTCGGCACTGCTGGGTGCACTTTATGCACAGAAAAAATTTCAAGTGGCAGCCATAGGTGGAAAAGACAGCATGTCTGGAAGCTTTAAGGATATGGATGTACCTCCGGCACTGGTTTCTTTTGCAGTTACCACAGGAGAGGCTGATAAGCTCATATCCCCTGAATTCAAGGGATATGGAAATTATGTAGTGCTTATACCGGCAGCTAGAGATGATTTTGAGCTCCCTGATTTTGTGAAGATAAAGGAGAATTACAATTCTATAAGCAATTTAATAGATAAGGGAAAAATATTGTCTGCCCATACTGTAAAAAGGGGTGGAATATGTGAAGCTGTAAGTAAAATGAGTTTTGGAAACAGAATTGGATTGAAATTTGTAGATGATAGGGAGGGCATAGATCTTTTTTCACCGGATTACGGCTCCATAATAGTGGAAATTGACAAAAATGAAGCTTTAGAAGAAGAGTTAAAGGCAATTGACTATAAAATTATTGGAATCACTCAGAAGGAACAGTCCGTAAATATAGGAAAGGTTAAAATACCTATCTCGGAGATGAAGGCATCATGGGATAAGAGTTTGGAAAATATTTTCCCAACCAGAGCTTCTGTAAAAAATGAGGATATAAAATTGAGCTGCTTTAAGATAAAAAAAGCAGTATCTCCAAAGATAAAAATAGCTTCTCCAAAAGTGACCATACCTGTATTTCCGGGAACCAACTGTGAATATGATTCCGCAAGAGCTTTTGAAAAGGCAGGGGCAGCAACTGAGACTGTAATAATTAGAAATTTGACGGGCAGTGAAATAGAAGAATCCGTAAATGCATTGGTAAAAAGTATAAACTCATCACAGATAATAATGATTCCGGGAGGATTCAGTGCAGGAGATGAGCCAGACGGATCTGGAAAATTCATTGCTGCGTTTTTTAGAAATCCAAGCATAGAAGAAGCTGTAATGAAGCTTTTAAATGAAAGAGATGGATTGATACTTGGAATATGCAACGGATTCCAGGCGCTTATAAAATTAGGACTGCTTCCTTTTGGAGAAATAAGAGATATAGAGAAAAGCTATCCTACTCTAACTTACAATAAAATAGGAAGACACGTATCCAGAGTGGTGAATACCAGGATAGTTTCAAATTTATCTCCCTGGTTTAACAATGTATCTGTAGGAGATATACATTCCATAGCAGTTTCCCATGGTGAGGGAAGGTTTGTAGCAAGCCCTTCTGTTATTGAAGATATAAAAAATAAGGGCCAGATAGCAACTCAATATGTGGATTTCAATGGAGAACCATCTTATGATATAAGGTTCAATCCAAATGGATCCTATTATGCGGTGGAGGGAATAACAAGTCCAGATGGAAGAATACTTGGCAAGATGGCCCATTCGGAAAGAATTGGAGATAATGTGATGAAAAATATTCCTGGAAATAAAGATCAGAAATTATTCAGTGCAGGAGTTGACTACTTCAATATTTAAAATGTGTCCTGCTTGGTTATACTATTGAGTATGGAAAATAAATGAAATTTTTGTTATAATAGCACTAAAGTGCTGAGGTGAAAGCTCATGCTGTTTGCTGAAGCACTTAAAATTAATCCTATTTACGTTGGGGGAGATGCTGATGACCAGACCTATAATTATGACTGATGCAGGATGTGATCTACCAGGTGATTTTATACTGGAAAAAAATATTCCATTTTTAGGTTTAACATGTCATTTTAAGGGCAGAGACTATGAAGATGATTTTGGAAAATCTTTGAGCTATGAGGAATTTTATGATGGCTTGAGAAATGGAGAAATGCCGTATACATCTCAAATAAATGAGTATAGATTTGCTGAAAAATTCAGAGAATTGGTAAAGGAAAAAAGACCTGTTATATATATTGGAATGTCTTCAGCTATAAGCGGCACCTTTAACAGTTCAAAGCTGGCAAGAGAATCGGTAATAAGTGAGTTTGAGGATGCCGACATAACTTTAGTTGACAGCAAGGGGGCTTCCATAGGGCTTGGACTCTTGGTATATTATGCCCATAAAATGGCTGAAGAAGGTAAAAGCAAGGATGAAATTGTGAAATGGCTGGATGACAATAAACTGAAGATGAATTACTGGTTTATGGTGGAGGATTTAAAACATCTAAAAAGAGGCGGGAGGATATCATCCTCGAAAGCAGTTATAGGAACTCTTTTGGATGTAAAGCCCATAATATATATCTGCAGTGATGGAACTCTTAAAAATATAGCTAATGTGAGGGGAAGAAAAAAGGGAATAAAATATCTCATAGACAGATTTAGGGAAAGGGCACTGGACACCGAAAATCAGGTAATAGGCATTTCTCACGGGAATTGCCTGGAAGATGCAAAGCTGCTAAAAAAATTAATGGAGAAAGAATTCTGCAATAATAAATTTATTATAAACACATTGGGGCTTGGTATGGCCACTCATTGTGGAAATGGTATGCTTGCACTTTGCTTTTTGGGAAATAAAAGATAATTATTTCAAAAACCCGACGGCTAAATTGAACTCAATTTAGCCGTCGGGTTTTTTATCATTTTTTGTTGCTATTTTATAAATTAACTGGTAAAATAAAAACAATGATTAATTTATTACTGTATCGAGTTAAAGCATTATCATGATAAAATAAGGAAGTGAACTCTATGACCAACTGGAAAAAATATATACCTGATGGGACAAAAGATATTCTATTTGAGGAATGCAGTAGAAAAATAGATATAGAGAATGTACTTAGAGAAACCTATGTTTATAGTGGATTTATGGAAGTAAAATCCCCCACATTAGAATTTTATGATACTTTTAATGAGGAAAATTCAATATTGCCCCAGGAAAAAATATATAAATTGATTGACAGCCAGGGAAGAATTTTAGCACTGAGGGCAGATATGACCACTCCTATTGCGAGAATTGCAGGTACTAAATTAAAAGAGATGGTTCATCCACTTAGATTATGCTACAATTCCAATGTATACAGGGCCAATGAAACTCTAAACGGCAAAAACAGCGAGGTGACCCAATCGGGCATTGAAGTCATAGGTACGGACAGCATTGCTGCAGATGCCGAGGTTATAATAATTGGAATAAGAGCTTTATTGAACTGCGGACTTAAAAATTTCAAAATAGAAATTGGCCATGCTAAGTTATTTAAGGCGCTGGTAGATGATCTAAATTTAAATATTAAAGAAAAGGAGAAATTAAGAAGAAGTATAGACAGTAAAAATTTCACAGCATTAAATGAAATACTATATGCAAACAGGGATAGGATCAATGATAATTCATTTAAAATTTTAAATGAACTGCCAAAATTGTTTGGGGGCATAGATATAATTGACACAGCGTCCAGGCTCACGGATAATAAAAATGCCCTGGGTTATTTGAAAGATATCAAAAAAGTTTATGAAATTGTGAAAAGTGCAGGACTTCAGGATTATCTGGCAGTGGATCTGGGGATGGTATATCATATAGATTATTATACCGGAATAATATTCAGAGGATATACTCACGGTTTTGGAGGAAATATATTGAGCGGGGGAAGATATGACAATTTGATAGGAAATTTTGGAGATGATGAGCCGGCTACAGGCTTTGCCATAGATGTAGATGGAGTAATTGTTGCACTTAAGCAAAATGAAAGATTTTATGGAAAAAAATATGAAAAAGTTCTTATACATCATGAAGGAAAAAATTTTAATGAAGCCTATATAAGGGCTCAGAATTTGAGAAAACAGGGTATAATTGCGGAAATGAGCCTTTTCGACGATGAAGACAGAGCAAGGAAATATGCTGACATAAAAAATATGAAGTTTATTAAAATATAAGAATGGAGAAGTTTAAATGGTAAATGTGAAGAGGGTAAAGATAGCCTTAACCAAAGGGAGAATTGAAAAAGAAGCTGTAGATATGTTTCAAAGAGCAGGTATAGACTGCAGTGAAATTATGAATAAGGGCAGAAAGCTTATATTTCACAATTTAAAGGACAATATAGATTTCGTACTGGTTAAAGCTCCAGATGTATTGACTTATGTGGAACATGGAGTAGTGGATATAGGAATAGTGGGGAAGGATACTCTTCTTGAACAAAATAAAAATTTTTATGAGGTTCTGGATTTAGGATTTGGACAATGTAAATTTTCGCTGGCAGGCCCTAAGAATTCTGACTTTTACTCTGGCTACAACAGAAAAAAGATTGCCACCAAGTATCCCAACGTAGCTAGAGATTACTTTAGAAAATTGGGACAGGATGTGGAAATTATAAAAATAGAAGGTTCTGTGGAGTTGGCACCTATATTGGGACTTGCAGATGCCATAGTGGATATAGTTGAAACGGGAAATACGCTGAAAGAAAATGGACTTGTTGTTTACAAGGATATATGTAAGATAAGTGCCAGAATGGTGGTAAATATGGCCAGCATGAAGATGAAAAAAAATGAAATACAGAAAATAATAAATAGAGTTCAGATACAGATTGATAAAAAGGAAAGAGCTTTAAGTTAGGAGGAGAGACATGAAAGATGAAATTATAAATACAATAATTGCAGATACAGAGGAAGGCAGAACATATCTTAGTAATTTTAGAAATAAAGAGGAGAAAAATAAGCGGAATGTAACTGCAGTGGTAAAGGGCATACTGGAGGATTTAAGGAATAATGGGGATAAGGCACTTATAAGTTACACCAATAAATTTGACAGCAAAAATATAAATTCAGACAATATTTTAGTGACACAGGAGGAGATAAGGAAGGCCTACAAAGGCATAGATGATGAATTTGTAGAGGCTTTGAAGACAGCTGCCCAAAATATAATTTTTTTTCATGAAAAACAGAAGAGAAATTCCTGGATGGTAACCGGGGAAGATGGAATAATATTGGGACAGCAGGTTAGACCTCTGGAGAAGGTGGGAATATATGTGCCGGGAGGAACAGCAGCTTATCCTTCTTCTGTGCTCATGAACACTCTTCCGGCAAAGGTGGCGGGAGTTTCTGACATAACTATGGTTACACCTCCCTTAGAAGATGGAACTATAGAACCCAAAATACTGGTGGCTGCAGATCTGGCCGGGGTGAATAGAATTTACAAGGCAGGGGGAGCTCAGGCTATAGGTGCGCTGGCTTTTGGCACCGAGACAATTGGTAAAGTTGATAAAATAGTAGGCCCCGGCAACATATATGTGGCCATGGCTAAAAAAACTGTCTATGGTTTTGTAGATATAGATATGATAGCAGGCCCCAGTGAGATCTTCATAATTGCAGACGAAAGGGCAAATCCCCGTTATCTGGCTGCAGATTTGATGTCACAGGCGGAACATGATGTGCTGGCTTCTGCAGTATTAGCTGTTACTTCAAAAAAATTGGCCGACAAGGTAAAGGAAGAACTTATAAAACAGGTTGAATCTCTCAAGAGGAAAGATATCATATTACAGTCTTTGAAAAACCAGGGTGCTGTATTTATAGTGGATAGCGTGGAGGAAGGTGTGAAATTGGCAAATAAAATAGCTCCTGAACATCTGGAGCTCTGCATTAAAGATCCATTTTCCATATTGGGCAGTATAAAGAACGCAGGTTCGGTATTTATGGGGGATTTTTCGCCGGAACCTCTAGGTGATTATATGGCAGGACCCAATCATGTGCTTCCTACCAGTGGAACTGCCAGGTTCTTTTCACCGCTTTCCGTAGATGATTTTATAAAGAAATTCAGCTTTACCAATTATTCCAGACAATCACTTTTAAAAGTGGGGGATAAAATTGTAACACTGGCAGAGGCGGAGGGACTTACAGCCCATGCCAATTCCATAAAAGTCAGAATGAAATCATCAAACTAGGTAGATAATTATTTATATATAAAGAAGGTGTTTTTATGAGAACAGCAGAACTTTCCAGGCATACCTATGAGACTGATATAAACATAAAAATGGATTTGGATGGGTGCGGGAAATATGTGATAGATACGGGAATAGGATTTTTCAACCATATGCTGAGCATGGTGGCAAAGCATGGAATGGTGGACCTGGATGTGCAGGCAAAAGGAGATCTGGATGTGGATTTTCACCATACTGTGGAGGATACGGGAATTGTCATGGGGAAATGTATAAAAAATGCTCTGGGTGACAAGAAAAATGTGAAAAGGTATGGTACATTTTTTATTCCCATGGACGAAAGCTTATCCATGGTATCTGTTGATTTGAGCGGTAGGCCTTACCTTGTGTTTGATGCTGATTTTAAAACTGAAAAGGTGGGTAAGATGGATTCCCAGCTTGTGGAGGAATTCTTCAGGGCACTGGCGTTTAATGCGGAGATGACGCTTCACGTAAAAATATTCTATGGAAAAAACACCCACCATATGATAGAGGGAATATTCAAGGCATTCGGGCATGCCTTCAGAGAGGCGGCTTCCATAGATGACAGTATAAACGGGGTAATGTCCACTAAAGGCAGTATTTGAGTTTGCCTAAATATAAAATATTGTTGATTTTCAGCAGCCGCCGAGAATCTTCATTAATTGTGCATTGTGAAGTGTAAATTGTCAATTGAATAACAGAAAGAGGGTGTACAAATTGATTTGTATTGTAGATTATGGTATGGGAAACTTGAAAAGTGTCCAGAAGTCACTGAAATATATAGGAGCTGAGAGTATAATAACTTCAGATGCAGATAAAATAAAAAGCAGTGACAAAATTATACTTCCAGGTGTAGGTGCTTTTCCAGAAGCTATGAGAAACTTGAAGAAAAGAAATTTGGATAAGATTTTGAAAAAAGAGGCAGAAGCCGGGAAGCCCTTTATAGGCATATGCCTTGGAATGCAGCTGTTATTTGACCTGGGGGAGGAAATAGAGGAGTGTGAAGGACTTGGACTCATATCCGGGAAAATAGTTAAACTTCAGGGAAACATGAAGATACCACACATGGGATGGAATGACCTGATTATTGAAAAGCAGTGTAAAATTTTAAAAGATGTGCCCGAAAAGAGCTATGTGTATTTTGTACATTCCTTCTATGGAAAATTGAAATCAAAGGAAAATTTAAATGCCTACAGCACTTATGGCGAAGTAGATATACCAGCTGTTGTGAGTGAAGGAAATGTGTATGGGACTCAGTTTCATCCAGAAAAAAGTGGTGATGTGGGCATCAGCATGTTGAAGAATTTTGTAGAGAGAGCAGTTTAATTATAGAGTTCAAGGGGGCATTTTGTATGTTGATACTTCCAGCAATAGATTTAAGGGATGGAAAATGTGTCAGATTGTATCAGGGGAAATTTGAACAATCGGAAATAGTAGGTGAAGATCCGGTGAAAGTAGCTCTGAGCTTTAAAAAAAGTGGAGCCGAGTATATTCACATGGTGGATTTAGACGGGGCTCTTCATGGAAAGATTAAAAATATAAAGGCCATAGAGAAAGTGGCGAAAACAGCTGGAATCCCAGTGGAATTGGGCGGCGGTATAAGGGACATGGAAACCATAGATATGCTTTTGAAACTTGGAATATCAAGAGTGATACTGGGAACTTCAGCTCTGAAAGATCCCAATTTTGTCAAAGAAGCAGTAAAAAAGTACAGTGAAAAAGTAGCTGTGGGTATAGATGCAAGAAATGGAAAAGTTGCAGTAAATGGATGGGTTGATGTAAGCGCTGTTCATTATACTGATTTTGCAAGGCAGATGGAGGATATAGGTGTAAAGACAATTATATTTACAGACATAAGTAAAGATGGGACACTGAAAGGGCCTAATTTGGAGCAGCTTTTTGAAATAAAAGAAAGTGTAAACTGCCATATAATAGCTTCAGGAGGAATTAAGAGTGTGGAGGACCTGAAAAATATAAATAAGATGGGCATATATGGAGCCATAACAGGAAAGGCCGTATATTCGGGGAATATAGATTTGAAAAAAGCCATAGAATTATGCAGATAATTATAGTAGAAGGTGGTAACAATTATGAGTAAGTATTGGAGCAGTATTACAAAAAGTGTAGAACCTTATGTGTGTGGTGAACAGCCTAAGGACAAGAAATATATAAAATTAAACACCAATGAGAGTCCGTACGGGCCTTCACCTAAAGTATTAAATGCCATAAAGAGTACAGCAGATGAAAACTTGAGTTTGTATCCGGATCCCGGCTGCGATAAATTGAGGGAAGTTATATCCTGTTATTATGGCCTGGGAAAAGATCAAATTTTTGTGGGAAATGGTTCCGATGAAGTGTTAGCCATGTGCTTTATGGCATTTTTCAATAAGGGGGAGCCTATAATTTTTCCAGATATAAGTTACAGCTTTTATCCGGTTTATGCCAATTTGTACAATATAGATTATAAACTTGCAAAACTGAATGAAGATTTTTCAATTCCTGTGGAGGAATTTTTAACTAAAAATGGCGGGGTGGTGCTTCCCAATCCCAATGCTCCTACGGGGAAATGTATTGAAACAGAAGGAATTAAAAAAATTTTAAAAAGTAATCAGGACAAAGTAGTTATAATTGACGAGGCCTATGTGGATTTTGGCGGAAATTCTGTAGTGGGGCTGATAAAAAGCTATCCCAATCTCCTTGTAGTACAGACATTGTCCAAATCCCGTTCTCTAGCCGGGCTCCGTGTGGGATTTGCATTGGGACAGGAACAGCTTATAGAGGGGCTGAACAGGATAAAAAATTCTTTTAACTCCTATACTGTGAACAGAGTTTCAAATGCAGCGGCAATTGCAGCCATAGAAGATGAGGATTATTTTAAAAAATGTGTTGGTAAAATAATAGATACAAGAGAATTAACTGTGAGCAGGTTGAAAAAATTAGGATTTAAGGTTGTACCTTCAAAGGCCAATTTTATATTTATAACCAATCCTGAATATGCTGCAGAGGAACTTTTCAGAAAGCTGAGAGAAAAAGGTGTACTTGTGAGATATTTTAACAAGGAGAGAATAAACAATTACCTTCGAGTGAGCATAGGTTCGGAAAAGGATATGGATATTTTTATAGAAAAAATTGAGGAAATTATCAAGTGATTTATCTCAAGGATTCCATTGCCAAAATATAAAAATCACTTGATTATATATTTTAAATAATCAGGACAGGAGAGTGGAAAAATTGCTTACCAAAAGAATAATTCCATGTCTGGATGTAAATATGGGCAAAGTGGTTAAGGGAGTGAATTTTGTCCACCTGCAGGATGTAGGGGACCCGGTGGAGATAGCCGAACACTATAACAGGCAGGGAGCGGATGAAATAGTATTTCTGGATATTACAGCCACACATGAGAAGAGAAAGACCATAATAGATCTGGTGGAAAGAACTGCTGAAAAAGTATTTATACCGCTTACCGTTGGCGGGGGAATATCCGGTATAGATGATTTTAAGAATATACTTAGAGCTGGAGCTGACAAGATTTCCATAAATTCTTCTGCTATAAAAAATCCCAATTTAATATATGAAGCGGCGGATAGATTTGGATCCCAGTGCGTGGTGGTGGCAGTGGATGCCAAAAAGCGGGATTCCCAAGATGGATGGGATGTGTTTGTAGAAGGTGGAAGAAAAAATACTGGAATAGATGCTGTAGAGTGGATAAAAAAAGCGGAGCAGCTGGGTGCAGGAGAAATACTTTTGACCAGTATGGATGCGGATGGTACTAAAAATGGGTATGATATAGAACTTACCAAAACCGTGTGTGATCTTGTGAATATCCCTGTGATAGCTTCAGGCGGGTGTGGATCTTTAAATGATTTTTATGATGTATTCAATGATGCAGGTGCAGATGCAGCACTGGCAGCGTCACTGTTTCATTATGGAGAACTTACGGTGGAACAGGTAAAACAGTATTTGAAAAATAAAGGTATACCAGTTAGGTTGTAAAAATATATTATGGTTGGCTTTTCGGTTACACCGAAAAGCATCATTATTTGATATTTGTTTTTTGAACTTTAATTAAAGGGTGATAGTAAATGGATAGCGAAGTTTTAAAGAGTATAGATTTTAAAAAAATGAGGGGACTTATACCGGCAGTTGTGCAGGATTTTGAAAATGGAGAAGTTCTTATGCTTGCCTATATGAATGAAGAATCCCTGAAAAAAACCATTGAAACGGGTAAGACCTGGTTTTGGAGCAGGAGCAGAAACGAGCTCTGGAACAAGGGTGCTACTTCAGGCCATTATCAATATGTGAAAGGTATAAATTTGGATTGTGATTATGATACTATTTTGATAAAGGTAAAACAGGTGGGGGCAGCCTGCCATACGGGAAATAGAAGCTGCTTTTACAGAAAATTATATTAAAAGGGGTGTAATTGAATGGAATTGCAAAACATACTGGAAGAATTATATGGTGTTATAGAGGATAGAAAGATAAATCCGGTAGAGGGGTCCTATACCAATTATTTATTTAGAGAAGGAATTGACAAGATACTAAAAAAAGTTGGGGAAGAGAGCTCTGAGGTGATAATTGCCAGCAAAAATAATAATAAAGTGGAAGAGGTATATGAGATATGTGATCTTTTATATCATCTCCTGGTTTTAATGTCCAATCAGGGTGTAAAATTGGAGGATTTAGCGGAAGAGCTGGAGAGAAGAAGAGATAAGATATGCAATAAAAAGCCTGAAAGAAAGGCTGTAAATAGAATTTAATATAGAAAGGGGAATTTAAATTTTTTGAATAATAGATTATAATATAAAAGTAATCTTTAAATGGGAAAAATATGTTTAATGTTAAAAAGATTTCAAAGCACAGGGATGATTTTAGTTTCAGCCATGCTTTGAAATTATCACAGGGGGAATATGGAATGGATAAATCTGAACTGTTATCTGAACTGGTGGAGGTATCCGCCAAACCCATAGTGCAGGCTAAAAACTATTGGCATGAGAGTATATTCAATACTTTGAGAGAGAAGAGGAAATCGTCGAAGGATATTGAGGACTATGCTTTGGAGCTAAAAGCGGATATTGTATCTGTAAAAAAGCTTTGGGATGAACAGATGAAGGTTATAGAAAATTGGGCATTAGATGAGAAAATCCCTGAAGTAGACCAGATCAGCAGTACAATAGAGAATATGGAAAATGAGTGTAAGACAGCAGTGCTGGATAAAAAAGTGGTATTTAAAAATGGAAATTCTTTAAACAAGGATGAATTGAACTATATAGAAAGGTATAATTCAATAAAAAATTTAAACGAAAGAATAGCATCCATGGAAGAGGATTATCTATACCTTAGAATAAGAGATTATATAGTTTTGAATTTATATCAGTTTCTGGCCGAAAACAGGGAAATGGCACTTAACGTATTGAAAGGGGATACCGATAAAAAAATGAGAAGTATCTCTGATTTAATCTGCAAGGCTGCAGATAGCTGTATGTATATTGATCTGGAAGAGGATTAGTATACCTGCATTTTATTTTCATAAGGGCAGAAATTAGGTGAAATATTCTTGAATGTTAAAGTAATAAACCAAGTAATAATATTATCGATTATGATGTTAATAGGAGTTTTTGCAAGGAAAAAAAATATAGTGACAAAGGAGGCTGTAAAAAGTTTTTCGGATTTTTTACTCAATATAACGCTTCCTGCTATGCTTTTAACCTCTTTTGATTATGGTTATTCGGAAAAAATGATAAAAAATGCGGAGGATATATTCATATGTTCTGCCATTATCCAAATAATTTTTATATTTTTAAGCAGGCTTTTTGTTTTAAACAAGCAGGATAGAGCTAAAAGTGTATTGAGATTTTCAGTTATATTTCCCAACAGTGGGTTTATGGGATATCCTGTGCTGGAAGGGATATTCGGCAAAATAGGTATATTTTATGGTGCCATATTCAATATACCCTATAATCTATTTATGTTTAGTGTTGGTGCAATGCTGTATACAGGTAAAAGCGATATGAAGGCTGTAAAAAGTGCAATTTTGAATCCTGCTGTAATTGCCACGGTTATTGGTTTTTTGATGTTCGTATTTTCAATTAAGCTGCCGTATACTTTGTATACTGCATTTAGTACGGTGGGTTCCATGACCACCCCTCTTTCTATGATCATAGTTGGAACCATGCTGGCAGAAGCAAAACTTAAAGATATTTTTTCAGAATTTCTTGTATATTATGCATGTTTTTTAAGGTTGATATTGATACCTGTAATTACTGTAATTATATTAAAAATTTTTCATGTAGATGATCTCATAATTCAAATATGTGGTATAATTGAGGCCATGCCAGCGGCTGTGGTGGCTTCCATATTTGCTGAAAAATATAATGCGGATTTTAAACTGGCGGCCAGAATAATATTTATGAGTACTATAATATCGATGTTTACCATTCCGGTGGTCACATTGCTTTTGAAATACATAATTTAAAGCTTTATTTCAAATTGAATCTAAAAATCATTGATGGGAGGCGGTATATTGTTTGATACACATGTGCATACTGTTTTTTCTTCAGATTCGGATATGAGTATAGAAAGTGCAAAAAAATCTGCGGAGGGAAAGGGCATATCTTTTATAATAACGGAACATATGGATCTCAATTTTCCCAAAGAGGATCTTTTTCGTTTTGATGTAGGTAGATATTTCAATGAATATTCCGGGTGGAGAGGTGATAATCTACTTCTTGGGATAGAACTTGGCATGAAGAAGGATTGTATAGAGGATGCCAGAAAACTTATAGAAAACAATGCTTTTGATTATGTCATAGGATCCGTACATTTGGTTGAAAACAAGGATCTGTATTATCCGGACTATTATGAGGGTAAAACCAAGCATGAAGCTTATTTGAAGTATTTACAGGTTATGCTGGATGATCTGAAGCGTTTTGATTTTATAGACAGCCTGGGACATATTGATTATATAGCAAGATATGGAAAGTTCGAAGACAGGGAGCTGTATTACAAGGATTTTTCAGATATAATAGATGAAATATTTGTAAAGCTTATACAAAATGACAAATGCCTGGAGCTGAATACCAGAAGATTCAATAATGAAGATTCGATAAAAAACATGATTGATGTATACAAAAGGTTTGGGGAATTAGGAGGAAAGTACATAACTGTAGGATCTGACGCCCATGATCCTTCAGCTATAGGGGCAAATTTCAAATGTGCTGAAGAAGTTGCCAGGATATGCAATTTGAAGATTGTATATTTTAAAGATAGGGCGAAGGAATATGACAAAAATTTCTAGGGAGGGGAAAAATTATGGAATTTACAAAAAATTTGGATAAGGCCATTCAAAACATAAATAGAGGAAGAGCTCTTTTAACCAGCAAATACAATGGGAAGATAAATACCATGACCATAGGCTGGGGAAGCGTTGGAATCATATGGAGGAAACCGGTCTTTACCGTGCTTGTAAGGGAATCAAGATATACTAGGGAGTTTCTGGAAAACAGCGGCGAGTTCACAGTAAGTGTATGTTTTGATGACAGCATGAAAAATGTTTTTACCATATGTGGAACTAAATCGGGAAGAGACATAGATAAATTTAAAGAGTGCAATTTAAAGGCTGTACCTGGTAAAAGCGTGAGCAGCCCTGTCATAGATGGATGCAATATATA
The DNA here is from genome assembly GCF_002995845.1 of Clostridium luticellarii. Classification (GTDB taxonomy): domain Bacteria; phylum Bacillota; class Clostridia; order Clostridiales; family Clostridiaceae; genus Clostridium_B; species Clostridium_B luticellarii. The sequence goes on along the minus strand of NZ_PVXP01000004.1, from coordinate 106,545 downwards.
CTATGAGTGCAAGGTTGTGTATAAGAGAGATATGGATAGAAAATTTTTATCTGAAGATGTAGATTCAGATTGCTACAGCGGAATTTATGCAGACAATTATCATACAATTTATTATGGGGAAATAGTAAATTGTTATGAGGCATGATAATCTATAGCAGTGAATACAGCCCCGGGAGATTTTGTCTAAGATCTCTTGGGGCTGTATTGAGCCTTCTGCCGGATTCTTAAATCATTTTTGTATATTGATTCAAGGCACGCTTCAAGCTTTCAACCTGCGGTTCCCTGTCCTTGCTGCGAAGTGCATCCAGGACACAGTGATCTAGATGATCTTCCAGTATGATCTGGCTGATTTTTTGAAGTGCAGCTTTTGAGGAATTAAGCTGAATAATTATTTCATCACAGGGTTTATCATCTTTCAACATTTTACATATGCCTTTTAATTGTCCCTGAATCCTGTTGATTCTCTGACAAATTTTATCTACATCATGGTGCTCATAAGTTGACATAAAATCACTCCCTATTTGATATTTACACTTTGTGTTTTTTCCTTTTGTATTTTGCTTTTTTCTCTTCCTATTATATATTTGGGATTGGCTTCATCCTTATATGTGAGCAGCAGAGCAGAATTCACCACTACAAATACGGATCCGCAATTATGAACAAGAGCTGCAGTTATTGGATTCAATATACCAAACCCTGCCAATATAATAGCACAGAAATTGATGAACATGGAGATAGTAATATTGAAAAGTATACGATTTTTAGTTTTACGGCACAGCTTAATTAAGAAGGGAAGTTTGCCTATATCATCACTCATTAGTGCAATATCTGCTGTTTCAATGGCTACATCTGAACCTATTGCTCCCATGACTATGCCTACAGAAGCTGTGGCCAGAGCCGGAGCGTCATTTACTCCGTCACCCAGCATGCCCACTGAATGCCCCTCATCCATCAGCTTTTTTATTGAATCGGCTTTATCCTCAGGAAGCTGAGATGCAAATATATCTGTCATGTTCACTGATTGTCCAATAGAGTTGGCAACTGCCTCATTATCTCCTGTAAGCATGACTAGGTGCGATATGCCTACTTTTTTCAGCTCTGAAATCGTGAGTTTGGCTTCCCTGCGCAGTGCATCTGCAATAGATACAATTCCTATGATTGTGCCATCTAGAGCAACGGGCAGAACAGTTTTACCGGATTTTTGGGTTTCCTCAACGAGCTCTGAAATTTCTGGAGAGCTATCTATAAGCTCCTGGCCTATAATTTTTATTCCAATTAGAATTTCGTGTCCTTCGACTGTTGCCCTAACACCTTTTCCAGCCTGCATTTTAAATAAATCGGGATCTTTTGCAGTGATTCCCTGCTGGTGACTGTATTTCAGAATTGCTCTTCCCAATGGATGCTCTGAAAATTTTTCTGCACTGGCCACCAGTTTTATAAAATCCTCTTTATGTATATTATCATGGAAAATAACTATATTTTCAACTCGAAGTTTTCCATAAGTCAAAGTTCCAGTCTTGTCCATTACAATGGTATCGAGTTTTGCAGCAGTTTCTACTGCGGAACCTGATTTTATAAGTATTCCTTTTTTTGTGGCATTTCCTATTGCAGCCATTATGGCAGTAGGAGTGGCCAGTATAAGTGAACAGGGACAGAAAACAACAAGAGCTGTAACGGCCCTGTGAATATCTCTTGTGATGATAAGAATTAGTATGGAACAGCCAAGAGCCACCGGTACTAGGATACGTGCCCATTTATCTGCTATACGGACAATTGGAGCCTTATTCTCCTCAGCTTTTTTCACCAAATTTATCATTTTTTTCAGGGAGGAATCATCTCCTACGTTAGATGCCTCAATTTTGATGACTCCATGCTCATTTATGGTTCCTTGATAAACTTCATCTCCAATTGTCTTGTCAACAGGGATGGATTCCCCGGTCATTATTGATTGATCAATTGATGTGGTACCCTTGATTATCCTGCCGTCGACAGGAATGGATTCGCCGGGCCTAATTAGTAGGATATCACCTTTTTTAACTTCCGAGGCCAATATTTCCATATCTCCATCTGACGTATGAAGGCAGGCTTTCTGGGGGGTGAGGTTTATCAATGATTGTAAACTTTTATGTGATTTTTTCGCTGTGAAATCCTCAAGTATTGAACCCAATTGCATGATAAAGGCAACTTCTCCGGCAGCAAAATATTGTTCTATTACAAGAGCTGCAATGAGAGCGATTGCCACAAGCAGGTCAGCAGTGACATCAAGTTCAGCCAGCAGTCCCTTGATGGCTCCGAAAATAATGGGGATACCGCTTATAATAATGGCAATCCAGGCGGCATCGAAGGGAAGCTGCGGAATCAATTTAAAAAAGCTTATAAATAAAAATATGCCTGATATTATGGTCAAACACAGTGTGCAAAATTCTTTTTCTTTTCGAAATTTGTCAACCACTTTCATGATTAAATCTCTGCCTTTCTATAATAATATCAATATGCTATATGCCCCTATAGGGCATATATTTATATTAAAAGAAGAAAATTTATTTGTCAATTGCGATATGAGGTTAATACGACTTATATAATTCTATTTTTATAGAACTAAGCCGTGGATTTTGTAGATGTAACTTATTTCAGAAAATATATAGTTGACAATTTTACTCTGATTTGATATTATAAAAAATATAATAGTTAAGTGATCTAAAAGATAGATGGGAAGTGATCGATTGAAGCTGTCTACAAAAGGAAGATATGGTGTGAAAGCTATGGTGGATTTAGCCATTCACTATAGTCAGGAACCTTTGTCTATAAAGAGCATATCGGAAAGGCAGAATATATCGGAATATTATTTAGAACAATTATTTTCCAGTTTGAGAAAATCCAATTTAATCAAGAGTATAAGGGGAGCACAGGGTGGATATATTTTAAATAGAGAACCTAAGAATATAACCATAGCGGATATAATGGAGGTATTGGAAGGTCCTGTGGAAATTTCAGATTGTATAGATGAAAATAGTGAAAATTCATGCAGCAGAGTAGATTGTTGTGCTACCAGACTTTTGTGGAGTAAAATCAAAGCCAGTATAGATCAGGTTATGAAGTTTACTACCTTACAGGATATGGTGGATGATTACAATCAAATGACCCAGGGAAAGATTAGAAAAGATAAATAGATAATTTTAAAATATAACTTGCCAAAGTTATATTTTTTATTTTTTTGGATAAATTAGATATATGTTTTCAAATTAAAGGTGATATTTTGTATAGAATAATGGACTTTATATTTAAAGGTGTAATGAATATTTCAGGGAAACAATTGGGATTTATAAGTGACATAATAGTGGATTTTAACGCCCGAAAAATAAATGGTTTTGTGATAACCTCCAACAATATATTTAAAAAACCACTGAATGTCAACATAAAGGATGTAGTGAATTATACATCTGTAATGGTTGTGACTGAAGTAAATAGAGAAAAATATCTTCAATTTAAAGAGATAAAGAATATGAATGTAGTAGATAAAAGCGGTGAGTTGATTGGAGTGGTGGAGGATATATTGTTTGACAGAGAAAAATTTTCAATAAAAGCTGTTATAATATCCACCGGTTTTATGAATAATTTTATAAAAGGCAAAAAAATATTGCTGATAGATGATCTGATACTGGGGGACAGAAATTTATTGTATAGAGGTAAAAACCAAAATATTAAATTCTTTAATTCGGTCCACCGGTTCATCAGGTGAATCTTAGAAATACCAAATCAGTCCAGTGTATATCCAAATAAAATTATGGAAGATGATGTATATGAATATTAATAGAAAGACAGGAATAAAATATATTGCCTTGATATCTGCAGCTGTGGCAATTGTTGTGTTTATCATTATGAGCTCCCTTCTGAGAGAAATCATATATTTGGTCTTTATATCTTTTTTAATAGCGTATACATTGAAACCAATATATAACTCCATGCTGAATAAAGGTATAAATAGGAGAATAAGCGCTTTTTTCCTGATAAGCCTGCTGATTCTGATTGTAATAGGGACATTTGCAATTCTCATACCTTCACTGTTCAGGGAAAGTTTGAATCTAAGCACTGCTGCAAACAGTGCCCAGAAATTGGTGGATAATCTTTACATGAAATTAAAACCGGTCCAGGGCAATAAGACAATTTATACACTGACCAGTAATTTAAACAGCAAAATTGACAGTGAAATTGTAAGCATATGCACTAGAATATTTGATTCCATAATGTACATAGGAGAGAATTTTTTATCTATAATAGTCATTCCCATAATAACCTATTATTTTCTGGCAGATGGAGATTGTATAAATGGAAAAATGCTTTCTGTTTTTCCCATCAGCAGCAGGCGTGTAATTCAAAAGATGTGCTGTAATGCAGATAAAATATTGGGAAGATACATAATGAGTCAGCTCATTTTAAGTGGACTGGTGGGTGTGGCTACATTTTTTATATTGATAATTTTAAAAGTTGACTTTCCAATAATTCTTTCCATGCTAAATGCATTTTTCAATATAATACCATATTTTGGACCTATATTTGGTGCCATTCCAGCTGTAGTCATAGCTGCTATAGAATCTCCCAGAGCGGCATTGTGGACTGTGGTATGTCTTTATATACTTCAGCAGATAGAGGGAAATATGCTGTCTCCCAAGGTTACGGGAGACAGCATAAACATGCATCCTCTGCTTATAATACTCCTTTTGATACTTGGTGGTAAAGCAGCGGGTTTCATTGGAATGATATTGGCAGTACCCATGGGTGTTATAGCTAAAATAATGTATGAAGATTTAAATTATTATTTATTTTGATTCTATTGGGATAAAATATTGACATAATTGTGTATTTAAATTATAATTTGTATCATAATTGAAGAATAAAGTGATGAATAGAAGGAGTAAATATTTTCTTACATGTTTAAGAGAGGAAGTGGGGGGTGTAAACTTCCTGTGAGTTGTATTGAAGCTGTCTAGGAACTTATGTTATGCTGTTTAAGAGATATGGATTTTATTTCAAATATCTGTATAATTAGGGTGGTACCGCGAAGAATCTTTCGTCCCTTAGGGGAGTGGAGGATTTTTATTATTTTAAGCATGAATTTTAGATACAGGTTCGGATGCGAAAAGATTTTTTTTAAAAGGCTTTTTCATCGCGCTTATAAATTATTTAGTATGTGGAGGAGAGATACATATGAAAAAATTAGGGCTGAATGAGATTAGGGAGTTATATTTGAGTTTTTTTGAAAGCAAGGGCCATTTAAGAATGCACAGTTTTTCTCTGGTACCTAAAAATGACAAGAGTTTACTGCTTATAAATGCTGGGATGGCACCTCTCAAGCCATATTTTACAGGACTTAAAATTCCGCCTCGGAGGAGGGTAACTACCTGTCAGAAGTGTATAAGAACGGGTGATATTGAAAATGTGGGGAAAACCTCTAGACATGGAACTTTTTTTGAGATGCTTGGAAATTTTTCTTTTGGAGACTATTTTAAGAAGGAAGTAATCCCCTGGGCCTGGGAGTTTACCACTCAAATTTTAAAGCTGCCAAAAGATAAATTATATGTTACAATATATTTAGATGATGATGAGGCCTATGATATATGGGTAAAGGACACGGATATAGACAATTCAAGAATTTTCAGGCTTGGAAAAGAAGATAATTTTTGGGAACATGGTGTGGGACCCTGTGGACCTTGTTCTGAAATCCATTATGACAGGGGAGAGGGAAAGATAGATACGGTAGAGGAATTTGTAAAAGCAGGGGACAATGACAGGGTACTGGAATTGTGGAACCTGGTTTTTACACAATTTGACAGGGATGAAGAAGGAAATTATAACAGACTTCCAAAACCTAATATAGACACAGGTATGGGACTTGAGAGAATGGCAGTTATAATGCAGGACAAGGAAAATATATTTGAAGTGGATACCATAAAAGCTATACTGCAGGAAGTAAGTGATATATCCTTTACCACGTATGGTAAAGACAAAAATAAAGATATTTCCATCAGAGTTATAACAGATCATATAAGAAGTATTGTTTTCATGATAAGTGATGGAATACTGCCATCTAATGAAGGCAGAGGATATGTACTGAGAAGACTTTTGAGGAGAGCGGCAAAACACGGCAAGTCTCTTGGAATTAAAGGACCTTTTCTTTATAAGCTGTCCAGAGCTGTTATAGATAATTCCCGTGAGGGTTACCCTGAATTGGTGGAAAGGGAAGATTATATAAAAAAAGTGATAAAAATTGAAGAAGAAAGATTTGCGGTTACAATAGACAGTGGAATACAGATTTTAAATGAATTCATAACTCAGCTGAAAGAAAACAACAGCTCAGTGTTAGATGGAGATAAAGTGTTTAAATTGTATGATACCTATGGTTTTCCTCTGGAGCTGACCAAAGAGATACTGGAGGAAGAAAATATCACTGTGGATTTGGAAGGTTTCAATAAAAAGATGAAAAATCAAAGAGATATGGCAAGAGCCGCCAGAATGGAGACAAATTATATGGGTAATGAGGATACTCTGTTGAATAAAATTCCTCTGGAGGTTAATACTATATTTGAAGGTTATGACAGGTTAAAATCAAATTCCAAAGTTAAAGTTATGGTGAAGGATGAAGAGTTTGTATCCCTTTTGAGTGAAGGAGAAGAAGGAGTTATAGTAGTTGAGAATACGCCTTTTTATGCTGAAATGGGTGGTCAGGTAGGGGACAGCGGAATCCTATATAATGAAAATTTTAAAGGGGAAGTTTTGGATTGTAAAAATAATGTAGCGGGTAAAATACTTCATTTTGTAAAAATTACTTCAGGCAGTTTGAGTTTGGATGATGATGTTGTTTTAAGCGTAGATAAAAACAGAAGAAATGCAATAAAAAAGAATCATACAGCCACCCATATTTTAGACGAAGCACTGAGAAAAGTTCTGGGAGAAAATGTTCATCAAGCTGGCTCCTATGTGGATGAATACAGATTGAGATTTGACTTTAACTATTTTGAGGCTTTGAACGATGAAAACCTTGGAAAGATTGAAAATATTGTGAATGAAAATATAATGGCAGTTCATCCAGTGAAAACAGCTGTTATGTCCTTGGAAGAGGCTAAAGAAAGTGGAGCAATAGCGCTATTTGATGGCAAGTACAAGGATAAGGTCAGAGTGGTCTCGGTAGGAGATTTCAGTAAAGAGCTCTGCGGCGGGACTCATGTGGAAAATTCCGGTGAAATAGGGTTGTTTAAAATAATTTCTGAAACAGGAATAGCTGCCGGCATAAGGAGAATAGAAGCTGTTACAGGATCTGCTGCAATGGAATACCTGAGCTCAAAGGATAAAATGGTTAGGGAAATATCACGTAAATTAAAATGTTCTGAAAAAGAGATAATCCATAAACTGGATTTGCAGACCGATGAGCTAAAGGAAGCAGATAAGGAGATACAGCAGTTGAAGTTAAAATTGGCAGGCAGTGCAGAAAATGATATTTTAAATGGAGTGAAAGTGGTGGGAGGAACGAACCTTCTTACAGGGATTCTCAAGGAAGTTGATGCCAATGCACTTAGAGAATTGGGAGATAAAATCAGGAGCAGATACGAGAATTGCCTGGTGGTATTGGGAAGCAGTGTTAATGGGAAAGTTCAGCTCATAGCTATGGCAACCAAAGAAGCAGTAAAAAATGGTATTCACTGTGGAAAAATTATAAAGGAAATTGCAGCCGTTGCTGGAGGCCGTGGAGGTGGAAGACCTGATATGGCTCAAGCAGGAGGAAAGTTTCCTGAAAAGCTGGAAGAAGCTATAGGAAAATGCAGTATAATTATGGAAAAAAAAGTTAGATAGTATACATTTTATAAAATATGTTCTATAATAGATTTATTAGAATGTTAGCGGGGTGATATGAATGGGCAAGGATAATACTATTCAGTTTGACATTTCTGAAAGCAAAAAGGCATTGACAAAGGAAATATTGACTGAAGTTTATGATTCGCTAATTGAAAAGGGATATAATCCAGTAAACCAGCTGGTGGGATACTTGATTTCAGGGGATCCGACTTATATAACAAATTATAATGGAGCAAGGTCATTAGTTAGAAAGCTTGAAAGAGACGAGATACTTGAAGAAGTTTTGAAAGTATATTTAGGTATAAAATAAAAATGTCCTTTTAGGACATTTTTATTTTAAATGTGAGCATAATAATTGAGGAGAGTGCAGGTTTGAGAATACTGGGGCTGGATATAGGTGATAGGACCATAGGTGTTGCCGTAAGCGATCCGCTGGGGTTTACTGCCCAGGGAATTACTACCATAAGGAGAAAAGGCGAAAAGAGAGATATTAAAGAACTGAAAGATATTTGTGAAAAATATAATATAGAACTTATTGTGTCTGGACTTCCCAAAAATATGAATGGAACACTGGGAAGCCAGAGCGAAAAAGTAATGAAATTTTGTGAGGTAATAAAAGAGTATATAAAATTACCTGTGGAAATGTGGGATGAAAGGCTGACCACTGCAGCGGCCAATAGGGCCATGATTGAAGGAGATCTATCTAGAGCAAAAAGAAAAAAAATAGTGGATAAAATGGCAGCTACATATATTTTACAGGGATATTTGGACAGTATTTCAAAATGATTATTTTGAAATCCAGAGGGGAAAATTTTTATGGAAAATGATATTAAGAATTTGGTACTGGAAGATGAAGATGGAAAACAGGTCCAATTTGAAGTAATTACTAAATTGGATATAGAGGATAGAGAATATGTAATTGTAACTTCTGAAGATTCTAGAGAATCAGAAGAGGCTATAGTACTTAAGATAATAGAGGACGAAAAGGGAATGGAAATTTTTGCAACAGTAGAAGATGAGCATGAATTCAATCAGGTATCAGAAGTATATGAAGCTTTATTTTAACAGTTATACAGCTAATATTAAAATTAGAAGCTTTAATTAATGAAGCCTTTAATTTTAATGTTAGTTGATTTTCAATTGACAATAATTTTATACTATATTAGACTTATAGCATAGAAGTTTTTTACAATATTTTAAATTTAAGTTGAAATGGGGTATAGTTATGTCAAAGCTTTCCTCTTCAGAAATAAAGAGATTGAAAAATAGCCTAAAGGAAAAGGGGTATAAACTCACACCTCAAAGAAGGGCTATAGTTGATATTATAATAAAAAATGAGGGACAGCACCTGACCACAGAAGAAATATATGATCAGGTTAGGGATGAGTGTCCTGAAATTGGGCTGGCTACGGTCTATAGAACAGTGCAGCTGTTAGATGATATAGGAGTAATATGTAAATTAGATCTGGATGATGGGTGTAACAGGTATGAGATAATACACAAGGAAGAAAACCACCAGCATCACCATTTAATATGCACTAAATGCTCAAAAATAATTGAGGTGACGGATGATCTTTTGGAACCTCTTGAGAGAGAAATAGAAAAAAAATATGATTTTAAAATTTTAAATCACAGTTTAAAATTTTATGGAATATGCAGTGACTGTAAAAAGTCAGGCAAATAGAAAACGCAGTTTGTAATTTACGTATTTATGAAAAACTGTTTAACAAAAATATGAGTCCGGTGTATTTTTAAATTTAACATTCGTATTGTTTTATCTGAATGCTAGCATTGCTGATACTCCCAACTTTTAAAGTGTGGGATAAGTAATGCTGCACCCATGGATAAATTTTTTGAGATTCAGTTGGAAAAATGTTTCCCAGGGGACAGATCTACCTGAATTTGAATTTAAGAATAGTTTGACAATATAATCAGTTTAGCATAAATCGTGCATTGCAAATTGCAAAGTGATAAATTAATTACACAAGGAGGGAAGATTTTTTTGCGAAAAGAGAGAGATAAAGTAAAAATTATTCCATTGGGTGGACTAAGCGAGATAGGGAAAAATATTACAGTCATAGAATATAAAGACGAGATAGTAGTCATTGATTGTGGACTGAAGTTTCCGGATGAAGAGATGTTGGGGATAGATATAGTTATACCCGATACAACCTATCTTAAAAAGAATATAAACAAGGTAAAGGGAATATTCTTAACCCACGGTCACGAAGATCACATAGGAGCATTGCCCTATGTGTTGAAGGAAATAAATGTGCCCGTATATGGAACTAAATTGACGTTGGGTATTGTTGAATCAAAATTGCAGGAGCACAATCTGAATGGAGTAGTGGATTTAAGATGTGTAAAAGCAAAGGATGTAATTAAATTAAATAATATGTCCGTTGAATTTATAAGAACTAGCCACAGTATAGCTGATTCTACGGCTATTGCAGTCTACACACCGGTAGGGATCATACTTCATACCGGAGATTTCAAAGTGGATTATACACCTATTGACGGAAGCGTGATTGACTTAGCCAGATTTGCAGAGCTTGGAAAAAGAGGGGTAACTCTTATGCTGGCAGATAGTACTAATGTAGAGAGACCTGGATATACCATGTCTGAAAGGACTGTAGGACAGACCTTTCAGAAGTTTTTTGCAGTGGCAAAGAGCAGGATAATAGTTGCAACCTTTGCATCAAATATTCATAGGATTCAGCAGGTAATTACTGCTGCGGAGAAATATGACAGGAAAGTGGCTATTTCAGGTAGAAGTATGGAAAATATAATGGAAGTAGCACTGAATTTGGGATATATAAGCGTTAAGAAAAATACTCTGATAAATATAGATAACATAAATAAATACCCTGGGAACAAAATAGTTATAATAACTACCGGAAGTCAGGGAGAGCCTATGTCCGCACTTTCCAGAATGGCAGCTTCCGAACACAAGAAGGTAAATATTATTCCGGGGGATACCATAATAATCTCAGCAAATCCTATACCTGGGAATGAAAAGTTGGTTTCAAGAGTTATAAATCAGTTGTTTAAAAAAGGAGCAGAAGTAATATATGAAGCTCTGGCTGATGTGCACGTGTCCGGGCATGCCTGCCAGGAAGAATTGAAATTGATGCACACACTTGTAAAACCTAAATTTTTTATGCCTGTGCACGGCGAGTACAGACATTTGAAGCAGCATGCGGATTTGGCCATGAATCTCGGACTTAATCCCAATAATGTAGTTATTGCAGATAATGGAGATGTTATAGAAGTTTCCAGAGATTCTATAAGAAAAACTGGAACAGTAGTATCCGGTCAGGTATTTGTAGATGGACTTGGAGTTGGCGATGTGGGAAATATAGTTTTAAGGGATAGAAGACATCTTTCACAGGATGGAATACTCACAGTGGTTATTACCATTGAAAAAGAAACTGGAACTGTCATTGCAGGACCTGATATAATATCCAGAGGCTTTGTATATGTACGAGAATCAGAAGATCTGATGGAAGAAGCAAGAGAGCTTGTACGTGATGTTTTGAAAGATTGTCAGGAAAAGCATATTACTGAGTGGTCAAGTATAAAATCCAATGTAAAAGAAGTACTTAGATCATTTCTCTATGAGAAGACAAAGAGAAAACCTATGATATTGCCGATAATTATGGAAATATGATTTGAATTAGATAAATTAGGAGAGTATTTGACAATGAATATATATGATAGAACAAAAGAATTTGCAGAAGAGCTTAAGGCATGTGATGAAGTGGTTACTCTTCAAAAATTGAGTCAGAGTATAAAGGACAGCGAAGAGTATAAAAAATTGCTGAGTGATTTTAGGAAAATACAGGTGAAGGCCTATTCACAGCAAGTTCAAGATGGGAAGATTTCAGAAGAAGTTATGGAAAAGTTTAAAAGTATGGGTTCTGTAATTTCTGCAAATCCTCCTGTAAATGAGTATATACAGGCAGAGCAAAAATTTAGTGTACTGTGGCAGAATATATTGAAGATATTGAATGATGCTATAGGAATAGATTTTTCTTTTGGGGAAGACAAAAATAGAGTTAATGTGAAGTGAAAACCGTTAACTTAAATACTATAAAGTTGACTTTTTAAACCTATGATATTAAAATAAATATGGTAGCTCTAAATTGGATACAAAAAGGTATCCAATTTTTTTGAGCGATTGTCCAATTCACAATTGATGGCAAGTAAAATTGATATTTGAATATATTCCATAGGTTAAGTATAAATTGGAGGAGTAATAATGAATTTATTTACAAGAAACGATATAAGAAATGTGGCAATAATCGCCCATGTAGATCATGGTAAAACTACACTGGTGGATGCACTTCTGAGACAGAGCAATGTATTTAGAGCAAATGAAAAGGTTGAAGAAAGAGTTATGGATTCTAATGCAATTGAGAGAGAAAGAGGTATTACCATACTTTCAAAGAACACTTCTGTAACTCATAAAGGTATTAAAATAAATATTGTAGATACACCGGGCCATGCAGATTTTGGAGGAGAAGTGGAACGTGTACTTGAAATGGTAGACAGTGTTTTACTGGTAGTAGATGCTGCAGAGGGTCCAATGCCACAGACAAAATTTGTTTTAAAAAAGGCCTTGGAGTTAAAGTTGAAGCCAATAGTTGTGATAAATAAAATAGATAAACCGGATGCAAGATCATCTCAGGTTTTGGATGAGGTGTTTGATCTTTTTATAGAATTGGGAGCCAATGACGAACAGCTGGATTTCAGTGTGGTTTACTGTTCAGCAAAAGCAGGGTTTGCCAAAAAGGAGCTGGAGGATAAATCCACCAATATGGAACCTCTTTTTGACACTATAATAAAAAATGTACCTGCACCCTCTGGTTATCTGGATATGCCGCTGCAGCTTCTCATAACCACTATAGATCACAATGAATATGTAGGTAGAATAGGTGTAGGTAAAATAACCAGGGGAAGTATAAGAAAAAATGAGCCTGTAGCACTTATAAGAAAGGGAAATAAAGTAGAAAATGTGAAAGTGTCAAATCTATATGTATATAATGGATTGAAAAGGGAAGAAGTGGAAGAGGCCAAGTTAGGAGATATAGTTGCAGTTTCAGGTATTCCCGATATAAATATAGGAGAGACTATTGCCGATGCATCAAATCCAGAGGCTCTTCCTTTTGTGGATATAGATGAACCAACTCTCAGTATGAATTTTATGGTAAATGATTCTCCCTTTGCCGGACAGGAAGGAGATTTTGTAACTTCCAGACATTTGAGAGATAGGCTTATGAAAGAGCTGGAGACCAATGTAGCACTTAAAGTAGAAGAAACCGACTCAGCGGATTGTTTTAAAGTGAGTGGAAGGGGAGAACTCCATCTTTCAGTTTTAATAGAAACCATGAGAAGAGAGGGCTATGAATTTCAAGTTTCCAAGCCAACAGTTATATTTAAAGAAGAAAACGGGAAGAAATTGGAACCAATTGAATACCTTACTATAGATGTACCTGAAGAGTTCATGGGCGTGGTGATGGAAAAGCTTGGACCAAGAAAAGCTGAAATGGTAAATATGACCTCAGCGGTAAATGGGTACACCAGGTTGGAGTTTAAAATACCGGCTAGAGGACTTATTGGATTTAGAAATGAATTTATGACAGATACCAAGGGAAATGGCATAATGAACCATGTATTGGATGGATATGAACAGTACAAGGGAGATATACCAGGAAGAACAAGGGGTTCTCTGGTGGTATTTGAGCCAGGAGTCTCTGTAACTTATGGACTTTTTAATGCACAGGAAAGGGGAACACTGTTTATAGGACCGGGAGTGGAAGTTTATGAAGGGATGATAGCCGGTGAGTGTTCAAGAGCAGATGATATAGAAGTAAATGTATGTAAGAAAAAACATTTATCCAATACCAGATCATCAGGAGCTGATGATGCATTGAAATTGGTGCCTGTAACTGAAATGACTCTGGAAAAATCTCTGGAATTTATAGCTTCAGACGAGTTGGTGGAAATTACTCCTGAGAATATAAGAATGAGAAAGAAAATATTGGATACGGATTTGAGAAAAAAGGCCACGAGAAGAAAGTAGAAAGGGTTGTTAGTAGTGAAAAGAGACTTTAAAAGAAGTATTTTTTTACTCTGTAGTCTGGCTTTAATTGTATTAATTTGCGGTATCTTATATTATCGTATGCAAAATATAAGATATCCGTTTAAGTTCAATGAAAAAGAAGTAAGTTTTGATGTAAAACAAAGGGAAAAATTGGAACAAGTTATAGACAATTTAAACAGCAGTAAGCTGATAAAAAATCCATCCATGCTGAAATGGTATATAGGCAGACATTTTGAAAACAGCACTTTGAAGCCTGGAAGGTATTCTTTTTCAAAAGATATAAGTTTGAATGATTTTGTTTTTTATTTAAAAAGTGGGATAAAGGACAACAGACCTGTTAAGGTGATAATACCGGAAGGGTATGATATAGAACAGGTAGGAAGTCTATTGGAAAAAAAAGGAGTAATAAGCAGCTCGGATTTTATAAAAAGCTGCAGGGAATATAAGCTTCCGGACTTTGTAAAAAAAGATCCCAAAAGAAGATATGCACTGGAAGGATATTTATTTCCGGATACTTATAGTTTGTTGAAGGGAAGCAGCGGCAGTCATATAATTCAAGTCATGTTGACCAGATTTTCCCAGGTGATGGATGAAATTCAAAAAGATACTGGAAAGCAGATAAAATCCCAGAATGTGGATAAAATTATAACCATGGCTTCCATAGTGGAAAAGGAAGTGGAAAAACCTGAGGAAAGAGGGAAAGCAGCTTCTGTGTTTTATAACAGGTTAAATAGAAATATGAAGCTTCAGTCCTGTGCTACGGTATTGTATGCATTGGGAGTGCATAAAGACAAGGTGTATTATAAAGATCTGGAGGTAAATTCCCCCTATAATACTTATAAGGTAGATGGACTTCCTGAAGGGCCCATCTCAAACCCGGGAAAAGAGTGTATAATTGCAGCTGTAAATCCAGACAAAACAGATTATATTTATTTTGTTTCTAAAAACGATGGAACTCATTTTTTTACCAACAGCAGTGAAAAGTTTTTAGATGTCAAAAAAATCACTCAGGGAGAATAGCTTTTTTGGAGGTAAGAATGAGCGGTGTTGAACAGGAATATATAAAGGAATATATAGGATCTTTGATGCATGACGGGCATGAGGGAATACTAAAGGAAATAGAGAACTATGCTCTTGAAAATTCCATCCCTATAGTGCAGAGAGAAACAGCAGAATTTCTAGAACTTATGGTAAATATAAAAAAGCCGCCTAATATTCTTGAATTGGGAACTGCCGTCGGGTATTCTGCCATTTTGATGAGTTTGAGTTCCCATAAAAAGAATCACATAACCACTATTGAAAGAGACAGAAATATGATTGAAATTGCCAGGAAAAATATAAAAAAATATAATTTTGAGCAGTGTATAGATATCATTGAAGGAGATTGCCTGGAGGTGCTTAAAAATATTGAAGGAAAATTTGACCTCATATTCATGGATGCAGGAAAAGCACATTACAATCATTTTTTGCCTTATTGTCTAAAAGTTCTAGACGAAAGAGGTATAATAGTGGCAGATAATGTATTGTTTAGAGGAATGGTGGCCTCAGACGAACTGGTGAAGAGAAGGAAGATAACCATAGTTAAGAGAATGAGGAAATACTTAGATATGGTGTCTGATAGAAATAAATTTATAACTTCCATCATACCTATGGGTGATGGTATAGCTGTTACTATGAGGAGGAAATGAGATGAAAAAACCGGAACTGCTGGCACCGGCAGGTAATTTGGAAAAGTTGAAAACTGCCATAGATTTTGGAGCGGATGCAGTTTATCTAGGTGGAAACAGGCTCAATTTAAGAGCGTTTGCAGATAATTTTACAGATAATGAATTGACTCAAGGGATAAGATATGCTCATGTAAGGGGAAAGAAAGCTTTCATAACGGTAAACGTATTTCCACACAATGATGATCTGAAGGGACTAGAGGATTATTTAAAGAAATTGTATAAATTAGACGTGGATGGAATAATTGTGTCAGATCCAGGAATAATAATGACTGCCAGGCAGACTGTTCCTGATTTGGAACTACATTTGAGTACCCAGAGCAACAGCGTGAACTGGATGTCTGCTCTATTCTGGTATAAACAGGGAATAAGGAGAATAGTTCTTGCAAGGGAACTTTCACTTAAGGAGATAAAGGAGATAAGACAGCATTTGCCTGAGGAATGTGAAATAGAAGCTTTTGTCCATGGAGCGATGTGCATGTCATATTCTGGGAGATGTATGCTTTCAAACTATATGACGGGAAGAGATTCAAATAGAGGTCAATGTGCTCAGCCCTGCAGGTATAAATATTATCTCATGGAAGAAAAAAGGCCTGGAGAATATTTTCCGGTATTTGAAGATACAGAGGGAGATTATATATTGAATTCCAAGGATCTATGTATGATAGAATATATCCCGGAATTGGTGGGAGCAGGTATAAATTCTTTTAAAATAGAAGGAAGAATGAAGAGTGCATATTATGTAGCTACCGTAGTCAAAGCATATAGAAGAGCCATGGATGCTTATCTTGAAAACCCTGATAAATATGTGTTTAAGGAAAAATGGCTGAAGGACTTGATGAAGGCAAGCCACAGGAAATATTTTACGGGATTTTATTTTGGGGATAAGGAAAGCCAGATTTATGAAAATTCATCCTATATAAGGAATTATGATATAGTGGGTGTGGTTAGAGATTATGACAGAGATAATGGTATAGCTGTTGTGGAGCAGAGAAATAAAGTATTTGACGGTGATATAGTAGAAGTACTGAGACCAGAAGGAGACGGTTTTACTATATGTTTGGAGAATATGAAAAACGAAGAAGAGGAAAATATAGAATCTGCCCCAGTTGCCCAAATGATATTTACTGCATCAGTTGACAGAGAATTAAAAAAAGGTGATATGCTTATAAAATCTAAAAATAGTAAATAACAATATAATATTCTGTTGAATAAAATATCTCATTTTGGATAGAAATTAGTCTAGATGAGGTGTTTTTTATGTTGAAGATAAACAGAAACAGGATAAGGAAAAGACAATATGTTTTATTTTCCGTAATTATTTTAGTATTTGTATTGCTTTATTTTAAAATAATAAAACTGCAGTATTTTGGAAGCAGTGAATTAAGTGTAATGGCGGATTCTCAATACTCTTACAAAGAAAATTTGACTGATGCAAATTATATATTGTATGATTGCAGTGGAAAACAGCTTATGAATTATGATAAAAAATACTATGCAGTAATATTACCTGAAGCATTTTTAAAAGATAATAAAAATGTGGATTCAGAAAAAATGCTCACTTTAATTTATACGCTTAGAAATTATAACAGTGATTATGATCTATCTAAGTCTGAAATATTAAATAGAAGTCAGAAATTGTATTATGAAGTAGATATAAGCACTTATAATAAGTTGAAAAGTATAAAAGGCGTAAATGGATTCTATACATACGAGTACTCTCCTTTAAACAAGACAGGAATATGGAGTATAGAAAATCTGCTTCAAAACCCCAGAAAAACTGAAAACAATCAATTTAAAGATAAAAATTCTCTTGAAATGCAGATATATGAAAAGACAAAAAGCAATGATAAACCCGAAGTTATTTTTGAGAGGGATGTAAATGGAAAGATAGTAAACAAAAAGGAGAATTACCCTGAAAACAATGTAAATGTAAGATTGACTGTAGATAAAAATATACAAAGTAAAATAAAAGAAATATTGAATGAAGGAGAAAATAAGCAATTTAGCCAGATAGGTGTGGTTTTAATGGAGGCAGATACGGGAAAGATAAAGGCAATTGTACAAAAAGACGACAGTGAACCCAATGTGGATATAGGTGCTGCCACTAATCATGGATTTTTCCCCGGTTCCATATTCAAAGTTATAGTAGAAGAGGCAGGACTTGATAAAAATATCATAAATGTGGATGACAAGTTTACCAGCAAAGGACTGTATGAGGAAGAGAGTGAAACAAATGGTGGTACATTTACTCCAGGGGAAGCATTAACTGTATCCAGCAATGATGTGTTTGCTCAAATAGGAATAAAAGTGGGATTTAATAATTTTTATGATAATGCCAGAAAACAAGGGCTGTTCCAAAAAATTTTAAATTTGGACAGTGAGAAGTCAGGGATATTTGAAGTAAAAAATCCCAATTATGCGGATGGAAGTCTATCCATTGCTGCCATAGGGCAAAATATCAGAATAACCCCTATAGAAGCTATAAATATACCCAATACGGTGGTAAATGGCGGAGTGTATGTAAAACCATATATATTAGATGCCTATGTGGATGATAAAAATGCCACTATAGAAAAACTAAATACCAGCAGCAACCCTGTTATAAAAAAGTCTACGGCTGATGAAATGAAAAAACAGATGATAGATGTAGTAAAAAATGGTACGGGAAAATCTGCGTATATAGATGGCATGGAAGTAGGAGGTAAAACAGGGAGTACCCAGAGAGTGGAGCTCACAGGTAAAAGCAAGACAGCGGAAGAACACTCCGATGGATGGTTTGCAGGTTTTTTCAAGTCAAACGGTAGATACTATTCTATGGTTGTATTTGTAAAGGATATAGATAAAGACAGTGAAAGTGGCGGAAACACTGCAGCTCCGATTTTTAAAAATATAGTTTTAAATATACAGAAGTACTTAAATTAAATTTATTTATTATGCACTTTTTGAAAAAGCTGCTCATAGTATATTAATAAGCACTATTAGGAGGAGCAGCTGGTGTTTATAACAAGTTACTTATTAGATATTATTGGAAATGTAGTGTTTATGACGGCATATGTAACCAATAACAATTCATTTCCACAACCTCTAAGTGATGAAGAAGAAGCATATTATTTAAGAAAATTGAAAGAAGGGGATTTACTTGCTAAAAGTATTTTGGTGGAGAGAAATTTAAGGCTGGTAGCACATATTGTAAAAAAGTATTCCTATCCCGGCAAGGAAGTGGATGACTTAATCTCTATTGGTACTGTAGGATTGATCAAGGCAATAGACTCTTTTGATTCATCCAAGGGGACTAGGCTGGCAACATATGCAGCAAAATGTATAGAAAATGAAATACTTATGCTCATAAGAAATAATAAAAAAATCAGAAATGAAGTATATCTTCAGGATCCAATAGGAGTAGACAAGGAAGGAAATGAAATCTCCCTGATGGATGTTCTTAGCAGTGATGATGATTCTATAATTGAAATTGTAGAAC
Organism: Clostridium luticellarii; assembly: GCF_002995845.1. GTDB lineage: Bacteria > Bacillota > Clostridia > Clostridiales > Clostridiaceae > Clostridium_B > Clostridium_B luticellarii. Next base: position 87,386 of record NZ_PVXP01000004.1, on the reverse strand, counting down.
AGAAAATACAGGTGAAAAAACTATATTCTAAAATAAATACGTGTTTATCTCAGAGGGAAAAGAGCGTTGTAGAAATGAGATATGGACTTTTGGAGGGGAAGCCGAGAACTCAGAGGGAGATAGCTAAAATACTTGGGATATCAAGATCCTATGTATCGAGAATTGAGAAAAAGGCTTTGAAAAAATTATATAAAGAATTAAATTGTTGGACAAAATAATTTTTAGGGTAGATGTAAAAATGAAATTTTGGATAAATTCCATTGTATGTGCCATTGTAGTTTATAAAATTTTGCAAAGTTACAAGTGGTATGTACATGGAATTTATAATATTTTTTAATTCTTTAATTTAAGGCATATTAAAGTAAATAATATATAAAAGATGACGAATATAGATAATGGAAGTTTTACACATAATGCAGCAGGAGTCAGTTATAAAATAATATTTATTCCGGGTATAAATGTTTGAGAAAGGGGTTCTTAAAATGCTAGTACTTCAGGAACTGTTAAAAGAAACTATGAAAAGGAAGGCATCGGATTTACATCTTACGGTTGGAACACCTCCTGTCATAAGAGTAAATGGTAAGCTTGAAAGATTAGGCAGGGAAAAATTGCAGCCAGATGATACTGAAAAATTTTCCAGAGAAATATTAAAAGAGAATTACGAAAAATATAATAAAGTGGGGGAGATTGATGTATCTTTTTCAGTATCAGGACTTGGGAGATTCAGAGTAAATTTATTTAAACAAAGGGGAAGTTGTGCTATTGCGGTGAGAATTATAGGTTTAAAAATACCTAGTTTGAATGAAATTCAATTTCCGCCCCAGATAAAAAAACTTTTGGACTGCAAAAGAGGATTGATTTTAGTTACAGGATCTACAGGATCCGGGAAGAGCACTACACTGGCAGCTATGATAAATGAAATCAATGCCACTAGAACTGAACATATAATAACGCTGGAGGATCCCATAGAGTATTTACATAGGCACAATAAATCCATAATAAGTCAAAGGGAGATAGGCAGAGATTCATTGAGTTATGCCAATGCACTTAAAGCAGTGTTAAGAGAAGATCCAGATGTGATTCTGGTAGGAGAGATGAGGGATCTTGAAACTATATCCATTACTCTTACTGCAGCTGAAACGGGGCATCTCGTATTTTCTACCTTACATACTATAGGCACTGCCAAAACAATAGACAGAATTGTAGACGTATTCCCGCCCTATCAGCAGCAGCAGATAAAAATACAGTTGGCAGCTGTATTAGAAGGTGTAATATGTCAGCAGCTTATACCTAAGGTGGACGGGGAAAACAGAATAGCTGCAGTTGAAATCATGATCGCAACTGCAGCTATTAAAAATATGATAAGGGAAGGGAAGACTCATCAGATAGAATCTTCAATGCAAACTGGTGCAAAATATGGAATGAAGACTATGGACATGTCATTGGCAGAGTTATATAAAAAGGGAATTATATCCTATGAGTCTGCTATGGACTATGCTGTTGACAGCAATATGCTTGCAAGAATAATCTCCTTATAGAGCTCATATGTAAAGGAATAGAATTTTAAATTCTATTCCTTTTATGGTAAATTGTTCATTACAATATATAAATTATTTTATAGGTTATTGTGAATTACTATAGTAATTAAATTTTATTTGTGCTAAAATATTTTTGAATTAGGGGGGATTAAAGTGAGCATTCTTAAAGAAATAATTCATAATGTCTCTCGTGTCTTAACCTATACAGTTTATATAATATCAATGTATTATCTGTGTGTATCCTTTTTTGGTATACTGAGGAAAAAAAATATTGAGAAGGTAAAGCCAAAAAGAAGCTTTGCACTAATTGTAGCAGCTCATAATGAAGAGGTTGTGATTGATGATATTATAGAGAGTTTAAAAGGATTGGATTACCCTAAAAAATTATATGACATTTTTGTAATTGCCGATAACTGTACAGATAACACTGCACTGAAGGCAAGAAAAAAGGGAGTCTTTGTGTATGAGAGAAAAACTATTGGAAAACGTGGTAAAGGGTATGCGCTGGAATGGATGTTTAACAAAATATTTAAAATGGAAAAAAAATATGATGATGTAGCTATATTTGATGCAGATAATCTTGTTCACAAAAACTTTTTAAAAGAGATGAATAAACAGCTTTGTAAGGGATATAAAGTTGTCCAAGGTTATTTAGACAGTAAAAATCCCGATGATACGTGGATTACAGGTAGTTATTCCATAGCATTTTGGACCAATAACAGGATGTTTCAGCTTGCTAGAAGTAATTTAGGATTATCAGCCCAATTGGGTGGGACGGGTTTTTCTATAGATACGGACATCTTGAAAAAATTAGGATGGGGTGCTACATGCCTTACAGAAGATTTAGAGTTCACCTGTAAGCTGATATTGCATGGGTATAAGGTAGGATGGGCTCATGATGCCATAATATATGATGAAAAACCACTTACTCTATTGCAGTCCTGGAATCAGAGGAAAAGATGGATGCAGGGATTTACAGATGTATCAAGCAGGTATTTTTTTAAACTTGTAAAAGAGTCAATAAGAAATTGTAATTTTTTATTGATGGATTGTGCTCTTTATAGTATTCAGCCTATAATAGCTGTTCTTATAGGAATTTCGGCTGTAAGCGGTGGAGTTCAGTACATAATGAAAACATTCAACTTAATATCTAATTTTAACACAATTGTATATTCTATTAATTTTGATCTGTTTACCATATCCATGATACTGATTTCAATACTGCAGTTTGTATATACTCCATTTATATTGATTTTGGAGAAAAAGTTAAATTTTAAAACATTTTTGTATTACATAATATATCCAGTATATGCTTTTACCTGGTTTCCCATCTCGCTTTTAGGTATTCTGGGTAAAAATAATAGGGAATGGAATCATACTATTCATAGCCGAAGTGTGAAAATAAAAAATTTGGAAAAAGCCAATTGAAAAATGAATAAATTTTGAAAAGGAAAAGATAATAAATCTTTTCCTTTTATTTTACCTTATAATAGAAGTAATAAATGAATATTATTTAACTGTGTTTGAGATTTTATTCAAATGTGATAAAATATATAAGAGGAAAATTAGACTCTTTGTTGAATATATATTTTTAATGGTTCTCTTTATGCAAAGGAGGGAAATATTTTAATGAATGAATATATAATTGGTATAGATATAGGTTCCTCTAATATTTGTGCCGCTGCTGGAAAAGTGGACAAACATGCTGAAATGCAGATAATGGGTATAACGTCTTCAAGTTGCAGCGGTGTAAAAAGAGGAATAGTTGTAGATATAGATAATACATCAGAATCTATAAAAAAATGTATAAGTTCACTGGAAAGAATGGTGGATACTAAGGTAACTGAAGCTTATATATCTTTACCCGGGGGAATAAGTGAGCTCATTTTGAATAAAGGAGTAGTTGCGGTATCATCAGAGGATCGCGAAATAAGAAAAAATGATGTGAAAAGAGTTTTAAAGGCATCTAAAATAATTACTATTCCGAACGATAAAGAAATAATAGGGGTAATACCTCAACAGTACATAATTGACGGTTATGATAAAATAAAGGATCCTGTAGGTATGAGCGGATTGAGGCTGGAAGTGGATGCACAGATAATACTTGCCCAATCAACTGTAGTAAATAATATATTTAAAAGTGTAAATAAGGCTGGGATAAGAGTACGTGGGGTGGTTTTTGGGCCCATAGCTGTATCTGGTGTAGTATTGAAAGAAGAGGAAATTCAAAGAGGTGTAGTTCTTGTAGATGCAGGTTCTGAATCTATAAATATCTACATCTATGAAGGTGGTCATTTGAGAAATATAAGTACTCTTCCTCTGGGTGGCAATATTATAACCAGTGATATTGCAGTGTGTTTAAAAATCCCTGTTTCAGAAGCAGAAAAGCTTAAAATAAAATATGCAAATATTGGAATGGATTCTCATAAGGATGATTTCAAAATAGATATAAATGCTAATTATAATAATAAAGTAAAAGTTAGCTATAATATGTTAAATGAGATTATAGAGGCCAGAGTTGAGGAAATATTTTCATTGATAGACAAGGAAATAAGGATATCTGAATATTATGATAAACTTTCTGGAGTAGTTATGGTGGGTGGTGGTATGGCTCTGATAAATGGAGTAGAGAAAATTGGCAAAAACATACTGGGGAAGCTTGTGAGAACTGGAATTCCCAAGTATATAGGGGCATCAAGCCCGTTGTATGCTACAGCAGTTGGAGTAGTAAGAGATGTTTCTGATTCCATGAAGCTTAAAAATTCTATGGATATGGATTTATCCAAGGATGATGATTTGCCTGATTATAAAAAAATAATTGAAGATGAAGATGAGAAGGAAAAAGAAGATAAAGGCAATAGATTTATATCAAAAATAAAAGATTTTTTTACGGATTTTTTTTAATAAGGGAGGTAAGGTATTGTGTTAGATTTTGATGTTGATGTTCAGCAGTTCGCTCAAATAAAGGTAATAGGATGCGGCGGCGGCGGAAACAATGCTGTAAACAGGATGATAAAAGAAGGACTGAAAAATGTTGAATTTATAGCTATAAATACAGATAAACAGGCGCTGATGCTTTCACAGGCATCACAGAAAATACAAATAGGAGACAAGCTTACTAAGGGACTTGGGGCAGGAGCTAATCCTGAAATAGGACAAAAAGCTGCAGAAGAAAGTAAGGATGAAATATCCCAGGCCATAAAAGGGGCGGATATGGTATTTATTACATCTGGCATGGGAGGTGGAACCGGTACTGGAGCAGCACCTATAATTGCAGAGCTGGCCAAATCAATGGGGATACTGACTGTAGGAGTGGTTACGAAACCTTTTCCTTTTGAAGGCAGAAAGAGAATGCTGAATGCGGAAAGGGGAATAAAGAATTTGCGGGAGAAAGTGGATACGTTGGTTACTATTCCAAATGAAAGACTTCTTTCCGTGGTGGATAAAAAAACTACTTTGATGGAATCTTTTAAATTTGCAGATGATGTTCTAAGGCAGGGTGTGCAGGGTATATCTGATTTAATAACTATACCTGGACTTGTAAATTTGGATTTTGCCGATGTAAGGACAATTATGATAGACAAAGGTCTTGCCCATATGGGTGTAGGTAAGGGAAACGGTGACAACAGGGCTCAGGATGCGGCAAAACAGGCTATATCAAGTCCTCTTCTTGAAACCTCCATAGTGGGGGCTACAGGAGTGCTTTTAAATATAACTGGAGGACAGGATCTGGGACTGCTGGAAATAAATGAAGCAGCTGAAATAGTTCAGGAAGCTGCAGACCCGGATGCAAATATAATTTTTGGAGCCGTTATAGACGAAGAAATAAAAGATGAAATAAGAATTACTGTAATAGCAACGGGCTTTGAATCAGATAAAGGCGAAAGTAAGGATACATCTTCTCAAACGGATGTAAATGACCATGGATCATCTCTGGGAATGCGAGATAGCAGAAATGAAGCAGCCGCTTCTGTAGAATATGAAAAATTCAATGAAAACAATCTGGAAATACCTGCTTTCCTGAGAAGGCAGAAAAAGTGATAAATTCACGGCGGACAGTTAAATGTGCGCCGTGAATTTTTTTTATCCAATTCTAAAGGATTGGGATACGACGGGAATAAAAAGAAATTTTGTGACATATTATAGAAGATAAAAATATTAAAAGAGATTAAAAAATGACAAAATTTTGAAATACATAGGTATATAATAAAAGTAAATAACAGGAAATAAGGGCGGAGGTGATTGCTTATTTGGTTGTATACTTGGATGTACTGATTTTAGTAAATTTGATAGTTGATTTTTTCCTGTTGTATATTACAGGCAGGACTTTGAAACTGAAAATGAGATTTAAATTCATGTTTTTGTCCGCAGCTATAGGCAGTATTTATACAATTACAATAATTTGCCCAAGCCTAAAACTGTTTTCTGCTTTCTATTTCAAAATCATACTTTCAATTTTACTGGTTTATGTTTCTTTTGGAAATAGGGGATTTATCAATAATCTGAAGATATTGACACTGTTTATCCTTTATTCCATGCTGCTGGCGGGATTATGTATATTTATTCAATATAACAGATATTCCTATGTGGATGGACCTGTTATAATCAATTTTCCATACCAATGGCTTTTTATTTCACTTATGATATTGTATATGACTTTGGACAGACTGTTGGTTTATGTGAAAGACAGAAACAAACTATACAAATTGATTTACAACGTGGATATCATATTCAAAAATAAATGCAGGACTGTCAGAGCCTTTCTGGATACTGGAAATGAGCTCAGAGAGCCGGCAACTAACCTGCCGGTGATAATAGTTGAAAGTTCTGTATTTGAAAATATGAATTTAGAAGGAGAATGTGAATTCTATATACCTTACAGAGTTATAGATGGAGGATGTGGAAGGCTTCAAGGCTTTAAGCCCGATGTAATAAGGATAGATCTGGGGGAGGAAATTGAATACAGGGAAGTTGTAATTGCCATTTGTCAGGAAAAATTAAGTAAACTTGGTGATTATCATGCTCTTTTATCCAGAGGAGTAATGTAAATGGTCACAATTTTGTAAATAGTAAAAAACAATTAATAGTGGAGGATGATTATGCTTAAGTTAAAAACATTGTTGAACAGAATACTCATAAGATTTAAGTTTTTGATAAAAGATATATATTATATAGGTGGCAATGATGTATTACCTCCCCCTCTGAGTAAAAAAGAAGAAGAGGAATTGGTCTCAAAATTGGTCTCTGGAGATGAGAAAGTAAAATCCACTCTTATAGAGAGAAATCTGCGTTTAGTGGTTTACATAGCTAGAAAATTTGAAAATACGGGAGTAAATGTAGAGGATTTGGTGTCAGTGGGAGCCATAGGACTTATAAAAGCAGTGAACACTTTTAACCCTGAAAAAAAAATAAAATTGGCCACTTATGCATCTCGATGTATAGAAAATGAAATACTCATGTATTTGAGGAGAAACAGTAAGGTGAAGGCAGAGATCTCTTTTTATGAGCCATTGAATGTGGACTGGGATGGAAATGAGTTATTGCTCTCTGACATTTTAGGAACTGATAATGATGTGGTCTATAGTTTTATAGAAGATGAAGTGGATAAGCAGCTTCTGGTTATTGCCATGAAAAAATTAAGTGACAGAGAAAAGGAGATAGTGAATTTGAGGTTTGGATTAAATGGCAAAAAAGAGAGGACGCAAAGAGAGGTGGCGGATTTGCTTGGAATATCACAGTCCTATATTTCCAGACTCGAAAAACGAATAATAAAAAGATTGAAAAAGGAAATAAATAAAATGTTATGAGGTTGTCTTTAGTATAAAATTTGGTCTCTTAGTAAATACTTAAAATGCTATATATTCTAAAGGGGCTGATTACATGATAATTAATAAGGTTGAAATCTGCGGTGTAAATACATCAAAATTGCCAGTTTTAAAGGGAAAGGAAATGAAAGAACTCTTAATAAAGATGCATCAGGGGGATAATAGTGCTAGAGAAAAGTTCATAAAGGGAAATTTAAGATTGGTATTAAGTGTAATACAGAGGTTTAATAATAGGGGAGAAAATGTAGATGATCTTTTTCAAGTAGGATGTATAGGACTTATGAAAGCTATTGATAACTTTGATTTAAGTCAAAATGTTAAATTCTCAACTTATGCGGTTCCCATGATTATAGGCGAAATAAGACGGTACCTGAGAGACAATAATTCTATAAGAGTAAGCAGGTCACTTAGGGATATTGCTTACAGGGCTCTTCAAGTCAGAGATAGGTTGATAAGAGAAAATAACAAGGAGCCCACTATATCCCAAATAGCTAAAGAATTGCAGATACCCAGGGAAGAGGTGGTATTTGCATTGGATGCTATCCAGGATCCGGTATCTCTGTTTGAACCCATATACCATGATGGTGGAGATGCCATTTATGTAATGGATCAGATAAGTGATAGAAAAAATGTAGATGAAAATTGGCTGGAGAATATAGCTATAAAGGAGGCTATGAAAAAATTAAACGACAGGGAGAAACTGATCCTCAATTTGAGATTTTTTGATGGGAGAACTCAAATGGAGGTGGCAGATGAAATAGGAATATCTCAGGCACAGGTATCTAGATTGGAAAAAACCGCGCTCAGGCATATGAGGAATTATATATAAAAAGATTTATAAAAAGGATGGAGGGGTGTACATATATGGATACGGAGGGTGATCTATTTTCCCTGGCTAATTTAAAGGATATGGAAATTATAGACATAAACACAGGTGCAAAATTGGGGTTTATAAAAGATTTAAAGATAGATTGCGATGAGAACAGGATAATATCGGTTATTTTACCTTCTCAGACTTCCAAGATGTCTTTATTCAGTAAAAGTGAAGATATAGAAATTCCCTGGGAAAAAATAAAAAAAATAGGAGTGGATGTGATTTTAATAGACGGCGAAAAACTATCGGATAAAATCTGAAAATTCTCTATTATAAGGTCCAAATCAATCTGGAAATTTCAATGGCTAAAAAGAAATTGTAGAATACTGAGCAAAAAGGTGTATAATTATTAATATAATATATTGTACAAAGGACGTGAATTGAAGTGAAATGCCCTTATTGTGGATATGGAGAGAGTAAAGTGGTAGACTCTAGATCTACAGATGATGATATGGCCATAAGAAGACGGAGAGAATGTTTGAACTGCAGCAGAAGGTATACTACCTATGAGAAAATTGAAAATGTACCCCTGCTGGTCATAAAGAAGGATATGAACAGAGAGTATTTTGACAGAAATAAAATATTGAATGGACTCATAAAAGCCTGTCAAAAACGACCTGTTTCAAGAAAACAGATTGAGAGTATAGCAGATGAGGTGGAGAAAAGAATAAATAATAAAATGCTTACGGAGATAAGTTCTTCTGAAATAGGAGAAATGATAATGGAGAGTTTAAAGAAGGTGGATGAAGTGTCCTACGTGAGATTTGCATCTGTCTATAGACAATTCAAAGATATAAATACTTTTATGGAAGAGATAAAGAATCTAATTTCCAACAAATAGCAACTATACTTAAAATAGGTGCTTGCTCAAGCCCTATATAGGGCTTGATATTTTTAGTTCCAGTGTCTAAATGATGCTGGCTTTTATTTTATTCAAACTTTTATATATGCACTGTTGGTTCAAGTATTGTCAGTGTATTGTTATAAGTGTTAAGATTAGCTTGAGCACCTATTGGTATAGCCATCTTGTATGTGCCATGTCCTGATGCTAAATTTGTCATGAGGGGCTTCTTCAATGGTACCATAACTTCATTGATTAAATTTTCATATGATCTTCCGTATGCAGACTCACAACTTGTGCATTGCCCCATAATGATACCTGCACAATCCCTGAGTTTACCTGCTAACATAAGGTGATTTATATGCCTGTAGACTGTATTGATAGGTTCATGGACTTCCTCAATTAATAGTATTTTTCCCCGGGTATCAACTTCAAATGGGGTGCCCAGGTTATCTACAAAAGATGTAAGGTTACCTCCTACTATAGTCCCTGTTACATTTCCGGGAACCCTGCTTATAAGAGGCATTCCAGGAGGATTTTCAAGTACCCTCGGTGATATAAGTGTAGAGGTAGCAGTGAAAAACTGATTCATGTTGTATGCAGGAGTAGTGGATTTAAAGTCTATTAAGAGAAGACTGTGAAAAGTAATTAAGTTAGCCCATATATACAAAACATTTAATAAGATTGTTATATCGCTGTATCCTGTGATGATTTTGGGATTCTGTGCAATGACAGAATAATCGAGATATGGTATGATGCCTGCAACACCTACTCCACCTCTTGAGGGTATAACAGCTTTCACTTCAGGGTTTTTAAACATTTCCATCAAATCAGAGGCCCTCTGTTGTTTTGAGGATGCAATATATCCACTGTAAGAATATACGTATTTACCCAAAATTACATTAAAGCCCATATTTTTAAGGGTCTGTACACCGGTATTGATGGCATCTGCAGATAATGGACTTCCTAAAGTGACTATTCCTATTGTATCCCCTGCACGTAAAATTTGCGGCCTTATTGCCATACCCATTCACCTTCTAAATAACATTATAATATTACTAGAATATTATATGAAGTTACTCAAATAGTTGTTAAGCATCAATATTGCTTAGTAAATGAATAAAAAGCAGCATAGAGAGGAGACTGCACAAACTTTTTCAAATTATTTCTAATGTATTATAATTTTTTCGTGAATAATGTTAAAATATATTTAAGGCATTTTTACATAAAATTAATTTGGAGGGTATTATGAAAAAATTTGCGGTTGGATCATATGAATTTATAATATCAGATTTAAAAGGGGCAAAAGCAGTATTTTCCACAGCCAAAAATGATTTGAATTTTAATAAGACAAAAAGTGAAGGGAGAAAAAATATAGAAAATTTAAAACAGTGGTTTAAATTAAAAAATATAGGATACTTAAATCAAATTCATGGATGTAATATTGTGAATTACAGCAATAATGTAGAAGATGCAGATGGTATAATTACAAATAGACCTTATACAGCAATAGGAGTTTTTAATGCAGATTGTGTGCCAGTACTCATATATGATGAAAAGAAAAAAGTTATAGCTGCAGCTCACAGCGGCTGGAGGGGAACATTGTCCTGCATTGTTTCTAGAACTATTGAAAAGCTTAAGGAAGAGTATGGCAGCAAAGCTGAAAATTTGAAGGTATGTGTGGGCCCTCATATTCACAGCTGCTGTTATGAGGTAGGGGAAGAACTTAAGAATAAATTTAAAGCTGATCCTTTCTACAGGGATAAAAGTCACATATTTAATGGTAGAAATTTGGATTTGAAAAGGTGTATATTATATCAGCTGGAAGAAAAAGGAGTTAAAGTGGAAAATATAAATTATCCGGATATATGCACAGTATGCAGTAAGGAATTACAATTTTATTCTTACAGAAGAGATAAAGGTGCTGGAAGAATGTTTTCATTTATTTATCTGGATCCTTTTGATAAAAAAGCTGATTTGTAACTTTTGATTTTAAATTGTCAACTTATTAACTTTTAATTCCACAAGGAGGGAATATTGTGTCACAGAAAAAAATATTGATAGTAGATGATGAAGAGCATATTTGTGAACTCATAGGATTTAATCTTAGGAAAAATGGATACAATACTATTGTATCAGGTAATGGATCGAATGGACTTAAGCTTGCGAGGGAAGAAAAACCTGATCTTATTTTACTGGATGTTATGCTTCCGGAACTGGACGGCTATGAGGTATGCAAGGAAATAAGAAAAGACAGTGTAATATCTTCTACTCCAATAATAATGATAACTGCCAGAGGTGAGGAGTTTGACAAAGTGCTTGGACTTGAGCTTGGAGCGGATGACTATATAACAAAACCATTTTCCATAAGAGAACTGGTGGCCAGAGTTAAAGCCGTGCTCAGAAGGACAGAGGTAAAGACCATAGACAAAAATTATAGATTTGGAAATATAAATATAGATTTTGAAAAGCATGAAGTCACCAGGAATGGAAATAAAATTGAGCTGACTTTAAAAGAATTTGAGCTTTTAAAAATACTCATAGAAAACAAAGGAAGGGTCATGACCAGGGATTTTTTGCTGGATAAAGTTTGGGGATATGAATATGTGGGAGAGACCAGGACTATAGACGTGCATATAAGGCACTTGAGACAGAAAATAGAGGAGATGGATAAAAAACCTAAGTATATAGAGACCATTCGTGGAATTGGTTATAGATTCAATTCAGAAGAATAGCCGGTGATAAAATGAAAAAAAAATTAATGATTTCCATGTTGTCTACTCTTATATTTAGTATGGTCATAACTACTTTACTGTTTGTAATTATTGAAAATCATGAGTATATTGAAAATATGAAACGAATTTTAAAGTTGAATAATGAAATCATAATAGATGTAATAAATTATCAGTTTTCAGGAAATATAGATACTTTTTCGATAAAACATTTTAAAAATACACTTACAAGGGAGACTCTTATAGATAAAAGTGGAAAGGTAATCGGTGATTCAGTGGCCCCGGAAAAAAGCATGGCTAATCACAATTCGAGAAAAGAAGTGCAGGAAGCTAGAAAAAATGGAACTGGATATGATATAAGGTGGAGTGACACTACAAATAAAAAGACCCTGTATTTTGCCACTGTATTTGGAAATGGATATGTGATGAGAAGTGCCGTTACAATGCAGACGGTTAAGGGATTTGAAGGAAATTATCTTAAATGGTATATACTCGTAGCGTTTTTTTCCATACTGGTGTCACTGTTGTTTGCTGAGAAATTTTCGAAATCCATAGTGAAACCCATTGAAAGACTTCAACATATAACTTTCAACATAGCTGATGGGAATTTTGACAGCAGGGTAAAAATAAGTTCCAGTGATGAGATAGGACAGCTTGCCAGAAATTTTAACAATATGGCGGATAGACTTCAGACTACCTTTGAGGATTCCATAGATAAGCGAAATAAATTGGAAGCCATATTAAAGAGCATGGATAACGGGGTAATAGCCGTAGATATGAATTATAGGATAATAATGATAAATCCATATGCGGAGAGGATATTTGGAATTCACAAGAACATAATAGGTGAAGAGCTGCTTGATGGAATAAGGGATTTTGAACTAGAGGATATATTCAAAGGTGAAGAGGATAATTACAGGGAGATTAAGATACTCTGGCCTAAGGAGAGGATTCTCAGGGTTAAGAGAGCCAGTATTATAAATGGCAAAAAAAATATAGGAAAGGTAGTTGTAGTTCAGGATATAACAGATATAAAAAAATTAGAAAATATGAGATCCCAATTTGTGGCCAATGTTTCCCATGAATTAAAAACACCTCTTACTTCTATAAAAGGATTTGCAGAGACATTAAAATATGTGGAAGATGAAGAGGATAAAAATAAATTTTTAAATATAATAAATGATGAGGCGGATAGACTGACGAGACTTATAAATGACATACTGACACTGTCTCATATAGAAAACAGTAAAATGAACAAATCCAAAATAGTTGGAGTAAACCATATGATAGAGAATATATGCTGCATGATGCAGGCCTCCGCAGAAAAAAAACATATAGCTATCAGAAATAATCTGTGTGAGGAACCCAATATATGGGGAGATGGAGATAGATTTAAGCAGATGGTTATAAATCTGGTAGACAATGCTATAAAATATACAGACAACGGAGGTCAGGTTAAAGTCAGCACGGATATTAAGGACGGCAGTTACTTGATTTCAGTGGAGGATAATGGAGTTGGAATTTCAAAAAAACATCAGGAGAAATTGTTTGAAAGGTTCTACAGGGTGGATAAGGCCAGATCGAGAAGTGCAGGAGGAACAGGGCTTGGGCTTGCTATAGTAAAGCATATAGTCCTGGGATTCAATGGTACTATAGAACTTGAAAGTGAAGTTGGAAAAGGTAGTAAATTTACCATTAGAATTCCTTTGGAATCAAGTGAAGATTCAAATATGTAATTTTTAGATTAATATGAAATATGAAGGTGAAAAAGCATATTTTTACCTTATGTTAATTTTAATTAACATTGCTATAATAATGCATTAACCTTCATGTTATATTATAAAAAATGTGATGAATAATAAGAATATTACATATTAAATTTTGAGGAGGTCTATAGTATTATGAGAAAAAAAGGTTTTAAAAGCCTTATCGTAACACTAGCCGTTGTTTTAATAACAGGAGTGTTTGCAGGTTGTGGTGGAAATACCGGCGGCGACAGCAGCCAGGGAAATACTACTAAGGATGATAGTAAGAAAGAATTGTCAGGTTCTATAACTCTTGCAGGTTCTACAGCACTTCAGCCGTTGGCAGAGGAAATTGGGAAGTCATTTCAGCAGAAGAATCCTAAAGTTACCGTCAATGTACAAGGCGGAGGAAGTGGTACAGGACTTAATCTGGCACTTGAAGGAACTGCAAACATAGGAAACTCCGATGTAACTGCAGAATCCAAATTGGATGCAGACAAGGCAAAGCAGCTGGTAGATCATCAGGTCTGTGCTATAGGTTTTGCAGTAGTAGTAAATCCTAGTGTTAAGGTTGATAATTTGACTAAGGATCAGATACAAAAAATATTTACTGGAGAGATCACAAACTGGAAAGATGTAGGCGGAGATGACATGAAGATAAATGTAATAAACAGAACCAAGTCATCCGGAACAAGAGCTACATTTAAAGATACAGTAATGGGTGGTAAAGATGAAAAAGAAGGTCTTGGTACAACTCAGGATTCAAATGGAAATGTTGAAAATGCCATTAAGACTACAGAAGGATCAATAAGTTACCTTGCACTTTCTTATTTGACGGATTCAGTTAAAGCAAATGTTAAAGCTTTGAAAATAGAGGGTGTAGAAGCTACTTCAGAGAACATAACTGCTAAAAAATATCCTTTCTGGTCTTATGAGCACATGTATACAAAGGGAGAAGCAAAAGATCCTGAAAAAGCTTTTATAGATTATGTACTCAGCGACGAAAATACTGAAACAATAAAGAAACTTGGATATATACCTATGAGTGAAATGAAATAGAGATTATTTTGAATATTTTACTGGCTAGATGTAAGGTTACCAGCCAGTAAAATATAATATTGAGGTTGGTGAGTATGAGAAAAAAATTGTTGTGGAATAAATTTAAGAATGAATACATAGGAAGAGGATTTGCCACATTTTGCGGTATTATGATTATAGTTCTCACACTTAGTATAATAATTTTTATAGCTTCAAAAGGTTTAAGTACATTTGTGAAAAGAGGATATCCTCTAGCACAATTTTTGTTTACATCCAGGTGGGTACCAGATGCCAGCAGCCCTAGACTGGGTGCTGCTATATTTTTTGTGGGATCTACATTGGTCTCCATAGGTGCTGTTATAATAAGTGCTCCTATAAGTATAGCACTGGCTGTATTCATGAATTATATATCTCCTAAAATAGGCTCTAAGATACTGCAACCTTCTCTGGAATTATTTGTGGGCATACCTTCTGTTGTATATGGCTGGATTGGATTCAGTGTACTGATCCCGTTCTTGAAAGCACATTTTGGAGGCATTGGATTTAGCCTGATTGCCGGAATACTGGTGCTCAGTGTCATGATACTGCCCACTATAGCAAGTATTTCAGCTGATGCTTTAAAAACAATTCCGAGGGGTTACATGGAAGCCTCCTATGGACTTGGAGCAACCAGGTGGCAGACTATAGCGAAAGTTATAGTTCCATCTGCTAAAAATGGCATATTGACAGGCGTGGTGCTTGGACTTGCGAGGGCTTTTGGTGAAGCTCTAGCAGTGCAGATGGTAATAGGAAATACTATAAGATTTCCGGGAGGTCTTCTCAGTCCTACGGCCACACTTACAAGTATTTTGACCATGGATATGGGTAATACTGTATCTGGAACCGCATGGAACGATGCACTGTGGTCTCTGGCATTATTTCTTTTGATAATTTCATTTGCATTTATATTGATAATAAGAGCTATAGGAAAAGGAAGTGAAATTAAATGATGAATGCCAAAAGTAAGGATAAAATTTGGACTGGAGTTTTGTATGGTGTGACGGCTTTTATAGTAGCTCTTCTGGTTGCCTTGATAGGGTATATATTGTTTAAGGGAATTGGTTTTTTTAAACCGTCTTTTTTATTTGGAGATCCAAAATTCGGGCAGACAGGAGGAGGTATAGGAGCCCAGCTCTTTAATTCCTTCTATATGCTTGTGATTTCTCTTATAATTAGTGTGCCTTTTGGAGTGGGTGCAGGCATATATCTGGCCGAATATGCCAAAAAAGGTGTGTTTTTAAACGTTATAAGGCTTTGTATAGAGACTATGGCTTCACTTCCTTCCATTGTGGTTGGATTGTTTGGTCTTCTTATATTTGTAAATGCCACCCAATGGGGATTCACTCTTTTATCCGGAGCTCTTGCCATATCGGTATTGAATCTGCCGGCTTTGACCAGGGTAAGCGAAAATGCTATAACTGCAGCCTCCTATTCTGTAAAAGAAGCAAGTCTTGGATTAGGTGCAACCAGGTGGCAGACCATATCAAAGGTTGTTATTCCGGCAGCCATACCTGCAATTTTAACAGGTGTAATACTTGCAGCAGGAAGGATATTTGGAGAGGCAGCAGCTCTTTTGTATACGGCAGGTATGAGTGCTCCTAAATTGAATTTTTCATATTTCAGTCTCATAGACAGCGGTTCTGCTTTCAGCATAATGAGACCTGCTGAGAGTCTGGCGGTGTATATATGGAAGCTCAATTCAGAGGGAATGGTGCCGGATGCAGCTGATATTGCCAATAAAGCCTCTGCGGTTTTGATAATTATGGTGTTGTTGTTTAACTTTTTGGCAAGAATAATAGGCAAAAAAATATATGAATCCTATACGGGCAAGAAGTAGGGAGGAAAATCAATGGATATAATACAGACTGAAAATCTCGATCTATACTATGGAGCTGTTCAAGCTCTTAAAAAAGTGAATTTAAATGTGAAAAAAAATTCAGTTACAGCACTTATAGGACCTTCTGGATGCGGGAAATCTACATTTTTGAGAACCTTAAACAGAATGAATGATTTAATAGATTCAGTTAAAATTGAAGGAAAAGTTTTATTTGAAGATAAAGACATATACAGGGATTATGACGTGATAGATTTGAGGAAGAGAATTGGAATGGTATTTCAAAACCCAAATCCATTCCCAATGTCCATATATGACAATGTGGCATATGGCCCTAGGGTTCACGGTATAAATAATAAAAGTAAATTGGATGAACTGGTGGAGAGTAGTTTAAAAGGTGCGGCAATATGGGATGAGGTTAAAGATAGATTGAATAGAAATGCACTGGGACTCTCAGGAGGACAACAGCAGAGACTTTGTATAGCCAGAACTCTTGCCGTAGAGCCGGATGTGCTTTTAATGGATGAACCTACTTCTGCTCTTGATCCTATATCCACTCTCAAAATAGAAGAACTTATGGACACGTTGAAGAAAAAATACACTATAATAATAGTAACGCATAATATGCAGCAGGCAGGCAGAATATCCGACTATACCGCTTTCTTCCTAAATGGTGAAATCATTGAAGACGGTAAGACTGAAAATATTTTCTACAAACCCAAGGAAAAAAGAACGGAAGATTATATTACAGGCAGATTTGGATAAGATTATATGCTGTAATTTGTTATAGCAATAAATAATTTATAAGGTATAAGGGAGGTGCGGTGAATAATGACGAGAAGTGCATTTGACAGTGCATTGCAGGAAATTCACAATGATGTGCTCAGAATGGGAAGTATGGTTGAGAAGCAAATTCATCAATGTATAGAATCACTTGTGAATCAAGATGAAGAATTGGCGGAGCAGACCATAAAAAATGATGATCTAGTAGATGCCCTGCAGAGGGAAATAGAAGATAAATGCATAAAGCTGACTGGAAAAGAGCAGCCTCTGGCCATAGATCTAAGAACAATATTTACGAATTCCAAATTGGTGATGGATCTTGAAAGAATGGCAGATCATGCAGTGGACATAGCTAAAGTGACTTTGAGACTCAAGAATGAGAAATACGTAAAAAGACTGACAGATATACCGAAGATGTCCAATGTAGTGAAGGACATGATAAAAGTTGCTTTAGATTCATATGTGCAGAGGGATCTGGAGAAAGCCTATGAAGCCTGCAAAATGGATGATAAAATAGATGCGTTATTTAAAAAAATATTTACTGACATGATTAAGGTTGCCGAAAAGGATGAAGGCAAGGCAAATCAGATAATTCAACTGGTGCTTGTATGCAAGTATCTGGAGAGAATAGCCGATCGTGCCACGAATATATGTGAGGGAACAATATATTTAGTGACAGGAGAGCAGAAAGATCTAAATGAGTAAAAAGTAAATATATGTAATTTTTGAGTTTTAAGCACATACTGCTTAAAACTTTTTTTATTTAATTTCAACCTAATTTATGGTATACTTTATTAGGTCGAAAATGAATATTTTCAATAATCAGGAGGTATATAATGTTTACTTTTACTCCCAAGGAAGATAAATTTTATGAATTTTTCATACAGACGGCGGATATTGCCTACAGGGCATCAAAACTGCTGCTGGAATTTTTGGGCGATTTGGAAAATGCAGAGAAGAATTTGAAAAAATTAAAAGAAGTGGAACATGAAGGAGACAGAAAGCAGCATGAAATACTAGAACAATTGAATAAAACCTTTATTACTCCATTAGATAGAGAGGATATATATATAATAGCCAAGGATATGGATGATATTGTTGACTTTATAGAATCCACTGCCAACAGGTTTGTTATGCTGAATGTGAATAAATGTACCGAAGAGGCATGTCAATTGAGCCACATGATAGTTGAATCCTGCAAAGAAATAATAGAGATAATGAAAGAATTGAAAAATATGAAGACAAGCAAGAAGCTCCCACATATGATAATAGATGTAAACAGAATAGAAGAACAGGGAGATGTGGTTTCAAGGGGAGCTATTGGAAGTTTATTCAGATCAAATATGAAGGTTTTGGATGTTATAAAGTGGAGAGAAATATACCAGTACCTTGAAAATACATTGGATGCCTGTGAGGATTTGGCGAATGTTATCGAAGGAGTAGTAATGAAAAATGCTTAGTTCTTTGACTTTGACTGTAATAATAGTTATAATTGCAATAGTATTTGACACGATAAATGGTTTTCATGATAGCGCCAATGCCATAGCCTGTTGTGTGTCCACCAGAGTTATGACTATGAGAGAAGCTGTTTTAATGTCGGCTTCCCTGAATTTTATGGGAGCTTTTATGAGTGTAAAAGTTGCTGAAACGGTAGGTAATGGAATAGTAAATCCCAATGATGTTACTCAAGAAGTAATTATAGCTGCTTTAATGGGTGCTATAATCTGGAATTTGATAACCTGGTATTTTGGTATACCAAGTAGTTCCTCTCATGCACTCATAGGAGGATTAGTGGGGTCTGCTGTTGTCTATAAGAGTTCTTTTTTAATAATCAATTGGTCAGGACTTTTTTGGAAAGTCATACTCTGGCTTATATTATCACCAATAATAGGATTTATAGTAGGGTATATATTTATGAATATAATGAATCTGGTGCTCAGAAATACCAGACCTCGTGTAGTTACGAAGGTTTTTTCAAAGGCCCAGATATTTTCAGCTATGCTGGTGGCTTTAAATCATGGTGGAAATGATGCACAAAAAACTATGGGAATCATAACCATGACATTGGTGAGTGCCGGATTTCTCGCTGAATTTTCAGTACCCCTATGGGTAAAGATATGCTGCGCCCTGTCCATGGCATTGGGAACAAGTCTTGGAGGGAAAAAGATAATAAAGACCATGGGTTCTAAAATGGCAAAAATGGCACCGATAAATGGTTTTTCAGCGGAAATGGGAGCTTCGGCGGTAATATTTACAGCCACTATGTTTGATGCACCTGTCAGTACAACTCATATAATAACCACAGCTATAATGGGAGTCGGTTCTGCTAAAAGATTCTCTGCAGTGAGATGGAGTGTGGCCAAGGATATAGTTGTAACCTGGATATTTACTATACCAAGTTGTGCCGTAATTTCGGGAATTCTTATATTTTTATTGAGTTTGTTTTAAAAGTTATAATAAATATTTAATTAGGGGTCATATAGATGAAAAATAGAATTAAGGCAGTCAAAACTGGAAGTATTGCAGAGGAAATGGGAATAGAAATTGGAGATTGCCTTTTATCCATAAATGGTATTGAGGTTAAGGATATAATAGACTACAAGTTTTTGATGAGTGATGAATATGTAAAAATAGAAATAGAAAAGTGCAGTAAAGAGATATGGGAACTTGAAATAGAGAAGGAATATGATGAGGAACTAGGTGTGGAATTTGAAGAGACCATTCTGGATAAACCCAGAAGCTGTCATAATAATTGTATTTTTTGTTTTATAGCCCAGCTTCCACCTGGCATGAGAAAAACTCTCTATTTTAAGGATGACGATTCCCGTCTGGCCTTTCTTCAGGGAAATTTTGTAACTCTTACAAATATGACTGAATGGGATATAGATAGAATAATCAAGTATAAAATCAGCCCAATAAATGTATCTGTGCATACTACAAATCCAAATCTTAGGATAAAGATGATTCAAAATAAATTTGCAGGAAATATATATGATTTGCTGAAGAAGCTTACTGAAAATGGAATAAAAATTAATTGTCAAATAGTACTATGTCCCGGTATAAATGATGGTGTGGAGTTTAGGAGAACCGTGGAGGATTTGTATAAACTGTATCCTGGAATTTTAAATGTTGCAGCAGTACCTGTGGGAATTACTAAATACAGGCAGGGACTTTTTACACTTAGGCAGTATGACAGAATTTCAGCAGAAAATCAGCTGCAAATTGCAGAAGAACTTCAGTGCAAATATGAAGGAGAAATGGGCTCGCCATTTGTAAGGCTTTCTGATGAATTCTATCTCATTTCATGTAAAAAAATTCCGAATTCCACTTTTTATGGAGATTATGGGCAGCTGGAAGATGGAGTGGGTATGGTGAGGCTTTTTAGAGCGAACATAGACAGGGAAATTGATCATCTAAATACTCATATAAAAGGTAATTTTACTTTTTTGACCGGGGATCTGGCATACAATGACATAAAAAATGCGGCTGCTAAAATATCAGAAAAAAATCCCGATATTTTAATTGATGTAAAAAAGATAATAAATAACTTTTTTGGAAACACTATAACTGTGGCGGGGCTTATTACTGCAGAAGATATAACATACCAGCTTAAAAATGAAAGTCTTGGCAGGTATATAGTCATACCGGAATGTATGTTGAGAAAAGGATATGAATTTTCAGATTCAAAAGACAGGGTATTTTTAGATGATGTAACTTTAGAGAAACTGGAAAAAACTTTAAAAAGAAAGATACTTGTATGTGATTATACAGGAAAGGATCTAATAAAGATCATAAATGAAAATGGTGAGGTGAAATGATAAATGGGAAAACCAATAGTAGCTATAGTGGGAAGGCCTAATGTAGGAAAATCAACTTTGTTTAATAAATTGGCGGGAAAGAGAATATCCATAGTGGAGGATACACCTGGAGTTACCAGGGACAGGGTATATGCAGAGGCGGAGTGGCTGAAATATAATTTCACCATAATTGATACTGGAGGAATTGAACCGGAGGAAAATGATATAATATCTCTTCAGATGAGAAGACAGGCACAGATGGCAGTTGAGGTTGCAGATGTGATAATATTCATAGTGGATGGCAGGGAAGGACTCACTGATTCTGATAAAGAGGTTTCCCAAATGCTCAGAAAAAGTAAAAAGTCAGTGGTGCTTGTAGTGAATAAAATAGATAGTGTAAAACAGGAAGTTTCTGCATATGAGTTCTATAATCTCGGCATAGGGGATCCTATAGCCATTTCAGCCTCTCAAGGACTGGGACTGGGTGACATGCTGGATAAGGTAGTGGAGAATTTTAAAAACCACAGTGATGAACAGGCCGAGGAGGAATATGTTAAAATAGCTTTTATAGGAAAACCCAATGTGGGAAAGTCATCTCTTGTGAACAAACTGCTGGGTGAGGAGAGAGTTATTGTGAGTGAGATTCCGGGCACTACCAGGGATGCTATAGACAGTTACCTCAATACGGAGGAAGGCAAATTTTTATTGATAGATACGGCAGGCATCAGAAGAAAGAGCAAAGTCAGAAAAGAAGTGGAAAGGTACAGCGTCATAAGGACCTATGCAGCTGTTGAAAGAGCAGATGTCTGTGTACTAATATTGGATGCTACCCAGGGTATAAGTGAACAGGATGAAAAAATAATAGGATATGCACATGAATTGAATAAGTCCATCATGGTTATAGTAAATAAATGGGATTTGATAGATAAAGACACGAAGACTGTAAATATGTACAAGAATACTTTAAATAAAAGTCTTTCCTTCATGATCTATGCTCCCTACCTCTTTATATCTGCAAAGACAGGACAGAGAGTACATAAAGTGCTGGAACTGGTGAAAATCTGTTATGAAAATTATTGTAAGAAAATAAAGACCGGAGTGTTAAATGACATTATAAGCAGGGCTATTATGATGAAGGAACCTCCAGTGGTAGGAAATAAAAGACTGAAGATATATTACGTCACTCAAATAGATATCAAACCTCCTACCTTTGTGTTTTTTGTAAATGATCCTAATTGTATTCATTTTTCCTATGAAAGATATATAGAGAATCAATTGAGGGAAAACTTCGATTTTACAGGCACTGGAATAAAATTTGAATTTAGGGAAAGGAAGGATTAAATGTGGGTTTATCCGTATCTTTTTTAGGAGGGGGCAGCTTTGGAACGGCCCTTTCTGTAATGCTTGCTAAAAAGGGAGTTCAAGTGAACTTGTGGGACAGAAAAAGTACTATAGTGGAAGATATAAATGTGAAAAGGGAAAATATAAAGTATCTACATAAAGTATTGATTCCAAAGGGCGTAAAGGCATCTACCGATGGTGAGAAAGTGATCAAAAGCAGCGATATCTTGGTTCTGGCGGTTCCCTCCCAGGCAGTAAGGGAAGTGTGTGGAAATTTTAGTCAGTTTATAGATAAAGATCAGATAATTGTAAATATAGCTAAGGGAATAGAGACAAAAACAGGGGAAAGGCTTTCACAGGTCATTGAAGAAGAACTGCCTGAAAACAAAGTGGTAGTTCTTTCAGGACCCAGCCATGCGGAAGAAGTGGCTCTTGATATACCCACCACGGTGGTTGTATCTTCAAAAGACATGGAAGCCTGCAGAAAAATTCAAAATTTGTTTATGACAAATAAGTTTAGAGTATATACCAATGAGGATACAGTTGGAGTGGAAATTGGCGGTGCTGTCAAAAATATAATTGCACTGGCAGCTGGAATTTCAGATGGCATAGGTTACGGAGACAACTCAAAAGCAGCCCTTATGACCAGGGGAATTGCAGAAATAGTTAGAATTGGAGAAAGACTTGGAGGCAGGAGGGAGACTTTTTCGGGCCTTTCAGGTATAGGGGATCTCATAGTTACCTGTACCAGCATGCACAGCAGAAATAGAAAAGCAGGGATACTTATAGGACAGGGAAAATCAGTAAAAGAGGCTGTTAAACAAGTTAATATGGTGGTTGAAGGTATATCAGCCTGCCAGGCTTTCCATGAGCTGAAAAGTAAGTTGAATGTAGAAATGCCTATAACTGAAGCACTCTATGAAATACTTTTTCTGGGAAAGGATCCCAGGTACACCGTATATGAACTTATGACAAGAGCCAAGAAAAGTGAGGTATATTAAAATTAATTTTGACTTCATATGAAATAATATGTAATAAAATATGCCCTATGAAAATATATATATACTGTTAATATTAGATTATTGGAGGGTATATTTTGGAAAACTTTAATATATACAAAGATATTGCAGAGAGAACTCAAGGAGATATATATGTAGGAGTTGTAGGCCCTGTTAGAACTGGAAAATCCACTTTTATAAAAAAATTTATGGAAATAATGGTGCTTCCCAACATAGATAATTCTTATAAAAAACAGAGAGCTAAAGATGAACTGCCCCAAAGTTCTTCCGGAAAATCAATTCACACTACGGAACCTAAATTTGTTCCCAATGAAGCTATAGAGATAAGTTTAAACGAGAGTACTAAATTCAAAGTAAGGATGGTGGACTGTGTAGGGTATATAGTTAAAAGTGCGCTGGGGTATATGGAGGGAGAAGAGGCCAAAATGGTCACCACACCCTGGTACGATTATGAAATACCTTTTGAAGAAGCTGCTGAGATTGGAACTAAAAAGGTAATAAATGAACATTCAACCATAGGAATTTTGGTGACTACAGACGGATCTATAACGGATATAGACAGGGAAGACTACGTGGAGGCGGAGGAAAGAGTTGTAAATGAGCTGAAATCAATAAATAAGCCTTTTATGATAATCTTAAATTCGCAGCACCCCTATGAGCCGGATACCATGACTTTAAAGAAAGAACTTGAAGGCAAATACGATGTACCTGTTCAGTGTATGGATGTGCTCAATATGAGGGGAGAAGACATAACAAATGTATTCCAGAAAATATTAAAGGAATTTCCAATCAAGGAAATAAATATTGACATGCCGGAGTGGATAGAAAAAATGGAACCATCTCATTGGCTTAAATTGGACTTTATAAATTTGATAAAGGAAATGTGT
This sequence comes from Clostridium luticellarii, assembly GCF_002995845.1. Taxonomy (GTDB): domain Bacteria; phylum Bacillota; class Clostridia; order Clostridiales; family Clostridiaceae; genus Clostridium_B; species Clostridium_B luticellarii. The sequence goes on along the minus strand of NZ_PVXP01000004.1, from coordinate 63,093 downwards.
CAAAGTGTATACAAAATCAGAGATATAGTGAAATCCGTTGAGGGGTTTGGCGACGTGGAGTTTGTGGGAGATTCCCAGGTAAAGGAAATTAACATGGGAGAGGGTACCGCCACCATTAATCTAAATCCAAAAAAAGATCTTTACTATAAGATATTGGGTGAAATCTGCGGAAAAGAAATTCAAGGAGAAAATGATCTGCTGAACATAGTTAAGGAAATGAACAGTGCTAAAGTCGAATACGACAAGATTTCCAGAGCCCTGAAAGATGTAAGAGAAACCGGCTACGGATTGGTGGCACCACAGCTTTCTGAAATGAAGCTGGAAGAACCTCAAATCGTTAAGCAGGGAAATAAATTTGGAGTTAAACTAAAAGCCAGTGCCCCTTCACTGCATTTTATAAGAGCAGATATCGAAACTGAGATTTCACCTATTATGGGTACAGAGAGGGAAAGTGAGGAAATGGTGAAATCGCTGCTGGAACAATTTGAAAGTGATCCTTCTAAAATATGGCAGAGCAATATGTTTGGAAAGTCACTGGAAATATTGGTGAAGGAGGGACTTCAGAACAAACTCTATAAAATGCCGGAGGATATCCAGATTAAAATACAAAAAACACTGCAGAAAATTATAAATGAAGGCAATGGAGGACTAATATGCATTATACTTTAAATTTTCGCAATGTATTCTGAAATAGTTGTTTTACCGAGATATGGTTGTCTTGAAATTGGATTTTCAAGCTTAGAGCTTCAGATAATTAAAATATAATTGTCTGAAGCTCTAAATTTTCTAAATAAATCTATAATATTCATATATATATGTCTATTGCAGGCATTTTATGATATAATCGTTTTAAAATAGGTTTTCAGGAGAAATTTTAGCTGGGATTGGTTGATTTTCGTCTTTAACTTAAAATCTTCATTATTTAATATTTAGTATTTATACTTTGCACTTTGAAATGAGGATATCAGCCTTTGGAGAAATTTATCTTGAAATTATTATATATATTTATGTATAATTAAGTGGAGACTTATAAGGTTTGTGGAAGGATGAAATTATAATGATTAAAAGTATGACGGGATTTGGAAGGGGTACAGTGGAAGGTGATGGACAGAGTTTTACGGTGGAGATAAAAAGTGTAAATCACAGATATTGTGATTTGAATATTAAGATGCCAAAAAGCTTTATGCCTCTTGAAAGCAGGATGAGAAAGGTTATTCAGGAGAGAATAAATAGAGGCAAGGTGGATATATTCGTGACTCAGACTAATTTTGGCAGTTATACTACAAAAGCTGTGCTGGATGAAAAACTAGCGGACAGCTACGTGGAGTGTTTAAATAGAATTGAAGAAAAATATAATATAAAATCCGATATATCTCTTGATCTAATTGCCAAATTCCCAGATGTGATAACGCTAAAAAAGGAAGAAGATGATCTGGAAAATACCTGGGAATATCTATTGCAGGCTTTAAATGATGCTATTTCCATGCTTATGGACATGAGGGAAAAAGAAGGCAAGAAGCTGAAAGACAATATGATTCAAAAATGCAATAATATCAAAGATCTGGTAAATAATATAGAAGGTAGATCCCTTAATGTGGTAGAAGAATACAGGGAAAAACTTTCAGCTAGATTGAAGGAATTACTGGGAAAGTGCCCCGTGGATGAAAATAGATTGGCTATGGAAGTTGCGTTGTTTGCAGATAAGTCCTGTATCGATGAAGAAATTGTAAGGCTGAATAGTCATATAATTCAGTTTAAAGATGCTTTAAATGTGGATGAACCTGTAGGAAGAAAACTTGATTTTATATTACAGGAAATGAATAGAGAGGCAAATACCATTGCATCTAAATCAACAAATTTGGAAGTGACACAGCTGGTATTGAGTGTGAAAAACGAAATAGAGAAGGTAAGAGAGCAGATACAAAATGTAGAATAAAAACAGGAGGAAATGTATGGGTATTAAGTTAATAAATATAGGGTTTGGAAATATTGTTTCAGCAAATAGATTGGTGGCTATAGTGAGTCCGGAATCTGCACCCATAAAGAGAATAATTCAAGAAGCCAGGGACAGAGGGATGTTGATAGACGCCACTTATGGAAGGAGAACAAGGGCTGTTATAATAACAGACAGTGATCATGTAATACTTTCGGCAGTTCAGCCTGAAACTGTAGCACATAGATTATCATCCAAAGATGGGGACGACGATGATGAAATCAGTGAGGTTGAGGAATAATGGAAAAAAAAGGCCTTTTAATTGTAATATCAGGACCTTCTGGTGCAGGAAAAAGCACAGTGTGCAAAGCTCTGACTAAAAAAAATAAATTTTGGATTTCAGTTTCAGCCACTACAAGAGCTCCCCGCAAGGGTGAGGTAAATGGCGTAAACTATTATTTTTTGACTGAAGAGGATTTTAAGGATAAAATAAAAAATAATAATTTTTTGGAACATGCAGAAGTATATGGAAACTACTATGGAACACCCAGATCTCAGGTTTTAAAAGCTATAGAAGAGGGAAAGGACGTAATCCTTGAAATTGACATCCAGGGAGCATTGATGGTAAAGGAGGCTTATCCTGAAGGTGTATTTGTCTTCATACTTCCTCCTTCCATGGAAGAACTTAAAAAAAGAATCATAAACAGGGGCAGTGAAACATCAGAGTCGTTTACGACCAGGTTTAATTCAGCATACAGGGAAATAAATTATGTATCAAAATATAATTATGTGGTTATAAATGATACTGTAGACAATGCTGTGAGAAATATAGAAAGTATAATCATGGCGGAAAAATGCAGAGTGGATAGAGTCAAAGATGAGATATTAAATCCTTAAGGAGGTAATTACTTATGAACAATTCGATGATAAATCCATCTATTGTGGATCTACTGAAAAAAGTAGACAATAGATATACTTTAATTACTATAACGGCCAAGAGGGCAAGACAGATTATTGACGGCAGTGAGCCGTTAGTGGATATAGATTCAACCAAACCTGTTACTATAGCTATAAATGAAATAGATAGACAGTTGATCACCTATGAAACTGTAAAAGAGGGTATTAAGTAATGTCAGATCACAAAAAAACAGTAGTTGTAGGAGTAACAGGTGGGATAGCAGCTTATAAGGCATTGGATGTTGTAAGCAGACTTAAAAAAAAGGGCTTTGAAATAAATGTAGTGATGACAAGATCCGCAACAGAATTTGTGACTCCGTTAAGTTTTCAGACTATAAGCCAGAATCTTGTAAATGTGGATATGTTTCAGGAACCAAAGGCCTGGGAAATACAGCATATCTCCCTTGCAAAAAAGGCGGATTTGGTAGCAGTTGTACCGGCTACTGCCAATTTGATAGGAAAGATTTCAAATGGTATAGCAGATGATCTTTTAACTACTACCATTATGGCCACTAAGGCTCCTGTGATTTTTGCACCAGCTATGAATACCAATATGTATAAGAATCCCATTGTACAGGACAATGTCAATAAACTCATGAAGTTTGGATACGAATTTATAAAACCTGCTTCGGGAAGGTTGGCCTGTGGTGACAGCGGAGAGGGTAAACTGGAGGACACGGGATTTATAGCACAGGTAATCGAAAGTATGTTGTATGACATAAAAGATCTAAGAGGAAAGAGAGTTCTGGTAACTGCAGGACCTACAATGGAAGATATAGATCCTGTAAGGTATATAACAAATAGATCTTCTGGTAAAATGGGATATTCTATAGCTGAAGAAGCTAGAGATAGAGGAGCGGAAGTGACCCTCGTGTCAGGACCTACAAATTTAAGTATACCTTTTGGAGTGAAATTTGTGAGGGTGAGGACAAATGAGGAAATGTTAAATGCAGTACTTGAAAAATTTGAAAGTCAGGATATAGTTGTGAAAGCAGCGGCGGTTTCCGATTATAAACCAAAAGTTTATTCTCAAAAGAAGATAAAAAAGAATGAAGATGAATTTTTGCTTCCCCTTACCAAAGATGTGGATATATTGAGAAAACTTGGGAAATTAAAAAAAAGCCAGGTTTTAGTGGGATTTGCAGCAGAAAGCAACGATCTCATTGAGAATGCTGAAAAAAAATTAAAAAACAAAAATTTAGATTACATAATTGCCAATGATATAACGGGTACAGATACTGGATTTGCTTCAAATAATAATAAGGTAACTATAATATTTAAAAATGGAGACAAAATAAATTTGGACAAAATGAACAAAAGAGAAGTGGCGAGAAAATTGTTTAACATAGTGACATCTGGATTATCCAGCAGGGTATAAATTATGTTATAATTTAAAATGCGAAATTTACGATTAGAGGGGTTAAATTTAAATCCCTCTCTTTATTTGATGTTTATTATAAAAGGGTGAGCTGATGCATATGTATGCAGGAATTATTATAAATAGCAATTCTGTAAAGCTGGATAAGATTTTTACCTATAAAATACCTGAAAAATTGAAAGACAAAATAGCCCTGGGTTTCAGGGTCAAGGTTCCCTTTGGAATGGGCAACAGAAAATTAGATGGATTTGTGGTGGGACTTTATGAAAATGTCTCGGTAGATGATACCAGGATAAAAGAAATAAGTGATTGCTGTGATGAATTTGCTCTTTTAACATCAAAGGATCTGGAGCTTGTAGAAGAGATGAGAAGAAGGTATCTTTGTACATATCTGGATTGTATAAAAGTATTTATCCCAAGAGGCATCTTCAAAGGTATGAAAGACAAAAAGAAGATTCTTGTGTATACAGGCAGGAAGCTAGATGAAAATTTTAATAGAGAACCTTATAAAAGCATATATGAAGTAGTGAAAAATGAAAATGGCAGATATACCAAAAATTTCATAAGTAAGAATTATAATCTGTCTCTGTCATCTATAAATACCATGATAAAGCATGGGTTTCTCTCTGTGGGGAAAAGAACTGTAGCCAGGTATGATAATAGAAAATACGTGGATTATTCCAAAAAAATTCTAAATAGAGAACAGCAGTTTGCAGTAGATAAAATAATGAATTCATATAAAAAGGTGTTCCTAATTCACGGAGTTACAGGAAGCGGCAAGACTGAAATTTACATGCAGCTTGTGGAAAAAGCCATAGAAAGTGGAAAAGAATCCATAGTGCTGGTTCCGGAAATTGCCCTTACTCCACAGATGGTTGAAAGATTCAAGGGAAGATTTGGCAGGGATGTAAGTGTGTTTCACAGCAAATTGTCAGATGGAGAGAGATATGACGAGTGGATGAGAATAAAACGGGGCCAGGTTAAACTTGCTATAGGAGCTAGATCTGCCATCTTTCTGCCTTTTAGTAATTTGGGATTTATAATAATGGATGAAGAGCAGGAGCTGAGTTATAAATCAGATAGCAATCCCAAATATAACGCCAGAGAAATTGGAGAGATGAGATGTGACCAGTATGGCTGCAAGATGATACTGGGTTCTGCTACCCCTTCTGTAGAAACCTATTACAGGTGCAAAAAAGGTGAAATCGAACTCATAGTTTTAAAAAACAGGGCAGATGGTGCCGTTATGCCCGAGATCAAAGTTGTGGACATGAGAGAGGAACTTTTACATGACAATAAATCCATGTTCAGCAGAGTTCTATATGAAGCTATTGGTGACAGATTGAAGAAAAAAGAACAGACAATACTATTTTTAAATAGAAGAGGATATTCTACTTTTGTATCCTGCAGAAGGTGTGGCTATGTGTTTAAATGCAGCAATTGCGACATATCATATACCTATCATCACAATATGGGAAAACTTATATGCCATTATTGCGGAAGCAAAATTGATATACCAAAGGTATGTCCTAAATGTGGAAGCAGGTATGTGAAATATTTTGGAGTGGGTACTGAGAAGATAGAACAATTGATAAAAAGTGAATTTCCACAGGCGAAAACCATAAGAATGGATTTTGATACTACCAGGAAAAAGAATTCTTATGAAAATATATACAATACTTTTAAAGAAGGCAGAGCCGATATATTAATAGGAACACAGATGATAGCAAAAGGGCTTGATTTTAAAAATGTAACTCTGGTAGGGGTGATAGCGGCGGATTTGTCTATTAATCTTCCAGACTTCAGATCTGCTGAAAAAACCTATGAACTCATAACTCAGGTTTCAGGAAGAGCAGGCAGAGGTGAAAAGCGTGGAGAGGTGATTGTTCAGACATACAATCCTGAAAATTACAGTATAAGATGTGCTGCAAAAAATGATTATGAAAATTTTTTTAATGAGGAAATTGATATAAGAAGGCGTATGGAATATCCACCTTTTTCAGATATCCTTTTTATAAATATGAATAGCAAAAATGAAAATATTTTAATAAAAAATATACAAAATGTTGGTATCTTTTTAAAAAATATTCTCGAAAAAGATGATAAAATTGAAATGCTGGGGCCGTGTCCCTGTGAAATATCTAAAATAAAGGAATTATACAGGTGGAAAATAATGATAAAAGGCAAAATAGATCTAAATTTGGCCTGGAATATTAGAAAAATAGTTTATGATTTGTTAAAAGACGTTTATAATGATATAAAGGTGAGTATAGATATAAATCCTAATAGCATGTTGTAAAATTTGCAGGCATGAAATTGGGAATGCAGCTTAAATTGAGAAGGGAGTTGAACAAAACGCATAATAACTTGAGTTTCATAGAGTTTATTCATGCGCTGAATATATGGCTTTGAGAATTGTTAGAAAATATGGAGACGATATACTGCGAAAAAAAAGCAGAAAGGTGGATGTAATAAATGATAGAATTATAACACTGCTGAAGGATATGGAGGAAACACTGTATGCAGAAGATGGTGTAGGTCTGGCAGCACCTCAGGTGGGTGTGCTTAAAAGAGTTATAGTAGTTGATATAGGAGAGGGGATATTCAAACTTATAAATCCGGAAATCATATACAGTGAAGGCAGTTATGTGGATAAGGAGGGATGTTTGAGTATACCCGGAGTGCAGGGTGAAGTGGAGAGGCCCCGCAAAGTGAAAGTGAAGGCATTGAATGAAAGTGGAGAAGAGGTAATAGTGGAAGGAGAGGATTTGCTGGCCAGGGCATTTTGTCATGAAGTAGATCATCTAAACGGCATACTCTTTATAGATAAGGCTATAAAAAAGGAAGGTGAAAATGGTATATGAATGTAGTTTTTATGGGGACTCCTGATTTTTCAGTGCCATCTCTGAAAAAATTAATAGATAAATTCAATGTCACGGCGGTATTTACCCAGCCGGATAAACCCAGGGGGAGAGGAAAAAAAATATCTTTTTCGCCGGTTAAGGAAGAGGCGCTTAAGCATAATATTCCAATATATCAGCCTGTGAGTTTGAAAAAAGATACTCAGGCCTTAGATGATTTAAAGGATATGAAAATAGATTTTATAGTAGTAGTAGCCTATGGACAAATTCTTACAAAAGAAGTGCTGGATATACCTAAAAAAGGATGCATCAACCTGCATGCATCCCTGCTGCCCAAATACAGAGGCGCAGCGCCCATAAACTGGTGTATTATAAATGGAGAAAAGGAAAGTGGAAATACCACCATGTTCATGGATACCGGTCTGGATACCGGGGACATCCTCTTAAATAGTTTTGCACCGATTTCAGAAGATATGACTGCGGGGGAGCTTACAGATATATTGAAGGAAGATGGAGCAGATTTACTGGTAAAGACACTTGAAGGACTGGAAGCAGGTTCAATTGTGAGAAAGAAACAGGGAGAAACTCCAACTGATTATGCAGGGATGTTATCCAAGAATATGGCAAATATAGACTGGAATCTCGGCAGCTTTGAAATAAAAAATTTTGTCAGGGGTTTAAATCCGTGGCCTATTGCATATACTCAGTATAGTGGTGAAAACATGAAGATATATCAGGTGGATGTACTTAATGAAACGACTTCAAAGGAAGCTGGATGTATACTTGAAATTTCCCAATCAGGTATCAAGGTTGCCTGTGGGAAAGGAGTTATTTTGATAAAAAAAATGCAGTTTCCAGGGAAAAGACCCATGGAAGTCAGTGAGTATATAAGAGGACATTCCATGGAACCAGGTGTTTTATTAGGAAAATAATTTGTGTGGAGGTGTAATTTATGTTTTTTGACAGTAGTTTTATTATATTGATTCCAGCACTTTTAGTAGCAATTTGGGCCCAATACAGAGTATCTTCCGCTTTTCAAAAGTATTCCAGATATAGAAGCCACAATGGATATACAGGTGCCCAGGTGGCTAGAATGCTTTTAGATGGCAGCGGGCTCTATGATGTACCGGTGGAACTTATACCGGGAAAACTCAGCGATCATTATGATCCTTCTAAAAGGGTAATGAGACTGTCGGAGGATGTTTATTACGGAAATTCTGTGGCATCAATAGGTGTGGCAGCCCATGAAACCGGCCATGCTATTCAGCATAAAAATGGATATATTCCCCTTGTCATAAGGAATGCCATTGTACCTGCAGTTAATTTTGGTTCCAGTGCCTCATGGATATTGTTTTTGGCAGGATTTATTTTGGGAATAAGAGGACTTGTGCAGGTAGGTATAATTTTATTTACACTGGTGGTTTTATTTCAGATAATAACTCTTCCTGTGGAGCTGAATGCTTCAAGAAGAGCTTTAAAAATACTGGAAGGGAGAAATATACTCTATTCAGATGAGTTAAAGGGAGCCAGGTCAGTTTTAAGTGCTGCTGCCATGACTTATGTAGCAGCTGCATTGACTGCCATAGCTAATTTGCTTAGACTCATATATATAAGCAGAGATAGAAATTAGTGAATAGATGTATGCTATGAATTGAGGTAGAATTATGACAAATGCTAGAAATATAGCAGTTCAAATACTTAAACAGGTGTTGTGCAGCAAGGCATATTCCAATATAATTTTGAGTATGTATTTAAATAGAGAAAATTTGAATGCGAAGGATAGAGGACTGGTTACGGAGATAGTGTATGGAACCTTAAAATATAAGTATACTATTGACAACATATTGGCTGTTTTTATAAAGAGCAATCTGGAGAAAATGGATGCTGATATATTGAATATACTCAGAATGTCCATATATCAGCTGAAATATCTGGATAAAATCCCTGAATTTGCAGTAGTAAATGAGGCCGTAGAAATTTCCAAAAAAAGATCAGTCAAATTATCCAGATTGGTGAATGGTGTCTTGAGAAATTATCTGAGAAATAAAGAACATCTCCCCTGTGAGTACAAAAATAATATAATTGACAGATTGAGTTTTGAATATTCTTTTTTGCCCTGGATGACTAAACTTATTATCACCCAATATGGCGAAAGTGCAGGGAAGAAAATATTAAAAAATTCAAATGAGATTCCCAAAATTACAGTGAGAGTGAATAATCTAAAAACAGAATATGGTAAAGTATGGAATGAACTTATAGAAAATGGATATGATGTAGAGAGAGGTACTATATGTAAAGAAGCTATAATTATAAAAAGGGGTAGCAATGTGGAGTTCAATCCTCTTTTTAAAAAAGGATATATTACAGTACAGGATGAAAGTGCAATGCTGGTAGCTGATATTATGGATGTTGAAGAGAACATGACTTTACTTGATCTATGCAGTGCACCGGGAGGAAAATCCTGTCACATGGCTGAGCTTATGAAAAATACAGGAAAAGTGTATTCCTATGATCTGCATGAAAAGAAGCTGGAACTTGTGAGAGAAAATGCCGACAGGCTGGGAATTAAAAATATTATCTGCAGCAGGATGAATGCTGAAATTTATGTAGAAGAACTACGGAATACAGCAGACAGGGTTCTTATTGATGTTCCCTGTTCTGGGCTCGGTATAATAAGGAAAAAACCTGAGATCAAATGGAATAAGGATGAAAGGTCCATGAATAACCTGATAAAAGTACAGAGGAATATTATGATGAATGCATCAAAATATGTAAAGCCGGGTGGAAAGCTTATATATTCCAGCTGTACCTTGAACAAGAGGGAAAATGGTGAAAATGTAAATTGGTTTATTGATAAAAATCCTCAGTTCAAATTGGAAAAACTGGACTTGGGTGATTTAAAAAATATAATTTATCATAGGGAAGGTTACATTACCATACTTCCAGATGACAATATGGATGGGTTTTTTATTGCAAAAATGATGAGATTTAGGTAGGTGCAATAAATATATGTATAATATTTTGGACTTCAATATGGAAGATTTGAGAAACTGGATGAAAGATAATGATGAAAATAAATTTAGGGCGGGTCAGATAATTGACTGGCTGTATAAAAAAAGTCAATGGGATTTTGATTGTATGACTAATATTTCCAAGCCATTGACTGCAAAACTGAAAAAAAATTTTTATATAGAGATTCCTGATTTAGTTAAGAAGTATGAGTCAAAATCAAAAGATACTTTTAAATTTTTATATAGATACAGAGATGGAAATGTCATAGAGACAGTAGTTATGAAGTACAGACATGGCAATTCCGTGTGTGTTTCAACCCAGGTTGGATGTAGAATGGGCTGCAAATTCTGTGCATCAACTGTAAATGGCATGGTGAGAAATTTGAGCAGTGGAGAGATATTGGGCCAGGTGCTGGAAGCCCAAAGAGAAGTAGGAGAAAGAATCTCCAATGTGGTGTTAATGGGAAGTGGAGAACCACTGGACAACTATGATAATGTGTTGAAATTTTTAAAAATGGTGAGCAGTGAGTACAGCTTAAACATAGGTCAGAGACATATAACTCTTTCTACCTGTGGCATAGTACCCAGGATAAAACAGCTGGCAGACGAAAACCTACAGATAACTTTGGCTATATCACTGCATTCCCCGGATGATATCAGAAGAAAAAAGATAATGCCTATTGCAAATAAATACTCTGTACCTGAGATAATAGATGCATGTAGATACTATATAAATAAAACTGGCCGAAGAATATCCTTTGAATATGCTTTAGCAAGAGGTGTAAATGATGATTTAAAATGTGCCGAAGATTTAATTCAATTGCTTAAGGGATTGTTATGTCATGTGAATTTGATACCTGTAAATCAGGTTAGAGAAAATGAACTCAGGAAATCTTCTCTGAGCAATATACAGGATTTTTATGATAAACTCCATGAAAATGGACTTGAAGTTACCATAAGAAGAGAAATGGGTTCGGATATAGATGCCGCTTGTGGACAATTGAGAAGAAGTTATTTGGAATCAAAAAGGTATAGAAAGGGTGTAGAAAATGGTTGGGATCTTGTCAGATGTAGGCAAAGTGAGAAAACTGAATGAAGATTTTGCGGATTTCTATAATGGAAAGGACTTAAATTTGTATGTAATAGCGGATGGAATGGGTGGACATAATGCAGGAGAAGTTGCCAGTAAAATTGCAGTGGAGACAACTATCTCCCATATAAAGTCTAAAGATATGGAGGATATGGAAAAAGATCTGCTGGAAGCTATAAATCTGGCAAATGAAAAGATCTATAAACTATCCAGGAGCAATAATGAATTTGGAGGAATGGGGACAACTATAACGGCCTGCCTTGTTAAGAACATGAAAATGGTAGTGGCCAATGTAGGCGATAGTGGATGTTATGTTGTAAAATATGATGGTGTATCTAAGATCACTAAAGATCATTCTCTTGTGCAGCAGCTGGTTGATGAAGGAAGCATAACAGAGGATGAAGCGGCAATTCATCCCAATAAAAATATAATAACCAGGGCCCTGGGAACTAATTTATCCGTAAAAGTGGATTTGTTTCAGGTGGATTTGAAAGATGTAAACAGAGTCATACTCTGTACTGATGGATTGTCCAATGGGGTAAGCACTGATGAAATGTATGATATAATAATGAATAACAATAACATGAATGCCTGTAAACAATTGATAGAACTCAGTAATCTTAGAGGCGGAAGGGACAATATATCAGTTATTGTTTTTGAAGGAGAGGGTAAAGATGATAGGGATCATGCTAGGGAATAGATATGAACCTCTGGAAAAGATAGGAGAAGGTGGAATGGCAGTTGTCTATAGAGCCACAGACCATCTTTTGAATAGAAATGTAGCAGTAAAAGTTCTCAAAGAACAATTTTCAAGCGATAGTGAATTTGTTCAAAAGTTCAAGAGGGAAGCTACAGCAGCAGCAAGTCTTTCAGACAATAATATAGTTAATATATATGATGTAGGGACCCAGGATGACATAAATTATATAGTTATGGAATATGTTTCCGGAAAGACATTGAAACAGATAATAAAAGAAGAGGTCAGAATACCTTCGGAGAAAACAATAGAGATAGCTATTCAGATAGCCAAGGCCATAAAATGTGCACATAAGAACAATATTATACATAGAGATATAAAACCTCATAATATTCTTGTAACAGAAGATGGAATAGTGAAGGTAACAGATTTTGGAATTGCAAAAGCTTCGAATTCGGTAACTATAACCAACTCAAACAAGATAATGGGATCCGCGCATTATTTTTCTCCGGAACAGGCAAAAGGCAGTTTTGTAGATTTTAGAACAGATATCTATTCTCTTGGAATAGTAATGTATGAAATGGTTACAGGACGTGTCCCCTATGATGCAGAAAGCCCTGTATCCATAGCACTAAAACACATACAGGAACCGGTAGTTCCACCTATAAAGCTGAATGAAAACGTGCCTGAAAGCTTGAATAAATTGATACTTAAAGCGGTAGAAAAGGAGCCCATAAAGAGATATCAGACCATGGAAGATATGCTGGTGGATCTAAAGAAGATAGAAAACAATCAAAAATTGAATTTGACGGAAGATGACTTAAATGATGACATGACACGTATAATGGATCCTGTGGATGTAAATGACAGCTATAATAATGAAGAAGATTACGGCTATGAGGATGAATTGGAAGATAAAAAACCCAAACCAGTACTTGATTCCAAAAAAAAGAAAACCATACTTATAGTAGCATTGTTTATGCTGGTGATAGTGATAGGTGCAGTTTCGGGATATTTTGCCTTCAGCAAGCATGGCAACTCTGTGGAAGCTGCAGTGCCGAATATAGTCGGGATGAAACAGGATGAAGCAAAAAAACTGGTGGAAAGTAAAAAACTTAATTTCGTAGTGGGGGCTAAGGAAAAAAGTGATAAACCTGAGGGAACGGTAATTGAATGCTTTCCCAAGGCTGGCACAAAGGTAAAAGTGAATTCAGATGTAAGAGTGATTATAAGTGAAGGAACCGACACCATGGGCGTTCCAAATGTGGTTGGTATAGATTTGAATACGGCAAAGAATATTATAAGCAGCAGTGGGCTCAGTGTTGGGAATATATCCTACAGATACAGTGATACAGTGTCCCAGGGACAGGTTATAAGTCAGGACCCTGAAGCGGATTCCAAGGTGAAGGATGGAGCAAAAGTGAATCTTGTGGTGAGCAAAGGAGCTGAAGTGAAATATGTTACAGTTCCGGATGTTTCAGGTAGAAGTATAGGCGATGCAGAGGCCATACTAAAAAATGCGGGTTTGAGAGTTGCTCAAAATCCAGTGGAGACATCTGACAAAACCAAGGAAAATCTGGGTGTCACAAATCAAAGTGTAGGGGCCTCGCAGCAGGTCAAGGAAGGAACTACTGTGACTTTGACCTACTATGTATATAAGGAACCTGAAAATAAAGACGATAATGGTGGGTCTCAAAATAATAATACTGAAGAAAACAGCGGCAATGGTACCGGAGAAAATGGCGGCGGACAGAATAGTGGCGGACAGCAAAATGAGAATGGTAATGGCGGAGGTTCTCAAAACAACGGCGGCAGCGGCAATAATTCAGGAGGAGATAAGAATCCAAACCCAGGTACCACAGGAAATTAGGCAAAATTAAGAACATAACTTGAGCTCAGCTACGGACAAAATATGAATTGGGAGGGATTATGAAGGGAATTATAATTAAGGGAATAGGCGGATTCTACTATATAAAAACTGAAACTGGAGTGATTGAATGCAGGGCCAGGGGAAAGTTCAGGTACGATGAACTTTCCCCTCTGGTCGGGGATTACGTAAACATCACAGTGGAGAGGAATCAGGGAGTCATTGATAAAATTTATACCAGAAAAAGTTATCTCAAAAGACCTGCAGTGGCGAATGTAACTCAAGCTCTAGTGATCTTTGCATTTGATCATCCTAAAATAAATGAGGATTTGTTGAATAGAATCCTTGTAAATTGTGAGTACAATGATTTGGAAATAATTGTATGCTTTAATAAAATGGATTTACCCAAGAAAAAAGAGGAAATGGATGTTATGGACAGAATAAAAAATGTAGGTTATGAAGTCCTGCAGCTTAAGGCGAAGGAAGGATATGGCATTGAACAAGTGAGGGAAAAAATCAAGGGAAATATCACCGTGCTGTGCGGGCCGTCTGGTGTGGGGAAATCCACCATTTTAAATTCCATCTGCGGGAGAAAACTTATGGAAACGGGGAGTATAAGTGAGAAATTAAACAGAGGCAAACATACCACCAGACACAGCCAGCTTATAGAAAGCGAGGAAGGATTTGTGGTGGATACTCCTGGATTTTCTTCACTGGATACAAGTAATATACCTAAGGAAAAACTCCAATACTGTTTTCCCGAGTTTGTTGAATCGCTGGGAAAGTGTAGGTTTACAGGATGCATCCATCATAAAGAACCCAAATGTGCAGTTAAGGCTTCTGTGGAAAGAGGAACCATAAGCAGAGAGAGATACAATTTTTATATTAAGCTTTTGGATGAGATTTCCTGTAGAAAAAAGTATTGATATCTTATTACTATTAATATTAAAAAGGAGATAATACACAATGATAAAAATAGCACCTTCCATATTATCGGCAGATTTTTCAAGGCTGGGAGAAGAGATAAAGGCTTTGGATAAATATGGAGCGGATTTAGTTCATATAGATGTGATGGATGGGAACTTTGTACCAAATATAAGTTTTGGGGTACCCATTATAAAAAGCATACGAAGGTATACAAAACTGCCTTTTGACGTGCATTTGATGATACAGGAACCTGCCAGATATATAGAGAGTTTTGTAAAAGCAGGAGCAGATATCATAACAGTGCATTTTGAAGCTGACAATCATCTGGACAGAACTTTGAGTTATATAAGGAGTCTTGGTGTGAAGGCAGCGGTTGCGTTAAATCCTGCTACACTGGTAGATAATATAAAATATCTGATATCTGATCTGGATATGGTTCTTATAATGTCTGTAAATCCTGGATTCGGTGGACAAAAATACATAGATTACTGCTCTGAAAAAATAAGAGAAGTTAAAGCTTTAAGTGATAAATACAATGAAAATCTGTTGATAGAAGTAGATGGCGGTATTTCAAAACACAACATAGGCAGTGCAGTGAAAAATGGAGCAAATGTGATTGTGGCGGGTTCTGCTGTGTTTAGAGATGGTAGTATAGAGGAGAATATAAAGATGCTGAGGGAAGGAATTTAATATGAAAGCAGTTATAGTTTCGGGAGGACATGCACCTTCTAAGGAGCTGATCAAAGGGGAACTCGATGGGAAATCAATTTTGATATGTGCAGATGGTGGCGGAAATTGTCTGTATAAATATAATATAATACCTGAATACCTTATAGGGGACTTTGATTCCATAGATAGAAATGTGCTGGAATTTTTCGAAAAAAAAAATTGTACTGTAGAAAAATATCCTAAAGCTAAAAATGCTACAGATACTGAGATAGTAATTGACAGAGCTTTAGAATTAAAGGCAGATGAAATAGTGCTTCTTGGAGTTACTGGAAGCAGGGTGGATCACCTTTTGGGAAATTTGGGAATGCTTTTGAAATGCAATTTAAAGGGAGTGAAAGCTTACATAAAAGATGAACACAATACTGTTGAGCTGATAGACAAACCAATTACAATAGAGGGCAGTGAAGGGGAAAGCTTTTCCCTTCATGCCTATTGTGACATAGTCAGTAATTTGAGTATTATAGGTGCAAGATACAAGCTTCATAATTACAATCTTAAATTGGGGGATGGAAGGACCATATCAAATGAATTTTTAAAAAGCAGTGTTAATATAACTTTTGACAGTGGAAGACTACTTCTCATAAGAAGCAGAGACTGACTTATTCAATTTACAATGGACAATTTGTAATTAAGGTGCAAATAATTGTAACAATACTGTAATGTAATGCATATAATAATGTAGAGCAATTTTTAAGGGATAATAACGTGAAAAAAAGAGGACTCAGAAGAAGAACAAAAAGAAAAATCGGATTGGTGGCTTTATCTATAGGTGTGGGATTCCTAATGACAGTTATTATCCCTATATGGGGATGGATAATAGCTGCAGGTGCTGGATTAATTTATTGTGGATGGTATTTAATAGAACGTCATAAATAAGGAGGTAATTTGATGAAAATTATTGCATTTAAACTTCCGGGTATCCTGTCTGCAATTATAAAATTTTTCACCAAAAAGAAATAATCGTATAAACACAAAAATGCAATTGTAACTAAACAACTGCATTTTTATTTTTATATGGCACGCTGAACCTTTCCTGAACGAAGGCACCTCGAACAAACATGTATAGTTTTTGGTGTACCATTGACTATGGCCTTAATTTTTCTTATATTTGGCGACCAGGTTCTTTTAGACTGACGATGTGAATGGCTGTACTGTACTCCAAATACAAGACCCTTACCACATATTTCACATTTCTTTGACACTGCAAACACCTCCTTAGTGACCCTAAACAATTCAAACATAAGTTATTTTACCACAGAATGTATAATATGTGCAAGGCTAAGTTAAATTTCGAAGTACAGATGACAGCAACTTTTAACTTTGAATCGTGGAGGAATTTGGAAAAATATTGTATTCAGCTTGAATAATAAAATATATTTATGGTATTATAGAGTATGATATTGAGTGAGGAGGTTTTTGTATGATAGGTAGTATTGTTCAGGAAAATGGATATATAGATTATTCGGAAGAAGTAGTTGCTAATATAGCTGGGCTGTCTACTATGGAATGTTATGGTGTAGTAGGCATGGCGTCTAAAAGTGCTAAAGATGGCTTTTGGAAGTTGATAAAAAGTGAAAATTTAAGTAAGGGAGTAAAAATTCGTTCCAAAAACAATGAATTGATTATAGAACTGCATATAATTGTGGAATATGGAACAAAAATATCTGTAATCGCCAATAATATAATACAAAAGATAAAATATAATATAGAAAACTACACGGGGCTCAAAGTTTCAGCTATAACAGTAAATGTTCAAGGTGTTAGAGTCTAGGGAGGTAATTTGTAAAAATGGGATACTTAAATATAGACGGGAAGATTTTTTACAATATGGTTGTGAATGCCAGCAATAGACTGGAGGAGCAGAAGGATTTTGTAAATTCATTGAATGTATTCCCGGTACCTGATGGAGATACAGGGACTAATATGTCTATGACCCTCAGGAATGCAGTTTTGGAGGTAGCCAGCTTAGATGAAAAATCCATAGAGATAATAGGCAGGCAAATGGCCAAAGGTGCACTTATGGGAGCTAGAGGAAACTCCGGAGTTATACTTTCACAGATATTCAGAGGTATAGCTAAAGGCATTGAGGGCAAAAAAAATGTGGATTCACTGGAATTTGCAAATGGCCTGGCGGAGGGAGCAAGATTTGCCTATAAGGCAGTTATGCGTCCTACGGAGGGAACCATATTGACTATTATAAGAGCAGCCAGTGAAAGTGCTGTAAAATCCGATAAGAAGGATATAGCTGAGCTTATGGAGGGAGTATGTGATTACAGCAAGAGCGTACTTGATAAAACTCCTGATATGCTTCCTGTCTTGAAAAAGGCAAAAGTGGTAGATGCCGGAGGCATGGGGCTTCTTGTCATACTTCAGGGAATGTATGAGGCTTTGAAGAATCATATGGAAAATGTGCGTTTAAAAGAAGCCAGCGGTGCCAAAATGCAATCTGCAGCTAAAAACCTGGGAGAACAAAATATAAAATATGGATACTGTACTGAATTCCTCATTCATTCTCAAACATCTGATATAGAGGATTTCAGAAAGAAACTGCAGAATATTGGAGATTCCATGGTAGTAGTTAAAGATGAGGACATAATAAAAGTTCATATTCATACCAATGATCCAGGATGGGTTTTGTCCCAGGCAGTCAAATTGGGTGAGATGTCCAAGATAAAAATAGATAACATGAGAGAACAGCACAGACATATTTTAAATATAGATGATTTTAAAGAAGATTCTTCCGTGGAAGAAAATCATGGGGAAAAGGAATTGGCACAGGAGACTGAGCCTAAAAAATATGCTTTTATCTCAGTATCCATAGGAGATGGGATTAATAGTATATTTAAGGATCTGGGAGTGGATTATGTTATAGAAGGCGGGCAGACCATGAATCCCAGTACTGAAGATATATTGAATTGCATAAACAAGCTGAATTCGGAAAATGTATTTGTGCTTCCAAACAACAAGAATGTAATTATGGCAGCTAATCAGGCAGCAGAGCTTTCGGATAAAACGGTTAAAGTGATACCAACTAAGACCATACCTCAGGGGATTACTGCAATAACCGCATTTAATTCAGATTATGAATTGGATGAAAATGTGAGTGCCATGGAAGAAGCGATAGCTACAGTGACCACAGGCGTGGTGACTTATGCAGTGAGAGATACGGAGTTGGATGAAAAAGATATAAAACAGGGAGATATACTTGGACTTATTGAAGGCAAGATAGAAAAAGTGGGAAGGGATAAGTTTCAGGTATGTAGTGATATAATAGATGAAATGACAGGGGAAAACAGTGAACTTATAAGCATATATTATGGTGAGGGATGCAGTGAGAACGAAGTGAATGAGTTTGTGAAAAAACTTGAAGTGAAATATGAGGATATGGATATACAGTGCTATAGTGGAAAGCAGCCTCTTTATTATTTTATAGTATCTGTTGAATAAAAAAAGCCGGTGGGCTTTTTTTATTTAAGCGGATCAACTCTTTATTTTTAATTTACTGAAATATAGTATAATATTTTAAGTGAATAAGTAGGTGAAAATTTGTGAATGTATATGATGATATAAAGTCCATAAAGGGAGTTGGAGCTGTAACTGCAAGAAATTTAAATAGATGCTGTATATTTAGCATATTGGATTTGCTCTTGTATTTTCCGAGAGACTATGATGTGATTTCCAATTGTGAAAATTTAAGTAGAGGTCAAACTGGAAAGATCATAATAGACTGCAGGGTTAAAGCCATATGCAGGGATATAAGGACTAAAAATGGGAAAATAATTTCCACTGTGGTATTTGAGAGTGAGGGGAGTAATTTTAGGGGAAAGTGGTTCAATCAGCCCTACATAAAAAATAAATTTAGAATAAATGGCATTTACAGGATAATGGGAAAAGTTCAGAAATTCAGAGGAAATAGTTTTATGATGAATCCAGTTATTGTAAATGGATGTAAAACGGGGAAAAAGGAAGATAAGATAATACCCATATATCCTTTAAAATCTGGAATAACCAACAATACCCTCATAAAACTCATATCGGAAATACTTGAAGACATAAATATAGAAGAAAATTTGCCAGGGTGGATAATTGATAAATATAAATTATGCAGTCTTGACAGAGCTGTAAGGATAATACATAATCCTTCCAGCCTGGAAGAACTGAAGCAGGGGAAAAGAAGGCTTAAGTTTCAAGAACTGTTTACATACTCTCTAAAAATATTGATGCTCAAATACAGCCTTAACGGTGAAAAAGGGATAGCTTTTAAAATTGCTCCTGAATTGACACAATTGAAGGCAGAACTTCCCTATGAGCTCACCGGGGCACAAAAAAAATCCATAAGAGAGATACTGATGGATGAAAAAAAACCGCTTCCTATGAATAGACTGCTTCAGGGGGACGTAGGCAGTGGAAAGACCATAGTAGCTCTAATAGCTATTTTTAATGTGGTAAAAAATGGCTATCAGGCAGTTCTAATGGCCCCCACCGAGATACTTGCAGTACAGCACTACATGGAGGCCCAAAAACTTCTGGAACAGTTCCAGGTAAATGTAGAGCTGCTCTCTGGAAGCACCCGGGCCAAAGATAAAGAAAAGATAAAACAGGATTTGGAGTTGGGAAAAATAGATGTACTTATAGGAACTCATGCTTTGATTCAAGATGATGTGAAATTTAAAAATATAGGCATGGTGGTTACGGATGAACAGCATAGATTTGGAGTTACACAGAGAAGTAAACTTACCAATAAAGGAGAAAATGCAGATACCCTTGTTATGACAGCCACACCTATTCCAAGAACTTTAAGCCTATATCTATACGGGGATCTAGATGTGTCCACCATAGATGAACTTCCACCTGGAAGACAGAAAATAGATACCTACTATAGAGATAAAACTGCCCGAGAAAATGTGTATAAATTTGCCCTGGATGAAATAAAGAAAGGAAGGCAGGTATATGTAGTATGTCCGCTGGTGGAAGAAAATGATCAATTGGACTTGAGTTCGGTGGAGGATATTTTTAAAGAGCTAAAAGAAAAATATTTTAAAAATGTGGAGATAGATATACTGTACGGCAAAATGTCCTCAAAAGATAAGGAAAGCAAGATGGATAGGTTCAAAAACGGAGAAATAAAGGTCATGGTGTCTACTACGGTTATAGAAGTGGGGATAAATGTTCCCAATGCCTCATTGATGATAGTGGAAAATGCAGAAAGATTTGGACTTGCACAGCTTCATCAGCTCAGGGGAAGAGTTGGAAGGGGAAAATATAAATCCTATTGTATTTTAATTGCAGATATCAAAAATGATATAATAAGAAAGAGAATGGAGATAATGAAGTGCAGTAATAATGGATTTTTCATTGCAGAACAGGATTTGAAGCTCAGAGGAACAGGTGAAATATTTGGCTTTAGGCAGCATGGTGAAGATGGGCTTGTACTATCGGATCTGGTAGAGGATATAGATATATTCAAAAAAGCCAATCTGGAAGCTAGAAGACTTCTCAAAAGCGAAGATTCAGAGGATATAAAAATTAAAGATGAGATACAGAAAAAATTGAAAAGAACTTCTAAATTCATAAGTTTTAACTAGCTGGAAAACTTGAAGATGAATTTTGAATAATGGGAATATATATGTTAAAATGTTAGCGTTCGGATAAAACAAAAATAGGAGGAAAATTTATGAGGATAATTTCAGGCGTTGCCAGAGGAAGAAAATTATTGTCACCCAATGGATATGATACTACAAGACCTACTTTGGATAGGGTAAAGGAATCAATGTTTGACATAATTCAGAGAAAAGTACCTGGTGCGGCTGTACTGGATGTGTTTGCTGGAACAGGTAGCCTTGGGCTTGAAGCCGTGAGCAGGGGGGCTAAAAAATGCTTTTTAGTTGACAGAGACAGTGATACATTTAGTTATCTTAAAAAAAATGTGGAAAATTTGAAATTTACTTCTATATGCAGAACTATAAATATGGATTCCTATAGAGCTCTTGAGGAATTGGGAATAAAAGAAGAGGTATTTGACGTAATATTTGTTGATCCTCCCTATAAAAAAAATATGATTCCACCTGCAGTGGAGATAATTGAAAGAAAAAATTTACTGTCTGCGGATGGGATCATAGTTGCCAAAATTGACACCAGTGAGAAAATATATGGGGGAACTGACAGTATAGTTTTGACGGAGCACAGGAAATACGGAAAGACCACCCTATGCTTTTATAAATACAAGGAGGATTAATTTGGTATGAATATAGCAATATGTCCGGGAAGTTTTGATCCTATAACAAATGGACATTTGGATATAATAAACAGATCGGCCAGAATATTTGATGAATTGATAGTGGGGGTGCTGGTTAATCCTGAAAAAAAAGGATTGTTCAGCATAGATGAAAGGGTTAAACTAATTAAAAAAGTTGTGAAAAATATGCCTAATGTGAAAGTTGCAAGCTTCAGTGGATTATTGATAGACTTTATGAAAGAGAGAAATATTAAGGTTATAGTTAAGGGACTTAGGGCTGTATCTGATTTTGAATATGAATTTCAGATGTCACTTATGAATAAAAAGCTGGATCCCAACATAGAAACTGTATTTATGATGGCCAGTGCTATGAATTCATTTTTAAGTTCTTCTTCAGTAAAACAGGTTGCTATGTTTGGAGGATGTATTGAGGGATTGGTTCCTGAAGAAATAATACCTGATATTACACAAAAAGTTAGTGAAATACATAAAAATTCTAATGAACCTTAGGGGGAAAATTATGGATGTTATTAAACTTTTAGAGTATCTTCAAGAAATTGTGAGTACTTCTGCCAGAGTTCCCATGACGGGAAAAATCATGGTAAATAAAAAGGAAATCGAAGAAACATTGAATAAGATAGTCAATTGTCTTCCTGGCGAACTTAAGAAGGCACAGTGGATAGTGGATGAAAAAGACAGAATTTTAACTGAAGCTGTACAAGAGGCTGACAACATAAAGAAAGAAAATTTAAATTTGCTTAGGAGGCAGATAGAAAATCATGATATTACAAAAGAGGCAAATATGAGAGCTCAGGAGATAATTTCATCTGCACAAAAAAATGCAAAGGCTATAAGGTTGGGAGCCAGGGATTATGCAGATGAAATGTTGAGTCAGCTGGACAGTGAAATAACAGATAAAAGTAATGAGTTCCTGACGAATTTGAAAGTGGAATTTCAGAAGATGTTAAATGATTTAGAGGGAAACATAGACTTAAAATCCAGTTCCATAAGAGCCAATATAAAGGAATTAAGGGATATGAAATAGCTTTGCTGTCCTAAATATCAGCCAGGGCAGTATAATTAGAACTAGAATGAGTAAAAATACACTGCTTGAATCTCCTGCAATTTTATAATAAGGTAAAAAGGCAGATGCTGATAATTTATTGAAGAATACATTGTAGATAGAAAAACTTAAAATAGAACATATGATTCCCTGAAAGATTTTGCCCAGAATGTATTTTTTCATGGATATTTTAAACCTGTAAGTAAATGAGTAAACCTGTGATATAATTGAAACCCCACTGAAGGTAAAGAGGAAGCTTACAATAATGATTTTTAAATTAAGTGAAGCAGTGGAAGAGGATATCAGATTGCATCCATTTGTCATCTCTATTATTCCAAGCAGGAATCCCTCTATTATATCACCGGGAAATGCAGTGAATTTTGAAATCCACTGTATTAGTGAACTAAATAGAAAATTATTTTTTAAAATATTATTTACCACGGAGAAGATAATTACAAATCCGCCTATGGACATGCAAGTTTTTATTGCATTTTCAATGCTGCTTTTTATTACTTTTCCAATATTTTCATTACTATACACATGATTTTTTTCAGGTCTGTTATCTATATATATTTTCTCAGGCTTAAGCAAAAAGCCCATTGCTATGCATGACAGCAAATTGGACAGAAGCAGTATGTATCCAAGAGTGGAGTTTTTAAACATGGATATGCCCACGGATCCCAATACAAAGAGAGGGCTGGCGTTAGAAGCTATGTTTAAGAGCCTTTCACAAGTGGGAAGATCTATCAATCTTCTTTCCAGTAGATCACAGGCATATTTTGCACCAAGAGGATATCCGCACAGCATGCTTATTATGAGTACAAAGCTGCAGTTAATTGGAAGTCTCAGGGGTTTGCATAAGAATCTCCCTATTAGCTTTGAATATATATATACTCCATCGTAGAATAAAATTATATTTGATACCACTAAAAATGAAAATAAAGATGGAAATACTTTATAGAAAAACAACATGGCACCACTTATCACGCCATCTATACATATTTTAGGTGATAATATAATCTGCCCTATTAAAATAGTACATATTATAGTAATCAGGATGTTTATATTCCTTATGGAAAAACATAAAATAAGCAGTATTATGAATATCAAAACATAAAATAAAACAATCACTGGTAGTTTACCTACTTTCTAAAAACTTTTGCCTAAGATACATATCTTAATAAATTATATTTATAAAGTAGGATGCTTATTCTAAATTTTATCCATTATAATCGGGCTTTTAGTGTAATCCTGATTAAAAGGTATATTTTTGTTTAAAAGGCTGTAGGCACTGGTAGCTGATATATCCAGTTTCAGAATCTGGTCTGTTATTTGAGGTATTTTTGTGTAAATAGGAAGAGAGGAATTTTTTTTCACTTCTCTGAGAATTTTTTTGCCTGTACTATTAAATCCCAGTACTCTGGCATAGGGACATGGATTTTTTCTTAAACTGCCTGTATCCAATTTTTCAAATCCCAAAAAGAATTGACATAATATTCTGCTTATCCTGCTGTAGGCATATCTTTTTGTCTTGGATGCCTCTACAATATCCTTATAAGAGCAATTATTTTTTATTGCATCGAATATCCTGTTTTCTATGCCTTCCGACACATCTGGAAGATATTTAAAATTTCCTTTATAGAAAAAGTATTTATATTTCAAATAGGGTACCAGAGAATCCTCAAAAGTGAAATTGTATCCTGAATCCTGTAATTTTTTTAAAATAGAAAATACACTGGGAGGTAAATTATTTTCCAGATCATCAAAATTACCTTCATTTTTTATAAAATTTCGGATAGAGGATGCACTGGAAAAGTTATTTTTCATTTCCAGGCTGTTATAAGAACTTCCAATTCTTTTTATACAGAGAGGGATAATACTGCTCTTCAGTTTTAATAGGCTCTTACAGTATTCTATTGCTAGAATGTTGTTGGGAGAAGACAGTATTTTTCTCAGATCATAGTCCTTGAACTCAGAATTGTCATTATGGTGGAAAAATTCCATCAATGCATTGCTTCTGGCATGAGGATAGGACAAACCTTCAGATAAATTCTTTTTTAAATTGATTTTAAATTCATAGGGCTCCTGACACAATATACTGCCTATTGATTCTAAAAGTTGAATATTGCCGCATTCACTTCCAAAACACAGTTTTTTTACCACACCTAGATTTTCCAGAAGACTTACAGCGCCAAATGCAAAAAATTCTGCGGAAGATAAACTGTAGAGTACGGGAATTTCCAGAACCAGATCCACTCCATTTTGAAGTGCCATGTATGTTTTGGTCCACTTGTCTATGATAGATGGAGCTCCCCTTTGGACAAAATTTCCACTGACAGCTGCGATTACTCCACTGCATCCTGTCATGGATTTCATTTTTTCAATATGGTATCTGTGTCCATTGTGAAATGGATTGTATTCTGCTATTATTCCTGCTATATTCATTGAAGTTTCCTTTCTGTTATAGTATCATTAATTGAGTGATATAAATCATTATACCAATATATTATAATCCATTAAGTTGAATTTTGCATGAATATATGTTGAAAAATGCAGTAAAAAAGGATTATATTATAGGTGTGTATAATCCATACTAATTTTGAAAGGAGAAATAAACATGAAATTAATGGAACAAATCTGGAATTTGGCCAGATCAAACAAGAAAAAAATTGTGTTGGCAGAAGGTGAAGAAGAGAGAACTCTTAAAGCCTGCGAAAAAATAATCAGCAATAAAATTGCAGATATAGTTTTGGTAGGTGATGAAAATATTATAAGAGAAAAAGCATCGAAATTGGGAGTGAATTTAAATGGAGCTGAGATTGAGAATCCACAGACTTCAGCTAAACTTTCAACTTATGCCAATGAGTTCTATGAACTCAGAAAAAAGAAGGGAATTACCCCTGAAAAAGCTGATAAAATTGTAAGGGATCCCATATATTTTGCCACGATGATGGTTAAACTGGGAGATGTAGATGGACTTGTTTCAGGAGCAGTACACACTACAGGAGATCTTTTAAGACCCGGCCTTCAGATAGTGAAAACTGCACCGGGAGTTTCTGTGGTTTCCAGTACATTCTTAATGGAAGTGCCAAATTGTGATTATGGTGACAAAGGTGTGCTGCTGTTTGCAGATTGTGCGGTAAATCCATTGCCGGATGAAAATCAATTGGCTTCTATTGCAATAAGTACTGCCGAAACTGCCAAAAAATTATGTGGAATTGATCCTAAAGTTGCCATGTTGTCATTTTCCACTAAGGGCAGTGCAAAACATGATTTGGTAGATAAGGTGGTAAATGCCACTAAGATAGCTCAGAAGGCAAGACCTGATTTGAAAATAGATGGAGAGCTGCAGCTGGATGCATCTATAGTGGAAAGTGTTGCAAGCTTAAAGGCTCCAGGCAGTGATGTAGCAGGAAAAGCCAATGTACTTGTTTTCCCGGATCTTCAGGCAGGGAATATAGGATATAAACTTGTACAGAGATTTGCCAAGGCTCAGGCTATAGGCCCTATATCTCAAGGATTTGCAAAGCCAATAAACGATTTATCAAGAGGATGCAGTTTTGATGACATAGTAAATGTAGTGGCAGTTACTGCAGTTCAAGCGCAGGGATAAAAGATACCTCATACCTATCTGTAAAACAAATAGTATGATGATTTTAATATAAAAAGAAATTTGATTATAATAGGAGGAAGTTAGGAATGAAGATATTAGTAGTGAACTGTGGAAGTTCATCCTTAAAATATCAGCTTATAAACATGGAAGATGAAAGTGTCCTGGCTAAAGGACTTGTTGAGAGAATTGGAATAGAAGGATCCGTCCTGACTCACAAGGTAAACGGCGAAAAGCATGTTATAGAGCAGCCTATGGAGGATCATAAAGTTGCTGTGAAATTGGTTCTCGATGCTCTTGTAGATAAAAAATATGGTGTAATAGAGGATATGTCAGAGATATCCGCAGTAGGACATAGAGTTGTTCACGGCGGTGAAAAATATGCAGGTTCAGTATTTATAGATAAAGATGTTATGAAAGCCCTTGAAGATTGTATACCACTGGCACCATTACATAATCCACCTAATATAATAGGAATAAATGCCTGCAGAGAATTGATGCCGGATACACCGATGGTAGGAGTATTTGATACAGCATTTCATCAGACGATGCCTAAATACTCTTATATATATCCTCTCCCTTATGAGTTGTATGAGAAATATAAAATCAGGAAATATGGATTCCACGGTACTTCCCATAGATTCGTATCTGCCGAAACTGCTAAATTGATGGGCAAAAATATAGAAGATATCAAGATGATAACATGTCATTTGGGGAATGGAGCCAGCATATGTGCAGTGGATAAAGGAAAGTCAGTGGACACCAGTATGGGATTCACACCTCTTGCAGGACTTGCCATGGGAACCAGATGCGGAGACATAGATCCTGCTGTAATACCATTTTTGATGAATACAACAGGTATGTCCATAAAAGATGTGGATGTTTTGATGAATAAAAAATCGGGAATACTTGGAGTATCGGGAGTGAGCAGTGATTTCAGAGATGTGGAAAGTGCAGCCAATTCAGGAAATGAAAGGGCAAAGCTGGCTTTGGATCTGTATTATCACAGGGTTAAATCCTTTATAGGAGCTTATACTGCGGTTTTAAATGGTGTAGATGCAATAGTATTTACAGCAGGACTTGGAGAAAATTCAGCTACCAGCAGAGCTGCTATATGCGATGGACTTGGCTATCTTGGAATTAAAATAGATCCTGAAAAAAATAACATAAGAGGAGAAGCACTGGAGATAAGTGCACCTGACTCAAAGGTCAGGATATTTGTAGTTCCTACAAACGAGGAGCTTATGATAGCTAGAGATACAAAAGATATAGTTGAGAACCTTAAGTAGAAGATAAAAACTTGACTTTTAATACTCATCTCTATATAATAAATTGTGGCTAATGTATAGAGGTGAGTATTATGGAATTAAATATATCGGAATTATTGGATGAAAATATATTTTTAAAAGAACTCGAGCTTAAAGTAAAAGATGAGGGGTTCTACTATGGCGGTGAATACATAAAATTATTGCAGCCTATGAATTTCAACGGAACTTTAAGCAAAGCGGGAGATATTTTTGAATTGAAGGGAAGGCTTCACTCTTTACTCCAGCTCACTTGTTCCAGATGTTCTGAAAAGTTTCCATATGCTGTAGACATACCAATTGCCGAAAGATTCACCAATAGCTCAAATGGAGATGAGGAGCTCATCTTTATAGATGGTGATATCATAGATATTACGGAAATATTGGAAAATAATATTATATTGAGTTTACCAATTAAAAGACTCTGCAGGGAAGACTGCAGGGGTTTATGTCAAAAATGCGGTACTAATTTGAATTATTCTGAGTGCCATTGCAAAGATGACGATATTGATCCAAGATTGGCGAAACTAAAGGATATGTTTTTTACTGATTAAGGAGGTGTTTACTTTGGGAAATCCAGCCAGAAAATTCTCTAAGGCAAGAAGAGACTCGAGAAGAGCACAGACTTTTAAGTTGAGTTTACCTGATTTAGTTGAGTGTCCTCAGTGTCACGAAATGAAACTCGCTCATAGAGTCTGCAAAAATTGCGGATATTACAAAGGTAAGGAAGTTATCTCAACGGGAAATTAATAAAAGAAAGTCATATGGCTTTCTTTTTTTGCATGAGCAATTTCTAGATAACGCACAATTTACAATGAACAATGTATAAATAATGAAAATTTTCAGTTAAGGCTGAAAATTGAATGGAAAGGAGGAAAAATATGATAATTGCTGTAGACGGCATGGGAGGGGATCTTGCACCTTCAGCTGTAGTGGAGGGTACGGTGGAGGCTGTTAGGGAAAAAGCCGTGAATGTAATAATAACCGGAAGAGAAGGGCAAATTAAAGAGGAATTATCCAAATATGATTATCCCAAAGATAGAATAAGTATTTTAGATGCCCCGGAGATCATAACTACTGAAGAATCTCCTGTCATGGCAGTGAGGAAAAAGAAAAATTCAAGTTTGGTAAAGGCATTGACTCTTGTAAGGGAAAATAAAGCAGATGCAGTTGTATCTGCGGGGAGTACAGGAGCATTTATGGCAGGTGCTACTTTGATTGTGGGCAGAATCAAAGGTGTTGACAGAGTAGCCCTGGCACCTGTTATACCAGGTAAGAATGGAAATTTTATGATTATAGATGCAGGGGCCAATGTGGATTGTAAACCTCAATATCTATTGCAGTTTTCCCTTATGGGGAAAATATACCTGGAGAATGTTTTAAAGAAGAAAAATCCTTCCATAGGTCTGGTGAACATAGGTGTTGAGGAGGAAAAGGGAAATGAGCTGACTAAAAGTGCATATAAACTGCTTAAAAATGTGGATTTCAATTTTGTGGGAAATGTGGAACCAAGAGATATTCCGGCAGGAGATGTAGATATACTGGTCTGCGATGGAATGATTGGAAATACTGTTTTGAAAATGTATGAGGGTGTGGCACTGAATTTGTTTGAAATGTTAAAAGAGGAAATTATGAAATCCTTTAGAACAAAATTAGGAGGAATTATTTTAAAATCAGCTTTTAGAGAAATAAAAAATAAGATGGATTATTCTGAATATGGGGGATCTGCTTTTCTGGGAGCCAGAGGCATTTGTGTAAAGGCTCACGGAAGTTCGAATGGAAAAGCATTTAAGAATGCGGTGAAGAGGGCAGTGGACTGCTATGACAATAAAATCATAGATAAAATAAGATCTGAAATAGAAAAAATCCCTCAGATGGAAAGTGATAGTATAAAGAAATAAAATTTACTGGTATTTATTGTTGACGGCGTATAAGTTATGTAATATTATTTATGTATGAAAATTTTTTGGAGGTGAAATTATGGTTTTTGAAAAAATACAAAAAATAATATCTGAACAATTGGGTATAGATTCACAGGAAATAAGTTTGGAATCATCTTTTGTTGACGATTTAGGTGCTGATTCCCTTGATATAGTCGAATTAATAATGGCTCTGGAAACGGAGTTTGATTTGGAAATACCCGATGAAGAAGCTGAAAAGGTAAAAACAGTGGGAGATGTAGTTGAGTACATAAAAGCTCATACTGAAGAATAAAATAATAATTTAAAGTCCCGTTTATTAATACGGGGCTTTAAATTTAAAAATTGATTATTGTATCAATGAATAAAGTGAATTTATTCTTGAATTTACTTTTATAGAAAATGATCTGCTGTAAATTGAAGAATAGAGTTCAAAAGGAGAAATTTGAATGGGCGAGAAAGTAAGTTATGTTGAGGATGTAGAAAAAAAGCTGAATGTGTGTTTTAAAGATAAGGAATTGATTAAAATAGCATTGACTCATAGTTCCTATGCCAATGGAAGAAAAAATATAAAATTTAATGAGAGACTGGAATTTTTGGGAGATTCCGTATTACAGCTCTGTATATCAGAATACCTGTTTACAATGTACAAAAACAAGCCTGAAGGAGAGCTTACTAAAAAGAGGGCTCTCATAGTTTGTGAAAATTCTCTCTACGAAATAGCAAAAAAATGGGAACTGGGTAAATATATAAAGATGAGCAGAGGAGAAGAACTCACTGGAGGAAGAGAGAGAACATCCATACTGGCGGATTGTGTAGAAGCTATTATTGCAGCGGTTCATGTGGACTGTGGTTATGAAAAAGCCAGAGAATTTATTATATACAATTTTAAAGATGTGATACAAAGAGCCATGGAAAACAGAATAGTATCGGACTATAAAACCAGGCTTCAGGAAATACTGCAGAAAGATGGAGATGTTTCCATAGAATATGTGCTTATAAAATATGATGGACCTCCACATAGAAGAAAATTCTATACTGAGGTCTGTATAGATAAAAATATTTTAGGTACTGGCACGGGATATAGTAAAAAGGAATCGGAACAGGATGCAGCGCACAATGCCTTGAGTAAATTGAGTTTCAGGGCTGAAAACAGAGTATAGAGAGGTAGTATTTATGAAAGGCAGGCATTATATAATACCTATATTTGTGCCCAATGAGGGTTGTCCACATAACTGTGTTTTTTGCAATCAGAGTATTATCACCGGAAATGAACAAAAAGTTGATGCTGATTTTGTCAGAAGGACCGTGGAGGAATATTTAAAAACAATAAAGAGAGAAAATTCTACAGTGGAAGTTTCCTTCTTTGGGGGAACCTTTACCGCAATTCCTCTGGGCAGGCAGAAGGAACTTCTAAAAATAGCTAAAGAATACAAGAATAGAGGAGATATAGATTATATACGTCTTTCCACCAGACCGGATTATATAGATGAAAATATACTGGATAATTTAAAGAATTATTCCGTGGATATAATAGAACTCGGTATACAATCTCTGGACAGGGAAGTCCTTATAAAATCCGGCAGAGGACATTCTTTTGAGGATGCTGAAAAGGCTTCTTTCCTGATAAAGAAATATGGATTTGTGCTGGGACATCAGATAATGCTGGGACTGCCCCGGGACAGCTTTCAAAAAGACATAAAAACTGTAAAAGAGTCCATAGGGATGGGACCTGACATATACAGATTATATCCTGCACTTGTGATAAGAGAAACGGCTATGGAGATCATGTATAAAAAAGGAATATACAGGCCTTATTCCCTGTCTGAGGCAGTGGACATATGTAAAATCCTGTACTGCATTTTAAGGGCAAAAGGCGTAAAGGTAATAAGAATTGGGCTTCAGCCTACAGAGGAGATAAATACTGGAGCAGATGTAGTGGCAGGACCGTTCCATCCTGCTTTTAGAGAATTGGTGGAGGGGAGTATTTATAACAGTATTGTAGAAAAAATCATACCAGATTTCCAAAAAGGTGACATAACTGTAAAGATAAATTACAGGGATCTTTCCAAACTGTATGCAGACAGAAAAAGATATTTTAATGACATGAAAAATAAATTTAGTCATTGCCGTGTAAAAGTGCTGCAGAGTGAAAGTGTTGACAGAGGCACCTTGTGTATAGATGGCAGAAATTTGCATGAAATCATATCAATAGATGACTATATGAGAGATGAGTGTTTAAGCAGGAACTTAGTATAAAGGAGAGTGATATTATGAAGAAACAGACCAGAGATAAGATGACCAAGGCCCTTGTGATTTTTGTAATACTTATATTTGTAATAGGATTACTGCCAATGTTTTTCAGATAAGGAGTGTCTATAAATATGTTTTTAAAGACTATTGGTATAAGAGGATTTAAATCCTTTGCAGACAAGACGGAATTGGTATTTACCGAGGGAATTACATCTATTGTAGGACCAAATGGAAGTGGAAAGAGCAATATCTCAGATGCGGTTAAATGGGTGCTTGGCGAGCAGAGTATAAAAAATTTGAGAGGAGGAAAAATGGAAGATGTGATTTTTGCCGGGACTCAATTTAGAAAACCGGTGGGCTTGTGTCAGGTTTCTCTTACTCTAGACAATATGGACAGAAAGCTTCCCATAGATTATTCCGATGTAACTATTTCCAGAAGGCTGTATAGATCTGGAGAAAGCGAATACTATATAAATAATACCCAGTGCAGGCTGAAGGACATAAATGAGCTCTTTATGGACACAGGTATAGGGAGAGAAGGTTATTCCATAATAGGGCAGGGAAATGTAGAATCCATTATAAATGGAAGACCTGAGGATAGAAGAAACATTTTGGAGGAAGCAGCGGGAATAGTTAAGTTCAGGTGGAGAAAGGAAGAAGCGGAAAAAAAACTTGAAAATACCCATATGAATTTGTTGAGAATAGGAGATATTTTGGAAAGCTATGAGACAAGGCTTGGACCTCTTCAGGCTGAAATGGAAAAGGCAAATGAATTTTTAAAATTATCCGGGAAACTTAAGGAAATGAGAATAAATGTACTGCTTCATTCCATTGAAAAGCTGGAAGGTAAAATATGCAGCATAAAAAAGTCTGCAGATCAGATTCAATTGGATACTGGAGAATTAAATGAACAATTTGCCAGGTTAAAGTCCAGGGCAAGTCAGTGGAATGAAGAAATGGAGAGTATTCAAGCAAAAAATTCCGATTATAGAAAGAGCTACTATGACAACAGAGAGTGTGTTCAAAGAATAAATAGTGAAATAAAGCTTTTACAGCAGCAGATGGAAAATATAAAGCAGGTTATAGAGAAGAATACTGTGGAACTAAATGAACTGGATAAAAAAAGAGAGAAAAGTTTACAGCAGAAGGAAGCACAGCATCACAGCATTTCTAAATTGGAACTGGCTAAAAAGAATATAGACGAGAAACTGTCAGAGTATGAAAGAGCTGCAAAGAGCACAGGAGAAAAAATAGAAGAAAGAGAAAATTATTATAAAAGTCTTAAAGAGGATGAAATAGAATATTTAAGAAGCATTTCCAATATAAAAAACAATATGGCTTCAATTAAAAAGGATATAGAGGATATGGGTGAGAAAGCTGCTGGTATGAAAGCTTCCTGTGAAAGCTACAGCCATTCCATTAAAATAAATTGCAATACCAGGGACAGCATGCTTCTGAAGATGTCGGAAATGAAAGGTGCTGTAGAAAAATACGGACACAGAATTGATGAAAATAAAAGTGAAGTTTTAAAGTTGAAGGGTCTCCTTCTATCCCGGGAGAAAAAATTAAAGGAATTGACTTCAGTACATAATAGATTAGAGGCAAACCGCACCATGCTCATAAGTCTGGAGGAGCATTACGAAGGTTATAACAGGGCGGTTAGATCTCTTATGGAGGAAATAAAAAAGGGTAAGCTGCACATTGATCAAAGTGAATGCTTTGTAGTAGGTGAAGTTATAACCCTGGAGAAAAAATTTGAGATCTGCATAGAAGTGGCTTTGGGAAGCGCCATATCCAATATAATAACCAAAGATGAAATTATGGCCAAATCCCTTATAAAATATCTTAAGGACAATAAAATGGGCAGAGCTACTTTTCTACCACTTACCTTGATCAAAGGAAGAAAAATACTGGATAAATATAAATTCCAAAATATAAAGGGATATATAGGCATTGCCAGTGATCTTCTAAAATGTGAAGAGCGTTTTAAAAATATAATGGAATACATATTGGGCAGAACAATAGTGTGCAGCGATATGGACAGTGCCCTTGAAATAGCTAAATGCAGCGGATACAGATTTAAAATAGTTACTCTCCTAGGTGATGTAGTTAACCCGGGAGGATCTCTTACAGGAGGAAGTCTGCAGAGGAGAAACAGTAATATAATAGGGCGTAAGAGGGAAATAAATGAACTCTCCTCCAGAATAAAAGATACAGGCGTCAAAATAGAGGATGTAACTCAGAATATAGGTGATTGTAAAAAAGTCATGGAGAAAAAAAATGAAGAGGTTCTGGATCTAAAAGATAAAATTTATATTCAAAATATAGAATTGACCAAAGTACAGGGCGAGATAAATGCCATAGAAAATGAGAACTCAAAATTGTTGGAAAATATAAGAGTATCCAACAGAGAAGTAGGTATGATTTCTAAGAATAGGGAATCCAGCTTAAATAAATTGCAAAAAGAAAAGAATAATTTGAAAACACTTTACGAAAAGCAAAATGAAAACAACAAGTGTATTTTACAGATGGAAGAAGAGCTGAAAAATAAAAGGGGAGATATTGAAGATACAAAAGAGAAGCTCACTCAACTGCGTATAAAAATGGCACAGATCGATGAGGGTATTTCGGTGAAATACCGGGAGCTTAAGAGACTGACGGGCGAAATAGAGGAATTGAACTTAAAAAAATCCCGTATAGACACTGATATGAAAAATTATGAGAAAGATGTGTGCCAATGTGAATTGAAAATAAATTCCAACTTCAGGACTGTAGAGGAGTCAAAATCAAAAATATCAAAATTACAGGAATATATAGAGGAAAATGATAAAAAGATTATAAAACTAAAGGGTGATATAAAAGATTGTAATGAAAAATCCGGGGATTTAGCTCTTGTAATAAATAAAAAAGAGCAGGGACTCCATAAAATGCAGATATCTCTGACTAAATTATCTGCAGAAAAGGAAAATATGCATTTGAAACTGAAGGAGGATATGGAACTCACCCATGAAGCTGCTTTGAAGTATAAAAAGGAGATAGACAATTTAAATAAATACAATGAAGAAATATTGAATTTGAAGAAAAGTATTTCCGATCTTGGAACAGTTAATTTGGGTGCTATAGAAGAATATGAACAGTTGAAAGAAAAAAATACATTTTTAACCTCACAAAAGGAAGATCTGGTAAAGTCAAAGAATGAACTGGAAAATGTAATAGATATGGTGACAAGAAAGATGAGAATACTTTTTAAAGAAAATTTTAGCAAATTGAGGGAGAATTTCAATTCCATCTTTAAAGAATTGTTCAACGGTGGAAGTGCAGATTTGACACTTGTAAACGGAGATGAACTCACTGCAAATATAGATATAACAGTTCAGCCTCCAGGTAAAAAACTGCAGAATATAAATCTTTTATCAGGGGGTGAAAAGGGGCTCTCTGCTATAGCACTGTTGTTCGCTATACTGAAGATTAAACCAACTCCCTTTTGCATACTGGATGAGATAGAAGCTGCACTGGATGATGCGAATGTGGCAAGATATGCTAAATTTCTCAAAAAGTTTTCTGAGAATACCCAGTTCATCATCATAACCCATAGAAAAGGAACTATGGAAATGAGCGATGTGATGTACGGGGTTACCATGGAAGAAAAGGGGATTTCAAAAATAGTTTCCGTAGATTTAAAGGAAATCTCTTGAAGATGTACGTTCAATAACAAATATAAAATGGGAAAGGTAGATAAAAATGTTTAAGGAATTTTTTGACAAGCTGAAAAATGGTCTTGAAAAAACCAAAAATAATTTGACTGGAAAAATAACGGATATGTTAAGCCAGGCCGTCACCATTGATGAAGAACTCTATGATCAGCTGGAGGAGATACTTATAACTGCAGATATAGGTGTGGAAACCACTATGTATATCATAGACAGATTGAAAGAGAAGATTAAAGAGGACAAAATAAAGGATCCCGCCCTGTTAAAGGATTCTTTAAAGGAGATTGTAATAGAGATATTGGGAGATGAGGAGAACAGCATAGTACCTGAAAAAACTCCGGAAATAATTTTGGTAATAGGAGTAAATGGTGTGGGAAAGACCACTTCAATAGGAAAGATTTGCTACAAGCTGAAGGACAGGGGATATAAGGTTATTATGGCTGCAGCAGATACTTTTAGGGCGGCAGCTATAGATCAGCTGGAGGTGTGGAGTGAAAGGGCTGGTGTTGAAATAATAAAGCACCAGGAAGGCTCCGATCCGGCTGCGGTCATATTTGATGCCATTCAGGCATCAAAGGCCAGAAAAAAAGATGTACTCATATGTGATACGGCAGGAAGACTTCACAATAAAAAAAATTTGATGAATGAACTTGGAAAAATAAATAAAGTAATAGAAAGAGAGTATGGAGAAGCTTTTAAACAGACTTTTCTTGTATTGGATGCGACTACAGGACAAAATGCAGTCCAGCAGGCAAAGCAGTTCAAGGAAGTGTGCCCTGTAGACGGTATAATACTTACAAAGCTGGATGGCACTGCCAAAGGGGGAATAGTAATATCTATAAAGCACAGCTTGAATATACCGGTAAAATTAATAGGAGTGGGCGAGGGTATTGATGATCTGCAGGAATTCAAAAGCAGAGACTTTGTAGATGCACTGTTTTAAAATCTGTTAAGTAAAAATACTTGACATAGCTTATTAATTTTGATATCATGGTTGAGGATTAAATCTGTGATTTTACTGAATAAAGAAGAGGATATTATGGAAGAGAGAATACAGATTTCAATATTACTTGATATATACGGTGAACTTTTGACGGAAAAGCAGAAGAATGTAATGGAGTTTTACTACGATGATGATTTGTCTTTGAGTGAGATAGCGGAACATACAAATACAAGCCGGCAGGCGGTATATGACATCATAAAAAGATGTCACAGGCTTTTGCTGCAATATGAAGATAAACTTCATGTAC
The DNA here is from genome assembly GCF_002995845.1 of Clostridium luticellarii. Classification (GTDB taxonomy): domain Bacteria; phylum Bacillota; class Clostridia; order Clostridiales; family Clostridiaceae; genus Clostridium_B; species Clostridium_B luticellarii. Next base: position 26,299 of record NZ_PVXP01000004.1, on the reverse strand, counting down.
TTCAGGATAGAAAGAGTTTGGAAAAAAATAAAAAATCCATTTTAGAATTTTTGGATTCCCTTCAATGCAGTGAATATGAAGAGGTTTTAAATAAAATAAAAAATTATGTAAGGTTGAATATTTAATTTAGGAGGATTAGCATGGCTTTTGAAGGATTGGCATCTAAGCTCCAAGAAACATTGAAAAAGCTTAGAGGAAAAGGTAAACTTTCTGAAAAAGATATAAAGGATGCTATGAGAGAAGTAAAGCTGGCACTTCTAGAAGCAGATGTTAATTACAAGGTGGTAAAAAATTTTGTTAAGAGTACCAGCGAAAAATGTCTGGGAGAAGAAGTACTGAAAAGCTTGACTCCGGGGCAGCAGGTAATAAAGATAGTCAATGAAGAACTTACTGACTTGATGGGAAATAGTCAGAGCTCAATTGAATATGATTCCAATGGACTCACTATAATAATGTTAGTGGGGCTGCAGGGTGCAGGTAAGACCACCATGTGCGGCAAGCTGGCACTGCAGCTTAGAAAAAAGAATAAAAATCCGATTTTGGTAGCCTGTGACATATATAGACCAGCTGCAATAAAACAGCTTCAGGTGGTTGGAAAAGAGATAAATATTCCTGTTTTCTCCATGGGAGATAAAAAAGCTGCAGTGGATATATGTAAGGGAGCTGTGGAGTATGCCAGGGGTAATGATTTTAATGTACTCATAATAGATACAGCAGGCAGACTTCAAATAGATGAAAAATTGATGGATGAGTTGAGTCAGATAAAAGAAGGGGTAAATCCCAATGAAATACTGCTGGTAGTGGATGCCATGACGGGTCAGGATGCAGTTAATGTAGCTTCAAGTTTTGATGAAAAACTGAATATAAGCGGAGTTATACTCACGAAATTGGATGGAGATACAAGAGGCGGAGCTGCTCTTTCCATAAGATCCATGACCGGGAAACCGATAAAATTTGTGGGTGTTGGGGAAAAAATGAGTGATTTTGAAATCTTTTATCCTGACAGGATGGCTTCAAGAATACTGGGTATGGGGGATGTACTTTCTCTAATAGAAAAAGCCCAGCAGTCCATTGACAAGGAAGAAGCCGAAAAGTTGGGAAGCAGGATGCTCACCAAGGAATTCAATTTTGAAGATTTTTTGTCCATGATGCAGCAGGCCAAAAAATTGGGACCTTTGAGTAAACTTATCGAAATGGTACCTGGAGCAAATACCAAGGCATTACAGGGAATTGACTTTTCAAAGGGAGAAAAAGAACTGGTGAAAATTGAAGCTATAATCAATTCCATGACTTTAGAGGAGCGTAGAAACCCTCCTGTTGTAAGTGCTTCTTCCTCAAGAAAGAAGAGAATAGCTAAGGGATCCGGTACTACAATACAGATGGTCAATAAACTTTTAAAGGATTTTGCAAGAATGAAAAAGATGATGAAGCAATTCAGCGGCAGTGGAATGAAAAAAGGTTTTAAGAAGGGACCATTTGGGAATCTCCCTTTTTAGATAGATATATATAAAGTGTACATTTTAGAGGATTTTTTACATTATAAGGAGGTGATATAAATGGCTTTAAAGATAAGATTGAGAAGAATGGGTGCAAAGAAGGCTCCATTTTATAGAATAGTTGTAGCAGATTCAAGATTTCCGAGGGATGGAAGATTTATAGAGGAGATAGGATATTATAATCCTACTACTGATCCAAATACTGTGAATTTTGATGAGGAAAAAGCTGTTAAATGGATAAAAAATGGTGCTCAGCCAACAGAAGTAGTCAAGAAGATCTTTGACAAATCCGGATTAAAGGATAAACTTGGTAAGTAGTTAACTGGGGGTGTAGTTAAGTGAAAGAACTAGTAGAGATCATTGCTAAATCGTTAGTAGATAACCCAGATATGGTTCAAGTAAATGAAATTGTAGGTGAGCAATCTATAATTCTTGAATTAAAAGTTGCACAAGAGGATATGGGAAAGGTAATAGGCAAACAGGGAAGGATAGCGAAGGCTATAAGAACTGTGGTAAAAGCAGCAGCTATAAAGGAAAATAAAAGAGTTGTTGTGGAGATAATATAAGAGTTAGATATCTAGCTCTTATATTTACATTAAATAGTGGCAGAGCTTAAGCTTCAAACTAAATCTCGGATTAAATTATATGTTATTTGAAATTACATCATAGTGAAAAAGAGGTGAATAAATAAATTCTGCATATTGCAGCTGCTATATTAAAAGGTGAATTGCAGTGCAACTTGATTTTGGATATGCAGAATATTATTCTATGAAGGAATTTATAACTGTAGGGGAAATAATAAATACCCATGGAATAAAAGGAGAATTAAAAGTATATCCGCTTACCGATGATCTTAAAAGGTTCAATTTACTGAAGCTGGTATATATAGATGGAATATCAAAAAAGGTACTCCAGTGTAAACTCCAATCCAATAGGGTAATAATTAGAATTGAAGGAGTGAATTCCATAGAAGAAGCTCTTCATTATAAGGGAAAGTATCTGGAAGTACCCCGGGCAGATGCAGTAAAGCTAAAAAAGGGCTCTTATTTTATTGCGGATATAATAGGGTGTTCTGTAGTAGATGAAGAGGGAGTATTTTATGGTAAGGTGGGAGACGTACTCCATACTCACAGTAATGATGTGTACTGGATAAAGGGGAAAAATGAACTGCTTATTCCAGCTATAAAAGATGTGGTATTGAATATAGATATTGAAAAACAAGAGATAGTTATAAAGCCGGTGAAGACATGGATGTAAAAATAGACATACTTACTCTTTTTCCTGAGATGTTTGATGTATTTAATTATAGTATAATAGGAAGAGCACTTAAAAATAATATCTTGACCATAAACACCTTCAATATAAGGGATTTTACTGAGGATAAACATAGAAAAGTGGATGACTATCCTTATGGCGGTGGAGCCGGAATGATAATGTCTGCACAGCCTATTGTGGACTGTATAAAGAAGGTAAAAGCCAACAACAGTGGGAATGTAATATACCTGGGGCCCAGAGGAAAGACCTTTGATCAGTCTACTGCAAAAAGGCTTTCCAAGGAAAAAGAACTGATATTTTTATGCGGGCATTATGAAGGAATAGATGAAAGAGTATATAAATACATAGATATGGAAATATCTATTGGTGATTTTGTGGTAACTGGCGGAGAGATGGCATGTATTCCTATTGTAGACAGTATATGCAGAATGATTCCCAATGTATTGTCCAGCAGTGAGAGTTATACGGAAGAGTCCTTTTACAATGGACTGCTTGAATATCCACAGTATACCAGACCAGAATATTTTCGGGGAGATGGTGTGCCCGAAATTCTTCTATCCGGTCACCATGAAAATATAAGAAAATGGAAGAGAGCAAAATCCCTCGTAATGACTAGAGATAAAAGACCGGATTTATTTGAGAAGATTTCATTATCAGAAGAGGACAAAGAACTTATGGAGTCCTGTGAGAAAAATGATAAATATTAATTATGTGTTGAAAATAGAATATAGATGTGTTAAAATTTGTTTGTGCTGCACGAACGTTCCGCTGTCTGCAAATTGAGTGTGCTGGATAAGAACGTTTAATAATTATTAGGAGGTAATGCGCAGTGTTGGATATAATAAAACAAATAGAGTCTGAACAGATAAAGAAAGATTTACCAGCTTTTAATGTAGGAGATACGGTAAAGGTTCACGTAAAGATCAAAGAGGGAAACAGGGAAAGAATACAGATATTTGAAGGTGTGGTTTTAAAAAGGCAAAATGGTGGAATAAGGGAGACATTTACAGTTAGAAGAGTTGCCTATGGTGTAGGAGTTGAAAGGACATTTCCGGTAAATTCTCCTATAATAGATAAAATACAGATAGTGAGAAAAGGTAAAGTTAGAAGAGCAAAATTATACTACTTAAGAAATAGAGTAGGTAAAGCAGCTAAAGTAAAAGAAATATTAGGATAAAAGGGGCTTTATAAAGTCCCTTTTTTAAATATTAAGGTGGTGTGGAACTTTTGGTAAAAGAACTGATAGAAATAGGCAAGTCCATATTGATAGCCATTATAGCGGCATTTTTAATTATTACCTTTGTATTCGAAACTGTAAATGTGGATGGACATTCCATGGATCCTACTTTGAATAATGGAGACAGGTTAATTGTGGAAAAGGTGAGTTATTATTTCAGAGCTCCCAGGGCCGGTGATATAGTGGTAATAAAATATCCTGCCAATCCCAAGGAAAAATTTATCAAGAGGGTGATAGGAGTTGGAGGGGACAGAATAAAGATTGAAGATGGAAAACTCTATGTAAATGGAGCAGTAAAGAAAGAGCCCTATATACTGGAAACCATGACAGGAGATTTTGACGAGGTTACAGTACCTCAAAATACGGTATTTGTAATGGGAGATAACAGAAATAACAGCAGAGACAGCAGATTTCCCGATGTGGGATTTGTAAGTTATAAGATGGTAGTTGGAAGAGCTGCCTTCAGGATATATCCTTTTAGCAGAGCGGGAAAATTAAGCGCATTTCAAAATTGGAAAGGAAGATCTATATGGCTATAAATTGGTTCCCCGGACATATGGCCAGAACTAAAAGAGAGATAAAGGAAAATCTAAAACTGGTGGATGCAGTTATAGAGATGAGAGATGCCAGAATAATAAGATCCAGCAAAAATCCGGATATAGATGATATCTGCGGTTCCAAGCCCAGGATAATACTTTTAAATAAAAGTGATCTGGGAGAAGAGAATGTAACAAGAGCCTGGATAAAATACCTTTCAAAAGAAAATATAAAGGTGTTATCTGTAAACTGCAGCAGGGGTTTGGGCTTGAAAAATATAAAAATTCTATTGAACCAGCTTCTGGAAGAAAAACATAACAGAATGAAGAAGAAAGGTATTTCCAAAATAGTTGACAGAGCCATGGTAGTTGGCATCCCCAATGTGGGAAAGTCTTCCCTTATAAACAAGCTGGCTAAAAATAAAATAGCTAAAGTAGGAGATAAACCTGGAGTTACTAAAAACAAACAATGGATTAAAACCAAATTAGGCATAGAACTTATGGATACTCCGGGAATACTGTGGCCGAAACTTGAAAGTGAAGAGACTAGACTCAATTTGGCTTATACTGGAGCAATAAAAGATGAGATTGTGGATATAGAGGAGCTGGCATTAAATCTTGTAAATTTTTTAGGCCGATATTATCCAGACAGGATAAAGAGCAGATATAAGCTGGAAGGGTTAAGTGAAGAACCTCTGGAAAACATTCAAAATATAGCTAGAAAAAGAGGGGCTATAATCTCTGGAGGCGAAGTGGATTATAATAGAGTATCTGTATTGCTTTTAGATGAATTCAGAGGAGGAAAACTAGGACCTATATCTCTGGAAAGACCTTAGATGATTTTGAAAGGTGCATTTTATATGATGAAAGATAAAAATAATATGGAAATGGATAATTTTGCATGGAGTAAATTAGCCATTTATAGATCTCGGGAAATAAAAGATGAAGTGGACTGTTTGAAAAAAAATTATTCCAATTTGAAAAAAGATATGCTTCTTAAAATACTGGACAGTCTAAGAGCTGACAGCAGAAAGAATGTAAGGAATCTGGCTGCGAATTTTCATAATTTTATAGAGAACAGAAAAAGTGAAATAGAAAGAATTAAAGCTATGTATTCCTTTGACAAGAAATTTGGCAATTATGTTTATACTGCAGGGGTGGATGAAGTTGGAAGAGGACCTCTGGCAGGACCTATAGCTGCTGCGGCAGTGATATTGAATCTGAATTGCAGGGAAGATGGAGAACTTATTCTGGGGATAAAGGATTCAAAAAAGCTTTCTCCAAAACGAAGGTGTGAACTTTCGGAAGCAATAAAGCACAAAGCTCTAGGGTATAATATCTCAGTTATAAACAATACTGAAATTGATAAAAGAGGAATTGCCTGGTGTAATAATGAAGTTTTAAAAAGAGCTGTAGAAGGACTGAAATTGCCTGTGGATATGGTTTTATCCGATGGATACCCCATAAAACATTTATTTGGCAATAATGAATTTATAATAAAAGGAGATGCCAAAAGTGCAAGCATAGCGGCAGCCTCTATTGTAGCAAAGGTATATAGAGACAGCCTTATGAAAGAGTATTCCCACATATATGCTGAATATGGCTTTCAGCATAATTCAGGGTATGGAACTAAAGAGCACATAGAAGCCATTAAAAAATATGGAGTTTGTAAGATACATAGAATGAGTTTTTTGAAAAATATAATAATGTGAGTACATAGTTGAGAACCGAAAAAACGGATGGGCTATATCTGAAAGGCATCTTTGATGAGTTTTATGGATGGAATATTGTTGTAGGTATTGAATATTATTTCTATGACATCAAATCTAAAATTGAATTTAAATAGTTTCTTTTTAATTATGTACATATTGGCTGTTCTATATATCTTGATACGCTTAGGATAATTTACAGCCTCACAGGGGTTTCCATATAATTTGTCATAGCGGGATTTGACTTCTATAAAACAAAGATAACTCCCGTCCTTGCCTATAATATCAACTTCACCTGTTTTACAGCGAAAATTCCTCTCTAATATGATGTATCCGTTTTCTTTTAAATAATTTTCAGCTACATCTTCACCCAGGGAACCTATATCTTTATTGAAGGAATACATAGATCTCCACCTTTCATCTTAATATATACATTGGACTTGTTTTTAAATTACTGATAAGGTTTGGTATATATATATTTATGCAAATCAATAAGAAGAATATGGAAAGTACCCACCCTATGCTTATTATATCACTGTTCTTCCCTCTTATTCCCATAAAAATTAATAGTGCACCTATGATGAGACCCAATATGACCATGAAAAAATACATATAATATTCTCCCTTCTTTATAATAATTTATGGATTGCATTCAATTACATATATATTATACATTTTTTGTAAATATAAATAAAGTAATTTTTTCAAAAAAATAGAAATAAAGTTACAGGGCTAATTACTCTATATGAAATTATCGCTTATAAATTTCCGGTAGTGGAGAGCTTCAATTAAATGAGACTCTTTTATGGATTCACTGAGATCCAAATCTGCTATTGTCCGGGAGACTTTTAAAATTTTACTGTAGGCTCTAGTTGTCAGATTATATTTGGAATATACTTTTTCAAGTAGTTTTAAAGAATTTCCGCCTAGTTCGCAATATTTTTTTATAAGAACACTGTTCATTTCAGAATTAAAGTATATTCCTTGATTTTTAAATCTTTTCTTTTGGATCTTACGGGCGTTTTCCACCCGCTTCCTGATCAATTTAGAGGATTCACTTTTTTTGTAGTCCTGTATACTTTTAAAATCTAAAGAATTTACAAAAGTGAACAGATCTATTCTGTCCATAATTGGACTGGACAATTTAGATATATATCTTCTCCTCTCATAGTCCGTACATGTACACGGCTTTTCAGAAGCAAAGTTTCCACAAGGACAGGGGTTAGTGGCCATTATGGTCATAAAATTACAGGGAAATGAAACTCTGCCGGAAGCTCTGTTTATCACTATTTTTTTTTCTTCCAGCGGCTGCCTTAAGACTTCCAGTACATTTTTTTTGAATTCAAGTACTTCATCCAGAAAGAGTATGCCGTTGTGAGCCAGAGATATTTCTCCAGGCATTAAATTATTTCCACCGCCTATCAGGGAAATTGTTGTACTGGTATGATGTGGATTTCTAAAAGGCGGCCTTATTATAAGGCCTTCATTTACATTTAAATTTCCTGTTACGCTGTATATCTTGGTGACCTCCAGAGATTTTTCATAACTCAAATCCGGGAGTATGGTTGGAACTCTTTTGGCCATCATGGTTTTACCAGACCCCGGCGGACCCGCCATAAGTATATTGTGATTTCCTGCACAGGCCACTTCTAAAGCTCTTTTACAGCCTTCCTGGCCAAATACATCTGAGAAATCCAGAGAAGGACTCAGGAATTTAGATGTTTTCCTTTTATGTTTGTAGGGCATTAAATCCCTGTATTTTATAAAATATGCTATCTGTTTTAAGTTTTCAAAAGCATAGCAGTTGGCACCTTTTATAGAAGAACATTCTTCTGCATTCTCAAAGGGTACAATGAAATTTTTGATGTGGTTTCTTATACCTTCCAGTGTTATGGGAAGTACCCCTCTTACCTTGTTCAAAGTACCGGACAGTGAAAGCTCTCCCAGTATTAAAAACTTTTCCCAGTCATTGAAATTCATCTGACCTGTACATATTAGTATTCCCAGAGCTATGGGAAGATCAAATAGCGAACCTGCTTTTTTCATATCTGCAGGAGCCAGATTAACTACTATTTTCTTTATGGGAAATTCAAATCCTGAATTTATTATGGAAGCTCTCACTCTTTCTTTGGATTCTTTTACGGAAGTATCTGCCAGACCAACTATGTTGAAAGATGGAAGTCCTCTTTCAATGTCAACCTCTACTGAAACTATACTTCCTTCTATACCTAAGAAGGAGGAAGTATTTAATTTAACTGCCACCACGTTATCACCTCAGCTTAATTCTTGACAATAATATTTTGTTTTAAACTCTCGAAGATAAAACTTGAAGGATCTGAATAAAATAATTGTAGTATGAACATAATTTTTACATATGAAGAAAGGCATTTTTTATAGGCAGGCCCTACCTGGACCTGAGAATTATTTGATGGGATGTGAATTGTTTATGGACATATACGATCTGTGGTTTTCTTCTGTAAAAATATCAAACAAGATAAAAAATAGTATTTTGAAAAAATTTAAAAGCACAAGGCAAATATATATACATAGTATTTATAATGATAATTCTGTATTTTTAGGAGAGAATTGTGGTAAAATATGTGGAGAATTTAAAAAAGCCTGGAACAAGTATGAATTAGAGAGTTTGATGGAGTATTCCTTGAAAAAGGGCATTGATACTGTAAACTGCTGTGATAAAAATTATCCTGCTAGATTGAAAAATTATGACGATTCTCCTGCAATTTTATTTTATAGGGGGGACATTGAAAGACTGAAACAGGTGAGCGTGGGTATGGTTGGAGCCAGAAACTGCAGCCTGTATGGAAGAAATGTGGCTTCTCTTCTGGGAAAGGAAGTTTCTTCAAATAATGTAAATATAATAAGTGGTATGGCAAGAGGAATTGACAGTTGCTGTCATAGGGCCGCCGTTGAAAATGACGGATATACCTGTGCTGTTCTTGGTTCAGGTTTAGATGTGATATACCCCAGAGAAAATGCAAAATTATATGACGGCATTTTGGAAAATGGATGTATACTTTCTGAATTTATGCCAAAGACTAAGCCATATTCCTATAATTTCCCCATGAGGAACAGAATTATAAGCGGCTTGAGCGATTTGGTGATTGTAATTGAAGCGGGAAATAAAAGTGGAGCTTTAATAACAGCCGGCTGTGCTCTGGAACAGGGAAAAGACGTGATGGCAGTTCCGGGTTCCATATTTTCTCCCCAGAGCAAAGGTACAAATACGCTTATAAGAGAGGGAGCACATGTATTTACCTGTCTGGAGGATTTGTTTCAGATGCTTCCAGTAAGATACATGAAGGAGAGATATGCAAAAGAGAGTACATTAAATGCCACACAGGAAAAAATATGTAAACTTATTGGACACATTCCCATGCATATAGATGAAATATGCAGGATAACTAATATTGACATAAAACGATTATATGAGTTATTATTTGAATTGCAACTAAATGGTAAGATAATATGTCTTCAAGGAAACTACTATGTAAATGTTAAGTGTAGTAAAGACGTTATGAATTGATTCTAAATCGAGGCTGAGTTTTATCATATGGCGCATTTTACAGCGGCTCAGGAGAATTTGTATGTATAGGGTTGTTATTTCTGCCCATGTTTAATTTTACTGAGTTGTGTTATTATAAAATAATGACTGTGACGAGATAAAATAGTATAATAAATATTTATATGGTTAAAATAAGGTTCATGGTTAAAATAAGGGGGTGTAGACTCTGACATAAATTTAAAAATGTTCAGAGTATAATATGGGACAAAAATTAGTTATAGTTGAATCACCGGCTAAGGCTAAAACTATAGGAAAATATCTAGGTAAAAATTACGTGGTGAAAGCTTCCATGGGTCATGTAAGAGATCTTCCCAAAAGTCAATTGGGAGTTGATATAGATAATGAATACAATCCTAAGTATATAACGATAAGGGGCAAAGGAGAACTTTTAGACAAACTTAAGCGAGAGGCAAAAAAAAGTGAAAAAGTATATCTGGCAACAGACCCTGATAGGGAAGGAGAGGCAATTTCATGGCATTTGGCCCATGCACTTAAACTAAGTGAAAGTGAAAGGTGCAGAATAGAATTTCATGAAATCACTAAAAATGCCATAAAAAGCTCTATAAAATCACCTAGAGTTATAAATATAAATTTAGTCAATGCCCAGCAGGCTAGGAGGGTATTGGATAGACTGGTGGGATATAAGATAAGCCCTATACTTTGGAAAAAAATCAAATGGGGCTTGAGTGCCGGAAGGGTACAGTCTGTGGCACTTAAAATGATATGTGAAAGAGAAAAAAATATAATAGATTTTAAACCTCAGGAATATTGGACTGTAGAATGTGAGCTTCATAAAAAATCTGAAGTCAAATGTTTTAATGCAAAGCTCACTACTTTTAACGGTAAAAAAATTGAGATTGGAACTAAAGATGAAGTGGATAAAATTATAAAAGAGCTGGAGGAAGGTCAGTTTATTGTAAAATCCATTAGGACAACACATAAGAACAAGACTCCTCTTCCACCTTTTATTACCAGTACGTTACAGCAGGATGCCTATAAAAAATTAAATTTTTCCACTAAAAAAACCATGGCTGTGGCTCAGCAGCTGTATGAAGGAATAGATATAAAGGGTTATGGAACTGTTGGACTTATAACTTATATGAGAACTGATTCGGTGAGGATTTCAAGAGAGGCTCAGGATGCCTGCAGGGAGTTTGTGGTAAATAAATTTGGAAAGGAATATATAGAAGAAAAGCCCAGAAATTTTAAAAGCAAAAAAAATATACAGGATGCTCATGAGGCCATAAGACCAACTAATATAGAGATAGAACCTGACAGGGCCAAAGAAAATTTAAAACCGGAACAGTATAAACTCTATAAATTGATATGGAACAGATTTTTGGCAAGTCAGATGGCTTCTTCAAAAATTGATGTTACTTCCATAAATATACTTAACAATAAGTATGGATTGAAAGTCAGCGGATCCCAGGTGAAATTTGACGGGTTTATGAAAGTGTATGAATATACCACTGAAGATGAAAAATCCGGCAGTACTTTGCCAAAACTTGAGAAGGATGAACTGCTTTTTAAGAAGTCCATAAATGGAAAACAGCATTTTACACAGCCTCCGGCTAGATTTTCAGAAGCTTCTCTTGTAAAGACACTTGAGGAAAATGGTATAGGAAGACCTAGTACTTATGCTCCGATATTGTCCACGCTTTTGGATAGAAAATATGTACAGAGAGAAAAAAAGACCTTGATTCCTACAGAATTGGGAAATATAGTAAATAACATATTGAGTGAATATTTTAAGCAAATAGTGGATGTGGAATTTACCGCGGAAATGGAATCCAAATTGGACAGTGTGGAAGAGGGAAAGGATAATTGGAGAAAGGTGGTGGATGAATTTTACCATCCTCTGAAAAAATCCATAGAAGTGGCTGAAAAAGAAGTGGCCAAGATTACCATAGAAGATAAGGTGACGGATATAAAATGCGATAAATGCGGAAGAAATATGGTAATAAAACATGGGAGGTTTGGAGACTTTTTAGCATGTCCAGGATATCCTGAATGTAAAAACACAAAACCAATAGTTGAAGAATTGGATGTAGAATGTCCAAAATGCGGCGGAAAAGTTCTGGTAAAGAGGAGCAGAAAGGGCAGAAAATTTTATGGATGCAGTAATTATCCAAAGTGCGATTTTGTAAGCTGGTTTGAACCCGTGAAAGATAAATGCAGTGTATGTGGAAGCTATATGGTAAAAAAGTACAGCAAAGCCAGGGGAAATTATTTGGAGTGCTCTAATGTAGAATGTAAGCACAGGGAGTATCAGAATGAGAAAAATGGTGATAAAGATGACAAAATATCCGAGAAAAACGGATAGAATTTAAAATCAACAGTGAATTAAGTCGAAAATACAGTTTAATTATAGATTAGAGGTCTATATTAAACTGTATTTTAATTATATTATCAAATATAGTTGAATTATAACAACTGTTATGTTATGATAATTAATGTATAAAGAACAATTCTAAATATTTTAAAAAATCCAAAATATTAAAAATATTGGTGATTGTTTCATACTACCTTATGGTTCAAAACTTTGGGAATAAGAATTTTCAGTAGGAATATAGTAGAAGCTGAGTATGCAGCACTATAGGTAAAGTAAAATTGGTAATTACAAGGAGGACTGTAAATGACAACACTATTAGACAAAACAAGAAAGCTGAATAAGATATTACAAAAATCAGGAACGGAACCGGTAGTCTTTGATGACATATGTAAATTGTTAAGTGAAGTTTTAGGATGTAATATTTACATCATAAGTAGAAGAGGAAAGATATTGGGATATAATTTCCCGGATGGGTTTGAATGTGATATTGTTAAAGACAAGATAATAAGTGAAATGAAATTTCCAGAACATTACAACAATAAACTTCTAAATGCTCGTGAAACCATACCTAATTTAGCCAATCATGGGATATGTGTTTTTGAAGATGGAAGCCCCTGTAATGTGGATAATAAATTAACAACTATAGTCCCTATAGTTGGAAATAGAGAAAGACTGGGGACTTTGCTATTGGCAAGTTTTGGAGAGAGGTTTGTGGATGAGGATCTTATATTGGCAGAATACAGTGCTACCATAATAGGACTTGAAATATTAAGGGCTAAAAATGATGAGATAGAGGAAGAGGCAAGAAAAAAGGCTGTAGTTCAATTGGCAATAGGAACACTTTCCTATTCTGAGCTGGAAGCAGTGGAACACATATTCAACGAACTGGATGGGAATGAGGGACTGCTTGTGGCTTCAAAAATAGCAGATAAGGTTGGAATAACCAGATCTGTAATTGTAAATGCACTTAGAAAATTTGAAAGCGCTGGAGTAATAGAATCTAGATCTCTTGGAATGAAAGGAACCCATATTAAAATACTGAATGAAAAATTATTAGATGAACTAAAAAAAATAAAGTAACATAAAAAATGGATTAAATCCATTTTTTTGTTGAATACAAACAGACATTATGATATACTACAAAAGGTATTAAAATACACACATTATCTAATTCATAGTAAGGTGCTGTTAGTCATCTATGAATATGAGGGTAATGGAGGAAAAAACCTAGGAGGGAAAATAAATGTCAGTTATTTCTATGAAACAATTATTGGAAGCAGGTGTTCACTTTGGACACCAGACGAGAAGATGGAACCCTAAAATGGCTTCTTACATTTTTACGGAGAGAAATGGAATCTATATAATAGATCTCCAGAAGACAGTGAAAAAAGTTGAAGAAGCTTATGAGTTCATAAAGAAAACTGCAGAAGAGGGAAAAGACATATTGTTTATCGGCACAAAAAAACAAGCTCAGGAAGCTATTCAAGAAGAAGCGAAAAGAAGCAATATGTACTATGTCAATAATAGATGGTTAGGTGGTATGCTCACTAATTTTGTCACTATAAAAGCTAGAATAGGTAAATTAGAGGAACTGGAAAAAATGGAGGAAGATGGAACATTTGAAGTTCTGCCTAAAAAAGAAGTTATAAAATTGAAGAATGAAAAGGAAAAGCTTGAGAAAAATTTGGGCGGAATCAAAAATATGGATGCCAAAAATGTAGGAGCATTATTTGTTGTTGATCCAAGAAAAGAGAAAAATGCTATATCGGAAGCTAAGATTTTAGGAATTCCTGTAGTGGCCATAGTTGATACAAATTGCGATCCTGATGAAGTGGATTATGTTATACCAGGAAATGATGATGCCATAAGAGCTGTGAAATTAATCACATCTAAAGTGGCAGACGCTGTTATGGAAGGAAGACAGGGAGAACAATTAGCTGAAGAATAATTTATTATATTATTATAATGAAAATATACAAAAGTGGTCAAATACAAATGTGAGAGGAGTTGAAAAACCGTTATTTGGCAAACAATTAAATTGCTGAGTTGCCTATAGGGTGGTGATGCATCCGAATTTAAGCCCTAGGAGTGTCGGACCTGAATAAAGTTTAACTTTAGACATTATGAATAGGGAAATAAATATGGGATTTTGCAGAATCCTATATTTTTAGATAACGGAATATGCTTATGATAACTGCACAGATGGTAAAAGAACTCAGAGAGAGAACTGGGGCAGGAATGATGAACTGCAAGAAAGCTTTAAAGGAAGCCGATGGAGATACGGAAAAGGCTATTGAAATATTGAGAGAAAAAGGATTGGCTGCTGCAGCTAAAAAATCCGGCAGAGTGGCTTCTGAAGGACTGGTTAAGACTTATGTTTCAAAAGATGGCAAAGCTGCCTCAATAGTAGAAGTAAACTGTGAAACTGATTTTGTGGCAGTGAATTCAGACTTTGTAAGCTTTGTTGATAATTTGGCAAAACAGGTGGCTGATTCCAAAGCTTCCACTGTGGAAGAACTGCTTAAAGAAAAATATATAGTGGACAGCAGTAAAACTGTAGGAGAGACATTGGTGGCCTTAATTGCAAAATTGGGAGAAAATATGGCTGTAAGGCGATTTAAGAGGTTCTCCGTTTCAAAAGGATTGATTCAAAGTTATATTCATGGCGGCGGCAGAATAGGAGTTTTGGTAAAGCTTGAATGTGACAATGAAAGCGATGTACTGGAAGAAGTTGCAAAGGATGTGGCTATGCAGGTAGCTGCTACAAATCCATTGTTTTTAGATAAAAATTCAGTGGATGATGATACTTTGAATAAAGAAAAGGATATATACAGGGTTCAGGCATTGAACGAAGGAAAACCTGAAAAAATTGTAGAGAAGATAATTATGGGAAAAATCCAAAAATACTATAAGGAAAACTGTCTAGTTGAACAGATATGGGTTAAGGATTCTGATCTTACTATTAATAAATACATCAACAGCAAGTCAAAGGAAGTTGGTGCTCCGATAAAAGTGTCCGATTTTGTTAGATTTGAGAAGGGTGAAGGAATAGAGAAGAAGGAAGAGGATTTTGCCGAGGAAGTTCGCAAGCAGATAGAGGGTAAATAGCAACTGAAAAGAGGACACTGGGTGTTCTCTTTTTTTAAGATGTGAAGTATGAGAACTGTGAATTTAAGTTTCACTTTATGATAATTTGGAGGTATAATATATATGAGTTTGGCTAAATACAAGAGAGTAATGCTTAAACTTTCAGGAGAAGCTCTTGCAGGGGAAAAAGGATATGGAATAGATTTTGATGTGGCAAAAAATATAGCTGTTGAAATAAAAGAGCTGATAACTATGGGGGTGTCAGTGGGAATTGTAGTTGGCGGTGGAAATATATGGAGAGGCAGAAGCGGCATTGGAATGGATAGGACAACTGCGGATTATATGGGAATGCTGGCTACGTGTATAAATGCTCTGGCACTTCAGGATTCGCTTGAAAATTTGGGTGTAGTTACTAGAGTGCAGACGGCTATAGAGATGAGAGAGGTAGCTGAGCCTTTTATAAGAAGACGTGCCATGAGACATTTAGAAAAGAACAGAGTTGTTATATTTGCTGCAGGGACGGGAAACCCTTATTTTTCAACCGATACCACAGCCTCCCTTAGAGCTGCGGAAATAGAGGCAGATGTTATACTTCTTGCTAAAAAGGTAGATGGTGTGTATGATAAGGACCCGCATAAATACAATGATGCCAAAAAATTTGATAAATTAACTTACATTGAAGTACTTGAGAAGGGACTTCAAGTTATGGATTCTACAGCTACGTCTCTTTGCATGGACAACAATATACCTATTTTAGTGTTTGGCTTGGATAATCCGGAAAATATAAGAAAGATTGTCATAGGGGAAAAAATTGGCACTATTGTTTGTAGAGAATAAAATTAGGAGGTATTTTGCATGATTAAGGATACTTTGAAAAATGCAGATGAGAAGATGGGGAAAACTATAGAATCATTGAAAAAGGAACTGGCTTCCATGAAGGCTGGAAGAGCCAATCCTGCTATACTGGACAGAATAGAAGCAGAATATTATGGAACAATGACTCCCATAAATCAAATGGGGAACATATCTATTCCGGAAGCTAGAATGCTTGTTATACAGCCCTGGGATAAAAATGCATTAAAAGCCATAGAAAAGGCAATATTAAAATCAGACCTAGGTATAAATCCTTCCAATGATGGAGAGGTCATAAGACTTATGATACCAGAATTAACAGAAGAGACCAGGAAGAATCTGGTAAAGAATGTGAAAAAGTTAGGAGAAGATTCCAAGGTAGCTATAAGAGCAATAAGAAGAGACGGAAATGATAAATTGAAAACACTTAAAAAAGAAAGTGATATTTCTGAAGATGATATAAAAAAAGCTGAAGTGGAAATACAGAAAAAAACTGATAGCTTTATAAAGGACATAGATGGTATAGTTGAGAAGAAAGAAAAAGAAATCATGTCATTATAATAGTTGATCTTTTAAAACCTGCCTACTGCAGGTTTTTTGTCCAATGGGCAGACTTCATCTTAATCCAACAATCGCTTGATTAAAAATAAAATTTTGCAATGATGATGAATGGAGATATACTTATGTTAAAATTTTTTAGGACGGATAGAAAAAAAGAAACTGAAAATAAAGACATATCTATTGATTTAAACAACATTCCAAGACATATAGCTATTATAATGGATGGAAATGGAAGGTGGGCCAAGGAGAGAAATCTTCCGAGAGCCATAGGACATAAAGCGGGAGTGGAAGCTATAAGAGAGGTGGTAAAAGAGTGCAGCGTTTTAAAAGTGAAATACCTTACACTGTATGCTTTTTCCACTGAAAACTGGAAAAGACCTAAAGATGAAATAAACGCACTGATGAGTCTTCTGGCGGAGTACTTGAAAAAAGAATTTAAAGAACTTGATTACAACAATGTAATTATAAATTATATAGGAGATATATCCAAATTACCTGATTTGTGCCAGAGAGAACTTATTGAATCTCATGAAAATACTAAAAATAATACTGGATTGACTTTGAATTTGGCGCTGAACTATGGGGGAAGATATGAGATAGCCAGAGCTTTTAAGTTGATGTATGAGGATATAAAATCAGGGAAAATAAGTGAAGATGACATAAATGAGCATATGATATCAAATTATATGTATACTAGAAATATGCCAGATCCTGATCTCATAATTAGACCAAGCGGAGAACAGCGTTTGAGCAATTTCCTCTTATGGCAGTGCGCATATTCTGAATTTTGGTATTCCAATATAAAGTGGCCGGATTTTAGAAAAGAACATCTCCATAGAGCTATTTTTGATTATCAAAATAGAGACAGAAGGTTTGGCGCAGTGAAGTAAATAATATCAGTAGTTTTGATTTTTGTATGGAGGTATATAGGTGAACAATAGATATTTAGGAGCAATTACACTACTCCCGTTTATTTTAATTTTATTTTTAGGCGGGGTTTACTTAAAATATGGGATTATGATTGTTTCCCTCATGGGAATGTATGAGTTTTACAAGGTGATAAAGGAAAAAGGCATAAATGCCATAAATATAATAGGATATTTGCTCTGTGTAGCATATTATATTACGGTTGGTACTGAAGTAAACTATAAATTCATATTTTTTACCATAACGGTCTCAATATTTATGTTATTGTGTATTCCTGTTTTGGATACGGACTATAATTTTATAGATGTAGCTTGTACTTTATTTGGATTTTTATATGTAGCGCTGTTTTTTAGTTCCATAGTTCTAGTTGACAATGTGCCCTATGGAAAATATTTTGTATGGCTTATCTTCATGTCTGCCTGGGGATGTGATACAGCTGCTTATTATACAGGCAAGCTTTTGGGGAAAAGAAAACTCTGTCCCAAGGTAAGTCCTAAAAAAACTGTAGAGGGTTCTATTGGGGGAATATGTGGAAGTGTAATTATGTGTACCCTGTTTGGATGGTTTGCCGCTAAAAAAGGTGTGCCGATGGCTCTGTATAATTATGTCATAATCGGAGGCTTGTGTGGGACGTTTTGCCAATTCGGCGATTTAACTGCTTCTTCAATAAAAAGATCTGCAGGGGTAAAGGACTACAGCAATTTAATACCCGGGCATGGAGGAATTTTAGACAGGTTTGACAGCATACTTTTTTCAGGAGTAACAGTACTGTATTATTTGATGTTTATAGCTTTTATTTAGGAAGAGAAGTATATTTTATGTACTTCTCTATTATTTATTTTATGGGACAAATATGGTATAGTTAATCGTATTGAAATTACCTGACTTATGGATTTGATTTGAATAAGGAGTTGTTATAGATGAGAAAAATTTCCATACTGGGAGCTACGGGATCTATAGGTACCCAAGCTCTTGATGTATTGAGAAAAGATAGAGAAAATTTTCAGCTTGTAGGGGTATCTGCAAACAGCAATTCAGAAAAGCTCCTGAAGATAGTGGAGGAATTCAAGCCATCTTATGCGGTGCTGACTGAAAGAGAAGCTTACTTAAAATTTAAAGGATATTTTAAGAATAAAAACAGGAATTTTAAAATATTATTTGGTACAGAAGGATTAAATATCATAGCAAGTTTACCCGAAATCGATATGACAGTGACTTCGGTGATGGGCATGTCAGGGCTTGTTCCAACCATAAAAGCTATTGAGGCGGGAAAGGATATAGCATTGGCAAACAAGGAAACCCTTGTTGTGGGCGGAAAACTTGTTACAAAACTTGCAGAGGAAAACAATGTAAAATTGATACCGGTGGATTCAGAACACAGTGCTATTTTCCAGTGCCTTCGGGGAAATAAACACAGTGATGCGGAAAGATTGCTTGTGACTGCTTCTGGAGGCCCTTTTAGGGGAAAAAGCAAAGAAGAACTTTTGAATGTTACCGTTCAGCAGGCTCTAAAGCATCCAAGCTGGCATATGGGGGAAAAAATCACCATAGATTCTGCTACTCTTATGAACAAGGGCTTAGAAGTTATAGAAGCACACTGGCTTTTTGATTTGCCTTATGAGAAAATAAAAGTAGTGGTTCATCCTGAAAGCATAGTTCATTCCATGGTGGAATATAAAGATGGAAGTGTTATAGCACAACTTGCCAGTACTGATATGAGGCTTCCTATTCAGTATGCGCTAAACTATCCTAAAAGGGGTAAAGCTGTAGTAGACAGACTGGACTTTTACAGCTTAAAAAAATTGACTTTTGAAAAGCCTGACATGAACACATTTAGATCGTTGAAACTGGCGTATGAAGCAGGAAAAATTGGTGGAACAATGCCTGCCATATTGAATTGTGCAAATGAAGAAGCTGTTCAATTGTTTCTTTCAAATAAAATTAAGTTTCTGGATATAAGCAATATAGTGGAGGAGTGTATGAATAAATTTTCCCCTAAAGATAATTTTGAATTGAAGGATTTGCTCTATATAGAAATAAAAATCAAAGAATATGTAAAAACTAAATTTGGTAAATAAGAATGTGATTAGGAGGAATAGATTTGTATATAATAGCGGCTATAATAGCCTTTGGGGTTTTGATCATAATTCATGAACTGGGACATTTTATAATGGCGAAAGTGAATGGAGTAAAAGTAGAAGAATTTTCCATAGGAATGGGCCCAAAACTTTTTGGAATAAAGGGGAAAGAGACGGAATACCTGATAAAGCTGCTTCCAATTGGCGGTTATGTGAAGATGCTTGGAGATGAGGGTAAAAGCGATGATCCAAGGGCTTTTAACAATAAGAGCTCTCTTAGAAAACTCAGTGTTGTAATAGCAGGTCCTATAATGAATCTAGTACTTGGAGTAGTGTTATTTTCAATTATTGCTTCCGCTAGAGGTTATGTGGCACCGATAGTAAAAAGTACAATCCCAGATCAACCTGCAGCTGTAGCAGGTATCAAGCCTGGAGATAGAATAACCAGGGTCAACAATTCAAAGATTTCAACCTGGGAGGATTTTATAACTCAAGTATATACTGTAGGTGGAAAGCCCATTAATATATCCTATGAGAGACAGGGTACTTTAAGACAGGCAACAGTTATTCCTATGAAGAATAAAGCGGAAAATAGATATATGGTGGGAATAGAAGGTACGCAGGTGACCAGTCCCAATCTTGGCCAGTCCATATCCTATGGATTCATAGAGACCAAATCCCTTATAAAACAGACTTTTAGCTTTTTTAAGATACTGTTTAGTGGAAAGGCATCAATGAATGACGTAGGTGGTCCTGTGACTATAATAAAAATTTCCGGGGCGGCAGCAAAAGCCGGCATATTGAGTTTACTTGCTTTTTCAGCATATATTAGTGTCCAGCTCGCTATATTCAATATAATACCATTTCCAGCACTGGATGGAGGATATATATTTCTATTCCTATTTGAAATAATAACGGGGAAAAAGGTGGATGACAATAAGGTTGGAATGATAAATTATGTGGGATTTGCCATACTCATGGCTCTTATGGTGGTTGTAACTGTAAAAGACATACTTTATCCTATAAAATTTTAGTGAATCAGCTCAGGTGGTGAGGTAATGAACAGGTTGGAGACCAAGAAGATAAAAATTGGAAAATTGTATATAGGAGGAGATTCACCCATAGCGGTGCAGTCTATGACCAATACGGATACAAGGGATGTAAAAGCTACTGTGGCTCAGATAGAGCAATTGAAAAAAGCAGGATGCCATATAGTGAGGTGTGCGGTTCCGGATGAAAAAGCCTCCAGTGCGCTTAAACAGATTGTGAAAAAAGTGGATATACCCCTTGTAGCAGATATACATTTTGATTACAGGTTAGCTCTCAGTTCTATGGAAAACGGAATTTCAGCTTTAAGAATAAACCCTGGAAATATCGGGGACATATATAAGGTAAGGAAAGTGGCAAGAGAGGCTGAAAATATGAAAATTCCGATTAGAGTGGGAGTTAATTCTGGATCTCTCAAAAAAGATATTTTAAATAAATACGGTGGTGTATGTGCTGATGCACTTGTAGAGAGTGCATTGGAGCATGTTAGAATACTGGAAAATGTTGGATTTTACCGTACGGTTATATCCATAAAATCCTCCCATGTAGGACAGATGGTGGAAAGCTACAGGAAAATATCGAATATCGTAGACTATCCACTGCATTTGGGGGTAACTGAGGCAGGTACTGTCTGGAGGGGGACTATAAAATCAGCTGTTGGAATAGGAACTCTTTTAATGGAAGGCATAGGCGATACCATAAGGGTGTCTCTTACTGGAGATCCTGTAGAAGAGGTGAAGGCGGGAAGGGAAATATTAAAATCCTGCGGATTATTGAAAGAAGGTATTGAATTTATATCCTGTCCTACCTGCGGCAGAACTGAGATCAATTTGATTGAAATAGCCAGAGAAGTAGAAAAAAGACTCTTAAATGTGCATAAAAATATAAAAGTGGCTGTTATGGGATGTGTAGTAAATGGACCGGGAGAAGCAAGGGAAGCGGATATAGGCATAGCTGGAGGAAAAGGAGAGGGACTCATATTTAAAAAGGGGAAGATAGTGAAAAAGGTTAAAGAAGATGATTTGGTGGAAGCTCTTATGGAGGAAATAGAAAAAATTTAATTATTGGAAATTGTGAGTTGTGCACTGTACGTTGTGAATTGACAAAAGGGTGGGTGAATGATGAGCCTGGATATTGTGAAAATTTTACAAAAGGATTTAAATTGTAACAGTGATACTCTGGAAGAAAATATAGAACTTCTAAAGATACAGTATTTAAAAAAGAGCAATAAATTAAAAGTGATAGTCAAATCAAGGGAAAATTTGAATCAAAGTGTACAGAGTAAAATAAAGAGCATAGTCAATAAAAAACTTGGAGATTTTTTCAATATTGATCTCATATGCTACAGGGATATATCCAATGTATCTTTGAAAGAGATAAGTGAAGATTATTGGATTCAGCTGGTAGACGTGATAAGCTCATATATACCTGTCTGCAGAGATTTTTTACTGAGATCATCCAGAAAAGTAGAAGGAGATATAATTAATATTTCCAGTGGGAATGAATTCATATGCAATTTATTGAAGAACAAGAGCATAGAAAAACTCATGGCCAGAAGTGTGAGAAATATATTTGGAGTGAACTGTTCCGTAACATTGAATTATAATGAAAGTCTCAATATGGAAAATTATCTGGAAGAAAGCCAGAAAGAAGACAAAAAGTACATAGAAGATATTTTGAATTGCAAAAACGTGTCAGATGGAAATGGTGTGGGACCGCAAAAGTTTAAACAAAATGGCCGGAATAAAATACCTTCACGGGAAAGCGAAAACTCTGACAGGGGAAATATAATAGTGGGAAAAAGCATAAATGGAGATATCACGGATATTCGAAGCATAACGGAGGTTTCCAAATCAATTGTCATAAAAGGAGATATATTTAAAAGAGAGATTATAGAGACAAAAACCGGGAGGAAAATAATAACTTTTTATATAACTGACTATACCAGTTCCATTATTGTGAAACTTTTTCCCAGACCTAAGGATGCAGATAGATTGATAGATGAAATAAAAGAAGGTCTTTTCTGTATGGTAAGGGGTGAGGTGGTAAATGATATTTATGCCAGAGAATTGGTGATAATGGCCAGAGATATAGTGAAAACCAGGAAAAAGATAAAACAGGATAATGCACCTAAAAAAAGAGTGGAACTTCACCTTCATACTCAAATGAGTGCCATGGATGCGGTTAGTTCAGCCTCAAGCCTTATTGAAAGGGCAGCCAACTGGAATCATAGGGCTATTGCCATAACTGATCATGGAGTGGTTCAGGCCTATCCGGAAGCCATGGAGGCTGCCAAGAAAAATGATATTAAAATAATATACGGCATAGAGTCCTACCTGGTGGATGATGGTGTACCTATTACTATAAACGGTGACGATAGAACTTTAGATGACACCTATGTGATTTTTGACATTGAAACTACAGGCTTTTCCAGTATAAATGACAGTATAATAGAGATAGGAGCAGTCAAGATAAAGGGTGGAGAGGTAGTTGGTAAATTCAGTGAGTTTGTAAATCCAGAGAGAAAAATACCTTATCGTATTGTAGAGCTTACGGGAATCACAGATGAAATGGTGGAAAACTGTTCTAATATAAAAAGTATTCTGCCTGAATTTATGAAATTTATAGGAGATTCCGTAGTGGTGGCACATAATGCAAATTTTGATGTGGGATTTATAAAAAAGAACTGCAGCGATTTGAATTTAAAATTTCAAAATCCTGTTATGGATACTATTCCGCTTTGTAAGTTTTTATTTCCGGAGCTGAAGAAATTCAAGCTGAACATAGTGGCAAAGCATCTTGGAATATCGCTGGAAAATCACCACAGAGCAGTGGATGATGCTGGAGCTACCTGTGATATACTTTTGCAATGTTTTAAAATTTTAAGGGAAAGGGATATTTTAAATCTTGGCAGGTTAAATGAGGAATTCCTGAAAAATATAGATATAAAAAAGCAAACCATGTACCATCTTATAATATTGGTTAAAAATCAGACTGGTCTTAAGAATCTATATAAGCTGGTGTCAAAATCGAATTTGGACTATTTTTTTAAAAAACCCAGAATGCCAAAGAGTCTGATAACCAGATACAGGGATGGGCTTATAATAGGAAGTGCCTGTGAGGCAGGCCAGGTCTATAAGGAGGTATTATCCGGAAAAAGTGATGAAGAATTAAAGGATATGTTGAGTTTTTATGATTATTTGGAAATACAGCCCATAGGAAATAATATGTTTCTAGTAAAAAACGGCCTGGTTAAAGATGAAAATGAGCTTAAAGATATAAACAGAAGAATATGTGAATTGGCAGAAAAAAATAACATGCCCGTGGTGGCTACCTGCGATGTACATTTTATGGATCCTGAAGATGAGGTGTTCAGGCGTATAATAATGTCAGGTCAGGGATACTCTGATGCAGATAATCAACCGCCTCTTTATTTTAGAACCACAGAGGAAATGCTTTCTGAATTTCAATATTTAGGCAGAGAAAAGGCAGAAGAGGTAGTTGTGGAAAATACCAATAAAATTGCCGATATGATAGGAGAGGTAAAACCCATACCTGATGAAACCTTTCCGCCTAAGATTGAAGGAGCTGAAGAGCAGATAAAGAGTATGACCTTAAAAAAAGTACATTCTATTTACGGGGAGAAGCTGCCTGAAATTGTTCAGGAAAGATTGGATAGAGAATTGAACTCCATAATAAATAATGGATATGCTGTACTTTATCTGATTGCGGAAAAGCTGGTTGCAAAATCCTATAAAGATGGTTATTTAGTTGGCTCCAGAGGATCCGTGGGTTCTTCACTGGTGGCAACTATGTCCAATATTACAGAAGTAAATGGACTGCCGCCCCACTATGTATGTCCTAAATGTAAGTACAGTGAATTTTTCACAGATGGTTCCATAGGAGCGGGAGTGGATATGCCTGAAAAGAACTGTCCTAAATGTGGTGAGAAACTTAAAAGAGATGGATATGACATACCTTTTGAAACATTTCTGGGATTTGCAGGGGACAAAGAACCTGATATAGATTTGAATTTTTCCGGGGAGTATCAGCCTGTGGTACATAAGTACACAGAAGTGCTGTTTGGCCAGGGCCACGTATTTAGAGCAGGAACTATAGGAACCATAGCGGAAAAAACCGCCTACGGGTATGTAAAAAAATATTTGTCAGAAAAAAATATGATTGTACCTCAGGCTGAGGTAGAAAGACTTACAAGAGGATGTACGGGTATAAAAAGGACTACCGGGCAGCACCCAGGAGGGGTTATGGTAGTTCCCAGTGATAATGAGATATATAATTTTACACCCGTGCAGCATCCTGCAGATGACAATGATACGGATATAATAACGACTCATTTTGATTATCATTCTATAAGTGGAAGACTTCTGAAATTGGATATACTGGGCCATGATGATCCTACAGTGCTTAGAATGCTTCAGGATTTAACGGGAATTGACCCAAAAACCATACCTCTTGGAGATCATAAGGTGATGAGCTTATTTACATCTACTGATGCACTTGGGGTTACGAAAGAAGAACTTGGCTGTCCTGTGGGAACCTATGGGCTGCCTGAATTTGGAACTAAATTTGTAAGGCAGATGCTGCTGGACACCCATCCTAAAACTTTTTCCGATCTGGTGAGGATATCAGGGTTGTCCCACGGAACAGATGTATGGATAAATAATGCCCAGTATTATATAAAGGAAGGATACACCACCCTTAAGGACTGCATAGCCTGTAGAGATGATATAATGATGTATTTGCTCCATAAAGGACTTCCTCCAAAGATGTCTTTTACCATAATGGAAAAGGTGAGAAAAGGAAAAGGACTTAAAGAAGAATATGAAAAAGAAATGAGGAAGCACGGTGTTCCAGACTGGTATATTGAGTCCTGTAAAAAGATAAAGTATATGTTTCCAAAGGGTCATGCAGTGGCTTATGTAATGATGGCAGTCAGGATAGCATATTTTAAAGTGTATTACCCCAAAGCATATTATGCCACTTATTTTACCGTAAGGGCGGATGAATTTGACGCTGATATTGTGGCTCAAGGTGAAGATGCCATAGAGAAGAAGAGAGATGAGCTCTATGGGATGGGAAATAATGCAACTCAAAAAGACAAGGGACTCATTACAATATTGGAATTGTGCTATGAAATGTACAAGAGAGGCATAAAGTTTTTGAAGGTGGATCTGTATAAATCCAGTGCAGATAGATTTTTAATAGAGGAGGAAGGGATAAGAATTCCAATAAATGCTCTGGCCGGTGTTGGTGAAAATGCTGCTAAAAATATAGTGGAGGCCAGAGAAAAAGGGGAATTTATATCTAAAGAGGATTTGAGAATGAGGGCAGGAGTTTCCAAAACCGTAATAGAAACTCTGGATAGATATGGAGCCTTAAGAGGAATGTCTGAAACTAATCAGCTCTCTCTATTTGCATAGATTTTGTAATTTAATATACTTAATATTTAATTAGAGGCATATATTGTGTAGAAACCATCTATAGATTGGATTTTACATGATATATGCCTCTATTGTGCTTGTATTATAGTAAAAATATTATGACAAAAGACATAAATA
>NZ_PVXP01000003.1 GCF_002995845.1 Clostridium luticellarii | reverse complement strand
GAATTATCTTCTAGATGGCAACTGTGCTATTTCAAACAATCTGTCTGAAAACAGTATAAGGCCTTTCACTTTAGGAAGAAAAAATTGGCTCTTTAGTGGAAGTCCACGAGGTGCTGAAGCAAGTGCAGCAGTCTACAGCATGATTGAAACGGCTAAAGCTAATGGATTGGAGCCATACAGCTATCTTGAATTCCTGTTTAAAAATCTGCCTGGTGTCCAATTTGAAGCACATCCTGAATTCTTGGAAGAATACCTGCCCTGGGATCCATGGGTTCAGTCTTCCTGTAAAAATGACAAGTGATAGATTACGACCATTTGAGATGTATTTCAAATGGTCACTTATTTTTTACCTACACCACACCAGGTAATTTATCGCTTACAAAAGATGAGACTTTATTAGGAGTTGTTGAGTTTGCACCACCTCCTATCAGAAAAAGCAAAGGCTAACTAATAATATGATTGTGATATAATAAAAAGGAGGTTTGAGGTTTATGGAATTAAGGAAAAACAATGTTGTGATTATATCGCAAGATGTAATTCCGTTATTAGATGATTTGGCACATGGTGACTCACTTGATGAAAATGTACGTATTTCAATAGCAATAAGTTTGTTTATGGCTAATAGTGTTTCTTTAGCAAGAGCATCAGAAATTGCAAAACTTTCATTAAATGATTTTATATATACGCTTAAATTAAAAAATATACCCTGGAGTGAATATACCGATGAAGATATGAAGGAGGATGAATTAGCATTAAAAGACTTGATGAAGGAGTACAAAGATGATTAAAGTTATCTGCAATTCTAGTCCTATCATAGGTTTATGCATTATTAAAAAATTAAATTTACTATGGCAACTTTTGATAAAGTGTATGTAACTGAAGAGGTGTATAGGGAAGTTGTACAAAATAATGAGTTAAGACATTATGGCGAGCAAGAACTCATTAATGCAGTGAGAGATAATAAAATGATAATTTATAAAGTACAAAATAATGAGTTGATTGAGGCAATGATGGGAAGATTGCATCGAGGTGAGTTGGAAGTAATACAAGCAGCTAGAGAATTAAATATAAGTAGAGTTATTATTGATGATAGATCTGCGAGGAATAGAGCCAAAGATATGCTGCTTAAGCCAATTGGAATCATAGGTATTTTACAGCTGACAAAGAAATTGGGCAAAATAAATCAAATTAAGTCATATTTGGATATCCTTATTCAAGAAGATTATAGAATTTCAAAAAGATTATATTTGGAATCTTTAAAGATAGCTGATGAAGAGAAAAAAATATTTAAAAACAAGCAGTCTTAAATATACGATAACAGTATGTTGAGAGAATAGTTATATGATTCATATTTTGCATAAATAAATATTCCAATAGTAAGTAAAATATTTTTAGGCAAAAAACAAAAAATAAAGAAAGGACTCCAGCATTACCTGGCTGAAAGGCCTTCTTCTGCACATTGGTCTTTTCAAGAAGGTTTTTCAGTTCTTCAGACCACTGGTGCTGCAGATTGTCCGTCGTTTTCTGAAGATCCCTCAGCAGATGGACATTGCACTCAATATTGCTGAAGCTGTACTCCCTGTTATAATTCACCTTGTTGTGGTCATGCATGACTGTCGTTTCCTCCGGCAGCAGTGCAGCTGGAACTCAAGGAATACAGAAAATACTGGAATTTACAACAGAATACCAACTGACGGATGAGCCCCTCAGGATAGATGTGCTGGTGGTGAAAAAACTTAAAGAAATCGAGATACACAAATCTTTGGAAAGAATATTTAAGAAATACAATATACTCGAATATCAAGTGATTCTAAGATTCAGGTGGAGTTTTCTTATAAGGAATACTTATCTCCACATGAATCTTAGAAGAACTTATCCAGGCGCATAGCAGTGCTTATCTCCCAACTTTGAAAAAGTTGGGAGTATTAGCAATGGTAGCGTTCGGGCAAGTCTCCTACAGACTATATATCAATAGACAATTATTACAAGGCTAAAGCATATGCTTATCTCTATAAAACACTTTCAGAAGAAACAGATAAGATTAGTATAAATGAAATGACCATAACACTGACTTCCAGCAGGTATCCCAGAAAATTGATTGATTATATGAAGAATGAAATGAACACTGATGTAGAAACAGCTGGCAGCGGCATATATTATGTAAAAGGTACGGACATAGATACTCAGATTTTAGTGTCAAAACAATTAGATGACAGAGAAGCTGGATATTTAAAATTGCTTCAGGTACATCAGAAAGATAAGAATTTGACAAAAAACTGGATAGAAGAATACATAGACAATATAAAAAATCCATTATATGCAGTTATAATGAATGTACTTGCAAAAGCAGATCCTGACGAAATATTGGAGGTGTATAAAAATATGGGAGTGCCAAAAATAAGTGAGAGCAACATGGAGTTTCTGATGGACATGATGAAGAAGTTTGAACTTGACAAAAAACTTGAACAGAAAGGTAAGGAAGAAGGTATAGAGGAAGGAATAAAACAATTGATATTGAAACAATATGGCAAGGGACTTTCAGTAGAATATATAGCAGATATAAATGACATTGATGTTGAGAATGTAAGAAAGATCATAGAAAGATCTGATTTATCAAGTGATTCTTAGGCTTAGATGGAATCTGCTTGCGGGCTATATAATTTATCCAGCAGAAGCAAATTACTGATATACTGTATAATTATATATGCAATGCTTAGAATATTTGAAGTAAATGTGGGAATGGGTATAGATTTGTGTAAAACCAAATCTATACCCATTATTTTGTATAATGAAATGGTAGATTTGGAACAATATTCTTAAATAAATTTATGAGGAGTTTCAAATGAACGAGATTAAAATGCATAGCTTAATCAGATTGGTGCTGGAATAAAAATAGTACAAGAGAAATTGAGAAAGTTCGCAATAAGGATTAAAATAAATATAAGAGATGGGGGAACTTATCATGAGAAAACAACATGACAAACAGTTTAAAGAAAATTCTGTAAGATATTACATGGATCATAAGGAACTTGAAATACGAGGCTGTGCCCTAAACCTTGAATAGGTGTCAGTATTATGGTGCTCCTAAAATTACAAAAGAAATACGAAAAACCGATAAAAAAATATCAGAACTGTGGGGAAATATATGAAGGAACTTGGAATTAAAGCTCAATATGTAAAACCATATACTATTACTACAAAGGATTCTGATTTCAGCAGTAAGCTAGAAAACATTTTAAATGGGCAGTTTAATCCTAACCTAAGATGAAAATAAAATGTACTAATTGATACATAAATAATTGACTTTAAACAAAAAATAGTGTATCATTTTATTAAAAAGGAGCATATTATTATACGAGGAGTGAAGCAATGAATTCGTACTATAACCAGAACTATTCTCGAGAAGAAATCGAAGATATTCTTGAAAAAATCAAAAAGTGTGTCTGTAATAATAGATTTACGATTTCCCGTAATACTAATAGGCAGGAGAACATTGATTTTATCAATGAGTACAATATTAGAAGCGATAAACAAAAAAGTATATTACTAAAAATTCAAGCAACCGATTTTTGCCACTCCTTGCAGAATACCAACATAGGATATGAATATGAAGTTTTATATGTGTTTGTTCCGCAGGTTGAATTGTTCAATTCAGATGGTGAGCAAGAGATAGTTGATATTTATACAAAATTTAACATCATCGATTTACCTTCAGGAACTCGAACGGTTGTGATTTCTTTCCATAAGCGAAATAAGCCGATTGAATATTTTTTTAGATAAAATATAAATTAAAAGGAGGATCCATTATGAAAGCCAAAAAAGTTTTCTGTGAAGAATGCAGAAATGATGTCACCTACACTGTTAGCAGAACCCAGATGGAAGGCGCCATTAAAGGGAAGAAATATTCTTATACTGGAAAAGAAGCTCATTGTGATGATTGTGGATCTGAAGTTTATGTGGCAGGGCTAAATGATTATAATTTAAAAGCATTGTATGATGCTTATAGAGTGGAAAACGGAATTGTTTCTCATGATATTGTTGTAGCCATACCAGAGAAGTACGCAATAGGGAAGCGCCCGCTGTCGCTTTTGTTAGGCTGGGGAGAACAAACATACTCTCGTTATTATGATGGTGATTTGCCAACTAAACAGTATTCTCAAATATTGCAGAAGATTTATGATGAGCCGCAATACTATGCTGAAATTTTAGAGGAGAATAAAAGCAATTTAAAAACACTTGCTTCTTACGAAAAAAGTAAAAAAGCTGTAGAAGCTATCCTTGGTTTAGAACAGAGTGATGAATCAAAAATTAATTTGGCCATTGAATATCTTTTGAACCAATGTGAAGATATTACTCCGCTGGCTTTACAAAAAGCACTTTATTATATTCAGGGATTTTACTTTGCTTTTTACAATACATTTATCTTTAGTGAAGACTGTGAAGCATGGGTACACGGTCCTGTTTATAAGGAAATATATTTTAGATATCGTGATTACCGATTTGATGCAATCAATGGGAATAACGAGGAATTCGATAGTTCAGTCTTCTCATCACCTGAAAAAGGGATTTTAGACAGTATAGCAAAGAATATTTGTTGCTATAGTGGTAAAGTTTTAGAACATTTTACACACGCTGAATTGCCCTGGTTATCTACTAGAGGTGAGTTAAAAGCGAATGAGCGATCAGGACGGATTATTGAAAAAGAACTGATTGGCAAATACTTTAGTAATGTTAAGGATAAATATAAAATGATCAATCCTAATGATATCAAAGACTATGCCCAAAATATGTTTAATCAAATATAATTGAACAAAAGAATATGACGAGCTCATGCTTGTTTAGAAAACTTTGTCTAAGAGGTCACTTTATATAGTGGCCTCTATTTTTATAATTTTGCTAAATTAAAAAAACGAAATGGAGAAATTTCTCTGATAAAGTGATTTTTTAGGTACATATTGCTTGATATAATAATAATTTTGTATGACTAAATTTGGTAATATATAAAAGTTTAATTCTCTAAAAGGAAATTTAAAAATATATAGAAATAATATCTTTCTATATATTAGAAAGATTGGAAGGCATTAAAAATGACAAGACATAAATTTAAAAAAGCATTATCATTTTTATTTTTGACTACTGTTTTTTCGATTACAACGTTTAGTTTCGGTTAGTAGTATAGTTAATTCAGAATCGGTAAAATTTGTACCTATGTTAAGTGGAGGTCCAAGCCCAAGTGCCGCATGGACTTACGGAACTTCTTATTATCATACTTTTACGCATAATCAACTAAGAACATTAAATAACAAGTATCAATCTACGATAAGGTCCTTTAATTATGTTTCTGGACAATATGAATATAGTGACCGTACTCAGTTAAAATTAACGTTGATTATTTCTACTGGATCCAATACAAAATTGCTGAAAAATAAAGATAATTATCAGTTTTACTATTGTAAGAAGGAGATTCATGAACTTGGAGTGATAACAGTAAAATCGCCTTTTGAAAATGATATTAGGATTTATGATAAGGAACGTACAATTTGTGATTGTTTAAAGAAAAAAGCAGTTTTTGATGAAGATATGGTTCTTTCTGCTGTTAAACAATATTTTCGTGAGACAGGCAATGACTATGCCAAGCTACTTAATTACGCTGAAATTCTAAAAATCAGAGATACAGTAAAACAATATATGGAGGTATTAATCTAATGCTTCGTATATTAGGCATTTCATGTTTAGGGTATAATTTATGGCTGCATCTCTTACCTTCCAATCGGCAAAATAGGAAACAGTGCGTAAAGAAAAAAATCAAGAAAATTTATGATAAATCACATTAAAATTATGGTGCTTCTAAAATTACAAAATTGTAAATAGAGTTTTACGTTTCTAGATTGCTAAAATTTTTATAAGTAATAAATATTAGTCAAAAAAAGAACAAATGTTTGCATGAGATTAACTTTTTGTGAGAATAATATATGATATAATAAAAATAACAAAGCAGGGTGGTTGATTGATTTGATAGATGAAAGGCTCAAGTGATTCTTAGGCTTAATCTGAAGAAGCTGTTGAAAAAATATAATGATATCGACTGTACGGAGGATGAAAGGGAAAAAATAGAAAAGAGTGTAAAAGATATTATAAATAATATGGACAATATAATAAATGATACATTTGGTGATAAAAGCTTGTTTGCAGGCAGACAGGTCAGTATAGATACCAGTTTATTAGAACAATTTTGATTAAGGATAAGAGGGTGTGTGTTTTGATGACTGGATACAGCCGTTATTGTACTTTTATGAAAAATTTGGAACTGCTAAAATAAATGAATTGTTAAGTAATTAAGGAACAAATGTTTGAATATATCAGATTTTTTATGACCATAATAAAAGTATAAATTTTGTTGTGGAAAGAGCTGAGTGATATGGATTATAATAAAGTAGAAGATGTAGTCCTGAAAAGTATATAAGTTGGTGGTCTAATAAAAAAGAAAGGATGTAAGTGTTACAGTATTAATAAATATCATATAAAGATGATTATTAATATGTACCCAATGTTAATGGGGAATTTAAGCCTTTGGAGTTTTAAGGCCCTCCAGTAGTATTAGAAATAATGTGAAAGAGAACATAATGAATGAGGAATGAAGCATAGAAGTAGTATAAATTGTTATGCCATATAGTAATTTGTAACTTTTTATGAGCTTTAAGTAACAGACAAATTATTGAATATAGATAAAAACAGTGTGGATAAGATAATTGAATTTCTTGTGGAAAATATAAAACCCTATTTGATATATTTATTTGGCTCTAGTGTAAACGGAGTTTTTAGGATGGATAGTGATGTTGACATTGCATTTATCAGTGATGTTGAAACTTCCGACTACGAAATATTTATGTTGGCGCAAAAACTTGCAGATATATTGAAAAGAGACATTGATTTGATTGATTTAACAAAAAGGGCGTAATTCTCCTATCTTCTCTATAAGTGGGAGATGAATAGTCCTTGTTATTTTAGGTTCGATGCCTAAAATAATAACTACTTGACGAATTATTATATATGATGTATTCCAAAATCAGTGGTAAATATATAAATGAGGTAAAATAAATTGATTTAGATACAAATAATCATTCAGTATTTTTGCTAAATTATCATTTGGTATTGGTTGTTAAATATAGGAGAAAAGTAATAAATGATAAAATATCAAATATGGGAAGGGTACTTTTGGAGTAAAAGTTATTGTCTTATAACAACTGGCGGTGCTCCAATTGATATAGTTAAGGAGTACATTGAAAATCAAGGAATGAAATGAGGTGAAAATATGTTAAAAGCTTATAAATACAGGATTTACCCGAACAAAGAACAAAAATTTTATTTTGTTAGAACTTTTGGCTGTGTCAGGTTTATATATAACCAAATGCTGTCTGATAGAATTAAATCTTATAAAGAAAACAAAGATTCGGATATTAAAAAAATTAAGTATCCTACTCCGGCACAGTATAAAAAAGAATTTGAATGGCTTAAAGAAGTTGACAGTCTTGCTCTGGCAAATGCTCAGATGGATCTAAATAAAGCATATAAAAATTTCTTTAGAGATAAATCAATAGGTTTCCCTAAATTCAAAAGTAAGAAAAGTAACTATAACAGTTATACAACCAATAATCAAGATGGTACTGTGTATATTCAAAACAAACGTATCAAATTACCTAAATTAAAATCCATGATAAATATAAAACAGCATAGAGAATTCAACGGAATAATTAAATCATGTACTATATCCCAGGTTCCGAGTGGTAAATATTTCATATCTATACTGGTTGATTGTGAGATTAAAAAGCTGCCTGAAGTAAGTAAAAAAATAGGAATAGATGTGGGGCTAAAAGAATTTGCAATATGTTCAGATGGATATAGAGAGGCCAACCCAAAATATCTGAGAAAATCAGAAAAAAGGCTTGTCAAACTTCAAAGGGACCTATCAAGGAAGAAAAAGGGCAGTAATAACAGAAAAAAAGCCAGGTTAAAGTTATCTAAATTACACGAGAAGATAGTGAATCAAAGGACAGACTTCTTAAATAAGTTGTCAGTAAACCTAATCAGAGAAAACCAATCTATAGTTATTGAGGACTTGAAAGTTAAGAATATGCAGCAGAATCACAGGCTGGCAAAGGCAATAAGCGAAGCAAGCTGGAGTGAATTCAGAAGAATGCTGGAATACAAGGCCGAGTGGTACGGCAGAAAAATAATAGTGGCACCCGGTAATTATGCAAGTAGTCAATTATGTTCAGTTTGTGGATATAAGAATAGAGAAGTAAAAAATCTTGCACTCAGGGAATGGATTTGCCCTAAGTGCGGCACACACCATGACAGGGATATAAACGCCAGTAAAAATCTGCTGAAATTAGCTTTATAATTTTAGTAATACACTGAGGTTGGTTCGACCTTTAGAGCTTAGGTAAACTTGTTCCATTAGGAATATTGACTAAGAAGCCATCCACTTCTATAAGTGGTGGTAGTTCACAGTTCAAGTAATAGCCAGGGGAAAAACATGTATACTGCATTGATAATAAAAGTATATAAGATGTATAGTGGGGTGATTATTTGAAACTTGAAGAAAAATTAGGAATAAAAAAAGAACTGTTGATACAAATTCAAAGCATATTTTCAAAATTCAAATGTGTAGAGACAGCAGTTATTTTTGGCTCCAGGGCAAGAGGAGATTACAAGTACAATTCTGATATAGACATAGCTGTTTCAGGAAGTAATATGACATTTAGAGATTTTAATCTTATTTGTGATGAATTAAATGGACTGAATACAGCTTTTACTTTTGATTTATTAGAAAGGTTGGCATTTAGACATGGATTTATTACAGACGGAGATGATTGGATAACTATGATGCTTGATAGAAATAGAACTTCCTATGTATATGATGAAAAACTTGCCTTGGAAATATTCAATAATATAAAAACACGTCATATAAAATTGCTGAATATGCTTGTCGAAAAATTTGAGACAATTTTAAGTTAGAATATAGTATCCTTTAGGTTAAGAATTTATCCGATGGCTGTCAGCTTTATATTTACAACATTGATAATATTACTTTTGAATTTTTCCACTGTTATCGCTGTATATTGATATTGAGTTATTCTTGAATTTAGATAAAAATTTTTAAAGTATGCAATTTATTGCACGATAATTTTTATATGTATGAACAAAATATTTGTTAAGGAGATGCTTGTATGGATATAGCAGCACTGTCAATTGTAATGAATCAGTCAAAGGTTCAGCAGGATGCAGGTATAGCAGTTATGAAAATGGCTATGGACGGAAATAACCGGACTGCAGCACAGATGACTGAGATGATGTCGAATGTTTCGATAGATCCCAATTTGGGGAATGGTATAGATGTCAGGGCATAAATTGATATGTTCCTGTCAGCCAGACAGTTGAAAGAATAAAAAATTCAGCGAAGTGCCAGCCTATTATGAGAATATTAAAAGAGGCGGTAACAACACCACCTCTATTTTAAATATTTATATATGTCTTCAAGTTTTTTAAAGTCCAGTATTTCATCAACTATTATTTCAAGTATGGTAGTGTCAGAATTTTCTATTTTTGTTCTTATATCATCAGGTAAAATACCAAATTTTTTAGTCAGCAGTTTAGTAGATGTCCTTATAAGTTCTTCTCTTCTACCCTCTTTCTTACCTTCTTCCTTACCTTCTTCCCTTAATAGTCTTCCAAGTTCAGTCATTCCAAACACCTCCTTGATTTTATCCATATTACTGCCATCTGAAAACTTTTCAGCAAAAGCATATAAAAGAGCTAGGCAATTCATTTGGTTTTTCTTATTTTTTATTTCTTTAGCCAGTTTTATAGATTCTAATATTCTCTCATTTTTATCTTCAGTACTGTTCATTATAGGTAAAAACACAAGAGATAATAAATCGTCGCTGTTTAAAATATCGCCAGCTTGTATTTTGTGCTTTAAGTATTCGTATTTTACATCACCATTGAGATCATTCATATAAAAAGCACTGACTGAATATTTAATAGATCCTATGTTTATATTTGTTTCGGCTTTTTTGACGTTAGAAGAATAGACCACAATTGTGTTTACAGGCCTGTTTTCTTTATAATATAAAACTGCATCATAGGCAAGAAACCTTGAAAGATCACTTTTCCTGTTTGTAGTTTGAAACTCAAGGTGTAAAAAAGAGTTATCGTCCAATAAAAATGTGTAGTCCATAAAAGAAGTGTCTATTTGGAGATTTTTTGACTCAGTTCTAGCAGCAGTAATTATTTTTGATTTTATACCGAAGAATTTAAGAGCATCTTCTTTGAAAACGTCTAAGATGCTTTTCATTATAGCATCTTCAATGTTTTTGGTTTTTCCCGCCATGGATTGAACTCCTTTGCCGTTTAATAGCTATATCTATAATTATATATTATCATATGTTTGATATTGTTGAAAGAGTTTTATATAGTGTTATGTATTCCTTAGAATAGCAGGGATGCATTTGAAATATTATTTCGAAATGATATTATAGATAAAAAACTTATGGGTACGTGTACCTACTGTTTGATGCCAAATAAATAAGAATCTGCTATAATAAATAAAGAGATAACCAACACTTAAGGGCGTGGAAACTTTGACGGGGATACATGATTTTGATGCAGCATAGAAAATCATATTGGAAGCCTTCGAAGCAGTAGATTCAGAGATATATCTTTCTTGTTTTCAGAAGTTCTTCCTCCGGCGGCCAGACTTTTGGGGGAAAACGGTTTATCATAAACTTTAAAAATATTGGGGGCAGTAAAATGATACTTAAAGAAATTTCAAAAAAAATTACAGGATTAAATACGGAGGCGGCCGAGTGTGCCCGCAATTTGCAGGACAGTCTCGTAAAACCGGCTGGCAGTTTAGGTGTGCTTGAAAGCATCAGCATTCGGATGGCGGGCATTACAGGCAAAGTAAAAAGCAGCATAGAGAAAAAAGTGCATTTTGTGTTCGGGGCGGATAATGGCATCTATGCGGAAGGTGTGACTGCAGCCCCGCAATATTTTACAAACTTTTTAATGCGTGGTTATGCTTCAGAGAAAAAATGCGGGATCAATGTTCTTTGCGAGTATAACCACGTGGACCTTCGGCTTGTTGATATGGGAATTATCGGTGAAATTGAAGATCCCCATATTTATAACAGAAGACTTATGCCAGACGGCACTAACGATTTTTACAAAGAGAAGTCTATGAGCCGTGAGATTGCTTTAAAAGCAATAGAAGTGGGTTTTGAATTCGCAAAAACTGCATTCAGTGAAAGCTACGATATCATCGGAGCCGGCGAGGTTGGCATGGGCAACACATCCACTGCGGCAGCCTGTATCATGGCGGCGCTTGGAATAAATGATGCCGAAAAAGCCGTTGGAAGAGGCGGGGGACTGAGTAATGAAGCTTTTGAAAATAAAAAGCGGGTGATTACCGCAGCACTTGCTATGCATAAACCCGATGCAGATGATATTGTAGATATTCTTTCCAAGGTGGGCGGCCTTGACATTGCGGCAATGACGGGATTGTACATAGGCGCGGCATATTACCGCAAACCGGTGATTATTGATGGCGTGATTTCAATCGCTGCAGCATTGCTGGCATATAAATTCAATCCTCTTACAAAGGAATTTATGATTCCCTCCCATATTTCTGAAGAGCCTGCTTACAGGCTTGCGGCAGAGGAAATGGAATTAAAACCGATGCTGAATCTCGGTATGCGTCTTGGAGAGGGCACTGGCTGCCCGATTGCCATGGGAATCGTGGGCAATGCTATGGCTGTCATCAATAACATGAGCACCTTTGAAGAGGTGAATATGGATAATGAGTACCGCAAAGGTATTAAGGCGTAGGCATAGGCTCTAAACGTACTGAAAGCGGAGATGCCGAAAAAACTCAATCAATATGAGTATGTTAAAAGAGGCGGTAAAACACCACCTCTTTTTATTGTAATAAGTATTGCTGTGTAGGTGATAGGAATTACCTTAATGGGCTGAACTTTTTTGTAGTTTACTAATTATATCTATGACTATATATTATTATATGCTTGATATTTTGTAATTATAATATATAATATAATAAAATAAGCAACAGGGCGGTTGATTAATTATGCATTGTGAACTATAGATTATGGAATTGAATAAATAGGAAGGAATAAATGACAGATGAAAATTTTTATGTATAGCTGTAAGAAGGATGAACAGATAATATTGCCTCAAATAAGTAAAAAATATGGTGTGGAAATTGGCTTTTGTGAAATGCAGCCAACTATGGAAAACTGCAAACTGGCAGAAGGGTATGATTGTATCAGTATGTTGGCCACAATATTGGACAATCAGATTATGGACAAATTTAAAGGAATGGGCATTGGATTTATTTCAACGAGAACAATCGGAGTAGAGCATATTGATTTAAATCATGCAAAAAAGATAGGAGTGCAGGTGGCACATATTTTGTATTCACCCAATGCAATTGCAGATTTTGCCGTCATGCTTATGCTCATGTGTTTAAGAAAAGCAAAATATATTATGAAAAGGTATGAAGTAAAAGATTATGAACTCGGACGCAATCAGGGGAGAGAACTGCGGAATATGACGGTAGGAGTAGTGGGAACCGGACGTATTGGAAGAACAGTCATAAAAGAAATATCGGGTTTTGGATGCAAAATACTGGCCTATGATTTATTTGAAAATGAAGAGACAAAAAAATATGCAGGCTATGTTTCTTATGATGAGATACTGGAAAAATGCGACGTTATTACTTTTCATGTTCCAGCTGTAAAAGAAAATCATCATATGATTAATTTGAATAATGTGTCCAGGCTAAAGCCAGGTGTGGTTATTATCAACACAGCCAGAGGATCCTTGATTGACAACAGGGCGCTTATTAAGGGAATTGAAGAAAATATCATTGGTGCTGTGGGAATGGATGTAATAGATAATGAACCGGTATATTATAACTTTGACCACAAGGATATGAGGCTTGAAGATCATGATGCAATTATATTGGAGAGCTTTTCCAATGCTATTATAACACCCCATACGGCATTTTATACGGATCAGGCAGTTCATGATATGGTGGAAAATTCGGTTGCAGCGTGCTGTCAGTATATGAAAAAAGAAAAAATAGACTGGAGGATTGTATAATATCACTTGATGTTTTAAAACAAAGGAGATTTTTTAAATGGGATATTTATCAAAACTAGCCGTGGATTATCCTGCCTCAGGAATTAGGCGGATGTTTGATCTGGCAGAACAATATGATGATGTAATTAAACTTACTCTTGGAGAACCAAATTTCGATACTCCTGCTAATATTAAGGAAGCAGCCAAAAGGGCCATCGATGAAGGATATACTCATTATTGCCCAAATGCAGGTTTGTACGAGCTGCGTGAAGCAATAGCTGATTACTATAAAAAGTATTCAAAAGAATATACTTCTGAAAATGTAATGATAACAGTAGGTGGATTGGAAGCGCTGGCGTTAAGCCTGCTTACAACCATAAATCCTGGTGATGAAGTCATCATCCCGGATCCCGGTTTCTCCAATTATGTGGGACAAGTAATGATGGTAGGGGGAAAACCTGTAGCTGTTCCAGCTTATGAAGAAAATGATTTTAAAATAGATGCCAAAGATATTGAAAAGGCAGTAACACCGAGAACTAAGGCGATTTTGCTTAATTCCCCAA
The DNA here is from genome assembly GCF_002995845.1 of Clostridium luticellarii. Taxonomy (GTDB): domain Bacteria; phylum Bacillota; class Clostridia; order Clostridiales; family Clostridiaceae; genus Clostridium_B; species Clostridium_B luticellarii. The sequence continues at coordinate 129,920 of NZ_PVXP01000003.1, read as the reverse complement.
GTAATCCTCTTGGTTCGGTGTTAAATAAGCCGGATATAGAGGCAATAGCTGAAATAGCTGAAAAATATGATTTGTTGGTATACTCTGATGAAGTGTATAATAGGATTGTTTATGATGGTTGTAGGAGCTTCAGCATGGCTCAAATTCCGGAAGTCCGCAATAGAGTTATGGTAATTGACAGTTTTTCTAAGTCATATGCAATGACAGGCTGGAGGCTTGGATACATAGTTGCAGATAAAAATATAATATCAAATATGCCTAAATTGCAGGAAGGGGTTGTTTCCTGTGTTCCTACATTCATACAAAAGGCGGCAGTAGAAGCTTTAACTGGACCACAGGCAGCAGTGGAGAAAATGGTTGGAGATTATGCACGCCGACGTGATATTCTAATAGATGGATTGAACAGCATTCCAGGTATAACCTGTAAAAAATCTCCCGGAAGCTTTTATGCTTTTCCCAATATAAAATCCTTTGGCAAAACTTCAGTTAAGTTTGCAGAAGAACTGGTAAGAGGAGCTAAAGTAGTGGTGGTTCCGGGTTCTGCCTTTGGCAAGATGGGAGAGGGTTATTTGCGCCTGGTATTTGCTAATTCAGATGAAAATTTGAAAGAAGCGGTAAGAAGAATTGGTGAGTATATTAAGAAGGCTTATTAAATAGCTGCAGCGGAATATGTTGTATCTTAAGGTTATGTCCTTTTGAGAGTATAAATTATTTCAAATATCATATATGAATTTGTAACCAGAGTACCCAGAATTTAAGGTACTCTGGTTTTTATATTGGAGCATAATTTCTCTAAAACAAGCTAAAACTAACATGGGTGGGTGATATTTATGGATAATTTCAGCATAAACAGCAACATACAAAAAATTATCGATGGGCTTGGAAATACGGATACAATTATAAAAAGATTTTTTGAAATAGGGGATAAATCTCCGATTCAGGCAGTACTTCTCTATGTAAATTCTCTTGCTGACAGAGAATCTATAAATTCAAATATATTAAAGCCTCTTATGCTTTGCACAAATGACAAAATAAGTCTTTCATCTGATATATGCACCATAATATGTAAAAGGTATATAACTTCAAGCAGTACATCTATAGAAAGAGATGTCAACAAAGCTGTATTTGCCTTGAAAAGGGGATATACTGTACTGATTATAGAACATATAAGCCAATTTGTAATAGTAGATACAAAGGACGGAAAGTACAGACAGATATCAGAGCCGCTGAATGAGTACGCAGTAAGAGGCTCAAGAGAAGGATTTGTTGAAAATCTGGAAACGAATATGAGCATGATTAGGAGGATGATAAAACATCCGGATCTCACTATTGAAAATTTTACTCTGGGAAAATATACTCAGACGGACGTAAAACTGATGTATATAAACAGCATTGCAGATGATAAGGTTATGAAAAACATACGGGACAGGTTGTCTGTTATAAACGTAGATTCAATAACAGGGGCAGGTGTTATAGAACAATACATAGAAAGCCATCCTTATGCATTGTTTCCACAGTGCTTTGCCACTGAGAGACCTGATATAGTCATAAATGATCTAAGTGAGGGGAGAGCTGTAATATTGTGTCAGGGTACACCCTATGCACTTGTGGCACCTGCACTGTTTACAGAATTTTTTCAGGCCATAGAGGATTATTATGAAAGAAGTATTTTGTCTTCCATGATTAGAATTTTGAGGCTGATTGCAGTTTTTTTAGTCATAACTCTTCCTGCGGCCTATTTGTCTTTCATAAAGTTTAATGCAGAGCTTATACCCATAAAGTTTCTTCTTCCTTTGGTAGCCACGCGAAAAGGACTTTTACTGACTCCGCTGATTGAAATATTGTCCATGGATATGGTAGTGGAGTTTTTAAGGGAAGGAGGACTGAGACTTCCTGGTAAAATAGGTCAGACCCTCAGCCTGGTGGGTGGATTCATAATTGGTGATGCTGCATTAAGGGCTCGGCTGGTAAGTCCCGCTACCCTTGTAGTGGTTGGAACAGCTGTAATTGGGACCTTTGTAATTCCCAACTATGATATGTCACTTTCTATACGTATAGTGAGATTTCCCATGATAATACTTGCGGATATATTTGGAGTTGTAGGTATTGCCGCGGGATGGTATCTGATTTTACTGCATCTGTTTTCAATGGACAGTTTCGGAGTACGTTATCTTTCTCTTAAAAGGAATGATTTAAAGGATATATTCATCAGAGCCCAGCTGTGGAATATGGACAGGAGACCAGAGGCTATACCGAATAAAAACAAGATCAGGCAGGGAGATTTCATGAAAAAATTTAGGGGGAAACATTGATGCAGAACAGCCTGGAAAGTAAAATAACTTCATATCAATTGTTTTGTATTTTAACAGGCGCTGCTGTAGGTGTAGGACTTATAAACCTTCCAAACCAGGTAGCTGAAATTGCCAGGCAAAGCGGCTGGATTTCAGTTATTATTGGCGGGATTTATCCATTATACCTGGTATGTATAGCCAGCATACTGCAGAAGAGGTTTCCGGATAAAAACATATTGCAGTTGAGCAGAAAATTTTTCGGAACCTTTCTCGGAAATTTTTTAAATCTGATTTTTATGTTCAATTTTGTACTGTACACCACAGCTGTTGCATCTGGACTGACCATCCTTCTGACGACTTTTATAATGTATTTTATGCCACCTGTAAAGCTGCTTATATTCATAGTGTTTCTGGGAGCAGTGTCCAGCTGCAGCGGACTAAAACCCATGGCAAATATAAATGAAGTGATCTTTGTATGTACTGTAATTGTTTCCCTCCCCGCAATTGCTTCATTGGCCAAGGGAAAACTCATAAATGTTCTTCCACTGTTTGGAGTTGATATTAAATCTCTGCTCAGGGCCAGCACTGAATCCTGTTTTTCCTATGGAGGAGTGGAGATAATTTTTTTACTATACCCCCTGCTGAGTGACAGGAAAAATTTTAAGAGCTATGCGTTAAAAGGAGCATTATTTCTAATAGTTTTGTACGCATCTACAACTTTTTTGACAATATACTACTGTGGAATAGACCTTATAAAAAAGTCCTACTGGGCAATGCTCCTGGCCACCAAATCCATTGAAGTGCCTATAATAAATAATTTCAGATTTGTATTCATGTTTATGTGGAGTATAATAAATTTCAAAACTATCTCCAACAATTATTTTGCCTCGGTATTTGTCCTGCAGGATCTGCTTAAAAAGTTTTCAATAAAGAAACTGTCCCTGGTCATGTACCCCCTTATGACAGCAATAGCTTCTACTTACATAAATGAAGAAGCCCGGAGAGCTTTCTTAAAATTCGCAATTCCCAAATATACTTTGTTCAATATAGCCTACCTGACTACAATATGCTGTATGGCACTTATAAAGAAGGATGGTCTAAATGAAAAAGAATAAATTTTTAATTATAATACCGCTGATGATTATGATATTTTCGTTTTTTATAACGGGAATGGAAAGTACGGATTCAATTGAAAATCTGGAAATAGTAGCGGGGGTAGGTAATGATATTAGATGCAGAAGTGACAATTCAATAGAATACAGTGTGCCTTTGTCTGCCTATGTATTCGACGAATCCGGTGAAAGCAGTGAGAATACCAGGATAAGCAGTACAATAAGGGATGGTGTTGCAAGAACTTTAGGTGCAACAAGAGAGAACAGACAATCCGTATCGGACAAAAAGAGCATACTGGGATTTGAGAAGGTATATGTAGTAAGTGAAAGCAATGCTGTTTATGGGATAGGAACTGTAATGGACATATTATTCAGAAATCCCCAGTTAAATGATACAGGTTATTTTGTAATATGTAAAGGCAGGGCAAGAGATATGCTCTCCTATAAAGTAAAGGGCTATCCAAGTTCTTCCGATTTTATAGAGGGACTTCTGAAAAATGAATTCAATTACGCTTTTTTCCCAAAGGATACAAAGATAACAAATGTATATTCTTCTCTCCATGTCGAAGGTGTTAATCCTGTGATACCATATATTGAGATAGGCAATGATGGTATAAAGGTATCGGGGATGGCCTTGTTTAAAGATGAACGTATGGTGGCAAGATCAGATTTTGATGACAGCAAGTGGATTAACTTGATGGGAAATGACAAAGGACGCGGAATTGTAAGCCTGCAAAAGACTTCAAAAAATTATTCGGATTTCTATGCGGATTCGTCAAGAAAAGTCCATGTAGATAAAATTGATGGAAAACTTCATTTTACAATAGATTTAAGATTAAAGGGAGATATAGTTACAAACACCTATTTCAAGGATCTCTCAAAAAATAAAGACGTTAAAAGGGCCTTTGAAAAGAAAATTGAAGAAAAAGTACGCAAGAATTGCTACTCGATTATAAATAAAATGAAAAATGAATATAAAATGGACTGCATAGGACTTGGACAGTATGCTGCAGCCAGATATGGAAGGTGGAGCAATACTGATTGGAACAGTGAAGTGCTCAATTCCAGTATAGATGTAAATGTAAAAGCATCCATAAAAAGCTGGGGACGCGGTTCTTTTGAAAACTAGTGGGGTCTGACCCCATAACAAAAAATGGAAATTACATTTAAAAAGTAATTCGCTTATAGAGAATAATTTACATGGATTCTGTGGAATCTTTTGAAAATAATTCAGTAAGAGTATGTCCGAATAAGATACCTAAAAATATAAATGAATAGGGATATTCAAACATTATTATTGTTATAAATCTAGTTGATGCAATTATTTTTAAGCATGTTAAAGTATATAAGACAAATATGACAAAAAGTAAGATACTCAATGATAATTTGGGAATATCCCAGATTATGGTTCCACGGCACTTAAGCTGTTCAATAAAGTGCTGAACATTTAATATAAAACCAAAAACTATGGACATCAAACTGATAAAAAGAAGCAGTGAGATTACATCGAAATTGCTTTTTACAATTTCTTTCATTATATTGATGAAAATTTCAATAAATACAAGACATACAAGTGTAATAATCAAGAAAAAACAGGATTTAATATTTTTATTCACAATTAATTCCTCCAAATTATATTTATAAACATATTTAAACATAATTTCCAATAAGACAATTATACCACATAAGAATCAGGGGATATAGGTAAGCTATTTGACAAAAATATAATGGATTTTGGATAGTAACTATATTTATATGCTTGACTTATGGAACAATATGCTATATATTAAAATTGGTGTATAATTATTAATAATAAAATTATAAATTGATTTAAAATAGATGGGAAGCTAGGTGAAAATCCTACACGGTCTCGCCGCTGTAAGAGATGAGTCCTTATTAAATGCCACTGGGAAACTGGGAAGGTTATAGGGGCAATGATGCTTGAGTCAGAATACCTGTTGCAATAGTATACGATTAACTCTACGATAGATAGGGGGTGATTGCAATATATTTTTATAATTGCTGTGGCTTTAAGTCCTCTTAACTGTGAGTTAAGAGGACTTTTGAATTTTAATACACGTTTAGAAGAATTTAAAAGGATTTCAAGAAGTAATTTTTTTCTTAAGTGAGAGCATAAAGATTTGCTGTACTAACACTTAGTGAAAATCTAAGGAGGTGTGAAATGGTAAAAATTATTGTTTTGTGTGCTGCTTTTTTGATGATTGCTTTTTTCCTCAAAGAGAGACATGAGCATAGCCATGCCTGCTGCGAAGAAGCACATCATTCTCATCATGGGATTGGACATAAACACGGCGAGGGTTTTGAAATTGATTCTTATGCTTATAATTCTAAAATCAAGCATTGGAATTCTGCTTTTAAAGTACTTTTTTCTATTTTAATACTTATTCTTTGTATTGCATTTGACAACCCATATGTATCTGTTGTGGTCATTATTGCAATGGCCTATCTGACAATTGTAAAAGGAGGAATTCCAGTACATGCATATTTGTCTGTACTGTCCATACCAATAGTATTTATTATCCTGGGAACTATCACTATTGGCATTGATTTTTCAAGACGGCCCATGGGACAATATAATCTGTATCTTGGATTTTTTTATGTGTTTACCTCTCAGGCAAAGCTCAAAGAAATGCTTTTTCTAGTACTGAAAGTTTTTGCAGCAATAAGTGCCTTACAGATGATGGCATTGTCCACTCCGTCTTCCGAAATTATTTATGTACTCCGAAAAGCCCATGTGCCAAAGATTATAGTGGAATTGATGGATATCATATATCGTTATATTTTCATATTAATGGATGCTTATACTAAAATGAAAAATTCTGCTGAATCCCGCTTGGGATACTGTGACTTTAAAACTTCCTGCAATACATTTGGAGGTATTGTGAGCAATATATTGATTGTTTCAATGAAAAAGGCGGAAGCTTATTATGATGCAATGGAAGCCAGGTGTTACGATGGTGAGCTTATATTCTGGATGGAGGATAAAAAGGTAGAAACAGTACATATTGCTGCAGCGTCATCATTTGTAATTTCCCTGTTTTTGCTGTGGGGGTTTACGTGATAGAAAGGGGCAATTATGAAAGAACCTATATTGAAAGTTGAGAATCTTTGTTATACTTACGGAAATGGAAAACATGCACTAAATGGAATAAATTTGGATGTCCATGAAGGTGAGAAAATTGCTGTTATTGGTTCCAATGGATCCGGCAAATCCACATTTTTCCTGAATGTCAACGGTGTGCTTACCCCGGAAGGCGGAAAAATCATCTATCGCAATACGGTTATCAATAAAAAAAATTTAAAAGAGCTTAGAAAAAATATTGGAATTGTATTTCAAGATGCAGACAATCAAATTATAGCTTCTACAGTTATGGCAGAAGTTGGGTTTGGACCTATGAATTTAAAACTTCCTAAAGAAGAAGTAAAAAAAAGGGTGAAAGAAGCACTGGAATACATGAACATCTGGGATTTAAGGGATCGCCCTCCTCATTATCTGAGCGGCGGTGAAAAAAAGCGTGTCAGTATTGCAGATATCATAGCCATGAAATCAGAGATCATTATATTTGATGAACCAACGGCAGCACTGGATCCTTTAAATGCCATGATGCTGGAAGAGGTTCTGGCCAAGCTTGTTTCAGAGGGAAAGACAATGCTTATTTCCACCCATGATGTGGATTTTGCATATAGATGGGCTGAAAGAATACTTGTATTTTTTCAGGGCAGTATTATTGCAGATGGAACGCCGCTGGAGATTTTTAGAAATATGAAAATTTTAAAAAGGGCAAATCTAAGACAGCCAACCATGCTGGAGGTATATGAATTGCTTGTAAAAAAACATTTAATGGGAGATACAAAAGAGTATCCTAAAAATACGCAGGAACTCAAAAGAATACTTGAAAGGAAAATATCTCTGGATATTTTGTCCTAGAGTAAATATTAAACATAAACAAGGGGGAAAATAAAATGAATTTAAAGCAAAAGAAAATTATTGCAGTTGTGGCATGTTTTGCGCTGGCTTTTGGAGTAGCTCCAGTGGCAAATGCAATGCATATCATGGAAGGATATCTTCCACCGAAATTCTGTATTTTATGGGGTGTTATATCAGCTCCATTCCTGGTAGCAGGTTACTTGTCAATTAGAAAAACATTGTCCGAGAATCGTAGATCAATTACTGTTCTTGCAATGGTAGGTGCATTTATTTTTATAGTCTCATCTTTGAAGATCCCTTCAGTGACAGGAAGTTGTTCACATATGACCGGTACAGGACTCGGTGCAATTTTATTTGGACCCAGTGCAGTAAGCATTTTAGGTATCATTGTATTGATTTTTCAGGCAATACTGCTTGCTCATGGTGGATTGACTACTTTGGGGGCCAATACGTTTTCAATGGCTATTGCAGGTCCGCTGGTTTCCTATGCAATCTACAAAGTGTGTGGAAAGTTGAAAGTGAATAAACATGTAGGTATTTTTCTGGCAGCAGCAATTGGTGATTTATTCACTTATTGTGTAACAAGTATCCAGCTTGCACTTGCATATCCATCTGCAAATGGTGGTGTCTCCGCATCAGCGGCAAAATTCCTTGCAGTATTTGCACCTACACAGGTTCCATTGGCTATTGTTGAAGGTATTTTGACTGTTGTTATAGTTATGTGTCTTGAAACATATGCAAAATCCGAGTTGACAGGCATTGGATTTCTGAAAGGAGGAGAAAATTAATGGGAAAAAAGACCAAGCAAAAAATTATTATTTTATTAGTTATTGCCGTGTTGATTGCCGTTGTGCCATTATTTACATTGAAAGGTGCTGAATTTGGCGGTTCCGATGATGCAGGAAGTAAAGTGGTTTCACAGATTAAAGGAACTGAATATAAACCCTGGGCTACACCTGTCATGGAAAAATGGATTGGCGGAGAACTTCCCGGTGAAATTGAGAGTTTGCTGTTTTGTGTACAGACAGGTATAGGAATGGGAGTTCTATTCTTCTTCCTGGGAAGATTTGTAGAGAGAAATAAAATTAAGGGGACTGACCCTCATACAAAAATTGGGAATTAAACTGTTTAAATGGTAAAATGTTTACTTAAAGACTTTTCTTTAATCATATTTATTATAATTAACAGCGTTAAAAGCGACCTTTTCAATAAAGGCCGCTTTTAAAATAGTTTGTTATATTTTCTTGAAATCATTTTCAAATTCATCTATGGATTGTTTTACTAATGTCACGCTGTAAGCCATTGCAGGACCTGCTCCGAAGGCAACTGATATCATGGAAGCATCCACAATTTCATCTCTTTTGGCACCAGCTTCAAGAGCCTTGTAGACATGGTAGGCTATGCAGTACTGGCAGCGGGTGTAGGCAGCTATGGCCACACTTATGAGCTCTTTTGTTTTTGTATCTATGGCAGTGGGTCTGTACATTGTTTTAAGCAGGTTCATGAAAGAATTGAGTTCTTCACCATGAGTAGCTCCCAGTTCTTGAAGTCCTCCTGTAAATTCATTCAATAAATCTCTTGGATTAGTTGACATATTTGTCCCTCCTTTTAATTGTAAATTATTTTTCCAGATATGCATCTCTGAAGATGAAGAAACCTAAATTTGATATATGGGCATCTTTAAGCTTCGGGTTCATGCATACAACTTCAGTGTAGTAGTAAATAGGTATTATAGGTAGATCAGTCAGGAGCTGATCTTCAGCCTGATGCATCAAGCCGGCTCTTTCAGCCTTATCAGGTTCTGATTTGGCCTGGGATATCAGCTGATCGTATTTTAAATTTGAATACCCTGCCATGTTGTTGCCGTTTCCAGTTGTAAATATATCAAGAAATGTCATGGCATCATCGTAATCAGCTGTCCAGCCGTCCCTGCCAAGTATGAACTGATGATTTTGAAGCTGGGCCAGGTGGACTTTTCTCTCCACATTTTTGAGAGTAACATTTATCCCCAGGTTCTTTTTCCACATGTCCTGAACTGCCTGTGCTATATTTTGATGTCCCTGCATTGTATTGTACAGTATCTCCAGCTGTGGGAAGCCTTTTCCTCCGGGATAGCCTGCCTCAGCCAGCAGTTTTTTGGCCTGTGGTATATCTGCAGTTTTTGAGAAATACTCTTTGTCTGTGAATTCCTTCCCATTTGAATCACTGGTACCTTTAGGTACGAAGGAAGTAGCAGGTATCTCACCGGATTTTGTAACTTTTTCGGTTATGGAAGTTCTGTCTATAGCCAGGCTCAATGCCTTTCTAACTCTTACATCGCTTAGTGCCTTAGCTGCATCTGAATTTATGCTTTTAGCCTGCGGTGATAAATTTATATCATAGTAGTAGATGGCTAAATATGGATAGGCCTTTGCCGTCCCGCTTTTCAGCAGCTCAGGGGTTTCAGCAGCAGGCGGTTTATCTATAAGGTCCAGCTCTCCTGTCTTGAATGCTGCATAATAGCTGCTGGCATTTTCCAGGGTTTTGAATTCAATTCTATTTATTTTTATGTTTTTATTGTCCCAGTAATTTGGGCTTTTTTCAAAATTCAAGCTGTCCTTTGACTTGTATTCTACCAGTTTATAAGGGCCATTTGATATATAGGTCTCCGGCTTTGTAGCCCAGCTGTTTGGATTTTTTTCAACTACGTCTTTTCTTACAGGATCGTAGGTAGGAAAAGATGTAAGTGACAGGAAATAGGGTGTAGGATTTTCAAGTGTGGCTACCAGTGTATAATCATCTTTGGCAGTGACTCCTACCTGGTTTTCCTGAGCTTTGCCCTTATTATAGGCTTCACCGTTTTTTAAATAGAATAATTGATATGAGTATTGGGAAGCGGTTTTTGGATCCAGAGCTCTTTTCCAGGCATACTCGAAATCCTTTGCAGTAACAGGTTTCCCGTCGGACCATTTTGCATTTTTCCTCAGATGGAAAGTATAAGTGAGCCCATCACTGGATATGTCCCATTTTTCTGCAACCCCGGGTATGGGTTTTTCATTTTTGTCCAGATTTGTCAGGCCTTCGAAAGCGTTACAGATTACCTGTGCGCCTTCAACTGTGTTGTTCAATCCAGGATCAATTGTCCTGGGCTCGGCAGCAATATTTACTTTTATAGTGCTTTTGCCATTTGAGTCTGAGCCGTTTTTGGAATTTCCGCAGCCAGCGAACAATGAACCTATGAATGCAAGTGACATTGCAACTGCAAGAATTTTAAACTTGTTTTTCAGCATAATAATCCCCCTCAATAAAAATTTTAGTATATAATATGTTTATGCAGTATAAACATTCTATATATCTTATTTTGGTTTACTTATCGTATAAATAGCAGGCCGCATAGTGTCCGCTGCCCATGTCCTTTAATTCAGGATCCTTTTCAGAGCACCTTTTCATGGAGTATCTGCATCTGTCTTTGAATCTGCAGCCTGGCGGAGGATCTATTGGAGAAGGAGTTTCACCTTCCAGCATTATTCTCTTGTTTTTAGCTGCCATATCAGGATTCGGTACCGGTATTGCCGACAGCAGTGCTCTGGTGTAGGGATGAAGAGAGTTTTGGTACAGTTCATTACTTTCTGCCATTTCCAGCATTTTCCCTAGATACATCACCCCGATTTTGGTGGATATATGCTTTACCATGGATAGATCGTGGGCTATGAACAAATATGTAAGCCCTAAATCATCCTGAAGATCTTCCAGCATATTTATTACCTGTGCCTGAATTGATACATCCAGAGCTGATATGGGCTCATCACACACTATGAATTCAGGTTCAACGGCAAGAGCTCTCGCTATACCAATCCTCTGCCTTTGTCCACCTGAAAATTCATGAGGATACCTGTTTGTGTGGTCTTCATTTAAACCCACCTTGTTTAAGAGATATTGAATTCTTTCCTGTCTTTCTTTTCCCTTCATCAGGTTGTGAATATCTATAGACTCTCCTATTATGTCACCTACTGTCATTCTTGAATCAAGAGATGCATAAGGATCCTGGAATATCATCTGCATTTTTCTTCTGTAGGGCAGCATTTTGCTGCTGGAAAACCTTGATATATCCGTACCATCGTATATTATCTGTCCATCTGTTGGCTCGTATAACTTGATTATGGTTCTTCCGATAGTTGTCTTGCCGCAGCCTGATTCCCCAACTAATCCCAGAGTTTCTCCTTTGTTTATGGTAAAGGACATATTGTCCACTGCTTTTACATTGCTGGTTACTTTACCAAAAAATGATTTTTTTGCAGGAAAATACTTTTTAAGTTTTTTTATTTCAACAAGTGGTCTGTCATATTTCATTTTTTATAACGCCTCCGCTTATTTTGTCTGTTTTAGGTGCATTTAGGTGATTGAGCCAGCAAAGAGAAAAATGATTCTCATCTATTTTAAATGCCCCGGGCAATTTGCTGAGACATATTTTCATGGTATACTCGCATCTTGGGGCGAAAGGACATCCTGCTGGAGGTTTTAACAGATCCGGAGGAGTTCCGTCTATCGGCTTGAGTCTCTGCTTTATGTCTTCCATTGGATTTGGTATACTTTTCAAAAGTCCCCAGGTATATGGATGTTTTGAATTGTAAAATATGTCTCTTGTACTCCCGCTTTCTATAATCATTCCGCCGTACATCACGTTTATTCTGCTGCATAGATTTGCTACGACACCTAGATCGTGTGTTATTAAAATTATGGACATACCTAATTTTGTTTTTAGATCTTTCATAAGTTCAAGTATTTGTGCCTGTATTGTCACATCAAGGGCTGTAGTGGGCTCGTCCGCAATTAGAAGTTTTGGATTGCAGATTAATGCCATGGCTATCATTGCCCTTTGTCTCATGCCGCCTGAGAATTCATGTGGATATTGGTTTATTCTTTTATCTGCGCTGGGTATTTTAACCAGTTTCAGCATTTCAATTACTTTTTTCCTGGCATCTTCTTTGTTCATATGTTTATGCTTTATAAGTGGTTCCGCCAGTTGATGACCTATTTTGAAAACTGGATCCAGAGAGGTCATAGGGTCTTGAAAGATCATTCCGATATCATTTCCCCTTATACCCTCCATTTTTTTATTATTCAGTTTCAGCAGATCTTTGTCTAAAAATTTTATACTATCCGCTGTTGTTTTGCCGTTTTCCGGGAGAAGCTTCATAATTGACATCATGGTTATACTTTTTCCACTTCCAGATTCTCCGACTATCCCCAGAGCTTCACCTTTCTCAAGATGAAAGTATACACCCCTCACTGCCTTTACCTCGCCCAGATAAGTCTGGAAAGATGTATGCATATTATTTACTTCAAGTAATCTATCCATTTAAACGTCCTCCTGTTATTTTTTCATTTTAGGATCCAGAGAATCTCTGAGTCCGTCGCCTAATAAATTAAATGCAAGCATAGTTAAACATATGGCTATAGATGGGAAAAATAATTGAAGGGGATACAGCTGAAAGCTGTCTAGGGCATCGGAAGCTAAAGTACCCCAGGATGCCATTGGAGCTGATACACCCAGGCCTATAAAACTTAAGAATGATTCTGTGAATATAGCATCGGGGATAGAGAGAGTCAGTGTCACTATTATGGGTCCCAAACAGTTTGGAATCAGGTGCTTGAGGATTATTCTTACAGATGATGCCCCGAGAGTTTTTGCGGCAAGGACGAATTCCTGCTGTTTTAGTGACATTATTTCTCCTCTTACTATCCTTGCCATGGTTAGCCAGAATGCAACCGCCAGAGCTATTATTATGCTCTTGAGCCCGGCACCGAATACCACCATGAAAAGTATTACATATATGGTCATGGGAATAGAATATAGAATATCCACTATTCTCATCATTATATTATCCACCATTCCCCCGAAATAACCTGCTATACCTCCATATACTATTCCAATTAGTATGTCCAGCAAACTTGCAACATAACCTACGGTAAGAGAAATTCTTGCTCCATACAATATTCTTATAAATATATCTCTTCCAAATTTATCTGTTCCAAACCAGTGCCCGACGCTGGGCGGTAGGTTTGCCATATTCAAATTTTGACTGTAATAATTATATTTTGAAAATATCGGACCTATTATAGCCAGCAAAGTGATGAATATTACAAAGAATAAACCGGCTACAGCCAATTTGTTGAGTTTTAATCTTCTCCATACATCCTGCCAGTAGGATATGGTAGGCCTTACCAGCTCCTCTGACTGCTTTTCCTTTTTAAATACTTTTTCAAAGGCATCCTTTGGTAGTTCCATCTCTTATCCCTCCCTTAAGCCTCAAGTTTTATTCTTGGATCGATAATAACGTACAGTATATCCACAATTAAATTGCAGAGCACCAAGAATGAACTGTAAAATATGGTAATACCCAATATGGTAGTGTAGTCCCTGTTATATATGCTTTGGACAAAATCTCTTCCCAGACCGGGTATTCCAAACAAGGTTTCGATTACAAAGCTTCCGGTGAGTATTCCGGCAAATAATGGACCTATATATGTAACTATGGGTATGAGAGAGTTTTTCAAAGCGTGTTTATATATTATTACGTTTTGAGAGAGACCCTTTGCTTTTTCTACCTTTATGTAGTCCTGGCGTATTACTTCCAGCAAGCTGGATCTAGACAGCCTGGCTATAAATGACATGGAATATGCACCAAGAGCTACAGAGGGAAGTACATAGCTTGAAGGACTGTCCAGTCCCACTGCAGGAAACCAGCCTAATTTGACCGCAAAAAAATAAATGAAAAAGGTGGCCATTACGAAGTTGGGAATGGTGACTCCTATAGTTGATATGAGCATTGCCGCGCTGTCGGGCCATTTTCCCTGGTGGAGTGCAGCAATTATTCCCATGAACAAGCCGAATATCAGTGCAAAAGCTATAGATAATAACCCTATTTTTGCAGATACGGGAAATGAATTAAATACTACTTCATTTACGGTTTTGCCTTCGTATCTCATGGATGGCCCCAGATCGCCATGTATTATATCACCTAGATATGTGGTATACTGTGTGCCGAGCGGCTTGTCTAATCCAAATTTTTCTTCCAGCTTAGCTTTGATCTGGGGCGGAAGCTTCTTTTCGTCGTCGAAGGGACCACCTGGAATCAAGTGCATAAGCAAAAAGGTTATTGATATTACTATCCAAATTGTTATAATACTGTAAAATAACCTTTTCAAAATATATTTTGACATTTTATATTCCCCCAATTATACATTCTATTGTAACTGCTTCATGTCTGCATCTGCAGCATTATACGAACGCATTTCCATCATAGGCAGCGATAATTCACCCCGGTTTGTCTTAAAATAGTGAATAAATTTTATACTATGCAGGAAAATAAAGCCCAACTTGCAATTTCTATATTTTTCTCAATAATATCATTAAATTGATAATATGTCAATACTTGAATAAAGACCAACTCCATGTTCCTCTAAAAAATTTAATGCAGTTTAAATAGAGTATTTGATATAAAATCCAGTGGGAAACGTAAAATCTATCTGCAGAAATTTTGTGAATAAAGGTTTAAAATTGAAATTGCATAGTATAACCTTTATAAATGGGGTAAAATAGATGTTGATGAATTGCTTTATTATTATTTGTTGTGGGAGATATGATATGTGTGGGAAATTAAAGACGGTTAATAGGGGAATTGATGCTGAAGATGACAGGTGGTTTTCAGGAGAAGCTGTTGTAAAGCTTCAGAAGGCCCAACATGAGATAAAATGGCTTCTCAATAGAGATTACAATGTAAATTCTGTTCTGAAGATGGTTGGAAACCATTACCAGTTTTCTTCCAGGCAGAGAGATGCTCTCAGGCGTTCTACAGCATCGGATGAAAAATCAGAGGCTAGAATATCAAAGTGCATTTGTGGAAATGCATTGAAGAACAGCATTTTGTATATAGATGGATTTAATTTGATCATTACGTTGGAGGCAGCCTTTTCAGGAGCACCTATAATACTGTGCAGTGATGGTACATTCAGGGATCTGGCAGGGCTTAGAGGTACATATAGGATTATCGATAAAACTCGTCTCGCCGTAAATGCGGTAGGAAAAGAACTTTACATCACGGAGGCCGCCGGGGCTGAATTTTTTTTGGACAAAGGCGTTTCAAATTCTGGAAGATTGAAAAAATTCATATTGGAGAGTTCTGCAGGCTGGAATACCCGTGTGAAGGTAGAGCTCATGGATTCAGTGGATTCTTTTTTATATGGCAAAGAATATGTAGTGACCAGCGATTCCATAATACTTGATCAGTGTCTAAGCTGGTGCAATTTCGCCAGGATTATTGTAGAGAACTGTATTCCGGATACGCATATAGTGGATTTAAGTGGTAAATAGGGGACTGACCCCCTTCTATTTTATGGAAGGGGGTCAGTCCCTGTTTTATAGTCCGCATTTTTGCAAGGCCTGTTTTAAGTCTTCAATGATGTCTTCCGCACTTTCAAGTCCTACACTGAATCTTATGTATCCATCTCTGAAATTTTCTGGATAAAAATTGATCCTTTCATCACTTGCTCCAGTGTATACAATCAGGCTCTCGTCATGTCCCAGGGAAACCGCAGGGACGATGAGCTCAAGTGAATTTATAAATTTATTATGAGTTTCCGCATCTGCTTTAAGTGCAAAAGCTATAATTCCTGAGTAGAGCTTCATCTGTTTTTTGGCAATTTCATGCTGCGGATGGCTTTCAAGACCCGGATATGCCACGAACTTAACTGAAGAATTTGATTCCAGATATTGGGCAACTTTGAGAGCGGTATGGCTGTGCTGCTCCATACGCAGGGGAAGTGTCACAACACCTCTCATTATAAGCCATGCATTAAAAGGACTTATAGTTCCCCCCAGATTCACCATGGCCTGGGCTTTAATTTTGTCTATGAGATCTTTTTTGCCCAGCACTGCTCCACCCATGGCATCACCATGTCCATTTATATATTTTGTCAAACTGTGTATAACAAGATCTGCTCCCAGTTCAAGAGGGCGCTGCAGGTATGGGGAAGCAAATGTGCTGTCAACACTAAGTAGAGCTCCTGCGGATTTTGCAATTTTTGCAATTTCTTCAATGTCGCTTATCCTCGTAGTGGGGTTTCCTGGAGTCTCAACATGAATGAGCCTGGTATTGGGGCGTATGGCCTTTTTTATTTCTTCCAGGTTTGAGGTATCTACAAGGGATGTCTCTATATTGTATTTTTCAGGAAGATATTCGTTTAACAGTCTGTAAACTGCTATATATGATACATTTGAACAGATTACATGTGAATTTTTGTCAAGGAAAGTAAAAAATACACCTGCCAGTGCAGCAACACCACTTGCAAGGACCACACAGTCTTCTGCACCTTCCAGTGAAGCAAGTCTTTGCTGAAGATAAAGTTGATTTGCAGAGGTATTTCTGGTATATAATATCTGGTTTGGATCACTCCAGTTGATTGAAGATGCATCTTCGGGGAGCCTGTAACAGTTTGCCATGGTTATTGGCCGCCTTATGGCCCTGGTTTCTTTGTCAATACCATTTCCCACGTGAATGCATTTTGTTATGAAACTAGTTTCTTTGCTCATATATTTTCCTCCTCGTGAATTGTATATAGTATAAAATAAAAAGCTGTTTTTCATAAGAAAAACAGCTTTAAAGTTACAACTTGAAAATTTTTCTTATCTTTCAGAATAATCTGTTGGAATTAACACCATACATTAAATGAAATGTTGGTTGTCGGGCATCATAGGGCCAAATCCCTCCACCGCTCTTGATAAGATTTAAATTATTTGATTTTTTCTATAATATACCTAAATAAAAATTTTGTCAATGGGGTCAGTCCCCTTTATTTCTCAACTTGTTTTATTTCATTATTTCTGTTTGTGACTTTCATGTTGTAGAAATTCTCATTATCGGGAAGTTCCATTCTAAAGCAGGAACACTTTTGAATACGAACATCTGCATTTTTAATGGAGAATTCACTTACATGTCCGCCCAATTTTTTATCTTTGCTTATAAAATGAAAATGATATCCTGGAACGTTGAGACCTTCTACAAAAGAAGGGCATCTAAATCCCATCAGGTGTCCTTCGACCTCATCATATTCAAAAACATGTTGATCTCTAATGGCATTCAGCATGGGCCTGTAGGGTAAATTCTGTTTTACTACGGTTTTGGTCTTCATGTGGCTGAATACACCGTTAAAATAAAAAGCATAAAATACATTTTTACTCTCGATTAAATTGTCAAGGTATTTTTTTATATTGGCATAGCAATTGCAATCTCTGATGCTGTAAGTACGGTATTCCTCAAATTCGGTTACCACAGCAAAAGGAACAAATTCATTTTTTGTGCATTTGTAAACACTTCCATCAGGTCTTGTGCGGTAAAAGCTGCCATTTAGCAAAGTCAATTCACCGTCTAGCCCTTTGAAGGTGCCTATTCCGAAATTTCCTTTTTGAAGAAGCTTATTTAATGAGATGCATCCATCGTAAAGTCCTGACACTAAAGCATTTATTGTTGACATTTGATATATGTGGTTTGGAATTTTTGATTCATCCATTGCATTCACCTCGGGATAATTATATCATAATAAGAAAGTTAACTAGCATATGTGTTTAAATTTTGTGGAAAAGTTTTAATCCGAATGCAATTATTCCTGAAGTTATAAGTGGACCTACTGGAACTCCTCCTAAAAATGCAGCTGCAATTACTGCTCCAAGTATCAGGGCAGGCATGACTTCGCTGTGTCCCTGTACAGTCAAATACTGCATTCCAAGACCACTTAAATAAGTTGTAAAAAGTGAGGCCAGCAGAGCAAATAATCCGATCCATGAGGTAAATATGCCTATGATATTTGTATATTTTACATTTCCGTTTGCTATTGGAATTAGAATGGAGGCAACCAGTATCACAATTCCCCAGAAAACTCCGTTTTTCTCTAAAGAGGGAAATATGTACTTATCCACATTTAAAAGTTTCAAAAGTAAAAGTATGCAGACAGCTGTGGCAACAGAGTTTGCTCTGCCTATAACTGCAGCTGCCAATATTATAATTAATATAACAGTTGATTCCAATATGATCATCTCCTGAATTAGTATATGATCCGAAAAATTATATTATGAGCTGTTCAGGTAAAATTATATTATGAAAATAAAATATAGGAGAAATATCAAATTATTCCTTTGCCTCTAGTATACTGCTGCTCTTATCTAAAGGTAACTCTTCCACTGATCTTAATTTTCTTTCTATAGTTCTTGATTTTCTTGAAGCTGTTTCTATGGTATTGCTGGCTTCTTGAAGTTTTTTCTGAGTTTTTTCAAGAATATCACCAAATTTTGAAAACTGGGTTTTAACAGCACCAAGAAGTTCCCAGACTTCACTGGAACGCCTTTCGATTGCCAGAGTTCTGAAGCCCATCTGGAGACTGTTTAGAAAAGCCGCTATTGTAGATGGACCGGTTACTATAATTTTGAATTTTTTTTGCAGCTGTTCCATAAGCCCCGCTTCCTTTACTACCTCTGAATAGAGACTTTCAGTGGGAAGAAATATGATCCCAAAGTCAGTCGTATTTGGAGGATCAAGGTACTTTTTGCTTACATCCTGAGCCTCTGATTTTATTCTGGCAATTAAAGCCTTTTTTGACTGATCTACCAAAAGCTTGTCTCCCTTTTCTTCTGCAGACAGCAGTTTCTGATAGTCCTCCTGAGGGAATTTTGAATCTATGGGCAGATATATAAATTGATTTTTTTCATCCTTTGAGGGGATTTTAATGGCAAACTCAACTCTTTCATTACTTCCTTTTTTAGTTGCTACATTTGTTTCATACTGTTCCCTTGTAAGAATGTCCTCCAATATGGAATTCAACTGAATTTCTCCAAATGTTCCCCTCACTTTTATATTTGTAAGTGCCCTTTTTAGATCATTTACACCATTTGCCAGGCTTCCTATTTCACCAAGTTGTTTATAGAGTATCTCCAATCTCTGGCTTATGGAGGAAAAAGAAGTTGTGAGTTTTTTGTCCAGGGATTCATTGAGTTTTTCATCCACCAGATTTCTGATCTCCTCAAGTTTTTTGTCATTTCCATTTTGAAGTGCTAAAATTCTTGTTTCAATTGTTTCTCTCATCTTGTTGAGTTTTTCTTCGTTGGAATTTGTAAGGGATAAAAGCTGCTTGGAAAAGCTGTCCAGCTGATTTCTCTGTATATCGGAAATATTTTTCAGATTATTGGAGAGCTCAATATTGCTTTGAGTTCTTGAAGAACTGTTTTCCTGTCTGTTTCTTGAGAATTCATCCTTTATTGTAGAATCCATATCTGTAAAAATGTCCCTTATAGATTTGTATAAATTTGAGATATCTTTTGAATTTTTGTCTGTATTTCCCTTCAGTATGAGTATAGAGGTTAAAACTACATTTAGTACCATAAGAATTATAATAGCTTTTTCCATAAGATCACTCCAATTGTCAAAACTTATTATATTCATTATAATATTGTTTTATTGTTAAATAAACAGGTTTTAATATTTATATAGTATTATATTGCGAATTTTGATAAAATTAATATATAGATGATTTTTAATTTATCCGAAAGCTGTCACTTGCTTTCAATGTACAATGCAGGATTCATAATTTATTTGCAGTGCAGATATTAAATATTAAAAGAATCACTTTATATGAAAGAGAGGATTTTTATGAGTGATAAAGATGATAGAATTGTAAATTTTAATGATATTAAAAACAAGGCCAGAGAAAAAGATGTGGAGAAATTTGAAGATTATGTATACCAGCTTTCCTACGATATGTCCCAGGGTAAGCTTTCCATGGGTGACTTTTATAGAGATATTCAGGAATATATGACCAAAAACAATATATCCCAGGAAAAGCTGTTTAACATCCAGAAAGAACTTATGAAAAGATACGGATTTAATATGGAAGATGTAGAAAATCAGATGAAGAGCATGGGTATTGAAATTCCCCACGTGGAGAAAAATTCTGATTATGAAACCTTGAGAAAAAAATTGAGCTTTCAGGAAAAATACAAGGACGGTATAGGCAGTTCCATCATGACCACCTATGATATAAAAAATTCCTTGAATGATCTGACTGCATTTATAAGCGATGACAAGGTTATTTTAAAAAGTCAGAAAGAGATAAATTTACAGGATTCTGAGTTAAATGAATTTTTATGTTCTTATAAAAAGGTGGTAAAAGATAAAAAGCTTCAAATATCCCTGTGTGAAAATGTCGGGACTTTTGAGTATTGATTGCAAGACAACAGCCCTGCACATATATTTTTTCATGCAGGGTTTTTTATTCTTTTGTTTTTTAAGTATCTACAGCAGAGTCTGCAGAAGGTTCATATCTGTGATGGGCTTTTGACAGGTGAAGTTTTCACAGATGTATACAGTTGTTTTTCCCCTGATGGCAATATAGCTGCTGATGGAGGGAAGAAATTTTACTAAATCCTCATTTAAGTGGGAATATAAAAGAGAAATTGAAAATGGGTTATATTTTTTATTCACAAGGGCCACTGCTTTTTTTGTATCTTCGCTGTTATCTCCTGCAGATATTATGATCTGTCTCGTGGGATATTTGGAAAACAGCAGTCCACACAGTAAAAAGGAGTATGCCATGGGAAATCCGTTTATTTCATCAGAAAAATTTTCAAACAACTGCTGAATTTTACCCTTGAATTCATAACTGGTGGTTAAATGTGACAATCTGAGCATATTAAGTACTGCTGCAGAATTGCCGGAGGGAATGGCACCGTCGTATATTTCCTTTGGACGCATAATCAGCTGCTGGCTGTCTTTCCCGTACAGAAAAAAACCTCCCTCCTTTTCATCCCAGAAAAATTCAAACAGATCTTCATTTAAATCCAGGGCTTTTTCCAGATACTCTACATTGTAGGTTGATTCGTATAATTCTATTAGTCCCCATATCAGAAAGGCATAATCGTCCAAATAACCTGGAAGGGAAGAACTTCCATCGCGGTAACTTGCCAGAAGCCTCCCTTTTTCACCTATCAAATTCTTAAAGATGAAATCAGCTGCACTTTTTGCTGCCATTGTATATTTCTTATTGTTTAAAACTCTTCCGGCTATTGACATGGCTGCAATCATAAGACCGTTCCAGGAAGTCAATATCTTGTCGTCCTTATGGGGATGTACCCTGGTTTCTCTTGCTTTAAACAGCTTTTTCCTGCTGCTTTTTATGAAATTCATATCTTCAGTTAAAATGGAGGATCCTATTAAATTGGGTATATTTTTGCCGTTGAAATTACCGGAAGGTGATATGTTGAAATAATTGCAGAACTTATTTCCATTTTCTTCTCCCAGAATTTCTTTTATTTCTTCTGTGGTCCAGGTATAAAATTTACCTTCTTCTCCTTCAGAATCTGCATCTTCTGCAGAATAAAAACCTCCTTCTTTTGAAGTCATATCCCTTAGAATGTAAGTTAGCATATTCTCTGCAGTTTCCGAGTACTTTTTATTTCCGGTGACCTGAAAGGTCTCTACATATGCTATGGCAAGCAGTGCATTGTCATAGAGCATTTTTTCGAAATGGGGTATAAGCCATTTTCTGTCTGTGGAATAACGGCTGAATCCAAAGCCTATATGATCATATATACCTCCTTTTTGCATGCAGTCCAGTGTTTTTTTTACCATTTCAAGGGCAGAATTTTCCCTGGTAATGTAAAAATATCTTAATAGAAAAAGCAGATTATGAGGTGTTGGAAATTTCGGAGCAGCGCCGAATCCTCCATATACCTGGTCAAAATTACGTTTGAACTCAGAAAAGGCTTTTTCAAGTATGTCTTTCTCAATGCCCTTTAAGGGAGCCTTGTTGGATTCGGCTATTGAATCCATTAAGGAGCTACTTGCCTGCAAAAGTTGGGCTCTGTTTAAATCCCATGTTGTGGAAATACGTTTTAAAATACTTGTCAGTCCTAAAGCTTCACCTATATCATCTTTTGGGAAATAGGTTCCTGCAAAAAAAGGCTTTTGCTCCGGGGTCATGATAACCGTAAGAGGCCATCCGCCACTACCTGTGATGGATTGGCATATTTTCATATAGACGCTGTCTACGTCGGGTCTTTCTTCTCTATCCACTTTTATTGAGACAAAATTATCGTTTAGTATTTTGGCCACATCTGAATCTTCGAAACTTTCATGGGCCATAACGTGGCACCAGTGACATGTGTTTTTCATGAACCAATTCAGCTATACCCAATAGATAAAAAGATTGGTTTATCTTCTGATTTCGCCTTATCAAATGCTTCCTGTCCCCAGGGAAACCAATCCACAGGATTGTAGGCGTGTTGTAATAGATAGGGACTTTTCTCGCTAATTAATCTATTGGGCGTACTTGTTAGGTTCATAAGACCACCTCCTTTAAAATATTTATCCGAACGCTGCAATTTTACTATAAAGTTCAAAGAATAAATATTAAATATCAAATTTAGAATCACTTGATAAATATAGTATAACCGGATAATGCATTTTCACTCCATAAAAATATAATAACAAAGAAAGAGGGCTGACTTTTTAACTCTTTCTACATTTCTAGTGAGAAAGAGGTTGTATAAATGACTATGAAAGAAAAATGTGTACTGCATAGAAAGTGCAAAAACTTCAATACCAGCAAGTGCAATAATTACTGTTATCCATATGTATTTATAGTAAATAGCCTTGTTATAAGTAGTGGTTTCAAACTTAAAATAGGTAATACAATATTTACTATTTTAGATATAAATGTTAATAGTAATTTTATAGAGTTGGAAGGTGTAAAAAATGGACTTTGAAAATCATGTTATAATAGCGGTTGATCCTATAGAGTTCAGTAAATTTGTGTATAATAGGCAGTTTAAGCACATATCAGTAGCGGAGGACAGCTTATACACATTCTATATATGGGATTACTGGTAGAATATAATCTGGTGCTTGTGGAATATATGAATAATAAATATATTGCTGAACTAAACACAGATAAAAAGGATTTTACAGTCAAGGAACTCAGCAGTTAAAAACAAATTGACATATACAAATATAACCAGTTATAATAATTAATATATAGGAGGTCCGAAAAATGTTAGATAAGCAGGATATTGAAATTATAAAGGAGCTATTACAGCCGATAAATGACAAGTTAGACGAACACTCAGCAAAATTAAATGAACTGCAAACAGGACAAAACAAACACTCTATACTCCTTGAAGAATTAAAAAAGAATATGAATACAGTAATAGAAGGACAGCAGGCACAAGCAGAACAAACTGACAGACATTTTAAAAAGCTGGAGGACAATATAAAAGATGATAGCACACTAATTAAAACAGCATTAAAAACGGTGTCTGGTGATGTAAAGGACTTGAAGAAAACAGCGGACGAACTAAAGGCAGATTATGAAGAGGTCAAAGGAGTAACGGAACAAAATAGTTATGACGTGCAATCATTAAGGAATAGATATAAAAAGAGGTCACAAGGTTAAAAAGTGGATATGGAGATTTTGGATATTGATAGTAGTGATTAATCACTGTTTATTGTGATGTAAAAAATAAAGCATGAAAAAGACAGATTTTACAGCATATAATTGGAGGCTTTTGACATCTGCCGAAAACCTCCAAAATTGTGGGACATAACGGAAGTACCCGATGTAGCTTGTCCACTTACAATTGCATATTATGAATTGTCAAATGTGAATTGGACAATCAGCTCCTGAGTCTGTATCCTGCTCCCCAGACTGTTTCTATGTATTGGGGGTGGGAAGGATCAAACTCTATTTTCTCTCTTATTCTTCTTATGTGTACTGTGATAGTGGCATTATCACCCATGGCATCCAGCCCCCATATATTTTCAAATAATTCCTCTCTGCTGAACACCCTGTTGGGATTTTGAGCCATATAAAGCAGAAGATCAAATTCTTTCTGTGCCAGGAATACCTCGGTTCCGTTTACCAGTACCTGCCTTGAATCTCGCAGTATTTCAAGACCCCTTATGACTATTCTGGGATATCTGGAATTGAATTTATTTTTTATCCTTTCATAGTTTTGAATATGAGATTTGACCCTGGCCACCAACTCGCTGGGACTAAAAGGTTTTGTGATATAATCGTCAGCGCCGAGAGTGAACCCTTTTATTTTATCAATTTCTTCTTTTTTAGCAGAGACTAACAGTACGGGAATGTCTTTTTTGTCCTGTATGCTGCGCAGAATACTGTATCCATCCATTTTAGGCAGCATTAAATCTAAAATGACCAGATCAAATTCAGCATTGTTTAAGGTATTCAGGCCTTTTACCCCATCTGCACACAGTGTTACCTCAAACCCTTCCAGTTCGAGATAGTCTCTTTGGAGTTCTGCTATGCTCAAATCATCTTCAATTATTAAAATTTTTTTCATAACAACCTTCCTTGTATATTTCATTTATATTTCTGATTTCATGAATCTCTCTATCTATCATAACATATTTTTGAGGATGAAATAGAGTAGTATTTGTACTATAATCAACTTAATATATTATTGAAGAAAGAAGGACTGGGCATGGGAAATAAAATAATTCAGGGGAAATCCACAGAAGAATGGAAAAAACAGTTTCCGCTATTGAACAGGATTACTTCCATGGAGCAATTGTTTTGGGTAAATTCTAGAGGTGAAAAATTTGAAGATGCCATAAAAAAAATTTCACTTAAAGAAGAAGATGTAAAAGATGCAGAAAAGAGACTCAAAAGATTTGCTCCCTATATATCGAAAGTTTTTCCGGAAACTCAAAAAGAAAAGGGAATTATTGAATCACCTGTTGTTAAAATATCTGATATGCAAAATAATATTGAAAAGATGTTTCATGAGAAGGTTCCGGGCAGGATGCTTTTAAAATGTGACAATGCGCTTGCTGTTTCGGGATCAATTAAGGCAAGAGGGGGTATTTACGAAGTCTTAAAGTATGCAGAGAATCTTGCCACACAAAATAATATGTTAAAGGAAACAGATGATTATTCCGCTTTTGACAGCCATGAATTTAGGAAATTTTTTTCACAATACTCTATTGCAGTGGCATCCACCGGGAATTTGGGCCTGAGTATTGGCATAATTAGTGCAAAGCTTGGATTTAAAGTATATGTGCATATGTCGGCTGATGCAAGACAGTGGAAGAAAGATCTTCTGAGAAGCAGAGGAGTTACAGTAATTGAGTATAAAGAGGATTACAGCAGGGCTATAGTGGAGGCCAGAAAACAATCACTGCTGGATCCTAACATGTATTTTGTAGATGATGAAAATTCCAGAGATTTGTTTTTAGGGTATTCAGTGGCAGCCTGCAGGCTGAAAAATCAGCTGGAGAAAATTCATGTTCAGGTTGATGAAGATCATCCGCTTTTTGTTTATCTTCCCTGCGGAGTAGGAGGAGGGCCGGGAGGGGTTGCCTTTGGATTAAAATTGGTTTTCAAGGATAATGTACATTGTTTTTTTGCAGAACCAACTCATTCACCCTGCATGCTTCTCGGACTCATGACAGGGCTTCATGATAAAATATGTGTTCAGGATTTTGGAATTGACGGAATCACTGAAGCAGATGGACTTGCAGTGGCAAGGGCTTCAAAATTTGTGGGAAAGACGATGGAAAATCTGATAAGCGGCTGTTATACGGTAGAGGATGAAACACTGTATATGCTTTTAAAATCCATGGTGGATCTGGAAGATATCTCATTGGAACCTTCGGCGCTGGCGGGAATTTCAGGGCCGGTCCAGTTGTTTGGGAATGAATCAGGGAAAAAATATATAGAGGATAATAATTTGAAGAATAAGCTGAACGATGCCTGCCATATTTCCTGGGCAACAGGCGGAAGTATGGTTCCAAAAGATATAATGAAATCCTATTATGAAAGAGCAGAGGATATTTCAAATAAAAAAGCTTTCTTCAGCTGATTTTAAATGAGTTTCTGGATGGACAAAATATAATTGACATCCAGAAACTGCCACTTTATTCTACGCCTTCAATTTCAACATAATATTGTCCTTCAGGTGATTTTACCGCAACACGGTCACCTGACGTATGTTTGTATATTGCGGATCCGAGAGGGGATTCTATGCTTATTTTATTGTTCATCGGATCTGCCTCTATGGTAGTTACTATGTTGAAGGCTTCACTTTCTTTTTCTTTGGGAAATTTAAGGTATACAGTTTTTCCTATTCCAACCTGATCCTCTGAAATGGTGTCTTTTATTATTTTGGCGGTTCTTATCATTTTTTCCAGATATCTTATTCTGCTTTCGTTATGTGCTCTGTCTCTTTTGGCAGCTTTATATTCAAAGTTTTCACTCAGATCTCCCTGAGCCCGGGCTTCCTTCAAATCCTCATTTATTTTACGCCGTACAACTACTTTCCTGTGTTCAATTTCTTCTTTAAGCTTATCTATGGCCTCTTTGGTAAGATAATTGTACATATTTATGACCACCTTCTTATATATAGATAATAACATTGCCGCTGAAATATTTCCATATATGCTTCAAAATTGTATTTGTGTTTTATAGGTTTTGATGGTATTTTATTATTAGGATTTTAACTAAATAAAGAAAAATGAGGTATGATCTATGAAACTACTGGTAAAAAAAATAAATACTGATGCAAAAATACCATTTTACGCCCACAGCGGTGATGCTGGTCTTGACTTGTTTTCAGTAGAGGAAGTTCCCATAAGACCCATGGAGAGAAAACTTGTATCCACAGGAATAAAAATTCAACTTCCGAAAAACACGGAAGCCCAGGTAAGGCCCAGAAGTGGACTTGCCTTAAAATATGGCATTACCCTTTTGAATTCGCCGGGCACGGTAGATGAAGGCTATCGGGGAGAGATAAAAGTGCTTATGATAAATTTTGGAGAGAAGACATTTCTGGTGGAAAAAGGCATGAAAATTGCTCAAATGGTAATAAAACCGGTGGAGCAGGTGTGTGTAGAAGAAACAGATAAATTAGATGATACGGAAAGAGGATGGATGGGTTTCGGATCAACTGGACTTAAATGAGAAAAGTACAAAGTTCAGATATTAAATATCTGAACTTTGCATCCTAAATCCACTGGGTTCCGCCCCAGGAGACTATTTCGGATAAGGAATCTTTTAAAGCCTTTAGTACTGCCTTTGCCACCATTTCTCCCATCAAGACATGTTTTCCGCAGTAATCTATGTTTTCTCCTGTGCCGGTAAAAACCACGCAGGAGTCTGTACCCGTTCCGGTAGCGGTTTTTCCGCTTACAGAGCTAAGTATATTGAAGTCCTGCATTACACAGGTCTTTGCTTCTGAAATTATCATAATGGCCTCTACCATGGCAGCTTTTGATAACCTGGCGTTTGTTCCTAAAATAATATTTATGGTGCCGGGTTTTGGACTATGGGAATTAAAACTTTTCCAGTCCGCAGTATCTCCTGCACGTCGTGCATTGGATACTCCCAGGGTGATGAAGCTCTGGACTATTACACTGCCTTGAACCTCGCGGCTTGTTCTAAAGGATTTCATATTGGCTGCAGTCATTATTCCAACGGAACTACCCTCCCATTTTTTTGATTTTATGTACTGCTGAAGGGTGACTTCAGGAGGTGGAAATATTTTATTGCTGTCTTTATTTTTGTTTTGACCAACTTTCACATTGACTATATTGCTGGCTCTGGTAAAACCTCCGTTTAATATGGCAGAGCTCAATATTTCCACTGGTTCTGAAAAATTAATGTGGACATGGTTGTCAGTTACTTCTAATCTGGCGTTGTTAAAATCTAAATTCTCATTGAGTTGTGGCACTTCTTGCTATCCCCCCTACGTAAAATCAAATGTCTGGCCTCTGTGATCTATAACGAGGCATTTTGAAAGAGAATGTTTCATGAGCTCTGCAAAATTTTTGGTTATATAACTGTTATCCCAGAAATGCATGGGTATGAAAAATGCAGGATGAATTTCATTTATAAAATATTCTCCTCCCGAGCAGTAGTATTCTTCCAGTCTTGGATCTACAGGAAAAAATGCAAAATCTATATCTTCTCCCTTTATTTTACTTATTTCCATCTTGAAATTATTTTCCGCAGCTTTTTGTTCGCTTTTGGAGTCTTCTTTCCAGTACCATAGGTTTAGATCTCCCGCATGAAAAATAGTGACTCCATCTAATTTTACCAAAAATGAAATTCCTATATCTGTGGAACCATAAGCTTTAACAAATACATTGCCCAAATTTAAACATTCGTAAGTGGACAGCTTGTGATAATTTTCAGGAGGATTTTTTATTTTTATGTCACTGCTCAGTATGTATCTTATACCAGGATTTGCTCTTTGCCATTTTAGTATTATAGGATTGAAATGATCTGGATGCTTATGAGAACAGAATACCAGCACATCTTTTTTATTTTTTAAGAGATCTTGTGATATAAGGCCATTTTCCAAGGTTTGAGGACAGGAATCAAAAGAATCCCTGTAATAGTCAAATATCAAAAAATGTGAAGAGGTTTCTACGGCAAAGCCGCTGTGATAGAGATAATGAATTTTAATATTATAGTTTTTCAATATACTTCACCTACCTTACATATTCAATTGCTTTTATTATAACATAATAAAAAGTAAATTTTATTATTTAGTTAACATATGTGGTAATATAGGATATAATTGTATCATCATTATATGAGAGGTTGATGAATTATGAAATTTACATTTGATCATAACAACATAAATGTACTTAATCTGGATAAAAGCATAGAATTTTATAAAGAGGCTCTTGAATTTAAGGAGATCAGAAGAAAAGAAGCAGATGATAAAAGTTTTACGCTGGTTTTCATGGGAGATGGAGTAAAAGATTATAAAATAGAACTTACCTGGCTGAAAGACAGAAAAGAACCCTATAATTTAGGAGATAATGAAATCCACATGGCTGTCAGAACGGATGATTTTAAAGCTGCATATGAACATCATAAAAAAATGGGATGTATATGTTATGAAAATAAAAAGATGGGTCTTTACTTTATAGCTGATCCTGATGGTTATTGGACAGAAATTTTACCTCTTGAATCTTAAAATTTATAAATTTTCAAGATATTTATACGAAAATTTATTTAAAAGGAAGATTATATTGAATAAGACTCTCTCCCTGGGGCATAATTACAGGAAAAAACAACAGGGAGGTAAAGGTGTTGAACAGTGTTACTCTTATTGGAAGATTGACTAAAGATGCAGAGATTATTAAAATGGAAAACAATGTTAGAGGTGTGATCAAGTTTATTCTGGCTGTTAATAAAGATTTTTTAAACAGCAGTGGTGAGAGGGAAGCAGATTTTATTTTAGTTTCCTATTGGACCAACAGAGGGGATAATTTATGTCCATATTTGAAAAAAGGCAGATTATTGGGTGTAAATGGAAAAGTAAGCACTAAAAGTTATGTGAAAGATGGAGTCAAAAAATTTTCCACCATAGTGGAAGCGGACAAAATTCAATTTTTGGAATATAAAGAGAAAGATCTGGCTTAACTTTAAATTAATTGTGTCTGTAAATGGGGTGAAACTTGAATGAGTTTCACCTTTGATATTATATATTGGGCTCTGGTTGATAGAATGAAAATGATTTGGTAAAATTATAACTTGAGGAAAGGTGGGGAGTTTTGTGGAAAGTGAAAAATCAGAAAAAATACTTATTGATAGAAAATGCATAGATATGTTGATTTCAGGATTAAAAGATATAAAAATGACTTCCGTGGAAAAGTCCATAAAAAAAGAAGCAGATAAAATGCTGAATTTATTAAAGGAAGAACTGGATAGGGGAAATATCTCTCTCAAGGAAAAGATACTTGAAAAGATGAGGGAAACCAAAAGTGCGGATCCAGGTCTGAATGCCACCCTATATATATTATACCGTAATCTGGACAGCGGACAGATAAGTGAAGAGAAGGCACTTGAATTATTTAATATGTATGTAAAAATAGAACCTTATGACAGAACTATATAATACATAAATAAGTGGATATTAATTTCATAAAATAATTAATTGGTATATATTAAATTTTCCCTAAAGCACTTTGTGGTTGTTATCGATAATAAAACAATGGATTTATTCATGTGCTGACAGTAGGATGTATTTTATTTAAGGAGAATTGGAAGGGAGAATGTAATGTACATGGAAGACATTAAATTTTTTAATGTGTTTGGAAGTAGAAAATTACGGCTGGCAGCTGTGCTGACGGTTTTTATATTGAGTGCTGGCTTTACAAAAGTACATGCACAGGTTGATATAGATAGGTACAGCGGTACAGACAGATACGAAACTGCAGCTAAGGTATGCCAGGATGGCTGGAAAGAATCAAGTGATTATGCTGTACTGGTAAACGGTGAAAACTTTCCGGATGCACTATCTGCAGCTCCACTGGCAAAAAAATATGATGCTCCTATTTTGCTGATGGGCAATGACAGCTTGAGTCCGTATACTTCCGTAGAACTCAGCAGATTAAACGTAAAAAATGCCTTTATAGTAGGTGGAAAGGGAGTCATATCCCAAAGCGTTGAAGATGCTGTCAAGTCCAGGGGGATAAAAGTTACAAGACTTGGGGGATCAGATAGGTATGAAACCAGTATTGAGGTAGCTAAAAAATTGGGGAACGCCAATCAGATAGCTGTGGTAAATGGAGATAATTTTTATGATGGCATATCCATGGCTCCTATTGCAGCATTAAAGGGAATGCCTATAGTTTTGACTACGAGAGACAATATACCGGATAGCACGGCTAAATTTTTAAACGGCAAGAAAAAGGCAGATGCCGTATATGTAATAGGGGGACAAACTCAGATAAGTGATGATATATTGAAAGTTATTCCACAGTGTAAGAGAATAGGAGACGGAGATATATTTTCAAGGAACATAGACATAATAGATGCATTTAAAAGTGAATTGAATACATCTACGGTATATATAGCTTCTGACAGAGCTTTTCCTGATTCACTGGTAGCTTCTGCCATAGCTTCTCGAACAGCTTCACCTATAGTGTTTGTAGATGATTATGTGCCCAATGCCATCTATAATTTTTTGAAATCTGAAATCGTAAGTAACATGAAAATACTCGGAGGCGGTGGTTCTGTAAGCTATAGTATTGAGAATGAGTTGAAATCAATTCCGCTTTCTGTATCCTATGTGAATAATTTTACAGATACCATATGGCAGAATGATAAATATATTCCCAGATCTACTGTGCTTGTGACTGCTGATGCAGGTGTTGTAAAAGATGTACCTGTAACCTGGAATCTGTCTAAAATAAATACCTCCAATCCAGGTAAATTTGTTCTATATGGTAAAATAGAGGGAAGTGACAAACAGGTTACTGCGACATTGATTGTAAAACCCATACCTGTTGAAATTGAGGATGTTTCCAAAGAAATATACAGTGGAAATAACTACACTCTTCCCAAGACTGTGAAAGCGAAAATGTCAGATGGAGATACCAAGAATGTTGAAGTTACATGGGAGTATGGTGAGCAGAATACGAAGGATTCAGGAATATATACCTTCTATGGTACTGTAGAAAAATATAGTAAAAAGGTAAAACTTATGCTGACAGTCATATAGGAATTGAAAAAAATATTCTATGAATTAAGAGGAGTGGAATTTTATGAGAATAAGCTATAATATGCCTGCATTGACTATGAATTTTCTACAGAATCAAGCTTTGAGCAGACAAAGCGGGAATTCACTTAGAATTTCCAGCGGCCTTAAATTAAATAGTGCCAAGGACAACCCCAGCGGCATGGTGCAAAGTCAGAATATGAAACTACAGATAGGCGGACTTCAAGCTGCCGCCAGAAATGTTCAGGACGGGGTGAGCATGCTCCAGACTGCAGAGGGCGGCCTTCAGGAAATTACCAGCATGATTCAGAGGATAAGACAGCTTACCCTACAGGCTGGCAATGGGACAACCACCCCGGAAGATAAGAGTGTAATACAAAATGAGATAGATCAGATGCTGGATGGAATAAGTTCCACAGCTGATCAGACAGAATTCAACGGATTGAAACTGCTGGCTCAAAATGGGGAGGATAAAGTCTTGAATATGCCAACAGGAGCCAATGCAGGGGAAAGTACGGATATACCACAGTTGGATTTGACCGACAGTGGACAGGGCGACATACCGGATTTATATTCAATTAGAAGCGGTGAGGGTAAAGATGTACTGGATGGAAACATAGATGATACTTTGGGGACAATAGACAGTACTTTAAGCAGGATTGTTTCTTATAGAAGCAAATATGGTGCACTGGAAAATAAATTTGAAACCAGTTATTACAATATGCAGAATTTAACTGATCAGATGATTAGTGCAGACAGTGACTTGAGTGATGCGGATATAGCGGAAGAAATAACCAATTACTCAAAAGAAGGTATAATTATGGAAGCATCTACTGCCATGATTGCCCAGGCCAATAAACTTCCTCAGGATGTGCTTAAAATACTGGAAAACATCAGAAAATAATTTTTAAGTTATAGTACTGTTTGAAAACAGGATATGTTTTGTTTTCAAACAGTATTTTATTTTTTTTAAAAAAAATCTAGATATTTATGTTAAATAACATAAATATAATATAAATATAATATAAATAGTGGAAAATAAAAAATGAAGATGTAAAAGGGAATAATATGTATATATTTGTGTAATATTAGTTGCAAAATAAGGGAGCATTTTTAATAAAAATTTATAATAATTAGGAAAAATTTCATATAATTATAGCATTAACATACAATTTTGTGATATTATAAATTATATTAAAATAAGATTTTAATATAAAGTAAAATAAAATTAAATTATTAACTATACCTACAATTTGTGAATGAATTTTTTGTAAAATACTATAAAAAAATAGTGTGGAAAGAGGGATCAATAATTGAATATATCACAGTTGCCTAAAGATGAATTGGTATATGACCTCTTGCAGAAGGGTCTGGATGCATCCCAGGCCAGGAGTGAGGCCACGGCTGATAATATGGCCAATATAAATACCGAAGGGTATAAGAGAAAATATGTCACTTTTGAAGAATCCTTGAAAAAAAGTGTGGATGATCTGGAACTTAAAACGGATGATGAAAAGCATATAAAGGTAAACAGTGAATATGGTTCCGTAAATGTGAAGACAGATGACAGCACCAGCATGAATGAGGATGGAAACAATGTGGATATTGACAATGAAATGGTGAATCAGTCGGCTAATGCCCTCATGTACAATGCACTTGTAACCCAGGTAAACAACAAGTTGTCCATGAGAAGATATGTAATAGATGGAAAGTAATAAATAGTAGAGGAGGAGCAGATTTATGATTGAAGCTTTCAATACGCTGAGAATAAGTGCCAGCGGACTTTCGGCAGAAAGGCTAAGAATGGATACCATAGCTTCCAACATGGCCAATGCAGAGACTACAAGGGGAGCTGATGGACAGCCATATAGAAGAAAGGTTGCTGTGTTCCAGGAGAATCTGAACAGTGAATTGAATAAGAATGGACAATATACTCAGGTACCTATGGGAGTGAAGGCCATAGGGGTGGTGGAAGATCCTTCACCGCTCAGAAGAGTATATGATCCTGCTAATCCTGATGCAGATGCAGATGGATATGTATCCATGCCTAATGTAAACATATTGAATGAGATGGCGGATATGATGGTGGCTACAAGATCCTATGAGGCGAATGTAAGTGCCGTTAATGCAGAAAAGAGCATGTTTTCAAAAGCTCTGGAAATAGGGAAATAATAGGAGGATGGTGTATATATGAGAATAAATGAGTATGTACCTGACAGCAGTATATTTGATTTCAACAAAACTGTACAGGGCAGTAATGTAAGCAGCAATATCTCAGCAGGCAATACCATATCGGATGATGCCAAAATAGATGGAGACACAGATACGGACAGCAGCATATCCGATTTTTCATCCATGCTCAAAAGCAAGCTGGATGAAGTAAACAGACAGCAGTTACAGGCAGATAACAGTACCCAGGAACTTATAGAAGGGGATAGAACGGATATACATAACGTAATGCTGGATACAGAACAGGCCAAGATGTCACTGGAACTGGCAGTACAGATCAGAAACAAATTGGTAGATGCATATCAGGAGTTGAATAGAACACAGTTATAGAGGGAGTGCTAATTAAATGGATAAGCTATCACAATTTTTAAAGAATCTAATGGACAGATGGAAAAATTTGAGTAGAAATAAAAAGATAGCTTTTGGAGTTATAGCAGCAGGGCTTATAGCGGCAGTCATATTTGGAGGAATATCCTTGGGAAAGAAAAAATATGCAGTACTTTTCTCAAATATGAATCAGACTGATTCAGCAGCAGTGTATAAAAAACTCCAAGATGACAAAGTAGATGTTAAAGTGGAAGGAAATTCAATTTTGGTACCTAAGGATGAAGTGGACAGTGACAGAATGAAGGTACTTTCAGAAGTGCAGCTTACCAATGGAAGCCAGGGATTTGAATTATTTGATAAAACCAATCTTGGTACTACGGATGCCGAGATAAAGGTAAATTATCAGAGGGCACTGCAGGGAGAACTGGAGAGAACTATAAAAGCCCTTCCGCAGGTTCAGGACGCCAGAGTGCACCTGGTACTTCCTGATGATACTGAATTTGTGAAAGACACTCAGCCGGGAAGTGCTTCGGTAACACTGAAACTGAAAAGCGGACAGCAGCTCAGCCAGGATCAGGTGAAAGCTTTGGTGGCACTTGTATCTGGAGGTGTAAAGAATATACCTAAAGAAAATGTCCAGGTCATAGATGATAAAATGAATCTTTTGTCTAAAAATCTGTATCAGGATGAAAATGGCAATGCAGAGGACAGCACTGTGCCGGCGGAAAAACAGCAGCAGCTTAAGCAGCAGTATGAAAAGGACATGGAAAAAAGACTTTTAAGTATGCTGGAAACTGTATATGGAAAAAACAAGGTTCAGGTACAGGTGAATGCGGATCTTGATTTTGATGCCGTACAGCAGGACGCCACAACTTATGATCCAAACAGGACTGCAGTGGTAAGTGAACACACGGTAAACAGTACAAACACAGGAGGAACTGATAATGCAGGTGCCAGTCCTGTGGACAACAATATGAGCAATACCATAAATACCACTGGAAATAATGGAAATTCCACCAATAATGAAGTTACCAGAAATTATGATGTATCCAAGGTGGAGCAGAAAACTGTGAAAGCGCCGGGAAGTGTAAAAAGGCTTACTGCTTCTGTAGCACTGGACGGAAATGTGGACGATGCTACTACAACTGCAATAAGAAATCTGGCGGTTTCTGCCATAGGATATGATGCCAACAGGGGAGATACCATAAGTGTGGAGGGAATACCTTTTGATACTACAGCCCAGGATAATGCGCAGAAGGATATGAATGCCATGAATCAGGCAGAACAACAGGCAAGGAGAAACAGACTTTTCGCTATTATAGGAGGAATTGCAGCAGCTGTAATTGCTGTTATAGTTGGAGTTGTACTCTGGAGAAGAAAGCATGAGGAAGAGGATTTGTTTGATGAGGAAATGGAGCCTCAGGGCATAGATACAGTTGTAGGGGATGAGACCCAGGTTAAAGAAAAGCCTAAATTCAATCCGCTGGAGCTTGAAAAAGAAGATGAAGATACCCATATTGAAAATGAAATAAAGAAATATGCCAAAAACAAGCCTGATCAAGTTGTAGATATAATAAAATCGTGGATGGCAGAGGATGAGAGGTGATAAAAATGGCTAGAGACAATCAAAAATTAACTGGAGTTCAAAAGGCGGCCATATTATTCATAACTCTTGGGCCAGAAGCAGCCGCAGGTATAATTAAGAAATTGCCGGATGCTGAGATACAGAAGATAACTTATGAAATAGCCAATATAAGCTCGGTTAAGTCGGATCAAAAAAAGGAAATACTTGAGGAATTTGTTCAGATGAACAAGGCCAAGGATTATCTGCTGGAGGGCGGTATAGAATATGCCAGAAATCTTCTGTCAAAAGCTCTTGGAAGTCAAAGGGCCATTGAGATACTGGATAAAGTTACAGAAGCGACCCAGCAGTTCAGACCTTTTGCCATAGCCAGAAAGGCAGATGCCCACCAGCTCTTGAACATAATATCAGATGAACATCCCCAGACTATAGCTCTCATACTCTGCTATCTTCAAGCGGATAAGGCGGGACAGATACTTTCAGCACTTCCTGAAAATGTCCAGGCGGAAGTATCCTACAGAATTGCAACAATGAGTACTACTTCACATGATGTGGTGAAGGAGATAGAAAAGGTGCTTGATGATAAACTGTCCTCTGTGGTTAGGTCCGATATGAAGGTGATCGGTGGCGTCCAGACCATTGTGGATATACTGAATCAGGTAGATAGATCTACTGAAAAGAATATTACGGAGGGCCTGGAGAAAGAAGATGCGGAACTGGCAGAAAAAGTCAGGGAGTCCATGTTTGTATTTGAGGATATTGTCACCCTTGATGATGTATCTATTCAGAGAGTTCTTAGAGAAGTGGATTCAAAGGATCTTTCCCTTGCGCTTAAAGGCTGTTCCGAAGAGGTAGCTGAATGTATATTCAGGAACCAATCCAAGAGGGCTTCAGCAGCATTGAAAGAGGATATCGAATTCCTGGGACCTGTGAGACTGATGGATGTAGAAAAAGCACAGCAGGGTATTGTAAATATTATAAGAAGGCTGGATGAAGCAGGAGAAGTAGTTATGGCAAGAGGTGGAGAAGATGCGATCATCGTATAAAATTATAAAGGGCAGCAGTATAGATGAAAGCGGAGTACAGAACGTAGTCACCATATTCAAAAAACATACTGTTAAAAAAAGTGAAAACCACGAAAGTTCACCTGTGAATGATTATGACAATTTAATAAAGACCATGATGAAGGGTGCCGCAGTGGATAGGGAAAAAATACTTTCTGATGCCAAAATTCAAGCCAGGGAAATTAAAGAAAAAGCTTATGCTGCCGCCAGTAAGAAGGGCTATGAAGATGGAGAGAAAAAGGGGCATGATGAGGGCTTTAAAAATGCCTATGATGAAGGTTATGTCAAAAATATAGAAAAGGCCCAAGCTGAGGGCAAAGCTATAAGGGACAGGGCTGATGCGGTTTTGAGAGCTGCCGTAGAGGAAAAAAACAGGTATCTCATGGAAAAAGAAGCTGAAATAAAAAAATTCATGATAAATACAGTGGAAACTATTTTAAAGCGGGAAATTAAAGATAAAGACAGTTTGAATAACATGGTTTTTGATGCCCTTTCTCAGGCCAAGGATTCCAGGACTTTTATTGTGAAGAGCAGAGAGAAATACTGCAGTGAATTCAGAGAACAAATTGGCAGATGGAAGGAACAGCTTCCTTTTAAGGGTGATATATTTGTAATACCCGATGAAAGCATAGAAGAAGGCGGTGTGATTATAGAAAGAGACAGCGGGAAGGTTGTCTTATCTGTAGATATAGCCATGAAGAAGCTGAAGGATATATTTAGTGATGTGAAATAATCAATTTTGTTCCACAAAGGTGATGATTTGGTGATAAATTTAAACTTTCAGGAGTTGAACAACAGAATAGGCGAAGCTAATTTTTCTTATCAGGAGGGAACTGTAAAAAAAGTCATAGGACTTACCATAGAAGTGCAGGGAATAAAGGCCTTTATAGGGGAAGTCTGCAGCATTTACAATGAAGAAAATCATAAAATTGTCTGTGAAGTGGTGGGCTTTGAAGAAGATGATGTGATACTTATGCCGCTTGGGGAGCTTACCGGGATTTCTCCGGGATGCAGGGTAGTTCCTGAGAGAAGACATCTAAATGTAGAGTGTTCAGAAGAACTGTTTGGAAAGGTTCTGGATGGGCTTGGCAATCCACTTAATGGAGAGCCCGTACATGAGGGCAGTTTTTATGAATTGGATGCAGAACCTCCTGATCCCCTTAAAAGAAGAAGAATAAGCAGTTCCATTTCCACAGGCATACGTGCCATAGATGGTTTTCTGACCTGCGGAGAGGGCCAGAGAATTGGTATATTTGCAGGAAGCGGAGTCGGGAAAAGCACCACTCTCGGCATGATTGCCAGATATGCGGAAGCGGATGTAAATGTAATAGCGCTTATAGGAGAAAGAGGAAGAGAAGTAAAAGATTTTATAGAACAGGATCTGGGAGAAGAAGGACTTAAAAAATCCATAATAGTGTGTGCCACTTCCGACAAGCCGGCACTGGTCAGATTAAAGGGTGCATTTACAGCCACTGCCATTGCGGAATATTTCAGGGATAAAGGGAAAAAAGTAATACTGATGATGGATTCCGTCACCAGGTTTGCCATGGCCCAGAGAGAAATAGGACTTGCCGTAGGGGAACCTCCGGCTACAAAAGGTTATACTCCATCTGTGTTTGCGAAACTTCCCAGGCTTATGGAGAGGGCTGGCATGTCTGACAAAGGCTCTATAACTGCTTTTTATACGGTGCTTGTGGATGGAGATGATTTGAATGAACCCATTGCAGATGCAGTGAGAAGCATACTGGATGGTCATATAGTGCTGTCCAGGGCTCTGGCAAATAAAAATCACTACCCTGCAATAGATATACTGGCAAGTATAAGCAGGCTCATGCCTGAAGTAACTACGGAAGAACACAGAAAAAGTGCCTCCTTTGCCAGGGATATGCTGTCTACATATAGAAATTCAGAGGATTTGATAAATATAGGTGCCTATGTGAAGGGGAACAATAAAAAAGTGGACATGGCTATAAAATATTATGAACCGCTTGTTGATTATTTAAAGCAGAAGATGGATGAGTATTCGACACTTAAAGACAGTACAGACAGATTGGAAAATATGTTCAGCTGAAACAGGAGATGAAAAATTTATGAAGTACAAGTTTAAATTGCAGAAGCTCTTGGATATTAGGATCGACAAGGAAGATGAAAGTAAAATGGAATTTCAAAAGGCCCAGGGTGAAAGGATAAAGGTGAAGAAAAAGCTCACCGACCTGGAGGAAAAATACAATGAGTATAAAAACAGGCCTTTGCCTGCATCTGTCATAGAGCAGAAGATAACACATATTTATATAAATGCCCTTAACTATAATATAGATGAAACCTCCCGGGAACTCAGCAGAAAAGAAAAGATCGTAGAGGGGAAAAGAGAAGAACTGAAGCAGAGACAAATTGACAGAAAGACAGTAGAGATATTGAAGGACAAAGGATACAGGGCCTTTGTGCAGGAACAGAATAAAATAGAGCAGAAGTTGAATGATGAATTTGCCCTCTATGGATTTATGAGAAATTTTGGTACAAGATAATAATTTTATATAAATTGTTGTTTTGAAATATATGAAAGGAGGTGAATAAAATGACAGGTATAAATTTTGCAGCGGCAATTAATACAAAAACAGCTGCTGTAGGCAGTACATCAAGTACATTTTCTACTGACAGATCCCAGGTCAGCAGCGGAAGTGATTTTAAAAGTGCCTTAAAAAAATCCACTCAGGAAATTTCAGAGAATTCCAGGAGTTCAGATGAAAATACATCTACAGGAAAAGTAGCAGATCATTCAGATGAAAATAAAATTTCTTCCCGGGATAATGGTGACAGCAAAGATGAAGTTTTAGATAAAAAACTGAAGGAGGAATTAAAAGAAGCAGGATTCAGCGATGAAGATATACAGAAGATAGAGGATGAAGTCTCCAAAGGAAATATAGACAGGAACAGCTTGGTATATCTTTTGAACGTACTGCTTTTCAATGGGGAAAATTCAAAAGACACTATTGAAGGAACCATAGATAAAATAAGTGACAGTATAAGCAGTGATATTTTAAAAAATCTCCAATCCATAGTGTCGGATAATACAGTGGAGGACAAGAATGCATCAGGCAAAAGTACAATAGATAAAATAGTGGAAAAAAATGCAGGTGAATTCTTTGATATACTGCAAAAACTTGGATTGAGCAAGGAGTTCAGTGAAAAATCAGCTGAAAAGCTAAGAAGTGCTATTTTGTCTAAACTGTCACAGAGTGCAGATTTGGAACAAAATTTATATAACAAGATAAAAAGTGAGATAAATCTGGCTCTGCTGGCGCAGATGAATACAGATAGTGCAGGAGAAAAGCTGAGTGCTGATCTTACTGGATTTGTACTTCAGAATGTTAACCAGAAGGCTCAGTCAGGATTAAACAATGCTCTGGCATCTCCTCAAAATGGAAATATAGAATCAAATTTGAATAATGCACTGACATCCTCTCAAAACTCCAATATGTCCCAGAATAGTTCTGACAAATCAGGTGACAAGGGCAGCGGAAATTTTACCGGAAGTGAAGATGAAATATTGAAAAATCTAATAGATGGTGGAAGTAAAGACAAGATTGCAAAGGCCGCTAATTTCAT
The DNA here is from genome assembly GCF_002995845.1 of Clostridium luticellarii. Lineage (GTDB taxonomy): Bacteria > Bacillota > Clostridia > Clostridiales > Clostridiaceae > Clostridium_B > Clostridium_B luticellarii. Next base: position 89,201 of record NZ_PVXP01000003.1, on the reverse strand, counting down.
GTCACAATTTACAAACATAAATGGAGACAATACTCTGGAGAATTTAAAAAATTTGGTTATAAACAGGGATTCTTTTACTTCTGATATTATAAAAACTTTAAAGTACATGGATCTTAACAATGTGAAGCAATTGACGGTGAAGATAAATCCAAGGGAGTTAGGTGAAATCACCATAAACCTGGTTATGGAAGCAGGTAAAATGAAAGCGGCCATCACAGCCTCCAATCAGGATACCTACAATCTTTTGAATTACAATCTGCAGGATCTGTCAAACAAACTACAGGGAAACGACATAAAAATTCAGAGCTTTTCTTTAAATCTATACAATGAGGATACTACCTACTTCAGAGATGAAAGCAGGAAAGGACAGCAAAATCAGGGAAACAGTAAAGGAAAGAATTTAACTGTAGATGGTGTATCACCTGAAGAACTAACACAGGATGATTATTATGATGAAAATAATGTAAATATACTGGCTTAATTTAGAGAGGAGGTAGTTGTATGGCTATATCAGTTGATAATAATTTGAATTCAAATTATAATATGGCTGCCGCAGCGGCAGCTGCAGAGAAAAATGCTGTAAATACAAGTGGAACAAATGAAACAAATGATTCATCCAGTGATGACACTAGCATAAATGATTTTTACAGTGACCCTACCAGAACCGAAAGAGGAACAAAAATAGTAAAGGCCAATGGGGACATAGACAAGAACATGTTTTTAAAAATACTTGCGGCAGAACTTTCAAATCAGGATCCCACAAGCAGTGATTCCCAGAGCGGAACAGAGTATGTCAGTCAGCTGGCACAGTTTTCATCTCTGGAGCAGATGGCCAATTTGAACAGCAGCAATAAATTGAACTCGGCCAATTCACTTGTAAACAAATATGTCACCTTCAGTGATCTGGATTCCAACGGCAGCAATTATAACGGCCAGGTGGTGGGAGTCTTAAAAAATGGCGACGAGATAACTTTAAATACACTTATAGGCCAGGATTCAGACGGCAATGGCATATACAAGGATTTTGACATAGATGACGTTATTAAAATTGATGACCTGGGAGATGCTTTTGATCCAACTACAAACAATATGATGCTTTTAAATGCAGCTTCACTTATAGGTAAAAAAGTGGAGATAAATGAAAAAGACGAGGATGGAAATAACTACAGTGGTGTAATTCAGTCTGTATCCAGGGGAACCGGCGGAATAATTGTAAAAGTGCAGATTGGAGACAATGAGACCAAGGACTTCTATTTTGATCAGGTTTCCCAGGTAGAAAATTCGTAGAGTGCAGGTGTGATAGAACCATGGGATATAGAGTTATCAATGGCAAATTGCATTTTGCCCAGGACATAGCTGCAGCATACGGCAGTGTAAATAATGATGTAAAGGGCAGCAGCCCTAAGGAAGTATCCTTCAAAGATACACTGAAAAGCGAACTGGATAAATCCAATAGTTTTACCATATCCAACCATGCTGCAGAGAGGCTGAAAAGCAGGAACATAGTGCTGAGCGAAAGTGACATGAAAAATATAAACTCTGCCATAAACAAGGCGGACAGCAGAGGCTGCAGGGAATCCGCACTGCTGTACAAGGACACCGTGCTCATCACTTCCATAAAAAACAGGACTGTGATTACGGCGCTGAACAAGAATGCGGACAATGACAGCGTGTTTACCAACATAGACAGCATGGTGATAGTGTAATTATTTCAAACATTAAAGTTAAAAAATTGTTCATTGTGAACTGTGTATTGTGAATTGAAAAAAAGCTGGCCGGACCACGATGTGGGAGCCAGGTTCTGTGGAATGAAGGAAGCAGAACGCAAAAAAATATCAGAGTTCAGATATGAAATATCAAATATTGTTGATTTTTGGTGTAACCAAAAGTTCTCATTAATTGTAAACTGTGAATTGTAAATTGTTAATTTAAAATAAATTGGAGGGAAATATATGTTACCATCATTGTACTCAGGAATAAGCGGCCTCAGGGCCAACCAGCAGAAATTGAACGTAGTTGCAAACAACATAGCAAACTCCACCACCACGGGCTTCAAAACCCAGAGTATGAACTTTCAGGACATGATAAGCCAGACCCTTTCAGATCCAAGTGCTCCTTCTGCCAGCATAGGCGGTGTCAACGGAAAGCAGAGCGGACTTGGAGTGAAGGTGGCAGGCATAAGCACTGATTTCACTACAGGAAGTGTGGGAACAACCAACAGAAATCTGGATTTTATGGTAGACGGCACAGGGTATTTTGTAGTGGGAACAGGTTCGTTAGGAGCTCCTAATGATGATGGTACTCCTGATACTAATACTAGTGATAAAACAGGAATATTAATTGATCAGGATACTGACTTAACTACAGCTGATAGTAATATATTAGGACAGAAGAATACAGATACAACTCCAGACCTTGATAATGAGATAGAGACATCTTATACGAGGGACGGTGCTTTTTTCCTGGATACCCAGGGAAATCTTCTCACTGTGGATGGACACAGAGTTATGGGATATCAGGTGACAGATGGTGCTGATACTGATCCTGCTAGTTCCACTATAACATATTCTTCTGATCCCAATGAACAAAATAAAATAAAATTTGTAGATGCTAATACTTCAGAAACAGGTGGTGTGAAAGTAATTGCAGGACAACTGGTGCCACTTTCTATTCCAAACAGTGTGACCAAGCCTGATACTAGTGCTGGTGCTGCTGCCGATGCGACTGTTGAAGTAAAAGTGAAAGCTTTTTCCGTGGGAAAGGACGGTTATATAACTGCACAGCTGGCGGACGGAAGTACGGCAGCCCTGGGACAGATAGCCATGGTGTCCTTCCAGAACGAAGGAGGCCTTGTAAAGCAGGGCGGAAATCTTTACAGTACATCTCCTAACTCAGGTCAGGCTATAGTTAGAAGTGGGAAAGGCTCGAGTGGAGATGGTGACAACAGCGGCAGCTATGGAAACCTGGTACAGGGTGCCCTGGAGATGTCAAATGTGGATCTGGCACAGCAGTTTACGGACATGATAATAGCTACCAGAGCTTTCCAGGCAAATGGAAAGATAATAACTACAGATGACGAGATACTTCAGGATCTGGTGAATTTGAAAAGATAGCAGTATTTAAATATCAGAGTTCAGATATAAAATATCAAATATGGTTGATTTTCGGCAGCCGCCGAAAATCTCCATTAATTGTTAATCATGAACTGTTGATTGTAAAAAAGGATCATCTATGACTGTTTTCACAAATTTTTATTGTATATTATGTCTAATGATGTTAAAATTTATAAAAAGGTGGAGAAATATATACACTTAAAATTCTTTTTAGTTATAGGGGGTCATTATGATAAAACTTACAGGGTTGGATGACAAGAAATTTGTCATAAATGCGGATCATATAGAGAAATTGGCGGAAACTCCCCAGAGTGTGATCACTCTTACAAATGGGAATAAATACATAGTGAAGGAATCAAATGATGAAATAATAAAAAAAGTTATAGAGTACAAGAGAAAAATATACAGAGGAGATTTTAAATAGGATATCTTAACGGTACATACATAATATTTTGAAGGAGGAAAGCATTATGGAAAATGGAATTGAAAAGAAAAAAGGACTGAATTTCAAGATAGTTTTAATGACACTGCTGTTTTTGATTTTAGTAAGTGCAGGAGCCTATTTCGGTTACAGCAAGTTTTTGAAAGACAGCGGCAGCAAGAGCTCAAATGCGGTTGCACAAAACAACAGTCTGGTGCAGGCACAGCAGACCTCCAGCCAGGGAAATAGTAGTACAAGTTATCTGCAGCAGGTGGTTTCAAAATATACTTTTGAGGTGGGTGATTTTACAGTTAATCTGGCAGATGAAGGCGGAAAGAACTATTTGAAAATAAGTGTATTTCTCGGATATGACGACAAGAAACTAAATGAAGAGCTTACGGACAAGAAACCCATGATAAGGGATGCCGTTATTGAAATTCTGAGGACTAAAAAGGTAGAGGATATAAATTCCAAAAACATGGAGAGCATAAAAATGGAAATGATTAAAAACATAAATCCCTTACTTCAAAAAGGAACACTGAACAATATATATTTCAGTGACATATTGACTCAGTAGAAATGGAGAAATTCAAATGGACTTACAGTTTTGGTGGATGCTGTTTAAGATAATTCTGTCACTGCTTTTTATAATTTTCCTCATATATATTTTCGCAAAATATGGAGGTGGAAAGCTCAGGAGCATTCAAGGTGTCAGGTATATAAATATACTTGAAAGGACCCAGCTTTCCAAAGAAAACAGCCTGCTTGTAGTTAAGATAGGTGAAAGTGGATATGTGATTTCATCTTCAAATGGAAAAGTTGAAATAATTTGCGAGCTTGAAAAAGAAGAGATAATGAAGATTGAGAACAGTAAGAGCGTTTATGAATATAGAGATTTAAAGGATCTATACACGAAAAGCGGACTGCAGAATTTGGTAAATAGAGTCAGCCGCAGTATTTCAGCTAAAAAACTTAAAGTGAAAAAGGAAGATAGAGATGAGCGTTAAGCACAGCAAGAGCATTATGGTTATTTCATTTTTAATATTTGTTTTTATTATTCTGGCAGGCTTTAGAGCACATGCAGCCCCTACCGATTTTCCAATACCCAATGTGAATGTATCTGTGGACAATGCTTCCACACCGCAGCAGTATGTGGGCAATATAAAACTGCTTATAGTGCTCACCATTTTAACACTGCTTCCTTCATTCGTAATGATGATGACAAGCTTTGTGAGGATTATAGTGGTGTTTGGATTTTTAAGAAATGCCATTGGAACACAGCAGTCTCCCCCCAATCAGGTGTTGGTAGGACTCGCACTTTTTATGACGGTATTCATAATGCTTCCTGTTTACGGGAAAATAAATTCTACAGCCATACAGCCTTACCTGAATAACCAGATAACTCAGGAACAAGCTATAGAGACGGGAGCAAAACCACTGAGGGAGTTCATGCTCAGGCAGACGAGACAAAAAGATCTCAAGCTTTTTGTGGACAATGCCAAACTCAATTATAAAGTCACAAAGGACAATGCCCCCCTTTACGTGGTGATACCAGCTTATATGATAAGTGAACTGAAAACTGCTTTTCAAATAGGTTTTTTGCTCTATATACCTTTTATGATAATAGATCTGGTGATAGCCAGTGTGCTTATGTCCATGGGAATGTTTATGCTTCCTCCGGTCATGATATCGCTGCCTTTCAAATTGCTTTTGTTTGTCATGGTGGATGGATGGTACCTGCTGGTGAAATCTTTAATAGCAAGTTTTTCGTGAGGTGAATTCATATGAGTGAAAATATGGTGATAAGCATAATAAAAGATGCAATACAGACAGGAGTTTTGATTTCAGCGCCTATTTTGATAGTTTCAGTGCTGGTGGGACTTATAATAAGTATATTTCAGGCTACTACCCAGATACAGGAGCAGACGCTTACTTTTGTACCTAAGCTCATTGCCATTGCAATAGTGGGACTCTTTACAGGAGCCTGGATGCTTCACCAGATAGTAGGTTTTACTGAAAGAATTTTTACATATATAGCACATATAACTCAGTGATTCAAGAGTTAATGGATAAGGTTGGGAGTTGTGAATTGGTTTGATAGATACACTTTATTTTACGGCTCTAGTACTGGTGAGTATTAGAATGTTCTGCTTTTTTATAATGCTTCCCATATTTTTCCCCAGCGGTACTCCCAATACAGTGAAGGTGGGACTGACACTGGTTATGGCATACATACTTCTGCCAGGCATAGATTATTCCACGGTAAACACCATAGACAGTACAATACCCTTTATATACAACTGTGTGAATGAAGCCGCAGCAGGTTTTACACTGGGATTTATGGTGAGCTTGTGCTTTACGGCATTTAGAATTGCAGGAAGCTATATGGATTTACAGATAGGACTTGCCATGATGAGTATGTTTGATCCAAATTCAGAGAGCACGTCAACTCTCATGGAACGTCTTATGTACTGGTTTGTTATGGTGGTATTTCTGGCCGTAGACGGACACCATATGCTTATAAAGTCCCTGCTGGACAGCTTCAGCACTATAAGGCTTGGAAGTTTTTTATTGACCCAGGGATCCGTGAATATTGTAATAAAAGCTTTTATAACATATTTTTCTATAGCAGTGAAGATAGCAGTTCCCATACTGCTTATAATGCTGATGGCGGATTTGACCATGTCACTGGTAGCTAGAACTGTACCCCAGCTCAATGTAATGATACTGGGGCTTCCTATAAAAATACTGTTGGGTATGGCTTCCTTTTGTTTTGCACTTCCCCTATTTTTTCAGATTATGGAGAAGACTTTTTACGCCATACCGGATTCCATAAGGGGATTTTACAACACTCTGCCGCTTATTATGATATTTGCTTCCGATGACAAAACCGAGGAAGCCACTCCGAGAAAGAAAAGCGATGCAAGGAAGAAAGGACAGATTCCAAAAAGCAAAGAGGTTTCCATGGCTCTGACACTATTGGTTTCTGCGTTGGTTATGCTGATCTGGGGAGGTTATGTAGGCTCCCAGGCGAAAAGCACCATGGCGGCTTTCTTGAACAGTTATCTGTCTGTTTCTTTAAATTATGAAAGCCTGAAGGGAATAGCTTTTATAACTATGTGGAGGCTGGGGGCAATGCTTTTGCCTGTAGTACTGCCCATATTGATCATAGGAGTCATGGCAAATTTGCTGCAGACCAGGGGACTTGTAACAGCTCAGACGTTGAAACCGGATTTTTCAAAACTCAATCCTATAAATGGCTTCAAGAGAATGTTTTCCATGAGAGCATTCATGGAGCTTTTCAAGGATACGGTGGTAATCATCATAGTGGGCTTCATAGGGTATAAATTCATAAAAGACAATTATACCTACATAATGACCTTGAGCGATCTAAATTTTGAAGGTGTTGCCAGGGCTGTATTAAAACTCACTGTGGACATATTTTTCAGGGTGACCCTGGTTATGATTATCATAGCCATTATAGATTACATATTTCAAAATTTTCAATACAAGAAGGATCTTAAAATGTCCAAGCAGGAAGTAAAAGAGGAGTATAAGCAGGACGAGGGAGATCCCCAGATTAAAAACAAGATAAAACAAAAACAGAGAGAAATAGGCATGAGAAGAATGATGCAGGAGGTTCCCAAGGCAACGGTGGTGGTTACAAATCCTACCCATGTGGCAGTGGCTCTCAAATATGAAGATGGAAAAAATGATGCACCTGTGGTGGTGGCAAAAGGACTGGATGCAGTAGCCTTCAGAATAAAAAAGGTGGCTGCTGAAAATGACGTACCTGTAATTGAAAATCGTCCTCTTGCAAGACTTATATATGAGGAAGTGGATATTGACATGGAAATTCCTGCAGAAATGTACCAGGCGGTAGCAGAAATACTGGCACTGGTATACAAGATGAGGTGATATTTTGGAAGGAAGCAGAAAGAAATTCAAATTGAAAGACAATGTGGATATACTTATGGCACTTATGATCATAATGGTAGTGTTTATGATTATAATCCCACTTCCGGCAAAATTGCTGGATATATTCATTGCATTTAATATAACGCTGTCTATAATTATAATACTTTTGACTATGTTCACTACGGAAATACTTCAGTTTTCAGTATTTCCAACACTGCTTTTGATAACTACGCTTTTCAGGCTGGCACTGAATATTTCTTCTGTGAGGCTGATACTCAGGGATGCCTATGCAGGAGAGGTTATAAACTCTTTTGGGGAATTCGTAGTCAGTGGAAGTTATGTAGTTGGAATAATAATATTTTTGATAATCATCATTATACAATTTATTGTAATAACCAATGGAGCCAACAGGGTTGCAGAGGTGTCAGCCAGATTTACCCTGGATGCAATGCCTGGAAAACAGATGAGCATTGATGCAGATTTGAATTCAGGCCTGATAGATGAAAAGGGAGCCAGGGATAAAAGAGCCAAGCTTCAAAAAGAGGCGGATTTTTACGGGGCCATGGATGGAGCCTCTAAATTTGTAAAAGGGGATGCCATAGCTGCTCTGATAATTGTAGTCATAAATATAATAGCTGGAATAATTACAGGCATAGTTTTAAAGGGAATGGATGCTTCACAAGCCGCCCAGACGTATACCAAACTGACTATAGGCGACGGTCTTGTGTCCCAGCTTCCGGCACTTCTCATTTCCACTGCTTCAGGAATACTTGTCACCCGTTCCGGGGGTGATGAAGATTTTGGTACCATGGCGGTAAAACAGCTGTTTGGATTTCCAAAGGTAATAGGCATAGCTGGTGCAGTACTGTTATTTCTGTCCATGATACCCGGACTTCCGCATCTGGCATTTTTAGTACTTGCTGCGGCCTGCATTACAGCTGCGTATCTTTTATATAAAGATGAACAGCAGCAGAATATGAAACAGGAGGCCATGCAGAATCAGGAAATGACTGAAATAGAGAGCAAGGAGCCGGAGAATGTTATGAATCTCATATCCGTGGAGCCCATGGAGATAGAAATAGGGTATGGACTTATACCGCTGGCGGATGAAAGCTCAGGAGGAGATCTTCTTCAGAGGATAACTTCGGTTAGAAGGCAGTGTGCCATCGAAATGGGCATAGTAGTGCAGCCAATTAGGATAAGGGACAACCTTCAGCTTAAGACCAATGATTATGTTATAAAGATAAGAGGCACTGTAGTGGCCAGGGGAGAACTGATGCCAAATATGCTGTTATGCATGGATCCTACCAATTCAAATAATGATATTCAAGGCATAAGTACCACAGAGCCCTCTTTTGGCCTGCCGGCCATCTGGATAAACAAGGATCAGAGGGAAGAAGCGGAGATCAAAGGTCTGACTGTGGTGGATCCAACTACGGTTATGGTGACTCACCTGACGGAGACAATAAAAAATCATTCCTATGAACTTTTGGGAAGACAGGAAGTCAAACTTATTGTGGATTCTGTTAAAGGAAAATATCCTACTGTAGTTGAAGAACTCATACCGGACCTTTTGACTATAGGAGAGCTTCAGAAAGTGCTGCAGAACCTTTTGAGGGAGAGAGTATCTATAAAGGATATGGTGACTATTTTGGAGTCCCTTGCAGACAATTCAAGAAATACAAAGGATATAGAGCTTCTCACAGAGTATGTACGATTTGCACTGGGAAGGAGCATATGCAATTCTCTTGTAGATGACAAGGGAGCAATTACTGTAGTTACGCTGTCTCAGGATCTGGAAAAATTAATTGGAGGCAATATTCAAAAATCCATGCAGGGTTCTTTTCCTGCCATATCGCCTGATATCACAAGTAAAATATTGAAATCTCTCAGGAAAATACTGGATTCTGTTTATTTTTATGAAAATCAGCCTGTAGTTCTGGTTTCACCGAAAATAAGGGCACCTTTCAGGAGGCTGATTGAAATGGTATTTCCAGCTGTAAATGTACTATCATTAAATGAAATACCAAATGATATAGAGATAAAGACTGAAGGAGTGGTTTCAATATAATGATTATCAAAAAATATAAAGCCAACAGTATGAATGAAGCTATTACCAGAATTAAATATGAACTTGGCAGTGAGGCAGTTATTATAAGTCAGAGAAAAATAAGAAAGAAAGGGATACTGGGCTTCTTTTCTAAAAAAATACTGGAGGTAACTGCTGCTGTAGACAACAAAAAAAGAGAAGATAATGTGAATTATGGTATTAGAACCATAAAGAAAATAGTGAATGCCGGTATGAAAGATGATTTGAGTTCCGGCGAGAAATCTGCCGGTACAGGAAATTTTTATGAAAATAATATAACACGGAAAAATAATGAAGAACTGATAAAAGAGGTACAGCAGATGAAGGGCATGTTAAATAAAATGATGAACAGTCCCTATGGTAATATCGGCAAAAGTGAGCTTCAGTTAAAACTTGAAAGCAGTGATTTGAATGATAAGGTAATAAAAAAGATATTGAGCAGTATAAATATCATGGAGGATGACAGAAAAGATGAAGAGAAGTTAAAAGAAGTAGTGCAGAACATGATAAAGGTGGATAAAAAGAAACTGGCTCATGTGGCGGTGCTGGTAGGGCCTACGGGTGTGGGCAAAACCACTACCATTGCCAAGCTTGCTGGAAGACTTGCACTTATGGAGAAGAAAAAAATTGGACTTATAACTATAGATACATACAGAATAGGTGCTGTGGAACAGCTGAGAACCTATGCAGATATAATGAACATACCTTTTAAGGTGGTGTTTACCATAAAGGATATGGAGAAGGCCACTGAGGACATGAAAAATTGTGACACCATTCTAATAGATACTACAGGCAGAAACAGTAAAAATAAAATGCAGATATCGGAGCTCAGGGCATTTATAGACAAGGTTAAAACAGATAACATACATCTGGTAATAAGCTGTACTACAAAGGACAGGGATGTAGATGCCATAGTAAATGGGTACAAACAGCTGAACTATAACAATATAATAATTACCAAACTCGATGAAACCTGTACTTATGGTTCCATATTAAACATTCTGCAGTCTGCTAAAAAGCCCATAAGCTTTGTAACTACAGGACAAAATGTACCTGAGGACATAAAGACCATGAGTTCGGAAGAATTGACAAAGCTGGTACTGGGAGAGGATATTGTATGCTAGATCAGGCTGAAAAATTGAGAAGATTGGTTTTAAAAGACAGAGAGGCAGAAAGAGATGCTGCAGGGTATATTTCAAGACCTAGAATAATAACAGTCACCTCCGGCAAGGGGGGAGTGGGAAAAAGCAATTTTGTTGTGAATACAGCCATAGCACTTCAGAGAATGAAAAAAAAAGTTTTGATATTTGATGCAGATATGGGTATGGGAAATGATCATGTTCTCATGGGATTTTTACCTAAATACAGCGTATATGATGTGATTCTGGGGAACAAGGATATAGAGGAAATCCTTATAACAGGACCTTTTGGGGTAAAACTGCTTCCAGGAGGAACGGGAATATCGAGGATTGAAGAGATATCAAAATCACAGAGAGAAAATTTTATAAAAAAATTATCTCTGTTGGGTAATCTGGATTATATAATATTGGATACCGGAGCGGGGATAAGCAGAGATGTGCTTGGCTTCATCACCTGCTGTGAGCAGGTAATTGTGATCACCACACCTGAACCTACATCTCTTACAGATGCGTATAGCCTGGTTAAAGCTATAAATTATTTCAAATTGAAAAATTCGGTGGAAATTATTATTAATAAAGTTATGAATATGGAGGAAGGCAGAAAAACCTTCGATAAATTCAGCAATGTGGTAAACAGGTTTTTAAATGTTGAAGTCGAATATCTGGGAAGCATGTCGGAGGATAAAAGACTTATACAGGCAGTAAGGCAGCAGAGTCCATTTTTAATAAGCCATCCCAATTCAAGGATTTCAAGAGATATAAATCTTATAGCTGGTAAATTGATTGGTACTAAAGGGGAAGAAGGAGGAGGTATTCAAGAGCTGTTTAAAAAAATTTTTGACGTTTTTTCATAGGGGGAAGTGATAAAGTGAAGTGCAATATTGAATTTGTAGTCAACAGCAGGATTGAAATAGAGATAGATGGAAAAATCTATAAGAGCAATATTCAGGACATTTCGGAGGATTACATAGGCATAAATATACCCGTAAATAATCATAAATATATAGTTCTAAAAAAAGGTGACAAGATAGCTGCAGTATACTATTTGGGAAAAAACATATATAGGTTTAATACTGTAGTTATAGGACGTAAAATAGAAAAAATACTTATAATAATGATAAAAAAGCCCGAGGAAGTAGAGGTTGTACAGAGAAGAAATTTTGTAAGAGTTCCATTGGTTTTAAATGTGCTTTGTGCTGTGGTGCCCGTGAATAAGGATCCTCACAATTTGGATGAACAGGTAGAGGTGTTCAATGCCCATTCTCTTGATTTGAGCGGCGGTGGGATGAAAATATCCGTGGATGACAAACTGAAATGCAAAGTGTCAGCTGGAGATATAATTATGGTTACCATCCCCATGGAAGATGACAGCTTAGCTGTAAAGGGAAAGGTAGTCAGAATCAGCAGAAATAATGATAAGTCAAAGATTATTTTTGGATTGAACTTTGTAGATTTAGATAAAATCAACAGGGAGAGAATTATAAAACTATTGTTTCAGGTGATGAGAAAACATATAGAAAAAGGAGCGAAGGAGGATTAAATAATATGGCTTTGGCAAATGAATTGAATGTAAAAGAAGAATTAGTGAAAAAATATCTTCCTCTGGTAAAATACATTGCCTCTAGAGTTATAATAGGAAAAACCAAGTATATAGAATATGAAGATTTGGTAAGCTATGGTATCCTGGGATTGATGGATGCAATGAATAAATTTGATAAGGGAAGAGGTATGAAATTCTCTACTTATGCATCTATAAGAATAAAAGGGGCTATGATAGATGAATTGAGAAGAAATAGTCCCATTTCCAAGGGCTCCATGGATAAGCTCAATAGGTACAATGGAGCAGTGGAATCACTTCAAAAGGAACTTGGCAGGGAGCCTAAAAGTATTGAAATAGCAAATAAGCTCCATATATCTTTGAAGGAAATGATGGAAATTGAAAATTATATCAATTATATATCCATAGTGTCACTGGAGGATTTGATATTTTCAGATGACGATGATATTGCTCTTATAGGGACTATAGAAGATACCAAAAGTCCTAGTCCAGAAAAGAGCCTGGAGGAAAAAGAAAAATTAGAATACTTAGCCAAAGCTTTAGAACTTTTAAACGAAAAGGATAATTTAGTCCTCACTTTGTACTACTATGAGGGATTGACATTAAAGGAAATAGGGCATATTTTAAATGTATCTGAATCAAGAGTGTGTCAGCTTCACAGCAGAGCTATCATTCATTTGAGAAAAGCTATGATAAAATTAAAATATAACATATACAGGCAATGACGATTGCGGAAAGGAAATTTTTATGGTTCCAGTTATATTGATTGCAGTGGGAATAATTTTAATAGCTTTAAATTTAAATGCAGTGCTGAGGGAAAAAAAATCTTTTCGGGAGCAGCTGGATTTAAAGCAAAATGAAATGGGAGATTATAAAATAGAGATTGGCAAGATAAGAAAAGAGTTTGCTGAAACAGTATTCGAGCTCCAAAAAGAGATAGAGAGCCTAAAAAGTGAAAACAGGAATAATATGAATGAGGTCATGTTATACAATAGATCGGGGAAGAAGACAGCTGGTGATTCTAGTCCTCAAAAGTCAAGTACAAATGATTCCAGCTACCAAAGATCAAGTGCAGATGCAGAAAACAGTGATGAAATTGAATCTGAAATAAATGAAAACAATGTGAAAATTGATGAAGTGAGAGATTTATTGAGCAAGAATATGCCTGTAGATGAAATATCTCAGAAAACCGGCATTGGCAAGGGGGAGGTTCTATTAATAAAGGAATTATACACAAAATGAGAGGAATTTTTGATTTTTTTAGTGACAGGAAACTGCTGATAGGCATAGGAATAGGCATTTTGCTGGCTACTTTTATCATGAGTGGAGTCCATAACCAGTATCAGATGAGTAAAAGTCAAATTGAGGACAAGGCCAGGTCCATGGGAATGCAGTATCCTGATGAAATGAAGGTAATCAATAGTGGAGGTGAAAATAAATGATCAGAAGTTTTTATTCAGCAGTATCGGGCATGATAACCCAAGAAGCAAAACAGGATGTAATAACCAATAATCTTGCTAATGTGAGTACTGTGGGTTTCAAGGAAGATATTCTGGCGGTAAAACCATTTAATGAAGTGCTTTTACAGAATTATGATAAAGTGGAGGGAGGTAAAAATGTAAGGAATATAATAGGAAGTATAAATTTGGGAAGCGGAGTGGATTCGGTAAATACCGGATTTACCCAGGGAACTATAGAATCCACCGGTATATCCACCGATTTTGCCATAGATGGCAGAGGCTTTTTTACAGTTCAGAGAGCTGATGGAAATGAATTTTATACTAGGGATGGACATTTTCACGTGAATATAGACGGGATACTTGTGGATGATTCGGGAAACGAAGTTATAGCCAGGGATCTTCAGACTGGAAATTTAGGACAGATAAATGTAGGAGAAGGCAAGATGACCTCTGATTATTATGGAAATATAAGTATAGATGGGGTTCCCAGATATAAAATTTACACTGTGGATTTTGGTGACTATAATAATCTGACTAAAATTGGGGATAATCTGTATACTGGAGCAAATCCCCAGGAGTATAATGCAGTGGTTAGGCAGAATTCACTGGAAAAATCCAATGTAAATGTAGTGAATGCCATGTCTGATCTGCTTACAACCATGAGAAGCTTTGAGACAGATCAAAAGGCAGTACAATCCATTGATGAGACTTTAGACAAGCTTATAAATGAAGTGGGAAAAGTATAGAATCTAAAAACTAATTGAAAAGGTGGTTTTGTTATGCTTAGAGCTATATGGAACAGCAGAAGTGCTATGAATGCACAGCAGGAAAAGCTTGATAGTATATCCAACAATATGGCCAATGTAAATACTGCTGGATATAAAAGGGAAGATACAAATTTTCAGGATCTGGTATATGAAACTTTAAACAGGGTAGGGTATCCTGCTAATCCAGATGGAGTGAATACAATTAATGGAACAGGAGTTAAAACTACGCAGTGGATTAGAGATACCTCCCAGGGAAGTATCAAAGAGACCGGACTTAGGACAGATATGGCCATAGATGGGGATGGATTTTTTAGAGTCACCCTGGCGGATGGTACGGCGGCTTATGAAAGGGCAGGCAATTTCAGTGTAGATGCAGCTGGAAATTTGGTTGATGCGGATGGAAATAGACTGGAGGTAAATCTTACACCTGAGGGCACAGCTCTTTTTAATGCAGGAACAGTATTTAAGGACAATAATTTTACTGTAGATGCAAAAGGCCAGATATACATGAATATAGGTGATAACAGCGTACTGTATGGTAAAATAAATGTGTACAATACCATAGGACAGGATTCCATGAGATCCATTGGAGATAATTTATATGTACCCAAAGATGGTGTCCAGATGAATGTAAATGGCAATGCCGATATAATTCAGAATTATCTTGAGCAGTCAAATGTGGATTTGGGAAAGGAAGTCACTGATATGATAATTGCACAAAGAGCTTTTGAACTGGCATCCAAGGGGATTACAACTTCAGATGAGATGTGGGGACTTATAAACAGTATGAAAAGATAACTGCTTTTGAATTTTTATGTAAACATATGGGAACTATGTACATATAATATATAGATGTAAT
Source organism: Clostridium luticellarii (assembly GCF_002995845.1). GTDB lineage: Bacteria > Bacillota > Clostridia > Clostridiales > Clostridiaceae > Clostridium_B > Clostridium_B luticellarii. The sequence continues at coordinate 73,877 of NZ_PVXP01000003.1, read as the reverse complement.
ATTTTCAGGAGGAGTTATAATATGTACAGATGTCCAATTATGGACTCCAATGAGTATATTGGAGAAGATGACATGTATGACTGGGATATGGATTATTATCCTATGCAGTATATATACCCGCCTAATATGTATAGAATGTGTCCAGTGATTTTGAACAATTCAAGTCCATGTATGAATTGCATGCGTCAAATGGACTACAACAGTCAATGGCCACCACAAACATATCCATCACATAGCAGATCAGAGGAAAGCACGGGATATTACAGTCCAGATGATTATGATGATATGGATGACTTAGATGAAGTTGAGCCCGCTGATTTAGAGCCGGAAGATGAAGTAAAATATGAAGATGAGGAATTTGAAGACAATGATAAACGTAAAACTAAAATAAGAACTGTGGATATATCAGAGATTCGGGACTGATGATTCAAAGATTGAAGTTCAAAGAACTAAAAAAACAAAGGGAGCTGAATTGCTCCCTTTGTTTTTTTAGGACAGAGCAGCGGTAAGTGGTGGAATGACCTGCTTTTTTCTCGAAAGAATGCCCGGAACATATGCACTTCCGCCTTTTAGATTTACTCCAAAGGCTTTTGGAATTATATCCTTGTCATCACCTACTACAATCAGCTCAGATCCATTTTTTAATATATTTGTTACCATGAGTATTATCATATCAAAATTTTCAGCCTTGTGTTTTGATTTCATGGAATTTACCACATCATCTCTCACAGAATTGAATCCTTCTGTATCCATTGTGGAAACCTGACCCACCCCTATTTTTGTGCTGGATATGTTGAAGACTTTAAAGTCCTGATTTAATATGTCATCTGGAGTTTTCCCATCCAGGGAAGATCCTGCCTTAAACATCTGTGTGGAAAAAGATTCTGGCTCTATACCGGCTATAGAGGACAGCTTTTTCAGCACTTCTTTGTCAGCATCTGTGGAAGTGGGTGATCTGAATAAAAGGGTGTCTGAAATTATAGCAGCACATAAGAGACCTGCAGTTTTTGGAGAAGGTTCTATTCCATTCTCAAAAAATCTTGAAGCCACTATGGTTGCGGTACAGCCTACCGGCTCGTTCCTAAAGTATATGGGAGAACCAGTTTGTATATCTCCTATTTTGTGATGATCCAGTATCTCCAATATTTCTGCATCCTCCAGACCGGACACGGACTGGGCCTTTTCATTGTGATCTACTAGTATTATTTTTTTCTTCTTCTGTGATTTGAGATTATCCCTGGAAATACTTCCTATGACTTTGTTTTCAGAATCCACCACAGGGTAGCTCCTGTATCTGGTTTTAAGCATTACATCTCTTACATCATCTATAAGCTCACAGGTCTTGAAAGATATTATATCATCTTTTTTCATTACACAGTCTACGGAAATATTTTGCGGTATGATTCCGGCAGATGTATTGGCATCCAATGTATCCATGTAATAGGAAGCTATATCGGATCGGGATACGATACCCACTAGTTTCCCGGAATCATCTGCTACAGGAAGAGTCTTTACATTGCTACTGTGTATTATTTCCCGGGCAGTTTTAAGAGATGTTTCCGGAGATATGGGATTTACAATGTCTATATTCAAATCAGAAATCTGCGGCTTCACATTTTCTACCAGTTTTTGAGGCTCAACATGAAAATAATCAAGTACAAATTTTGTTTCGCTGTTTAAGTCTCCAAGTCTTATGGGAACTGCATTTGATCCCATCTTGTTTTTAAATTCTGCATAAGCTATTGAAGAGCATATGGAATCTGTATCAGGATTTTTATGCCCTGTAATGTATACAACATCATTCATAATTAATTTTCCTCCTAAGTGTACATGAATAAAACAATATTTATATGTAAAATCATTATTATGGATTAACATACAAATATTATAGCAAAATACGGCGTGATTATCCACCCGTATTCAATTATCAAGCTTCAAAGTATAAATATAAAATAATGATGGATTTTCGGTGCAGCAAAAAATCTATCATTGAATTGTACATTGACAATTGTCAATTGATAATTGTCATAATACCATACAAAGGGGGCATATACTTAATTAACATAGAGGTAATAATTACTTTGGAGGGATAAAATTGATCAATGAAAGAGAGATAGAAGGTGGTCTCACCCAGGTTGAAGCAGAGAGAAGACTTAAAAAATATGGACCTAATGCCATTGAAAAGAAAAACGGCATATCTCCTGTAAAGATATTTCTTTCTCAATTCAATGATTTTATAACCTGGATTCTTATAGTTGCCACTGTAATATCTGGTTTTATGGGGGAAAAAGCGGATGCTATAACCATACTTATTATTGTGATTATGAATGCCATATTGGGATTTGTACAGGAGTTTAAAACAGAAAGATCCCTGGAAACATTAAAGGAACTGGCTTCTCCCACCTCAAAAGTTCTTAGAGACGGTAAAATTAGAATTATAAATGCACAGGAGCTTGTAATAGGAGACGTGATATTCCTGGAATCTGGAGACAAGATACCTGCAGATTGTATTTTACTGTCTAGAAGCAATTTTATGGTGGATGAATCCCTTTTGACAGGAGAATCCGAAGGAGTTGAAAAAAGCAGCTCCGGTAAGAATAATTCTATATACATGGGGACAATAGTGATAAAGGGCAAGGGAAAAGCCAGGGTGATACAGACTGGAATGAAAACAGAAATGGGGAAGATAGCAGGTATGCTTCAGAACATTGAAAAGGATAGATCTCCCCTCAAGGAAAAGCTTACATCTCTTGGCAAGGTACTGGTGGTCATGTGTATTGCCATATGTATTTTAGTAACTTTAACCGGTGTCTGGAGAGGACAGGATAAGTATGAGATGTTTTTAGTAGGGGTGAGTTTGGCAGTAGCGGCTATTCCGGAGGGACTTGCAGCTATAGTTACTGTTGCACTGGCTCTCGGGGTATCCAGGATGTTAAAGAGGAATGCACTGGTGAGAAAATTACCGGCAGTGGAGACCCTGGGCTGTACTTCTGTAATCTGCAGTGACAAGACAGGTACTCTTACTGAAAATAAAATGACCGTGAAAGCTCTCTATTTCAATGGAAGAATACACAAAACAAAGGGAGAAGCCTTTTCCGAAAATATGATGATGAAGAAAGCTTTTACATATTGCAACGATTGTGATTTTGACGTAAAAAAAGCCAATATTTCAGAGGCACTTATAGGTGATCCTACAGAAACGGCTTTGATAAAGGCATTTTTTACAGAGGGAAAAGCCTTGAAAAAATTTATGGACAAAGCAGATAGAATCTACGACATACCTTTTGATTCCGACAGGAAAATGATGTCTGTAATAATGAGGGAAGGCAGTAAGAAGGTGTGCTATGTAAAAGGGGCTCCCGAAAGGGTGATAAATAGATGCAAATATATACTGTCTAATGGACAGGTCAAGCTTTTTACCTTAACTGAAAGAAACAGGGTTTTAAGAGCAGTGGAAAATATGACTTCTGATGCACTGAGATGTATAGCTGGAGCGTACAAGGACAATGCAGTAACTGCGGGAAGATCGCTGGAAAATAATTTGATTTTTATAGGGATAGCCGGGATTATAGATCCGCCCAGAAAAGAAGCAAAAGATGCAGTATTAAAATGCAGGCTGGCAGGTATAAGACCCATCATGATAACGGGAGATCATAAAAATACAGCTTTTGCCATTGGAAAAGAACTGGATATATGTAAAACACAGTCTCAGGTTATAACGGGAGAAGAATTAGACAAGCTGAATGACAGAGAGCTTTCCAGAAAAATACGTGATATCTCCATATTTGCAAGAGTCAATCCGGGACACAAATTTAGAATAGTAAAAGCCTTTAAAGCTCAAAATAATATTGTGGCCATGACAGGGGATGGTGTAAATGATGCTCCGGCGGTAAAAGAGGCGGATATCGGGATCTGTATGGGAATTTCAGGTACTGATGTGACGAAGGAGGCATCCTCCATGATACTTCTGGATGACAATTTTGCCACCATAGTATCTGCAGTGGAAGAAGGAAGAGTTATTTACGACAATATAAGAAAATTCATAAGATATCTGCTGTCCTGCAACCTGGGAGAAGTTCTGACCATGCTTCTTACATCCATATTTTCACTGGATACACCGCTCCTGCCCATACAAATACTTATGGTGAACCTGGCTACAGATGGGCTGCCTGCCATAGCACTTGGAGTAGATCCTCCAGAGGGGGATATAATGAGAGGAAAACCCAGGGCTAAAAATGAAAGCATATTTGCCAGAGGGCTTAGTGAGAAGATCATTGTAAGAGGGACACTTATCGGTGTATGTACCGTACTTGCCTTTGTCATAGGTTTATATCTGGGATTTGATCTTAAAACCGCAAGAACCATGGCACTTTGTACACTTATAATATCCCAGCTCATACATGTATTTGAGTGTAGATCCGAAAAACACTCCATATTTGAAATAAGCTTGTTTACTAATTTGTATCTTCTGGCTGCAGTTTCCATATCCATGATCATGCTTTTATGTACGATATATGTACCATTTTTGCAGATGGTGTTCCATACTTCGGCGCTTATGATTTCACAATGGGTTATAGTATTGTTTTTTTCAGGAATAATTGCATTTATGAACAGTCTGTATTTATATTTTAAATCCAATAATGCTTGAATTTGAAGCATGCCCATATTTCAAGGTACAGACGAAAGGTGTATTTTCAAAAATGAAAATACACCTTTTTATGAAATTGCAATTAAAATTTGTTGCAAATTGTCATATTGTCATGTGGCTGATGTAAAGTAGAATATAAGATAAGCAGGAATATCAAAAAAATGAAAAATCAAATAATTACATACATTGATTTTTTATTGATTTTGTGATGAAATATAAATAGGCAGTATTTTGCTAAAATTGGATGTTCTAGTGTTAGGAGGAGATTGTAAATGGAAAATAGAGCATTAGAAAACGTTGAACCTGTTGAAGTATTTAAATATTTTGAGGAAATAAGCAGTATTCCGAGAGGTTCAGGTAATGAAAAGGGAATCAGTGATTATCTGGTTTCTTTTGCGAAGAAACATAAACTGGATGTTATACAAGATGAAGCGTTAAATGTAATCATGAAGAAGCCAGCTTCCAGGGGATATGAAAATAGTCCTGGTATAGTAATTCAGGGACACATGGATATGGTCTGCGAGAAAAAGCCTGAAGTAGAACATGATTTTATAAAAGATCCCATTAAATTGAGAGTAGTAGATGACATGTTATATGCAGAAGGCACAACTTTGGGAGGGGACGACGGTATAGCAGTTGCCATGGGATTGGCAGTTATGGCTTCTGAGAATATAGCACATCCGCCAATTGAATTGGTGGTTACCACTTCTGAGGAAACAGGAATGGATGGAGCGCTGGCACTGGATCCTAAAAATGTATCCGGTAAAACACTTATAAATATAGATTCAGAAGAGGAGGGAATGCTCCTTGTAAGCTGTGCCGGAGGATGTTCATCAAAGACAAATATTCCAATAGCCTGGAAAGATTTAAATGGGAATTTGGAACCTTTTTCAATTGAAATCCAGGGGTTAAAGGGCGGACATTCCGGAGCGGAAATACACAAGGGAAGAGCCAATTCAAACAAGCTGCTGGCACGTCTGCTTAAAAGCTTGAGTCCTAAAATGAGCTTCAATATAAGCTATATAAAGGGAGGTTCAAAACACAATGCCATTGCCCGTGAGGCCCAGGCAGTTATATGTATAAATGGTGAAAATAAAGCTCTGTTGAAAGATCAAGTTTCCAAGCTGGAAAAAATATTTAAAGATGAATTCAAGACGGCAGATCCGGATTTAAAAGTTAATTTGAAGGCTGCAGAGGAAAAACCGAAGAAAATCATGGATGACGCAACTACAAAAAATGTAGTAAATTTCCTCTATCTTATTCCAAATGGAGTTCAGAGCATGAGCATGGACATAGAGAATCTGGTGGAAAGTTCCTTGAATTTAGGAGTAGTTCAGACTAAAGATGATAGTGTTGAAATCATAAGCTCCATAAGGAGCTCTGTGGGAAGCATAAAGGAAAATATATTTGATACCATAACTGCAATAGCCAGTCTCACCAATGGAAAAGTAGTTGCGGAATCAGCTTATCCGGAATGGAAATACAATCCTAATTCCAAAATAAGAGAAATTTTTATAGATGTCTATGAAAAGTTATTTGGGAAGAAGCCTTTGGTAACTGCAATTCATGCAGGACTTGAATGTGCGCTTTTTGAAGAAAAGTTCAATGGACAGCTGGACATGATATCTTTTGGACCGACTATGTTTGGGGTTCATACTGCAGACGAACATCTGAGCATACCTTCCACCCAGAGAACATGGAAATATCTGGTAGAAGTTCTAAGAGCTCTTAAGCAATAGGAGAAAAACATCTGCTGATGGATATTTGATTTACTATGAAAATACTCAATATGGGTATTATAAAAATTAAAAAATAAGCTTATACATGAGCTTATATAATAGTTATGCTATAATTATTAAGTATAACTGTAAAAATGTTAAGTAAAACTGTACGAGGAGGTATATAGTATTTATGAACAAAAAATTATCTAAAAATGCGTACGGCGGCATAGCTGGTAAAGATTATGTCCCCTACGTTTCCAGCGGCTCTAAATCCGGAGGAAATATTGCTGTATTAATTATCGGTATTATTTTAGCTGTACTATTTGCAGCATCTACTGCTTATTCAGGCATGAAGGCAGGACTTACAGTTGCCGCCGGCATACCTGGTTCTATATTGGGGTCCGTATTTATAGCTGTATTTGCCAAACAAAAGGGTATTCTCGGCAAGAACCTGCTACAAGGTATGTCAAGTGGTGGAGAATCCATTGCCAGTGGTATGATATTTGTTTTACCTGCGATACTTTTAATAGGTTCAAAAGTTTCTTTTTTGGAAGGCTTTGTTGTTGGTGTAGGCGGAGCACTATTTGGAATAGGAACAGCTTCACTTGTTTACAATTATTTAATAGTTGAGGAACATGGTAAATTGATGTATCCTGAATCCATGGCCATATCTGAAACACTTGTTGCTTCTGAAGGTGCTGAAGAATCAATCAGGTACATGGGAATCGGATTTGGAATAGGCGGTGCTTTAACTGTTTTAACCGGCTCTTTTCTAAATGTGGCCAACAATGTAATAAGTTATGTAAATGAGTCCTTCTACAAATGGAAATTTGAAGTTGAAGTCAATCCTCTGTTATTGGGCATAGGATTTATAGTTGGTATGGAAGTATCTCTGGCTATGTTTGCCAGTTCTCTGCTGTCTAATTTTGCTATTATGCCTTTGATAGGCTACTTTGCTTCACTGGGGCAGGGAGGTCCAGCTGTATGGAATGATCCGAATGTTTCTGTAAATGCTATGCAGGTCAAGGATATAGCAGGCAGTTATGTAAAATACATTGGAGCAGGTATGATGCTTTCCGGCGGTTTGATAAGTGCTGTAAGGCTTATACCAACCATAGGATCTTCCGTAAGAGAAACTCTTAATGTCAAGACTTCGAAGGATACCGGCACTTCATCTGCTGAAAATCTCATATTGCTTGGCGGTATAGTGATAGGCTTTATAGGCGGTTTTCTGGTATCTGGCGGCAACATATTGATGGCAGTAATTGTTTCTATTTTATCATTATTGCTGTCACTGCTGTTCGTTATAGTTTCCGGGCGTTTAACTGGTACTATAGGAACTTCCAATCTTCCAGTATCCGGCATGACTATAGCTTCCATAGTTATTGTAACATTGCTGTTTGTGGGAATGGGATGGAAAAGTATTGGAGACAACAGATCACTCCTGCTATTCGGTACATTTATAGTTACTGCCATAGCCGCAGCCGGAGGTTACTCACAATCACAAAAAGTTACTTTTATAGTGGGCGGTGACAAGAATGAAATGCAGAAATATTTTGCTGTAGCCAGTGTAGTTGGTGTTGCAGTAGTTACCGGTGTCATATTGCTGCTTTCAAGCCAGCTTGCAATGACTGGTGATAACGTACCCTTTGCACTGCCTCAGGCTAATTTGATGTCAACCTTGACTGCAGGTATAATGTCAAGTAAATTACCCTGGGTAATGATAATTGTGGGTGCCGTTATGGGAGGTGTGCTGTTCTTGTTAAAACTCCCTGTAATGACAGTTGCCATAGGATTTTATCTGCCCATATCTACCACTTCCATAATATTGGTAGGTGCACTTATTCGTTTATTTGTAGAAAAAGTTTCTAAAACCGAGAAAGAAAAAGAAGTCAAGGTTTCCAATGGTATAAGTTTGTCATCCGGGCTGGTTGCCGGTGGATCCATAATAGGACTTATCGGTATAATACTTCAAGTATCCGGTGTTATAAAAGGAAGCGGACCAAGCGGATTTGCCGCTACCAATGGAATGGCATTTATAATGCTTATAATTCTTGTAATATTGGCTGCAGTACCTATACTGAAAAGTAAAGTGAAAGACGTTGAGTAACAGTGAAGAAGTATTGAATATAATATTTAAAATTTCGGATAACCTGGAATATGAAGTTGATAAAGATGGTATTGTGACTGTACTTGAGAAACAGGATCACAAGATCCAGAAGTTTTTTAGAAAACTTAAATTCGCAATTCCGGAATATAAAAAAATCACCATGGATGAGTATGGAAGTTATGTGTTTTTACAGATAGACGGAAGTAAAACTGTAAAAGATATTGGAGAGACTCTAGAAGTGAAATACGGTAATGAAGTTCATCCGCTGTACGAAAGGTTATTATTATTTTTAAATCATATTGATGCCAATTGTCATTATATAGAAAGAATAAATTTGTAAAATAAAGAAGGTGACACTGCACTATATTGCAGCTGCCATCTTCTTTATTTTAATTGTTCTCAATTTTAAATTTTTGAGTTACCGTGGCAAATTATTTGAAACGCTGAACTTTCCTCTGTACTTTGGGCATTTTACCTTCTATAGGTATCAGATCTTTTTTAGTGGTCATATTTCTTACGTTGATAAGTTCTACGTATTCTTTGTGTTCCTTTCCACTTTTGCTTTTAAGACCTTGAATTAAGAGCAGGTTTCCCTGGCTTATGGGTATGAAATCCGGCTTTTTAAACCACCTTTTTTTCGAATAGGAACATCTTACTATGTTTCTGCTTCTTTCAGGTCTTACCAAGAGGGTCACCGACAATTTATTGAATATCCACAATATAGTTTTTCTCTTTATTTTAACAGATATTACAGTACCCTGTACCTGTGTCAATCTATCACCATATTTTTTCAAATAGGATTTTGTGTAATATTGCGCAATTTTTTCTTTAAAACTCATGTATATACGGACTCCTTTATTATTTTATATAAGTGTAAATTGCATAAAAATTTAATTATATTATACCATAGTATATTCTGTTTTAAAATATGTCAGTGATTTTATTATGGTTTACATATACAGGACAGTATATACTTATTTTTAAAATTCGTTCCTAAATATAGCCTTGAAGAATACTATTATATTAAGCACTTAAAAGGAGGAAGAATATGAATAGAGAACTATCTAAAGAAGAAATTATATATAATTTTGAATTGAACGATGTGGATTTTAATTTTGATGATAGAAACAATTTAGATAATGGACTTAAGTCCGAATCTGAATATGGAGAAATATATGAAAGAATCAAAACTGCGCTTAATATAGATAAAGAAGGATATAATGTATATATTATAGAAAATTTTTCAAAAGATAGGCTTGAAAATATTATGAATTTTATAGACAGGGTTATTGGGAGCAAGAAGAAGATACAGGATATATGTTATGTAGTAATGAAAGATGGTAAAATTCCAAAGGCTATGTTTTTACCGGCAGGCAGAGGAAAAAAATTAAAATATATGCTGAATGAAGTACAAAATTTGTATTTTAAATGCACTTACGAATTCTATAATGATTCTTCAAATCAACAAAAACAAATTCTGGAAAGAGATCTTCAGATAAAAAGGGGCAATTTGATAAATAAAGCTGTGGAAATGGCCCAAGGTGAGGGATTTAGTTTAAAAATTACTGAAGATGGATTTAGTTTCATTCCACTAAAAGAACAGGGCAAGATGATGAGTGAAGAAGAATATGATCTGCTCAGCTTGAAAGACAAAGAGGAAATATTAAACAAGGTGAGCCGTCTTAAAAGCAATATGGAAGGAATACTTGAGCAGTTAAAGAATATGGAGCTCAGTCAGATTGAGAGAATAAAACTTCTTCTAAGTGAATATTATAAGGAAAAAACAGGTCAAATCAAAAGAGAATATTTGGAGATGTTTAAGGGGAATGAAGCTGCTGTAAGCTTTTTAAATAGGGTATGCGGCAATATAGAAAGAGAAATACAGAGTATATATACTATAAATTATGAAGTCGACAAGGAAAATATAATCAAGTCGATTTACAAATACTCAATAAACGTGCTGGTGGATAACGGTGGAAAAGATAAGCCTCCCATAATATTTGAAGAGGATCCAAGTATAAGCAATCTGCTTGGAAGTATAGAATATGAAAATAAGAATGGAAATTACATTACAGATGTGAGTCTTATTACTCCAGGATCGCTTTTGAAAGCCAATGGGGGGTGTTTAATACTTCGAGTGAGTGATCTTTTAAACAACAAGGGAGCTTATTATTATTTAAAAAAATCTGTTATGACCGGTAAGGTAGATTTGAATTACAGCAGAGGATATTTAGAATTATTATCTTTGAGCGGATTGAAGCCTGAACCTATAAAATTCAACGAAAAAATAATACTTATAGGAGATTATGGAACCTACGATCTGCTTTACAGATATGATGAAGATTTCAAGAAGATGTTTAAATTGAAGGGAGAGCACAAATCCCTTTTGAAGATAAATAAAAATACAAAAGCGGCATTCCTCAGAAAAGTTTTTTCCATATACAAAGAGAACAGTCTGCACCCGGTTAATGAAAGTGCAATAAGGGAATTGGCCAGGGTTTTGTCCAAGAAAGCCGAAGATAAAAATAAATTGTTGATGGATGACTATGAATTGGAAAAAATTTTGATGATTTCCGACAATAAAGTTTCTGAAAGAAAAAAGCAGGTTATAGATAAAGAGGATATCTTAAATGCAGTCTATGGTGAGAAAATGCTGGAAGAACAGCTGGAGGACATGTATAGGGAAGGTCAGATATTTATAGATGTAAAGGAGAAAGTGGTGGGTCAGATAAATGGACTTTCTGTCATAAGCACAGGATATTTCAGTTTAGGCAAGCCTGTGAGAATAACCTGTTCCTGCTTAAAAGGCAGTGGAAATATTGTAGACATTCAGAAAGAAAGTGATTTGAGCGGCAAAATTCACAATAAATCCGTGAATATTTTAAGAGGATGTATAAGCAGATTCATTGGGGAATATGAAAAATTACCTGTGGATTTTCACCTGAGCTTTGAACAGACATACGGTAAAATAGATGGAGACAGTGCTTCTGTGGCGGAAACTTTAAGTATCATATCTTCCCTTAGCAAAATAGGAATCAAGCAAAATATAGCGGTAACCGGCTCTATAAACCAATTTGGTGAGGTACAGCCTGTAGGTGGAATAAATGAAAAAATAGAAGGCTTCTTCAAGGTGTGCAAAATATTGGACAGTGCAAGAGATAAGGGAGTACTCATACCCAGGTCAAACGTAAGTGGACTCGTATTAAATGACGAGGTGGAACAGGAGATAATAAAAGATAATTTTCATATATATTATATGTATAATTTAAAAGATGCAGTGGAAATTCTTATGGGAAGAGATTACAGCGAGGTAATTAATGAGGTCAGGAAAGAATTAAAGAAGTATTCATCCAGCAAGGAAAAGCATAAAAGCAGCTGATGAAAATGCAGTAGATTTATTTATAAATCTACTGCAAAATTTACAATAATTTTAAATTTCAGTATCATACATTGAATCTAAAATTTACTACATCTCCATCCTGCATAATATAGTCCTTGCCTTCAAGCCTGTAATATCCCTTTTCCTTTGCAGCTGTTTCCGAACCGCATTCTACAAGTTTGTCATAGGATATGATCTCGGCTCTTATAAAACCCCTTTGTATATCCGTGTGTATTTTACCTGCGGCTTCCGGAGCTTTTGTGCCGCGTTCTATAGTCCAGGCTCTTACTTCTTTTTCACCGGCAGTTAAAAAACTCATAAGTCCAAGCAGTTTATAGCTGGCGCCTATAAGTTTATCCAGGCCAGCTTCTTCCAGACCATATTCTTTAAGCATCTCTGATTTTTCATCGTCATCTAAGGTGGAGAGCTCTTCTTCTATTTTGGCAGAGATGACAACTACCTGGGAGTTTTCATCTTTGGCATATTCCTTGACTTTTTTTACAAATTTATTTTCCAGATTTCCGGAAGTCAGATCATCCTCCGAGATATTGGCTACATATAGTACGGGTTTAGTGGTGAGCAGAAAAAAACCTTTTACAAGCTCCCTTTCATCTTCGGTTAATTCCATAGTTCGTACAGGCTTACCTGCTTCCAGATGATCTTTCACTTTAAGCATGAAAGTGTATTGTGCCTTGGCTTCCTTGTCTCCGCTTTTGGCGAGTTTTGATATTTTTTCTATCCTTCTGTCCATGACTTCCAAATCTGAAAATATAAGTTCCAGATTTACAGTTTCAATATCCCGGACAGGATCCACGCTGCCCTCCACGTGAACTACATTTTCATCTTCAAAACATCGAACTACATGGATTATAGCTTCTACTTCCCTTATGTGGGATAGGAATTTATTTCCCAGTCCTTCTCCTTTGCTGGCACCTTTCACCAATCCCGCTATATCGTAGAATTCTATAGTTGTATATACCTTCTTTTTTGAATTGTACATGTTTTCCAGTATATCTAATCTTTTATCGGGTACACTGACCACCCCTATATTTGGCTCTATAGTACAAAATGGATAATTAGCAGACTCAGCTCCTGCCTTTGTTATTGCATTGAACAGAGTGCTTTTACCTACATTTGGCAGTCCAACAATTCCAAGTTTCATCTATGTACATTCCCTTCCTAAATTTATAATTGACTAAATACGAAATCCTTTATAAATTATACTCTACAGAAAATATTATTTCAATCAAATACACAGGCAATGTACTTAATTGTTCCATATTCCATGGAATATTTTCCAAGAAAATAATGCGGTAAAATTTTGTAAAAACCTATAATTTAATGGATTTAAAAAATATATTAAAAGCAGGTTAAAAAAGAAGGAATTTTCACCTAAGTATAGAATACATATTTAGTGGTTTAAAGTGGTTGAAAGTGGAGCAAAATAACAGCAAAGGGGTGCAATAATGTTTTTAGGTGAATATGAACATGCTCTGGATGGAAAGAAGAGAATAATTATACCTTCTAAATTTAGAGAGGAACTGGGAGCAAAATTCATATTGACCAAGGGACTGGATGGATGTCTCTATGCTTTCCCACTTAATGAATGGCATGTTTTGGAGGAAAAACTAAAAGGTCTTCCATTTACTAATAAAAATGCCAGAGCTTTTGTCAGGTTTTTTTTCTCTGGTGCAAATGAAATGGAACCTGATAAACAGGGAAGAATTGTGATGCCCCAGCCACTTTTGGAATATGCGCGTATAAATAAGGATATAGTGAGCATAGGAGTATCAAGCAGGGTGGAGATATGGAGCAAAGAAGGCTGGCAGAAATATAATAATTCCAATATAGATTTTGACAGCATAGCAGAACAGCTCAGTGAACTTGGAATATAGAAAAATCGGAGGATGCTTTTTATGAAGTTTAGACATATACCTGTACTTTTACAGGAAACTATAGATAGCTTGAATATTAAGAAAGATGGAATCTATGTAGATTGTACTTTAGGCGGAGGAGGCCATTCCAGGGAAATATTGAAAAGATTATCCCCAAAAGGAAAACTCATCGGAATTGATGAGGATATTTCGGCAATTGATGCAGCAAAGGAAAATTTAAGTGAATTTCAAAATGTAATCTATGTACATAGAAATTTCTGCTATATTAAAGAAATTTTAAATGAACTTGAGATAAGCAGTGTAGATGGAATACTTATGGATCTGGGGGTTTCATCTTATCAACTGGATAATTCGGACAGGGGTTTCAGTTATATGAAGGATGCACCTCTGGATATGAGGATGGACAGAGACAATTCTCTTTCTGCCTATGAAGTGGTAAACAAGTATGGAAGAGAAGAACTATACAGTATTTTAAAAGACTACGGTGAAGAAAAATTTGCCAATAGAATAGTGAATTCTATAGTGAGGGAAAGAGAAAAATCGCCCATAAATACGACTTTACAGCTGGTGGACATAATAAGAAGGGCAATACCAATGAAATTTCAAAAAGATGGCCATCCGGCCAAGAGAACTTTTCAGGGGATACGTATAGAAGTTAATAAAGAGCTTAAGATACTTGATGAGGCACTGGAGGATAGTGTGGGAAAGCTGGGCAGCGGTGGGAGGATATCTGTCATAACATTTCATTCCTTAGAGGACAGAATAGTGAAATCCAAATTTAAGAATCTGGAGAATCCATGTACCTGTCCACCCGATTTCCCAATCTGTGTATGCAATAAAAAACCTGTTGTAAAGCTGATAAATAAAAAACCCATAGTGCCTACCCGGGAGGAAATGGAAAGAAATCCAAGGAGCAAGAGTTCTAAGCTTAGGACAGCTGAAAAAATTTAGTTCTAAAGTTTGAGTGGGGTGAATAAAGTGATAGTGATGGATGAAGGAAATATGGTAAATGGCAATACTGTACTGCAGCCGGAATACAAACCTTATAAAAAACATGGTAGTGATATACGTAAGAAGAAAAATATAAATAGACAGGCAAAAGTGAAAAAGAAACTTAAAGTTCTTCTAAGCATCTGTGTGTTTTTTATAATTGGGCTGACTCTCATATACAGGTATTCTGTAATATACAACATGCAGACTGAATTGAATTCACTGGAAAGCAATATAAGCAGCATCAACAAGCAGAATGAAAATTTAACCGTGGAACTGGTGAAATATGATAACCTGGAATACATAGAAAAAAATGCTGCAAATAGTAGGATGGGAATGATAGTGCCCGATAAGGGAAATGCAGTTTACGTAAACCTGAACAGACCGATTATAAAAGCTCAAAGTGATTTGGATGAAGCAAAGAAACAAAAAGGAATATTGGATAAATTGAAGCAATTAATATGGAGGTAAATGATTTTGTATAAAAGGGAATATAGGGATAAAGTTATTATCAGAAAGAGAATGATAATTGTTTTTTGTTTCCTATTTTTAACTTTCTTTTTATTGGTATGTAGAATGGGTTATGTAATGGTATATAGATCACCTGAGCTTAAATCCATGGCTGTAGCTCAGTGGACAAGCGACGTTAAAATTGATGCAAAGAGAGGGAAAATTTTAGACAGAAGCGGGAATGAACTGGCGGTAAGTGCCAATGTGTATAGAATTGATCTGGATATGAACACTTTAAAGGAGAACATGAAGGAGAAAAAAATATCACAGGATAAATTGTCCGGGGAACTTGCAGCTATTCTTTCCATGGATAAAAGTGATATATCCAAAATATTAAATAAAACACTGCCTGGAGGACTTCCCATCGGTTCTGCTACTCTAAAAAGAAGAGTGGAAAAAGATGCGGCAGATAAGGTGAGAAATTTAAATTTAAACGGAATACTCATATCCTCGGATACCAAAAGGTATTATCCAAACGACAATTTTTTGTCCCAGGTAATGGGACATACCAATTCAGATGGAGTGGGATTGACGGGAGTTGAACTCTATTATAACAAGGAACTGGCGGGTACTCCCGGAAGCAGAATTGCAGAACTGGACAGAAAGAGCCAGGAACTTCCCTACACCATTTCTGAATTTACAAAGCCTGTAGACGGAAAGGATGTAGTGCTGACCATAGATGAGATGATCCAGCATTTTGCGGAAAAATCAGCGGATCAGGCTCTTAATGATTATAAGGCAAAGGCAGTTTCAATAATAGTGATGAATCCTAAAAATGGAGAGATACTGGCCATGGCAAACAAGCCGGATTACAATCCCAATGATCCCTGGATCAAGGATCTGTCCTATGATGAACTTCAAAAAGTGTGGAGGAATAGGGCAGTCAGTGATACTTTTGAACCGGGTTCCATATTCAAGGTGGTAACCGCTCAGACTGCATTGGAAACCAATTCTGTGGGTCCCAATGACACTTTCGTATGTGATGGGAGTATAACCATAGGCAAAAGAACCATACACTGCTGGAAGACTTCAGGACATGGAGTACAGACTTTTGAAGATATACTGAAAAATTCCTGCAATGTGGGGTTTGCTGAACTGGGAAAGAAAATAGGAAAAGAAAAGCTGAATGATTATATACACAAATTTGGTTTTGGTGAAAAAACCGGTATAGATCTGCCTGGTGAAGCAAAAGGAATAGTTAAGAAAACTCAGGACATAAGCGATGTGGATCTGGCCACTATTTCATTTGGTCAGGCCAATACGGTAACTGCAGTCCAATATCTGAGAGCTTTTAATGCAGTGGCAAACGGAGGAAATCTAATTACTCCACATGTGATGAAGGAGATAAAACATTATGATGAAAACAGCGGCAAAGAAATTGTAGATAAAACCTATGATGTTAAAGCCAATACCAAGAAGATATTGGATTCAAGTAAAGCCGCACAGCTCAGAGGGTACCTGGAAACGGTAGTTTCCAAGGGAGGTGGAAAAAACGCATTTATAGATGGATATCATATAGCCGGCAAAACAGGAACAGCGCAGAAAGCCGGAGTTGGAGGGTATCAGCCGGGAAAATATGTGTCCTCCTTTGTGGGCATGGCACCGGCAAATGATCCTCAGATAACAGTTCTGGTATCTATAGATGAGCCGGATCCGTCCAATTACTATGCTGCACAGACGGCTGCCCCAACGGCAAAACAGGTTTTTACAGATTTATTTAATTATCTTGCAATAAAAGGTGATCCAGTACCTCAGGATACCACTCAAAGTGGTGCTCAAGATACATATGATGTAAATCAGGATGATTAAATTTTACTTTACATCGGATATCTTAAAAATTATAATAGAATAAGTAAAATTGATTGTTGGTAAAAATTTAACCCAGGGCATGCAATATTATTATGGATTTATGGTGTTGCATGCCAATGCTATGTGTAGAACCTGTGTATTTTGTATATAATTTATAGCTAGGGAGTTGATATTGTGAATTTAAAAGAATTATTGAACAATGTAGAATATAGAACTTTAAGAGGAAATGATCAGCTGGACATAAGGGAAGTGCAGTATGATTCGAGAGAAGTGAAAAAAGGGGATGTTTTTGTATGTATACAGGGGTATGTTACCGATGGCCACAAATATATAGACAGTGCCTGTAAAAACGGAGCTTCGGCAATTGTATTGAGTGAAGATGTAAAGCATGTTCCTGAATGTACAATTATAAAGGTAAAAGACACCAGGAAGGCACTGGCTGTAATGGCTTCAAATTATTATGGCAATCCTTCAAAGAAGATGAAAGTGATAGGTATAACAGGCACCAACGGCAAGACTACATCTGCCTTTATGATAAAATCCATATTGGAAACTGCAGGCTACAAGGTGGGGCTTATAGGAACTATATCCAATTACATAGGAAATAAAAAGATACCTTCCCACAGAACTACTCCGGAATCTCTGGAACTTCAGAAGTTATTCGGAAAAATGGCGGATGAATCCGTGGACTGTTGTGTTATGGAGACTTCTTCCCATTCCCTCTATCTGGATAGAACTTATGGAATAAAATTTTCTCAGGCGGTATTTACCAATTTGACAAGGGATCATCTAGATTTTCATAAAACTTTCGAAAATTACTATAAAGCTAAGCTTATTTTATTCCAAAATACTCTCAATTCCGTGGTGAACATGGATGATAAATACGGAGAGAAAATATACAGGGATGCTCCGGGAACCAAGGTGACATATGCAGTAGACAGAGAGGCCGATGTGAGAGGCAGCGGATTGAATGTTCACTCCAGGGGAATAAATTTCAATATAAGTTATGAGGGAAAAACGGAATCCGTGAACCTGGGTATACCCGGCAAATACAATGCCATGAATGCGTTGGGAAGTGCGGCAGCCTGCTTGTGTGAGGGAATAGACCTAAGAACTGTGAAAAAAGGGCTTGAGTCCATGGAAGCTGTGCCTGGACGATGTGAAATAGTTACCAGGGGATATGATCTGGGATATGAAGTGGTGGTGGATTTTGCCCATACTCCTGACGGACTGCAGAATATATTAAAGACTGCCAGGGAATTTACAAAGGGGAGACTCATCTGTGTATTCGGCTGCGGCGGTGACAGGGATAATACCAAAAGGCCCATAATGGGGAAAATAGGTACTGAACTTTCCGATTTTGCAGTCATAACTTCAGACAATCCCAGAACGGAAGAACCCATGTCCATAATAGATGAAATAGTGTCCGGGGTTGAAAAGCATAATTACACCGTAGTTGAGAATAGAAGAGAGGCAATAAAGAAAGCCATGGAAATGGCGGAAAAGGGTGATGTAGTAGTTGTGGCGGGAAAAGGCCATGAAAGCTATCAGATCCTGAAGGATAAAACCATACATTTTGATGAAAGGGAAGTAGTGGCAGACATTATAAGAGAATTGACAATGAACAATTGAGAATTGACAGTGTACAATTGCTGGGATTTGTAAATTGTGTATTATAAAAGAATTGTCAATAGTCAACTGTAAGATGTTCATTGTGAATTGTGAATTGAAAAGAGGGGTGTCGTCTTTGGAGTATATGAGTTTTGAGGAAATAGTAAGTGCTGTAAGGGGCAGGGTCATATTGAAAGGAAAATATGGCGGATATAAAAATGTGAGTACGGATACGAGAAAACTGGAGCAGGGTGATATATTCATTGCCCTAAAAGGAGAAAATTTTAATGGGAATGAATATGCAGCTGCAGCGAGTAAAAAAGGAGCGGCTATTTGCATCGTGGATGAAGTCAAATTCCGCAAAGATGAAATAGATGGATGTACCACTGTAGTTCAGGTGGAAAATGGAGGTAAGGCACTGCTGGATCTGGCTGGATTTTACAGGAGCAAACTCCATGTAAAAATAATAGGGATAACGGGTTCTGCAGGTAAAACCACCACCAAGGATATAATTGCATCTGTGCTGGGTGCCAAATTCAAGGTATTCAAGACGGAGGGAAATTTCAACAACCAGATAGGACTACCTCATATGCTTTTTAAGTTGGACAATGGCTATGAAGTGGCAGTTCTGGAAATGGGAATGAACAGTGCCGGGGAAATACACAATATGGCTGAGGCTGCAAAACCGGATATGGCAGTGATAACCAATGTGCTCAGGGCACACATAGGCATTCTGGGAAGCAGGGAAAATATATTAAAGGCAAAGCTGGAAATAACGGATTTCTTTTCAAGGGACAATATTCTGGTGATAAATTCAGATAATGATCTTCTGGGGAAATTAAAAGGCGGAAGATTTCAGCTAAAGAGAGTCGGACTGGAAAAACCTGCGGATATTTCCGCCTGTGATGTGGTGGTAAATGAAGATTCTGTTGGATTCAAGGTATGTGAAAATGGAGTTGGAACAGGGGAGAGCTTTGTGGTGAATTTACCGGGAAAGTACAACATAGTGAATTCACTGCTGGCGGTTGCCTGTGGAAGACTTTTGAATATGACTTATGAAGAGATAAGAAAGGGATTTAAAAACATAGAAACCACTGCACTCAGAATGGATATATGCAAGGGCGAAAAATACAGCGTGATAGATGACAGCTATAATGCCAATCCTGAATCCATGGAAGCTGCAATAGATGTTTTAAAAAATTTCAAATCCCGCAGAAGGATAGTTGTGTTTGGAACTATGAGAGAACTTGGAGATGCAGCTTGTGAGATGCACGAAGAAGTTGGAAGATATGCGGCTGAAAATAATGTGGATCTTTTTATAGCATTGGGAGAGCACAGCAGGGACTTTGAAAGAGGATTTGATTCCAGAAACAAAAATGGAAAATTTATGTTTTTTAATAAACAAGAAGAAGTTCTGGATTTCCTTTTAAATAAATATATTAAAGTAGGGGATACAATACTTGTAAAAGCTTCAAGGCTTATGAAATTTGAGGTCATAGCAGAAGCACTAAAGAAAAACAGCAGTTACTAGGAGGTGAAAGCTCTGTTGATTCAGAGTGGATATAGTTATGAATAGACTTGTATATTCTGTTCTAATAGCATTTTTAATATCAATTTTAGAAGGTCCGATTTTAATACCAATTCTCCATAAGTTCAAATTTGGACAGAGCATAAGAGAAGAGGGGCCTAAAAGTCATCTAAAAAAAGCAGGAACGCCCACCATGGGGGGGATAATATTTATATTGGCAGCTTTTATTACCATGGCAATACTGGTAAAAAACCCTTCAGATGAAGCCATGATAGCTCTATATGCCTTTGTGGCATTTGGAATAATTGGAGCCGTTGATGATATTTTGAAAATAATAAAAAAAAGGAATCTGGGTCTTAGAGCCTATCAGAAAATGATACTTCTTCTTATAACATCTGCGATATTTGCCTGTTATTCTGCGACTAATCCGGATATAGGTACATCTATAATAGTGCCTTTTTTACATAGAACCTGGGATTTGGGGAAATTTTATATTCCATTTATAATAGTATATTTTGCAGCTACCACCAATGCTGTAAATCTCACGGATGGTCTGGATGGGCTGGCTACCTCTGTCACTTTGCTGGTGATGACTTTTTTGGCATTGGTGAGTTTCGCTATGGGACATATAACTTTAGCTGTATTCTGTGCGGTTTTGGCAGGAGCTCTGCTGGGATTTTTAAGATATAATGCTTTTCCTGCAAAAGTTTTTATGGGGGACACGGGTTCTCTGGCACTGGGAGGGGCAGTAGCTGCTGTGGCCATGATATTAAAACTTCCATTATTGGTTATAATAATTGGTGGAATATATGTGATTGAGGCGTTGTCGGTTATACTTCAGGTAGCTTCCTTCAAGCTTACAGGTAAGAGGATTTTTAAAATGTCACCTATACACCATCATTTTGAACTTTCAGGCTGGCATGAGACTAAGGTGGTTTCTATATTTTGTATAATTACAGTGATATTGTGTTTATTTGGATTTTTAGCTCTGTAGTTAAAAATTATGAGTGATTGAGATATGAAACATGATGTGCTTTTGCCAGCCCCGGCAGTAATAATCTAGGAGGATTTTTATGAAAATTAGCAAGTCAAAGACTAAAATGGGCTCTATAGACTTCATACTGTTCTCGACTATAATGTTATTGGTAGCCATTGGAGTGGTGATGGTCTACAGCGCCAGTTCTTACATGGCATTTTTTGATAAAAGTATACAGGATAGCATGTTTTTTCTGAAAAGACAGGGATTATGGGCGGTAATAGGGACGGTTTTAATGTTCTTTACTATAAAATTTGATTATAGGATTATAAAGAAGTATACGAAACTTCTTATGATAATATCTGTAATATTATTGCTTGCAGTATTTGCCTTTGAGTCAACGAAAGGTGCCCAGAGATGGATAAGAGTAGGTTCTATTGGATTCCAGCCTTCTGAAATAGCTAAGTACATTGTGGTGTTGTATATGGCTAAAAGTATAGAAGTAAAGGGCGGCAGAAAAATAGGAACACTGCTCTATGGAGTTATACCATATCTTCTGGTTTCAGGGTTTTATGCGGGTTTGGTATTTGCAGAGAAAAATTTAAGTATAGCTGCTGTAATAATGATAGTTACGATGATAGTTCTCTATGTTTCCGGAGCCAGAATTACCCATATGATTGGAGTGGTGGGTCTGGTGGCTCTGGCAGGGATAGCGGGAATAATTTTTGAGCCTTATAGAATGGCCAGATTCACAAGTTTCTTAAATCCTTGGGCGGATCCCAAAGACAGCGGCTACCAGCTGATTCAGTCTCTTTTGGCCCTGGGCTCCGGAGGAATATGGGGAGTAGGGCTTGGCAGATCAAGACAAAAGTGCTATTACATTCCAGAACCTCACAATGATTTTATATTTTCCATTATAGGAGAAGAGCTGGGACTTATAGGGTGTACAGTTATTGTTATACTGTTTATAGTTATTGTATGGAGAGGTGTTGTAGTTGCCGTAAAAGCAAGGGATACTTATGGAACACTTCTGGCTACAGGGATAACCTCGGTTATTGCAGTGCAGGCCATAATAAATATAGCAGTTGTAACAGGATCCATGCCGGTAACAGGCGTGCCGCTGCCCTTTATAAGTTATGGCGGATCATCACTTGTAATTAACATGGTGGCAATGGGTGTGCTGCTGAACATATCAAGACAAAGTGAATATGGATAAAACATAGCATTGCATAAGTGTAATGCTATGTTTATTTGGAGATGGATTATTAATATTACTGTAAGAAAAAATATATAAAAAATTAATGATTATTTTAATGAAATTAATTTTGTTAAGTGTTAATATATATATATCTTATAGAATTTTACATTTAAATTAAAAGGTGAGTTGGTAGGGGATGGGTGGAACTTCAACAAAAATGGATAACCAGATGATTGCAGAAAGACGAAAGAAAAGGAGACTGCGAAGAATTCTTATTTTTTTGTTGTTTCTACTGGCACTATTTTTTACACTTTGTTTAAAACTTCCGTATTTCAATATACAGCGTATTGAAGTACATGGAAATAAAAATGTTTTGAGCAGGGATATTATAGACAATTCCAACATACGTGTGGGAAATAATATATTTTATGTTAATCTGAAGGATGCGAGTAACAGGATATTGAGTAATCCATACATAGGAGATGTAGTTATAAGCAGACAACTTCCTACCATTGTCAATATAAATGTTAAAGAAAGGGAAGCAGTATTTTACTGTGAAAGCTATAAAAAGTATTATATCATAGATAAAAATGGTATCTTACTTCAGAAAATAGATAATATAAACAATATGCATCTTATTAAATTGGATGGAATTGATTATACTAAGACGGATATGGGTAAAACCGCAGGCAGCGGGAAAGATGAGAGAAAGGTAAAAATTGTGACTTCTCTGGGAAACATAATTGTTAATAATAATATGCCTCTTCCAATTACTTATGCAGATGTGAGTAATCCGCTGGATATAAAGGTGTATTTTAGCGATATGTGTGTAAAGCTTGGAAGTGGAAAAAATATGGACGTGAAGATGAACAAAGCACTTAATATATTGCTTCAAGAAAAACTAAATGGTGCCAAGGGATACATAGATGTAAGATTTAATGGTAATCCGGTATATAAGGTAGGAGGATAAGATAAAATGCGTAAATTTGCCTCACAGATTAGTGTTGCTCTAGTGTGCTGCATACTCGGATTTATGGTTGCCTATCAATTTAAGGTGTTGATGAAGCAGGAGAATACTTTGAATTTAGGCAATCAAAGCAATACAGATGTTACGGTGACAATAGAACAGTATAAAAAGGAAAAGAAAGCACTGGAGACGAAGGTGAATGAACTTCAAAATAAAGTGAAAGGTTATGAAGATGCGGCAGCAGGCAGAAGCGATTCTACGAAAAATCTTTTGCAGCAGCTGGATGATACCAGGGTACTTACGGGAGCAGTGGATGTAAATGGGCCTGGAATAGTTATATATCTTACCCCTAATAATAAAAACCTTTTTGGAGGAACTGCTGGTGTGGACAATAATATAACCGACAAGGATTTGGTCTACCTGGTGAATGAACTTAAATTTGCAGGAGCCGAAGCCATATCCATAAACGATATAAGGATTGTTTCTAGGACGGGCATAAGAACTGCGGGAAATTATATATTGATAAATGATGAAAAGATATCTCCTTCCAGAAAGATAACCATACAAGCTATAGGAGATAAGAATTTACTGTACAGTGCTATGAGTTTTCCAGAAGTATTTGCAGATATAAAAAATATATGTGATGTCAAATTTGACAAGGTGAATAATATAACTATAAAAAAGTATAATGGAGCATATAAATTTGAGTATGCTAAACCTATAAAGGAATAATTTAAAGGTGTGATAAAAACATGATAGCATTTATCGGTCTTATATTTGGAATAATTATAGGAGTGATTTGGAATGTGAATATTCCAGATAAATTTTCACCCTATATGTCAGTGGCGATTTTAGCTTGCCTGGATTCCGTGTTTGGAGCCATAAGAGCCAATCTGTCAAAAAGTTTTCGAACGGACATTTTTATATCTGGCTTTTTTGGAAATGCAGTACTTGCTGCGGGACTTGCCTATCTGGGTGATAAACTGGGAGTGCCCATATATCTGGCAGCAGTTATAGTTTTTGGCGGGAGAATATTTGATAATTTTGCAATTATAAGGAGACTATTGCTGGAAAAGAACAAATTACATCTATGGGGTGAGAAAAATGAAAAGCAATGAAGCTAATATTTTTGTTTTTATAGCTTCGGTGATTATAGGTGTATTGATATCCATGAATATCAGCCTCGTAGATGACGGCACCAATAAGAGGGTGTTTTTAAGTGCAAAACAATATCAGGATGCCTATAACTATAAAAATCAACTGCATAATCAGATATTGGCACTGTCCCAGCAATATAGTGATAATTACAACAAATTGAAAAAATATGAAGACAATGAAGAAAATGAAGCTCAGGTGGTAGCGGAGATAAAACAGGAGTTAAATCAGAATAACATGGAACTTGGCAAGATGCCTGTACAAGGACAGGGAATAAAAATATTTTTAAATGATGCTGCTATGGAAGATGGATTGAATGCATTTCAATATCAGATGAGACTTGTACATAATACTGACGTGATACAGGTAATGAATGACTTAAAAAATGCAGGAGCAGAGGCTATTTCCATAAATGGACACAGGATGGTTGATACTTCCGAAATCTATTGCAGTGGTCCATTTTTAAGGGTAAATGGGATAAAAATTGCCTCGCCCTTTTCTATTTATGCCATCGGGAATAAAGATGTGCTCTACAATTATATGATGTCGAATGAAAATTATTTAAAAGTGATGATGACAAGAAAAATAGTGGCAGTAGTTACCAAATCCGATAGTATAAAAGTGCCGGCATACAGTGGGGATTACAAAGTGGAGTTTATGAAAAATAAGGATTAGAGTGCTTTTTACAATTTATATCATTAAATTGTATTGAATTAGTTAAATTAATTAAAAAAATAATTAATTTTTGAAGGAATTTTGATTTCTATGAAGAATAATAACTTATATGTATAATTGTGTTTAACAATAAAGGAGACGGTATTATTGTCAATTGAAGAAAATTTAAATAATATAGAAGAGAATTTAAATAGAAAAAAAGTTGTATTAGTAGCCGTTTCAAAGACCAAGCCTGTAAAAGATATACAAAGTGCATATGATGTGGGTATTAGAGATTTTGGCGAAAACAAGGTACAGGAACTTATAAATAAAGAGCCTGAACTTCCCAAGGACATAAGGTGGCATTTGATAGGCCATCTGCAGAGGAACAAGGTAAAATATATAGTTGGCAAGGTTTACCTCATTCATTCATTGGATAGTGTAAGGCTGCTCAATGAGCTGGAGAAGCATTATAGTGCAGAGAAGTTGACTGCAAATACTTTAATTCAGATAAATATAGGGCGTGAGGAAAGCAAAACTGGCATATATGAGGAAAACTTAGAAGGCTTACTGGAGGCCTGTGAAAGCTGTACAAGTGTTGTGGTAAAAGGATTGATGGCTGTAATTCCAAAGGGAAATGAAGAGAGCTGTAGGTTTTATTTTAAAAAAATGAAGTCTATTTTTGACAACTTGAAAAAAAGAGAGTTTAAAAATATAAGCATGGATGTATTGTCTATGGGAATGACTCATGATTATAAAATTGCAGTTGAAGAAGGGGCAAATTTAGTTAGAATTGGAGAAGGCATATTTGGGAAAAGAAATTATAATAAATAGGAGGTATTTTTATGGCTGGCAAAATGATAAACAAGATGATGGGATTTCTAGGTCTTGAAGATGATCTGGAAGAAGATGAAGATTTAGAGGAAATAGAAGATGACAGGGAGAGAAAAAATACGAATAATTTTGAAACAGTGGAACCTATTGTAAATTCTAAAAGGCAGAATAAAGTTGTAAGTATACATACTACTATATCCGCTAAAGTGAGAATAGTTAAGCCGACTACTTATGAAGAGGCAGCAGATATATGTGATGAACTCAAAAATAGAAAAATTGTAGTTATAAATACTACAGGCCTTGAAACCAGAATAGCTCAAAGGCTGCTTGATTTTATGGGCGGTGCTAGTTATGCCCTGGGCGGAGATTTGGAAGAAATAGAAAAAGGTGTATACATACTTTCACCTTCCAGTGTGGAAGTGAGCAGTGATTTAAAAAATGAGCTGTCGGGAAAGGGAATATTTGGCTGGAAGTAGACAATAATATAGATATACCATATTTAAAATAAGTATTTTTGGAGGCAAAAATGATAAGCAATACCTTAGCTTTGGCATTATCTCTCTTATTTAGATTTTTGGAAATTGCTATTATCGCAGATGTTATTTTATCATGGGTTATGCCTGGAAGAGGTAATGCATTGACAGATCTTATACATGTATTTACCGAACCTCTTATGAGGCCTGGAAGAATTCTTCAGCAAAAACTTATGCCGGGGCTTCCCCTGGATTTTTCACCGATAATAGCTTTTGTTATGATAGATATAGTAAGAGGAATTGTATTTTCTATACTTTAAAAATGACATAGATATGAGCAGGGAAGATCATGAAAAAGAAAAATTTTGTAGATAGATTTTATTTTTGTAAGGAAAATAGTGTATTGCCCATATATGACAAGGTAATTTTAGCACAAAAAAGCCATAGGGTCATCTATATGCCGGAATTTTATGCTCCTGTCATATGGAATACCCTGTATGAACTCAGTGAAGAAATCAAATTGAAGGTATATAGTTATGGTATATTTAAGGATGCAGAGAGGAGAATGGTGGCATTTTCAGAATATCCTGTAGAATGTAATTATCCTGTAAAATTACTGGAAATACATTGTAAATCCAAATTTGCAGAGTTACAGCACAGCGATTATCTGGGAAGTCTGATGTCTCTTGGAATCAAAAGAGAAAAATTTGGGGATCTGATACTCAAAAAAGGTGATCTGTGTTATTTAGCTGCTTGTGGAGATATAAGCGATTATGTGAAGATAAATCTGAATAGTGTGGGAAGTTGTCCCTGTGAAGTGAATGAGGTGGATACCCATACAGGTGAAATTCCCAACTACAGCTTTAAAAACTATGTTTTAAATGTCTCTTCTTTTAGAATGGATTGTATGGTAAGTTCCCTGTGCAATTTATCCAGAAACAAATCGGGAGAAGCAATTAAACAGGGAAAAGTTCTTCTTGACTATCTGCCTGTGGACAGAAAGGATAAATTGGCGAAAGACTATTGTACAATAACGGTGAAAGGTCATGGAAAGTTTAAAATTGCGGGAGAGATTGGACTTACTGGAAGCGGTAGGTATAAACTCCTTGTAAAAAAATTTAGTTGATTTGAGGTGTCAGAAATGCATATAAATGCTGTAGAAATAACGAATAAGGAATTTAAAAAAAGCCTTAGAGGGTATAATATAGATGAAGTAGATGAATTTTTGGATAAGATAGCAGAGGATTATGAATCACTGCAAAAGGAGAATTCTTTTATAAAGGAAAAGCTTCAATCTGTAGAGGACAAGATAAATCACTACAATAAAATGGAAAATACCATACAAAATACTCTTTTGTTAGCTCAGAATGCTTCCGAGCAGGCCAAGGAGAATGCTAAAAGGGAAAGTGAATTTATACTTAAAAATGCCAATGATGCAGCTCAGAAGATAATAGACAAAGCCCATAGCGATGTTATTCAAATAAATGATGAATTTGAGAGAGTAAAACAGGAATTTGGCAAATTTAGAACCAAGTTTAGAAATTTCATGAAAACCCAATTGGAAATGTTTGATGATATGGAAAAAGATTTTGTAAAAAGTTATGATATAGGCTATGAATTGAATGAATATGTTTCAAAGGATCGTTCTCCTAAAGCTGATTCCATAAAGGAGAAAGAAATAGAAAAAGCAGATCAAAATGATGGAGATACTTCTTTAGAGATTAAGAAGGATAATCCAGAGGGAAAGAATGAAGAAGAGGATGAGCTGGAGAAACACAAAGATGATATTTTGACGGATGAGAACGAGCTAAATGAAATCAAGAATTTTTTTGTTAAAGGTTAAAAAAAGCCACTCTAAGATATGGAGTGGTTTTTTACATGTAGAAGGTGAGAGTATGCCATGCTGAAAATTGAAAAAGTTGACAATTGTCATTGATTTATATATGCTATTAATATGTGTTATTGAGGTTATATGATTTTACAAAATACAGGAGGTAATTTTTATGACCATAGGAATTATTGGAGCCATGGATGAAGAAGTGGAAATACTTTTATCACAGCTGAAGCTGGAAAGGGTCCAGGTGAAAGCCAATATGAAATTTAATTTCGGACAACTTTATAACAGCAAGGCGGTAGTAGTGAGAAGTGGAATAGGAAAGGTGAATTCAGCTGTTTGTGCACAGATACTCATAGATGACTTCAATGCTGATACTATAATAAATGTAGGAGTTGCAGGAGGTACTGCAGATAATGTATATCCAGGGGACGTGGTTATAGCAGACAGTTTGGTACAACATGATGTGGATACATCTGCCTTTGGTGATAAAATAGGTCAGATACCTAGAATGGATACATATGATTTCAAATGTGATAGAGCTCTTGTGGAAAAGGCTCAAGATGCATGCAAGAAAATAGAAAATATAAATAGTTTTGTAGGAAGAATTGTTACTGGAGATCAGTTTATCTCCAGTGCTGAAAAAATAAAACACCTAAACAGGGATTTCAATGCACTTGCCTGTGAGATGGAAGGTGGAAGCATTGCCCAGGTAGCTTATCTAAATGATATACCTTTTGTAATAATAAGATCCATATCTGATAATGCCAATAATGGCGCCAGCATGGATTATAAAAAATTTGCCCCTATTGCCATTAGAAATTCTACTGAAATATTGAAAAACATGCTCATTAATTTATAATTTATACACCGGGAGGAAATGAATGGAAATATCTATAATACTAGTGGGAATTTTAATAGACAGAATATCTAAGATATGGGCGGCTCAAAATTTGGCTCAGGTTTCCCAGGTTATTATCATAAAAGATGTATTTTCATTTTTTTATCTGGAGAACAGAGGTGCGGCTTTTGGAATACTGCAGAACAAGGTTTATTTCTTGACATTTATTACAGTGCCAGTGGTTGCAGGCATGATATACTATATGTTGAGGTATAGGCCGAAATCTGTTTTAGTCAGGGTGAGCCTTTCACTTATAGTGGGCGGGGCATTGGGAAATTTAATAGACAGACTGTTTTATAAATATGTAGTTGATTTCATTTTAGTTCACTTTAAGGATATCTATTATTTTCCTGTATTCAATGTGGCAGATGTTCTGGTGGTAGTGGGGACTATACTGCTGATATTTTATTTGTTAAAGGAAGAAAAATATGGATGTTAAAGAACTTTTAGTATGCAGTGAAGAGGAAGAGATGAGGCTTGATCTGTTTTTATGCAGGCATTTTCCAGACAAATCCAGAAATCATATTCAAAATATAATAGAGCGTGGACAAGTGCATGTGAATGGAAAGACAAAAAAGAGCAATTATAAAGTGAAATGCAGTGACAATGTGGTCGTTACACTGCCAGATCCGGTGAATGCAAGTATAAGAGCTGAGAATATTCCTATTGATGTTCTGTATGAGGATAAGGATCTGATTGTGGTAAATAAACCCCAGGGAATGATAGTACATCCTGTAGCTGGAATATATACCGGTACACTGGTGAATGCTCTTTTGAATCACTGCAGTGATCTGTCCGGTATAAATGGAGTTATGAGACCGGGCATAGTGCATAGAATAGACAAGGACACCTCCGGTGTACTTGTAGTTGCCAAAAATGATTATGCCCATAATAAGCTGGCAGCACAATTGAAGGATCACTCTATGACCAGAGAATATGTAGCACTGGTGGAACAGATTATAAAAGAAGAAAATGGTACTGTAAACATGCCCCTTGCCAGGCATCCTAAAGACAAGATAAAAATGGCAGTGGTTCCGGGGGGCAGGGAGGCAGTAACTCATTATGAAGTTATTGAAAGGTTTAAGAGCAATACTTTGATTAAATGTGTCCTGGAAACAGGAAGAACGCATCAGATAAGGGTTCACATGGCGTACATCGGTCATCCCGTGGTAGGGGATCCGGTATATGGGTATAAAAAACAGAGATTTAACTTGAAAGGACAGCTGCTTCATGCCAGAAAATTGGGATTTATACATCCTGTGACGGGAAAATACATGGAGTTTGAAACAGAAGTACCGGATTATTTTAAAAGGATAATAGAGATATTGAGAAAAAAATGAAGAATATTTTACATTTTCCCTTTCCGGTACTCTCTTAAACTAGGATTCTATTTCAAGCATGACAGGGCAGTGATCGGAACCTGTAACATCAGTTAATATGACGGATTTTTTTACTCTTTTAAGCATGTTGTTTGAAACAAAGTGGTAATCTATTCTCCAGCCTGCATTTCTTTCCCGGGCCTTGAATCTATAGCTCCACCAGGAGTATTCTATTTTTCCCGGATTCATATATCTGTAGGTATCCGTATATCCGTTTTCTATGAATTTGTCTATCCACTGCCTTTCTATGGGAAGAAATCCTGAGTTCTTTTCATTGGCCTTTGCATTTTTTATATCCATTTCCGTATGTGCAGTGTTGTAGTCACCGCATATTATAAGTTCTTTGTCCTGGGATACAAGAAGGTTGCAGTAATCCAGTATTGCATCATAAAATTTCATCTTGTATTCTAATCTGTCATCACTCATCTGGCCGTTTGGAAAATATATATTTAGTAAGGTGAAATCAGCAAATTCAAGTATCAGTATCCTGCCTTCACTGTCAAAGCTGTCTATGCCGATACCGTGCCCGACATGCAGTGGTTTGAACTTTGTATATACTGCTACGCCGCTGTAACCTTTTTTTTCAGCAAAACTGAAATATGAATGATATTCTTTTATGTTTTTTATTTTATCCTCCAGGGTTGCTTCCTGGAGCTTGGTTTCCTGAAGACATAATATGTCAGGATTTTCTTCCTCTATCCATTTAAAAAAGTTTTTCTTTGCAATGGCTCTCAGGCCATTTACATTCCAAGAATATATTTTCATGTATGAATCCTCCTTTATGGAAAAACATCATCCGCTAATTACATTTAAAAAGGATCTGCGTTTTCAGCAAATGAGTTATTTGACTCGGCAGCACCTTTTTCAGGCAGTATTAAATTCAATACTATTCCTATGATAGATGCCAGGGCAACTCCCGATATCTGTACAGGTGATCCTCCTACGTTGAAGTTCAAGGAAGCGCCTCCAATTCCTATTACTATTATTACAGAAGAAAGTATCAGATTCCTGTTTCTGCTGAAATCTATTTTTTCTTCTACCAATACTCTGAATCCTGAAGAAGCTATTATGCCGAAGAGCAGTATACTTACCCCGCCTATTACGGGAATGGGCATATTTTCAATAATTGAAGCTACAGGACCTATGAAGGAGAGCAGAATGGCTATTATTGCAGCCCCTCCTATAACCCAGACACTGTAGATTTTGGTTATGGCCATAACACCTATATTTTCACCATAAGTTGTAGTTGGAGGGCCGCCGGTAAATCCTGCAAGTATTGTGGCCAATCCATCTCCAAGTATGGATCTGTGGAGACCTGGATCCTTTGTAAAATCACGTCCAACCACATTATTTGTTACATAGATGTGACCTATGTGTTCCGCCAGAGTTACAAAGGAAATCGGAGCCATGAGTATCATGGCATTTAAATTGAATTTCGGAAACATGAAAGAGGGCAGTTTAAAAAAGGAAGTATTTGCGATGGACTTTAAAGCTTGTTCAGGTATAACTCCTAAAATTACTGCAGATATATATCCTACTATAATAGCTATTAATATAGGTATTACTCCAAGGAAACCTTTAAAGTACATACTTCCTATTACGGCCACCGCCAATGTTATTCCGGAAACTGACATCCAGGCCCACCTGGGTACGCTTTGCATCTGATCCGTTGTGTAAGCCGGATTAAATCCGGACCAATTTATTGCCGTGGTGGCAAGACCAAGTCCTATTACAATCACTATGGATCCGACTACTACAGGAGGAAGAGCTCTGTTGAGCCAGTTTACTCCGCAAAATTTTATTATGGCAGCTACTATCACATATACCAGCCCGGCGGCTATTACTCCGGAGAGCATGGCCGAGGGACCATAGCTTTTGGAGGCTATGAGTATGGGGCTTATAAATGCAAAAGAAGAGCCCAGGTAAGCGGGCAGTTTAGCTTTAGTACATATTATGTATAAAATAGTTCCCATACCACTGCAGAACAGTGCTATGGATGGACTCATGCCTGTAAGTATGGGAACCAGTATTGTGGAACCCACCATGGCAAATAAATGCTGAAAACTCAGCGGAAGAGTGGTTGCTACAGGCAATTTATCCTCGACGTCTATAAAATCCTTCATTTATGACACTCCTTTTTTAGTCTCTCAGGACTATTTTAAAAGTTTACAGTTCATATATTTTTACTGAATCACTTTTATCTATTTCTGAAATTTCTACAGATATTATTTCTTCATGGGAAGTAGGTATATTTTTGCCCACATAATCAGCTCTTATGGGAAGTTCCCTGTGACCTCTGTCAATTAAAACCGCCAGTTGTATTAATTTCGGTCTGCCCGAGTGGATAATTGCATCTATGGCTGCTCTGGCTGTCCTCCCGGTATAGATTACATCGTCCACCAGTATGATTTTTTTGTTTTCCACGTCGGTAGCGCCAAATTCTTTTATTACAGGCTGTTCTGAAAGAGTGCTCAAATCGTCTCTATAGAGACTTATGTCCACACATTTGACCTCCAAATTTACACCTTCGATTTTGTAGATATTTTCTGCTATTCTCTTAGCCAGTGGATATCCCCTTCTCTTTATACCTACAAGAATTATGTCTTCTGTACCCTTGTTCTTTTCTATTATCTCGTGGGATATTCTAGTTAAGGTTCTGTCCATGGCTTTTTTATCTAAAATAAGTGCTTTTAGCTTCAAAACGTCACCCCCTTAGTAGCTAAAAGTTAATGGTAAATGAATTTTCCGTATTAAATAACGGATATCAAGTGATTTCTGAGTTCAGATGTAGCTTGGATGAAAAAAAGCCCTTCTCCAGGCGAGAGGGCGTAAAATCATTTACAAGATTACCTTCCTGATCTCACTGGATCACTTTAAAGGATAATAAATTCTAATTTATTATAGAATAGTTCCAACTATATTTCAAGTTTTTTTAAAAAGACTATTCAATCTGTTTTATAGCTGGAAATGAAGAGTCCACATACAGGGTCTTATTGGTGTAGTATATCACCATACCTGGTTTAGCCCCGTTTGGCTTGTGGATGTTTTTCACGGCGGTATAATCAACAGCTACTTTGGGAGAACCTTTGGCTTTGCTGTAATAGGCTGCCAGCATGGCTGCCTCTTCCAGGGTTTTGTCAGAAACACTGCCGAAATTTTTTATTATTACGTGTGAACCCGGAATTTTTTTTGTATGGAGCCACAGGTCCCTCTTATCTGCAAATTTAAGGGTCAGATAGTCATTTTGAAGATTGTTTTTGCCAACATATATCTCTATACCGTCACTGGAGAGAAATTTCATAGGCCTGGAATTCTTTGTTCTATTTTTGGCGCTTGACTTTTTTAATTTAATATATCCTGTGGACATGAGCTCTCTTTTTATTGCTTCAATATCATCATAATTGTCCGAATTCTTTATATTGGTCATCACTGAGTTCAAATACTCCAGCTCCTCCTCTGCCATTTTTAATTGCTCTTTTGCTGCTTTTTCTGTCTTTTTTAATTTGTTGTATTTTTTAAAATATCGCTGAATATTTTCAGAAGGAGTTTTATTTTCATCGATTTTTATATCTATATATTCATTGCTGCTGTAATAGTTCTGGACCTTTATATGGGAACAGCCTTTTTTTATATTGTAGATATTGGAGGTGAGAAGCTCTCCATAAATTCTGTAAATATCTTTATTCTCGGCGTTCTCGATATCCTGATTCAAGATCTTTATCTTTTTATTACAGCGCTCCAGATTTACATTTATAAGTTTTTGCAGATCGGAGCTTCTGCTGTTCAGCCTATCTGCTTTGTCTTTTTCATAGTAGAATTCTTCTACGAGCTTGGAAGGTGAGGGATAATGAGTTTCTGTATAATTGTTTAAATAAGTCAATTTTTCACAGTAGAAATCCTTCACTACAGCATTTTTTTTATAGGAAACAAAATAGAACTCACATTTTTTCAGCTCATCAAAGGTTTTACTGGTAAAACTGTATAAAATTGTTATGCTTGTTTCGTCGAAAATGGTAAGACTGCTGAGCAGATTTAGGTCCTCCAGCCTTTGAAACAGCTCTTTTGAAAAGGAACTGCTTACACCTGTAAATACTGTGGAAAAAAATTTCTTATCTATATATTTCATGCGGTTTTGTATAAAGGTTTTAAATTCATTTTTGGAAAAACAAAAGGGATTGAGCTTGTTTGAAGTTGGCGGAAATATATATTTAATTCCTGGAAACAGGGATCTGACAGTATTTATTTCAGGTGTTATATGTTTTATGCTGTCCATGATTAAATTGTCCCTCTGGCGGATAAGTGTAATATTGCTGTGCCTGCCCATTATCTCCACTACCAGAGTGTACACGCTGTTGAATCCCAATTCATCGGAACTTTCAAAATCTAAAAATACAACCCGGTCCGTGTCCAATTGCCTCAAATCAATCAATTTTGAGGAATTAAGGTATTTTCGCAGCACCATGCAAAATATGGGGGGCTGCAGTGGATTTGATTTGTTTTTATCTGTAATGTGAATTTTGGGATATGTGGAACTGGAGCTTATCAGAAGCTTAAAATTTTGTCTGTTGTTTTTTATATTTATTAATACCTCATCCTTTTCAGGCTGGTTGATCTTTTCAACCCGGCCTCCCAGTAACTTGCATTTCAATTCCTCTAGAATGCTGTATATAAAAATACCGTCTAATGCCATAATATCATCCTTTCTATACAATCTGATAAATGCATATTAATCAATTATATCATCTAAAATTTATTAAATAAAGTCACCTGGCATAAACAGGTAATTGTTTTGGCAGCAGAATTATCATTGATAAAAAATTATTACAGTAGTAAACTAAATTTGAGTATGTAGAATTTTACGAAAGGGTGAAATTTTTAAAATGAAGTTTACCAAAATGCAGGGAAGCGGAAATGATTTTGTAGTAATTGATGATAGAAAAAATGAATTTTTAGGCAGGGAAAATGAGCTTGGAGTCAAGCTTTGCAATAGACATTTCGGTATAGGGGGAGATGGTATATTAATAATTAGGGAAAGTAAAATTGCACAGATTAAGATGGTAATAATCAATTCTGATGGTTCTTATGCATCCATGTGTGGAAATGGAATAAGGTGTTTTGCAAAGTATGTGCGGGAAAATGGCCTGGCAGAAGGTTCCAGGATAAAAATAGAGACGGGGGATGGAATAAAAGAAGCTTTTCTAAATATAGCTGAGGGTGAAGTTACAGAAGTTACTGTGGATATGGGGACTCCATTTTTTAAACCTCAGGAAATTCCAGCTGATTTTAAAGATGAAATTGTAAATGAAAAAATAGAAGTCAACGGGAAAATCTATGAGATTACTTCGCTGCTCATGGGTGTACCTCATACGGTTATATTCGGAGATCTTGAAAAATATCAGGTGAAGGAGGGGAAGAGTATAGAAAAATATGCTGCATTCCCCCAGGGAACAAATGTGAACTTCTGTGAAGTTGTAGATAAAAACAGCGTGAAAGTAAAGACATGGGAGAGAGGGGCTGGTCCTACACTGGCCTGCGGTACTGGAAGCTGTGCCTGCGTGGTAGCTGCAAACAAGCTCCATCTTACAGATAAAAAAGTTAGGGTTACTGTACCGGGAGGAAATATTTTTGTGGAGATAAAAGGGAATAATGTGTTCATGACAGGTCCTGCAGCGGTTTCTTTTAAAGGGGAATACAGTATTTAATGAAAGTTTTCATAAGAATAATATTTTATGCAGCTGCATTTTTGAATATTTTTACTTTAAGCGGGTGCAGTGTCAAGAACAAGTATAAAAATGAAAATATAAAAATGCCCAGTTATGCTCAGGTTACAGCTGTTGAAAACAAGGGGGATAAAGAGGAGATATTTAATGTAAACAGCAGTGGACTGATTCAAAATGAAAGTGTCCATAACCTATGGGAAATGAAATACAATAGTAAAAATTCTGTTTTTGTTTATCTAATGGGTGCAGGTGAAAATTGGGAAAACGGAAGTAAAATAGTGGTATTGCAGAAAAATACTAAAAGTGAAATCAAGGATTTCTTTGCTGCATCGGATGTAAAGATGAATTTTTCAGGAGATAAGATTGCATACAGGACATTTAAAGATTCTTCTATGGGAAGTGCCCAGGGCATGAAAGTATATGACCTGAAAAATAAAAAGCAGATTCAGCTTAAATCCAGGGTTTTGGTGTCAGGAAATTTGTATGAATGGCTGGATGATCACAGAATAATATATTATGGAAGTGTGGAAGGAGAAAAAAATTCTGACAAAATATATCTGTATGATTTCAGTAAGGATAGAGAACAGGTGTATTTGGACGGCATCCGGGGATATTGTACTTATTTTGTTCCTATAGGTAATAATTTACTTATTTTATCCCGGGATCAAGATGAAGTGAATTTGTATTATTATAATTACAGGGCTGGAAAGTTTGTATTTTTAGATGATAAATTTCAGCAAATATATGATCCTATGGTGAACAGAAAAAATGGCAGTGTATTTTTTGTTGGGAAGGATGCTGAAGATAGAAGTTCTCTTTATGAATTCACAGAAAATAATGGCAAGCTCAGCAGGATAACTTACGATTTCCCTGGAGAAATTTCAGAATCCAGTGGTATGGCCCAGGATAAAGCAGGAAATGTGTATTTTGTTGGCATGGAAAATACAGGAGATGGTCAGAATGTATTTATGTATGACATCAATGAAAAGTCCATAAATATCATATCCGATCATCAGGGTAAGTATAATATTTATGGAGAAAACTAGGCAGAAAATTATAGTGTGTGTTGTCAGTAATATAATGATATATCATGGAATTTACATTTAAATGTAGATTTCATGATATTTTTTTACATCTGATGATTAAAAAATACTTGAGCAGGATATAATCTTAGATACCAAAGTTCAGGGTTCAGTTATCAGATAAGGAGAGAAATATAAAATGTTTTCCACTAAACTGCAGGAAATAAACATGGAAGAAATTTCATTGAAACCGGATATAGTAAAAAAAATACCTGAGGAAATAGCCAGAAACAACTGTTTGATTGCAGTTAAACAGGCTCATGGCCGGATTATTATAGCTACTGACAAAACCCCAGGTGTTGCTCTAGTGGAAGATCTAAAATTTTTATTGGGTATCCAGTTGAAATTTGTCAAAACCAGCAGAGAGAAAATATATGAATTGATAAATAAATATTACTGCAGGGAAAATTTAGATCATGCGC
Organism: Clostridium luticellarii; assembly: GCF_002995845.1. Classification (GTDB taxonomy): domain Bacteria; phylum Bacillota; class Clostridia; order Clostridiales; family Clostridiaceae; genus Clostridium_B; species Clostridium_B luticellarii. The sequence goes on along the minus strand of NZ_PVXP01000003.1, from coordinate 36,081 downwards.
TGGAAGATATAAAATTGAATGAGAATATTTTACAGATGACTGCAGAAAACATTTCGGATATGAATAAACTTCAGAGTTCACCGGTGGTAAAAGCGGCCAACTACATAATAGACAAAGCCATAGATGAAAGAGCCAGTGATCTGCACATAGAGCCTTTTCAACAAAATGTTACTATACGTATGAGAATAGACGGTATTATACATGAATACATGAAAATACCTAAAAATATATATCCTCTTCTATGTACAAGAATAAAAATAATGGCCCGGATGGATATAGCCGAGAAAAGGCTGCCTCAGGACGGAAAGATAAAATATGTTAAACGAAATTCTAATTATGACATCAGGGCGTCCACCCTGCCCACTATATACGGCGAAAAAATAGTGCTCAGGATTTTATATAAAGATAATAGAATAAAGGACTTGAATATGCTTGGCTTTTTGAAAAAAGATGAAGAAAAAATAAAAAAAATGTTAAAAAAGAGCGTTGGACTCATATTAATTACCGGTCCGACCGGATCTGGGAAAACCACCACCCTTTATTCCATGATAAGCAATATAAATGCCGCAGAAAAGAACATAGTGAGCATAGAAGATCCCGTGGAATATACCCTGGAAAATGTAAATCAGGTAAACGTAAATGTGAAAATAGGGCTGGATTTTGTCCGGGGGCTTAGAAGTATTCTTCGGCAGGATCCAGATGTCATAATGCTTGGTGAAATAAGAGATGAAGAGACGGCACATATAGCTGTAAGGGCGGCAGTGACAGGTCATCTTGTCATAAGTACACTGCACACAAACAATTCTCTCGAATCCATAGTGAGACTTAAAGATATGGGTCTTCCGGAATATCTGATACAGGATGCACTTATAGGCGTGATATCTCAGAGATTGGTCAGGAAGATATGCCCCTACTGCAGGACCAGGTATAGAGCATCCCCGGAGGAGACTGTAAAATTGAATTTAAATTCCACACAGTTTTTGTATAGAGGTAGAGGGTGTACAAAGTGCAATTATAAGGGATATAGGGGCAGAACTGTTATATATGAAATTGCATACGGGGAGCACAGCAATAAAGATATTTATATGGACAGTAAATCAAGTCTTGAAGACAGTATAAAAAAATCCAATGAAATTTTCATGGAGGAAAACTGTATACAGCTTGTCAAATCAGGTATCACCACATATGAGGAATTTCTGAGAGTATGTTACAGATAGAAGGAGTGATTTGTATAATAAAGTACTGGGCTGTAGATATCAATGGTAAAAAAATTAAGGGTACATGTGAAAAGCACGAATTTGCACAATTGGAAAAATCCTTGAGGGAGAGACGGTACTACATATATAGAGATATCTGTATAAAAAAGTACAGTGAAATATTTCTTAAAAAACCCAATATGATGGATATAAGTATACTGTGCAGCCAGCTCAGCATTATGCTAAGTGCAGGGATAACTGTTTCCAGGGCACTTTATGATTTGGAAAAACAGTGCAGTAAAAACTCGCTTAAAAAGGCTATTGGAATTATAAGAGAAGAAGTGACAAAAGGGAAAGACCTCTATGAAAGTATGAGTATGTTTAAAAATATATTTCCTGAGTTTATGATAGAGATGATCAAAGTAGGGGAGGAAGCAGGAGGGCTGGAAAAAGTATTTGAAAAATTATCTGAATATTATGAAAAGAATTACAAGATCATATCATCCATAAAGATTTCACTTGTATATCCTATAACTGTATTGATAACATCAATATTTGTCATTTTGTTTTTAATGATAAACATAGTACCTCAATTCAACAATATTATAGTTTCAAGCGGAGGGAGAGTTCCTGCACTTACCAAACTGGTTATGTACAGCTGTGAATTTCTTAAAAATAATTTTATACAGATATTGGCAGCAATGATTTTCATGTGGACAATATTTTATAGATTTTGTAAAAAGCATAAAGTCATGAGAATGATGGAGAATATAAAGTTTAAGATACCCTGTTTGAATAAGATTTACAGTGATCTTATGATTTTCAAGATGTGTTCCTCCATGTCAATGCTTGTTAAATCCGGAGTCAATACAATTAGAGCTCTTAAAATTACAGGCAGAGTTGTAGAAAATGAAATCATGCAGGAGAAGATAGAGGAATCCATAAAATATGTAGAAGAAGGTGAAAGTATATGTGAGGCACTGGAAAAGGCAAAGATAAATGACAGATTGTTTTTATCCCTGATCTCCGTCGGAGAAAATACAGGAAATATGGATAATATGTTTTTGAAGCTGGAGCAGTTGTTTGGGAACAAAGTGGATAGATGTTTGAAAAAAATGAGCAAGGTGGTGGAACCTGCCATAATAATATTATTGTCATTGTTTGTGGGAATATTTATTATATCGGCCCTTATGCCGATCTTTACTATAATGGATTCTACATTGTAATATCAAAATAAAAAAATTGAAAGGAAGAATTTAAATATGAAAAAAATATACAGATATAGGAGAAAAAAGGGTTTTACTCTTATAGAGCTCATGCTGGTGGTGGCTATAATTCTTGTACTTTTGGGCTTTATGGTACCAAAATTTTCCGCTTATCAAAATAAAGTCAAGACAACAAAGGCAGTAAATACGGCCAAACAGATAGAGACGGCAGCTATGGCCAGTTACAGCGATAATGGTGGGAAATTCGTTCAGGGGGACGTACAGGACTGCATATCAACATTGACCTCTGCAGAAGCTTCAACTGTAGGGGGAGACAGTGGAGACCAGCTCCTCAATATAAATTATAAAAGTGACGATGATACATACACTGTGGAAATCAATGCTGAAAATAATTCCTGTATAGTAAGAAAAGGAAATGAACAGGTATTTCCTAAAGAATAATTATGGAGGAAAAGAGAGGCCTTATGATCTTCACAGTTAAAAGGAGAGGATTTACTTTATTGGAACTTCTTCTGGTCATAAGTGTGTTTTCTGTACTTTTAAGCTTCAGTTTGATTAACTCAGGGCTTTTCAGCAAAATTGTGAATGATATAGATGTGGACTTGACCAACAATAACATCATAGATTTTATAAATAGATCAAAAATATACTGTAGAGATAATAAAAAGGAGGGAGGGTATATTTATTTTGATGGCAGCAGTGAAAGTATAACTTTTAATATGGGCCTGGATGAGATATTCAGTATGAAACTGCCGGAAGGATTTATTTTAGACAAAGTTAGAGATGATAACAAGATAAAAATAGATAACCGGGGGATAACTGAAGATGCCTGTAGCATAAAGTTTAAAGACAGAAGGGGAAAAATTCACTGCCTCACCATGTGTGTGGGCACTGCTTACGTGGAAATCAAGTATTGATGGTTAAAATGTTGATAAACAATGAGGATAGATCCGGAACTAATAGTAGAGGATTCACTTTAATAGAAGTATTGTGCAGCGTAGCAATTTTTTCAGTGCTTTTTATGTCTGCGTTTTTTATACAGTTAAATGTGCTTAAGGTAAAAGACTATAATGAAGAGATAAACAGGTGTACCTTAATTATGGAACATGTTAAAAACAATATCATATACAATTTTGATTATGAGGATGTATTGAAGCTGTATAAAGACAGCAAAATATATATAAACTGCAGTAATTTGAACATTGAAGATATAGAAAATACAGGAGCAGATGAGTTGTTTTCAGATGTGAAGCCTGCAAAAGAACCTTATGTTATTTTAAATGTAACAGAAGGAAAGGTTTTGAAGATAAATTTGAGGCTTTATAGAAATACATACAGGAGAATTGTGGTGGATGAGTGTGAATTTTATAAAGGGAATTATAGAACACAGAATGAAAATTAAAAGAGGATTTACAATTATAGAAATGCTTATAGTCGTATCAATGGTTGCAGCTATAACCACAATGCAGATAAGGGCTGTCTCAAAATATATGGAACTTCACAGAAAGGAGATAAATTACAGCAGGGAAAGCTTTTATGTAAATGAGGCATTTATGATAATAGAGAATCAGGTGATAAATGCAAAATATATAGATATAAAGGACAATATGATTGTGTTAAAACGATATGACAATAAAGGGTATGATTATATAAAAAAACATAAAAATAATTGTATTGTTATTTCCTATGGTTCCAGTAATTCTTCAACCTTGAATAATATATTGAAGGGAATAAAGGATTTTAAGGTAAAGAGACTGGGCAGGGTGTTTTATGTATCAATAAATATGGAGAAAGGCAATTTGTATAAGAGATGTTTTGCAATAGAAAGAGAAAAGCTGACAGAGGATTTATACTGATATATGTACTTCTTATAGGATGTATATGCATTTTTATTTCCCTTGGATGCTTTAATATGGAAATGAATGTTAGATTCAATAATTTAAACGATTATAAGAAATGTCTTAAAATGGACGTAACTGAAAAGTATAGAGAATACCTTCTAACTGAATTGAATAGGTATTTAAATGAGAATATATCTTTTAAGGAAGGCAAATTAAATGAAAATATGAGTTCTTTGAATAATCTCAGAATATATTTTGAAGAATGCTATATATATTATGATGAAAAAAATGATTGCTTTAAAGCGGAGTATGTGTTTAACGGGAAGTTTTATAAGGAAGAGGTGTACGAATATCAATTCGGAGAAAATGGACTTGTGTACAGCTGCGTGGATTATTCACTTGATGAAGGAGGATAGGTGAAATGCGCAAAAAGGTATTTTTAGAAGTAAAGGGCACAAGTATGGTCTGCAGGGAAAGTTTTAATAAAAATTCTATATTCAATATATTTAATAAGAATGAAATCAATAAAAATGTGACTTCCATAGAGGATATTAAAGTGGAACTGAAAAATAGAAATTTAATTATTTTGGTTCATGGAAAAGAGATATATGTAGTGTATATGGAATTGCCCAGAATGAATAGAAAATCCCTTTATAGAGCCATAAAAGAAGAACTTAAAAATAAATTTAAAGAAATGGACAATATAATGTTTTCATATGAAATAATCAGATATAATAAACACAGCGTGGAAGCAGCGGTATTTTGTATGAAATGGCATAATATGAAACTGCTGGAGAAATGTAATGGACTGGGGGCTCGTGTCAAGGGAATAGTTCCAATTCAATTTTATATGTGGCACTGCTGCAGAACTAAAATAAAAAGTGAAAATCACATGTTTATTTTGGTTGAGGATGACAATTTTTACTTTATAGCAGGTCACAAGGATAAAATTGTATTTAACAATGTATTTAAAAATATGAAAAAACAAGATTTTCTTGATATGTTTGAACAATTCAGGGTCAAATTGAGTATATTGATACCTAATTTCAAATTTGCTCATATATATTTTCTGGATTTTCCCTACAAGGATATAATTGAGAAACTGGCTGAAACCTATGTGTGCAAAGAGCTTAAGGGATTCAGCATGAAATCATGACTGTAGATTAATATGCATTTTACATAAATACGGATAATATTTAATTGAGAGGTAGCTTTATTTTGAAAAATTTATATTTTTTACCTGAGTGGTATATAGAAAAGACAAGTTCAGAAAAAAATAAAAGATTTAAGCTTATAATTATAGTGCTTTTGATAATAAATCTTGTATTTATGAATATGTTTATGTTAAATAAAAGTAAACTCAATGACGCCAGTGATAAATTGGAAAAGTCCACTTCCGTGGAAAAATCGGTTTATCATAAAAGCACTGCATTTGAATGTCTTATGGATTTTTATGAATACATATGGAGCAAAAGAGATGTTAAAAATATAGATATAAGAGATAGAGATTTGAATTTCAATGTAGAGGATGGGGAAAACTGCCTGTCTTTAATTAAAAGTATAGAAACATCAGATAAATTTATAATAGAGGATTTAAAATGTATGGATATTGTAGAAGGGAAAAATAAAATTTGGGAGATCAATTTGAAATTAAAATAGATTCAAAATGATTTAAGTAAGAGAGATAAATTTACCGAGGGTGGAATATTAATAATGGAAAGATCAAATAATATAAATAGAAGTATTGCGATATTTCTAATTTGCAGTTGTGGATTTTTTATATGGGAAAATTATGTTGTCATTAAAGAGCTAAATGCAAAGAACAGCTTGTTCCAGCTGCAGAAAAGTCAAATGGAAAGAAATGATGAAAAGAGTAATGAAATAAGCTGCGGTGATGTTTTACAGAGATTAAGGGACATAGATGGAATGGAAATACTTAATTTTGCAGGGGATGGGAAGGGAAAAATAATTGTACATGTTGAAATAAAGGGAGATAAAGCTGAAATTTTAAGTGCTTTTAAAAAAGTGGAAAGTAAAAAGAATTTTTACAGTATGGACAATATTAGAATGGAACAGGACAAAGACAAAAATATAAAGGCAGCAGCGGATATAAATTTTATACCATAATATATATTTTAAGTTTGCAAATAATCACAAATTTTGATAAAATAACATTGTTTGATTATAGTCATATATACAGCTTTATCGAGATTTCTAACAAATTTGATTTTGAATTCAACTGAATGCCGTACTGTAAATTGTTATGTTTTATTGGTGGGGGGATTATACAGTGTTTAAAAAAAGAATTGCAAAATTAAGGGAACATATGGGTGAAAAAAACTTGGATGCAGTTTTGCTTATTGGAGATGCAAATAGAAATTATTTAAGTGGATTTACAGGAAATGAGAGTTTTTCACTTATAACAAAGGATGCAGCTTTTTTCATAACTGATTCAAGATTTACTGAACAGGCCATGAATCAAGTCAAGGATTATGAAGTCCTGGAATACAGCAAAGGCACTTCCTTTGTGGATTTTCTATCGAATTTAGTAGACAGAAATCGTATTGAGAAGCTTGGATTTGAAGAAAATATAGTTTCTTACAGTCAATATATGCTTTATAATGACAAATTGAATTGTCAGCTTGTTCCTATGGGGGGAATGGTAGAGAAAATAAGAATAGTAAAAGACAATGAGGAGATAAAATTAATAGAAGCTGCAGCTGCAATTGCCGATAAGGCATTTGCGCATATGGTGAAGTTTATAAAACCAGGTATGACAGAAAGAGAAATTGGGTTGGAGTTGGAATTCTATATGAAAAAACTGGGGGCCAGTGACCTTTCATTTCCGTCCATAATTGCTTCGGGAGTAAGATCAAGCCTTCCTCATGGAGAAGCTACAGACAAGATTGTAAACAGAGGAGAATTTTTAACACTGGATTTTGGCTGTGTTTACAGAGAATATTGTTCTGATATGACAAGAACAGTTGTTATAGGCGAGCCCTCAAAGAAAATGGTTGAAGTATACAATATAGTTTTAGAAGCTGAACAATTGGCTTTGAAGGAGTATAAGCCGGGTGTGCCTGCACTGGAAGTTGATGCTGTTGCAAGAAATTATATAGATAAAATGGGATATGGGAATAATTTTGGTCACAGCTTGGGGCATGGAGTGGGCAGAGAGATTCATGAGGCACCTGTAATTGGCTATAGAAATGATAAGAAACTTCAGTCAGGAATGGTAGTAAGTGATGAGCCTGGAATATATGTACCGGGTTTTGGCGGAGTGAGGATAGAGGATCTGCTTGTGGTCACCGAAAGTGGTGGAAGAGCTTTGTCAAGATCACCTAAAAATTTGATATGTATAGATTAACATGGTATTAATATGGTTAAATTATATTTAATGATATTATAATATTAAATGGATAAAATAGGTCTAATAAAGAATGAGAAAGGGGTTAAAGCCGTTATTTCAATGCTGTTTTAATTTGCATTGAAGCTGTAGGGTGAATTTATATCCGAATTTACGTCCCTGGAGTGTGAGACCAAACGAAAAAATAGCCTCAGAGCTAGATTTCGGACACTATGAATGGGAAAATAAGCTTAAATTTATTGAAAATTATAAGTTCTCCATTTCAATGGAGCAGCAGTTCACAAATAAAAGCTTATATAACGGTACACAGGAAATGATATCAGCAGGAGATTTAAGAAAAGGAACTACTTTTGAACAAGATGGACAAGTGTATACAGTAGTGGATTTTCTTCATGTAAAACCAGGTAAAGGAGCGGCATTTGTAAGAACAAAACTTAGAAATGTTATTACAGGAGCAGTTACTGAGACCACTTTTAATCCAACTGCAAAATTACAGGAAGCAGTTATAGAAAGAAAAGAAATGCAGTACTTGTATTCAGATGGCCAATTATATTATTTTATGGATCAGGAGACTTTTGAGCAGATACCTTTAGAGTATGAAAAAGTTCAGGATGCAATAAAATTCTTAAAGGAAAACATGTTTGCCATAATAAAATTCTATAAAGGAGAGGCTTTTTCAGTAGAAGCTCCTAATTTTGTTGAATTGCAGGTAACTCATACCGAACCGGGAGTTAAGGGGAACACAGCTACTAATGTTTTAAAACCAGCTACTGTGGAAACTGGAGCAGTTGTATCAGTTCCAATATTTGTAAATGAAGGTGAAACTATAAGAATTGATACAAGAACGGGAGAATATATGGAAAGAGTTTAGAAAATACTAAGAGTGAAATAATATTGAGGAAGTGATATCATGGATTCCATTAAATCTAAAGTATCCTATATTAACGGGCTGATGGATGGATTAAAAATTGACACGGGAACCAATGAGGGAAAAGTCCTTTTGGAAATTTTAGGTGTACTGAAGGATATAGCAGATGAGATAGAAAATATATCTGAAGCTCAAAAAAATATGGGAGATTACATGAATGCAATGGATGAAGACCTGGCGTATTTACAGGATGGTCTCTATGACGAAGATTATGAGACATGTAGAGACATGGAGGAAAATTTTGAGGAGATTAATTGCCCGAATTGCAATGACACAGTATACGTGGATAAGGATGCACTGAGTCAGAAGAAGAATTTAACTTGTCCTAATTGCCATGAGGATATAGCACTTAAAGATATTAAGCACTCTTTGGAATAAGTAGAGATCAACAAAATAAAAAGTTCCATTAAAGTCGAATGACTTTAATGGAACTTTTTATTTTATTTTTATTTATATGGAATAATTCTTTAAAAATGAAAATAGGAATTAATATAAAGAAAGGAGATGAGAGAGATATATACTAAGGAGATTTTAAATATTTTACCTGAAAATTTAAAGACTGCCATAGGAGATTTGATAAAATCACCTTATTTGCAGGAAATAAGGATAAGGGTCAATAGATCCCTGATACTTCAAGTGGGTTCAAAAGAAGTGGTGTGTGGATATATACCCAAATTGGAGGATTTGAAAATAATAATTCAGAGGATGAGTAATTATTCAATATATGCCTTTGAAGAAGAGATAAAACAGGGATATATAACCATTAAAGGCGGACACAGAGTGGGGATATGTGGAAGGTGCATTATTGAAAGAGGAGAAATTAAGACCATAAAAGATATTGCGTCTATAAATATCAGAATATGCAGGGAGATTATAAGCTGCTCTGATCCAATTATGAAATTTTTGATAAATGGAGATGAAATAATAAATACTATAATAATTTCACCTCCTAAAGCTGGGAAAACTACTCTTATAAGAGATATTGTGAGAAATATATCCGGAGGTATGCAGGGCCTGGATCTTACAGGCAAAAAGGTATGTGTGATAGATGAAAGAAGTGAGATTGGTGCCTGCTTTAATGGGGTGCCGCAGATGAATGTGGGGGTTAGAACCGATGTATTGGATGGGTGTCCTAAAAGTCAAGGCATAATTATGGCTATAAGGAGCATGTCACCGGATGTTATAGTTTGCGATGAAATTGGAACTTATAGTGATATGGACAGTATATTGGGAGCATTGAATTCCGGAATAAGTCTGATTACCAGCATTCATGGATATGGTATAGAAGATCTTTATGGAAGGCCGGTTTTCAAAGAAATAGTAGATAACAAGATATTTAAGAGAGCAATAGTATTGAGCAGCAGGAAAGGTCCCGGAACGGTAGAGTATGTCTACGATTTTACTGATGGTTTGAAAATATGGGGGGGATAAAATGCTGAAATTTTTAGGGTGTATTATGATAATATTTGCTTCCACCGGAATAGGATTTATCTGCGGAGAAAGTTTCAAAAAAAGGGTGGAACAATTGAGAGAAATACAAAGATGTGTTCATCAGCTTCAAAATGAAATCATATATACACATACCCCGCTGCCCGCTGCCATCTTAAATACGGCGTTAAAAAGCAAAAAACCTGTTGGAGATGTTCTCGGAGATATATCATCTATGTTGGAAAAAAACTCTGTTGACAATGTATATGAAGCTTTTAGAAGTGCCTTTATGGATAAAAAAGAAAGCCTGAGTTTAAAAGCTGAAGATATAAATACCATACTGGATTTATCAAAAACTCTGGGGGAATCAGATATAGGCGGGCAGAAAAGGATGTTTTCACTTACCTTGGATAACATAAAAAATCAAATTGAAATTTCAAAAATTGCCATGAGTAAAAATTTAAAGATGTACAGATGTCTTGGATTTTCACTGGGGGCTATAATAGTTATAATTTCAATTTAGATGTGAATATATGTATTTAAGTAAATTACTTAAAGAAATGAAAAGGGGAGAAAATCAAATGATGGACATAAGTTTAATTTTTAAAATAGCCGGAGTAGGTATAATTGTTATACTTATAAATAAAGTGCTGGAGGCCAGTGGCAAGGGTGATTATGCGGTGCTTACAAATCTGACGGGAATTTTAATTGTGCTGATGATGGTTATAAATTTGGTAAACAAGTTATTTAACACCGTGAGAACTATGTTTCAGCTTTAGGAGAAGATTATGGAGATAATTAAAATAGTAGCTTTTGCCTTTATTGCACTGTTTATAACTTTACTGTTCAAGGGAAAAAGAGATGATATAGCAGTTTACATAAGCATAGTTGCTGGAATTATCATATTTTTATTTATGATAACTAAAATAACGGCTATACTCCAGTTCATTCAACAATTGGCAGTAAAGGCAAATATAGATTTTGTTTATTTAACTACTGTGTTTAAAATACTTGCCATTGCGTATCTTGCTTCTTTCTGCAGTGAAATATGTAAAGATGCGGGGCAGGGAAACCTAGGAGCAAAAGTTGAATTTGCAGGTAAAATTTTGATTTTAGTACTTGCAATTCCTATACTTATGGCTGTATTACAGTCAATTTTAAAAATTATGTAGGTGTTAATATGAAAAATATTATAGTGAGCTTATTTGTGTGTTTGCTGATGAGCTTATCAATAGGCTTTAATGTACAAGCTTTTGACAGCAGTGCCGCAGATACAGATACCAGTGTAAAAAGTAATGTCCAATTGGATAACAGCGGTTTGCAAAACGGAGGAGAAAACCAGGAAAGTAAGGCCCAGGAACAACAAATTGAAAATTTTTATGATTATATATCCAATATGAAGACAAAAAATGAGCTGCTGAAGGATATGGATGCAAAAGACTATGTGAAAAATTTTATAAAAAGCGGGGATGGAGGAATATCTCTGAAAAAAATTGCGGATATACTGACGTCCTATGGATTGAGAGAGATCACAGCCTGCTTGAAGCTTTTAGTGCTTATTATAGTGATTGCCCTTATATGTGCACTGCTTACGAATTTGCAGCGGGCCTTTAATGGGGAAGGACTGTCCAATATAGCATATTTTGCCTGTTATTCTCTCATAATAATAATAATGGCAAGAAGTTTTTATATAGGTGTGGATGTGGCCAGATCCACCATAAAAGAGATGACGGATTTCATGGTGGCACTGATACCTGTGCTTATAACGCTGATAGCGGCTGCAGGTGGATTTATAGAAGCATCTATTATGGATCCCATTATATTAGGATCCATAACTGTAAGTGCAAACTTATTTATGGATGTTATAATACCAATAATATCCATGTCATTTGTACTTCAATTTGTAAATAATCTGTCTTCAGAATATAAAATAGATAAACTCACCAAACTTTTGAATCAATGTGCACTTTGGGCTCAGGGAATTATAATGACTGTATTTATAGGTATTATGACTGTAAGGGGAATGACTTCAAAGAGCATTGACGAGGTTACTGCAAAAACCGCCAAGTTTGCAGTGGATAATTTTGTGCCCATAGTTGGCAAGAGCCTTTCAGATGCAGTAGCCACTGTGGCGGGGTATTCCTTTTTACTTAAAAATGCCTTGAGCAGTTTGGGGTTTGTAATTGTGGTAGTGATATTGCTTTTCCCCATAATAAAATTGATTGTCATGATAATTTTATATAAATTAACTGCAGCTCTCATAGAGCCCATAAGTGATGCAAGATTGGTGAATTGTATAAATTCCGCAGGGGATTCTCTTGTACTTGTAATGGCTTGTTTAATATGTGTGTCCGTAATGTTTTTTATAATGATAGCCATACTGGCATCAGCGGGAAAAGTTATGCTGTGAAAGAAGGTGTAAATATATGATTCAATCCTTGAGGGAATGGCTTACAGGTATATGCACAGCCGTATTTTTCATAATAGCAGTGGAGATGATTCTGCCGGAAAACAGCATGAAGAAATACTGTAAATTTGTATTGGGGCTGATTTTGATTACAGTGTTTATAAACCCCATAATAAAAGTTTTCAACAGGGATTTTAACATAACCAGCTATACTGAAAAAGCCATGGAAAGTTTTGAGAGAGATTTTGGCACTAAAAAATCTTCCAGTGAGTTTGATGAATACAAAAAGAAGAATATCTCAGATACCATAGATACTTTTGAGACAAATTTGAAGACTAGCTGTGAAAAAAATCTTGAAGAAAAATATCCTGGAGAAAAGTATGAAGTTAAGGTGGGAGCAGAATATGATGAAGAAAACAATACGGTATGTATAAAAAACATAGATGTGAGAGTTCAAGATGGGACTGTGGAAAAAGTGAAAAAAGTTGAGATAGGGAATGATACTGCAGCTGTAGACAACGTGAAGCCTGAGAACAGTGAAAAGGCTTCGAAGATAAAAACCTATTTAAGCCAGGAATTAAATGTATCTGAAGATATCATACATGTAAATTCTTAGTAGGAGGTAAATCCATGAATTTAAAAAAATGGTTTAACAAAATTGTTAAAGAAGGCGATCATAAAAGTCACACTGATAAAAAAAATATAGTGAATTTGGCCATAGTATTTTTGGTAGGAGTACTTATAGTTTCAGCAGTCAGTATCTTTGGCGGTTATGGCAAAAATACCAGCAGTAGCGAAATAAGCAGTGATAATAGTCAAAACAACAGTGCAGTAAACAGCGGCAATGGTCAAAACAGCAGTGGGCAGTCTGGGAGCGGGAGCGAAACTTCGGGAAATACTTCCAGTGATTATGAAAAATCTGTACAGGAAAACTTGAAAAATACCCTGGAACAGATAGAGGGGGTGGGAAAGGTGGAAGTCATGGTGAGCTTTGAAGGTGGAGAAGAGAATGTTCCGGCAGTTAATATAAATGATTCAACCAATACTACGGAGGAAAAAGACAATGAGGGCGGAACAAGGAACACCACCCAGAAAAATAACGGTAGTACAGTGGTTACCACAAATGACGGCAGCAAATCAGAGCCACTTATATTAAAAACCTATAATCCCAAGGTAATGGGAGTGTGTGTTGTAGCTGAAGGAGCTCAAGACAAGGTAACTGAACTCAGAATATCAAAAGCTGTTACAGATTTGTTTGGAATATCCCAGGATAAGGTAAATGTGTATCCTATGAAAAAATAGTATATAAATATATCTTTGTGCATATAATTTTTTTAGAAGGTAGATAGGGGGAATTAAAAATGAATAAAAAGCAGGCTGTTATTATTGTGACTCTTTTAGCACTTATTATTTGTGTGGGAGTTGTTGCTACAAAATTAAATAGTCCTATAAACTATGTAAATGGAGTGGATAATGGAAATGGGAAAAGTACAATATCTCTTAATGACAATACTACCAATAAGGCAACACAAACTCAGGCTAAATCACAGTTCTTTGAGGAAACCAGGCTTACCAGAGATCAGAAAAATGCTGAAACTCTCCAAACTTTGAAAAGTCTCATAGATGATACCAATGCATCCCAGGAAAATAGGGCAGAGGCTGAGAAAAAGTATACTCAACTTGCTATGGCCACTAATTATGAGATGAAAATAGAAAATACTTTAAAGAGTAAGGGATATGAAGATGCCATATGCTCCATAGAAAATGAAAAAGCCAGGGTGATAATTAAGGGGAAAGACAAGTTAACTGATAAGGATACAAGAGTAATAAAGGATATAGTTATGAGTGTATCCCAGATTCAAGATGTGGAGATACAGGTTAAACAGAGTTAAAGAGCTTTAAGGTGTTACATAAAATAAGTAATTGTAAAAAAAGTATTCGTTTGCTATAATAAATGTAATGTAAGTCTTTCGCTGATGTGAAATCCAGGAGGTGCGACAATGGAAGAAAATACAAACAACGAAATTGACATGGGTATTGTGAAGATATCTGATGAAGTCGTAGGTGTAATTGCAGGTCTTGCCACTACTGAGATAAATGGAATAGTTGGAATGAGTGCCAGCCTTGTGGGTGGAATTACTCAGATACTATCAGGCAAAAAAAATTTATCAAAAGGCGTTAAAGTGAATGTAGGAGAAAATAGTGCAACTATAGATTTGTATGTAGTAGTGGAATATGGGATCAGAATTCCGGATGTAGCTTTAAAGGTTCAGGAAAATGTAAAAAGGGCAGTTGAATCCATGACGGGATTGGAAGTTTCATCCATAAACATACATGTGCAAAATGTTATGATTCCGAAAACGGAAGAAAGCAATGATGAGCTAGAAGAGTAAAATAGGCAGTGCACCCTCTTATTTAGAGGGTGCATTGTTTTATAAATATTAGAGTTCAAATATTAAATTTGGTTTATTTTCGGCCAAGACCGAAAATCTTCATTATTTAATATTTCTTCTTTGTATTTTGAACTTTGTTATAAGCTTGAACTAGTATATCAGTTTAAGTATAATTATATCTGAAATGACAATAATTATTTTTAGAAACTACATTTAAGTAGGAGGAAAAGATGAACAGAAAAAAATCCAGAGAATTAGCGATGAAATTATTATTCCAAATGATTATAAATAAAGAAGAGGCTGTTAATGTAATAACTAATTTAAAAGAAAATTCTGCAGGTGAAGAGGAAAATCTAGGGGGAAATAATAGAGAAGAATTTTACGGGGAAAAAAATGAGAATTTGAAAGATGTGGACATAGAATATGTGGCTAGAGTTTTAAAGGGGATAGAAGAAAATGAGAAGGTTATTGATGGACAAATAGAGAAGTATCTGAGAAAATGGAATTTGAACAGATTGTCTAAGGTAGATGTAGCAATTTTAAGAATTTGTACTTATGAGTTTTTATATGAAGACAGCATACCGGAGAGGGTATCTATAAATGAGGCTATAGAGATGGCTAAAAAGTATTCTTCGGATAAATCAGCATCCTTTATAAATGGAGTGCTTGGGAACATGATAAGGGGTAAATAATAAGAGTAGAGAAGAATAAGGTATTGTGAGGTTAAATACTATGTATATTAAGACATTGACTGTATCTGATATCAATAAATACATAAAAAAGGCATTTGACAGTGACTTTATACTTGCCAACTGTTCTATTAAAGGAGAAATTTCCAATTTCAAGTATCACAGCAGTGGACATATGTATTTTTCTTTAAAGGATGAATACAGCAGAATAAAATGTATTATGTTTAAAGATTCAGTCAGGAAACTGACTTTTCTGCCTGAGGATGGAATGAGGGTTATAGTAAAAGGAAGAATATCTGTATATGAAAAAGAAGGAGCATATCAGCTTTACTGTAGTGAAATGAAGCCGGAGGGAATGGGTGAATTGTATCTGGCTTTTGAAAAATTGAAGACTAAACTGAATGCAGGAGGACTGTTTGATGAGCAGCATAAAAAAGAAATACCTGTGTATGCGGCCAAGATAGGGATTGTCACTTCTCCCACAGGAGCAGCTGTGAGGGATATAATAAATGTCACAAGAAGAAGAAACAGCAAGGTTCAGCTTTTAATCTATCCTTCACTGGTACAGGGGGTAAATGCCAGCGAGGATATAATAAAGGGCATTAATAGATTGAATTCCATTGAAGATGTAGATCTTATAATTGTAGCCAGAGGAGGCGGATCCATAGAAGATCTATGGTGTTTCAATGATGAAAAGCTGGCAGAAGCCATATATGATTCTGAAAAACCCATAATAACGGGAATAGGACATGAGATTGACTATACCATAGCGGACTTTGTATCGGACAGAAGGGCGCCCACTCCCTCTGCAGCAGCTGAAATTGCAGTGTTTAATATGAACGAGTTTTTACAGAGAATATTAAGTTATAAAAATATGATGTCCAATTGTATTGACAACAGGATAAACGGGGAAAAAAATAAACTGCTTCTCATGAAAAAAAGATTAAAATCCTATAACCCAATGATGTATATAACAAATCAATATGAAGCTGTAGATAAGCTTAAACAAATGCTTAATTTAAAGATAAATACAAGGATTCAAGAGAAAAGAGAGCAGCTTGCCGGTGTAAATTCTCTGCTTTCAGCACATAACCCTTTAAATGTGTTAAATAGAGGATATTCCATAATAGAGGACGAACGTAGTGATATAATAGGCAGTATAAAAGAACTGGATAAAAAGGATAAAGTTAAAATCATAATGAAGGACGGGAATGGCAAATTTAAGCTTGTTCATATTTGATTAAGGAGGGTTGTTATGCCTAGAAAAAGGGAAAGTTATGAAGATGTGATGTTGGAATTGGAGAATATAGTAAACTCAATGGATACGGGGGGACTGTCCCTGGAAAAAAGTATGAAGAGCTATGAAGAGGGAATAAAATTATGCAATAAGTTATATAAAATGCTGAATGAAGCCGAGGGCAGAATAAAGATTTTGACAGAGGAAGGAGAAAAAAATTTTGACAGCAGCCAGGAAACAAATTAGTATGCAGGAGTGAGGAGAGGTTTATTATGGAGGCCGATAATATAGTTAAAAAATTGAAGGGTGAATTGGATGAGTATTTGAAAAATTACATGCAGGGGAAGGGGTCTTATAACAGGAGAGTATATGAAGCTATGCAGTATAGTTTAAATGCAGGAGGGAAGAGAATAAGACCCATATTGTTTCTGCTGACCTATAAACTCTACAGGGATGATTACAGTGAGGTTATGGATATAGCTGCTGCCATAGAAATGATACATACTTATTCTTTAATTCATGATGATTTGCCGGCTATGGACAATGATGATTTAAGAAGAGGTAAACCTACAAATCACAAGGTATTTGGCGAGGCTATAGCAGTACTGGCAGGGGATGGACTTTTAAATGAAGCCATGAATATCATGTTCAGGCACTGTATTGGGGAAGGACAAAATTCCGTAAAGGCCTGCAGCATTATTTCTGAAAGCTCCGGTGCTGAAGGAATGGTAGGGGGTCAGACAGTGGATATATTGAGTGAAAATACTAGAATACCTATAGATCAGCTCTATTATATGCACAGTAAAAAAACAGGAGCCCTCATAAAAGGATCTATAGTTTCAGCGGCAGTATATGCAGCTGCTGATGAAAAAGAAATAGAGAAACTGGAATACTACGGCCAGAAGTTGGGATTGGCCTTTCAGATAAAGGATGATATATTGGATGTAGTGGGAGACACTGCTGTTTTAGGTAAAAAAGTGAAAAGTGATTTAAATAACAATAAAACCACGTTTATAACTGCCTATGGATTGGATAAATGCAGGGAAATGTGCAATTCCATTACAAATGAATGCATGGATGTGCTTCAAGAGATAAAAAAGGATACTTCTCAGCTTCAGGAGCTGACGTTATTCCTTCTGAATCGTGAAAAATGACTTCTATGTCAGGATGGTTAGTGTGGGACCTAGTAATAAAAATAAGTAAGCTGTATAAAAAGGATAGATGAAAATGCTTAGTTTGTTGGATAAATATAAAGATATTAATGATATAAAAAAAATGACGCTGAGTCAGAAAAAACAATTTGCTGGAGAAATCAGGAAATTTTTAATTGACAAGGTGTCAAGGACGGGAGGACATCTCGCTTCCAATCTGGGTGTTGTAGAACTTACATTGAGTTTATTTACCGTATTTGATTTAAATCAGGATAAACTTATCTGGGATGTGGGACATCAGTCCTATGTGCATAAAATACTTACGGGAAGAAAGGAAAAGTTTGATACTTTGAGGCAATTTGGAGGAATAAGCGGATTTCCCAAAAGATGTGAGAGTATATACGATTTTTTTGAAACAGGACACAGCAGTACCTCCATATCTGCAGCTCTTGGAATGGCGAGAGCCAGGGATCTGGAACACAAGCATTACAATGTAGTTGCAGTCATAGGGGATGGAGCACTAACAGGGGGAATGGCACTAGAAGCTCTAAATGACGTGGGGTACAGAAAGACAAAGCTTATAATAGTGTTAAATGACAATCAGATGTCCATAGCGAAAAATGTAGGGGGTCTATCCAAATATTTGAATAGACTCAGGGTGGATCCCAAATATGACAGACTAAAAAAAAGAGTGGAAAATAAACTAAAGAAGATACCCAATATAGGGCAGGGAATGGCAAAATATCTGGAGAGATTTAAAAATGGAATAAAACAGATGGTGGTTCCCGGAATGTTTTTTGAAGATATGGGAATAAAGTATTTAGGACCTATAGATGGACATAATATAAAAGAGCTTACAGAAGTTCTCAATGCAGCTAAAAAAGTGAATAACCCGGTTATTATACATATAATAACCAAAAAGGGCAAAGGATATGAATTTGCAGAGAAAAATCCAGGTAAGTTTCACGGCATAGGCCCATTTAACTGCGGCAGTGGAGAGCTTGTGAAGACTTCAATCAATACATATTCTAAAACCTTTGGAGCTGAAATGTGCAGACTGGCAGAGAAAGATAAAAAGATAGTGTCAATAACAGCTGCAATGAGAGATGGTACAGGACTTAAAGATTTTGCAGAGAAGTTTCCAGAAAGGTTTTTTGATGTGGGTATTGCAGAGCAGCATGCGGTTACTCTTGCCGCAGGAATGGCAAGAGCAGGTTTAAAGCCGGTTTTTGCAGTGTATTCAACTTTTCTTCAGCGGGCTTATGATCAACTGCTTCATGATGTATGCATGCAGAAACTTCCTGTGGTTTTTGCCATAGACAGGGCCGGAATTGTAGGGGAGGATGGAGAGACCCATCAGGGTATATTTGATCTGTCATATTTAACTGAAATGCCAAATATGACTGTTATGGCACCTAAATGTATGGGAGAATTGCCTTACATGATTAAATGGGCGCTGGAACAAAATTCTCCTGTGGCTATAAGATATCCACGAGGAGGAGATGATATACCCCTTAAACCGCTAAAAAATTTCAATACTGGAAGCTGGGAATATATATCGGGAAGAGGCAAAATAGCACTGGTGGCTGAGGGAAAGATGGTACAGCATGCAGCATTGGCGGCACAAAGACTTAAAGATAAGTTTATAGATGTCAAAATTATAAGCACCTGTTTTGTAAAACCTATTGATAAAATCATGCTCGACAAGTTGATAGATGAAGGGTCAACCATTATAACCATCGAAGACAATGTAGTGAGAGGGGGCTTGGGCTCTTATATACTGGAATATGTAAATAGCACAGGCAAGAAAACCAGAGTGATAAATTTAGGATTTAAAGATGAATTTGTGCAGCACGGGAAAACTGATATTTTATATAAATTGTATGGGCTGGATGCCAGGGGAATTGAAAATATTGTACTTAAAGTAGGGGATTTGAGTCGTACATTTTAAAGATGTGAGGAGTTTATTATGTCAGAATCAAAAGAGAGACTGGATGTGCTTTTAGTAGATAAAGGTATATTTCCTTCCAGAGAAAGAGCTAGAGCCAGTATCATGGCTGGAGAGATATTTGTGGATGGAAAGATGGTTGATAAATGTGGACAAAAAGTAAAAAAAATCTCTAATATAGAATTTAAGGGGGAAAAGCTTCCCTTTGTAAGTCGTGGAGGATTAAAATTACAAAAGGCCATAGAAAAATTTCACATAAACTTAAAGGATAAAGTGTGTATGGACATAGGTGCATCTACAGGTGGATTTACCGACTGCATGCTTCAAAGCGGAGCTAAGAAAGTTTTTTCCATAGATGTGGGATATGGACAGTTTGCATGGAAACTGAGAATAGATAAAAGGGTAGTCTGCATGGAAAGGACCAACATACGGTATGTAACCTCTGATGATATAGGGGAGCATGCTGATTTTGCCAGCATAGATGTGTCTTTTATATCACTTAAGAAGGTTATACCCACAGTTGTGAATTTATTGAAGGACAATGGAAGCATAGTGGCACTCATAAAGCCGCAGTTTGAAGCAGGAAGAGAAAAAGTTGGAAAAAAAGGAGTGGTCAGGGAAGAGTCCACTCATATAGAAGTTATAGAAGATATTGTAGCTTTTTTAAAAGAGAATGATATGAGAATAAATTCACTGGACTATTCTCCCATAAAGGGTCCGCAGGGAAACATAGAATATCTTATATATTTTAATAAAATAAATGAACACAATGAAGCATTCAAATACGAAAATATAGTTCAAGTAGTAGAAGCATCGCATGGTGAGCTCAATGGGAGGAAACTATGAAAAATATAGGTATCAATGTCAATACAACGAAAAACTTGAATAAAAAAATGTTAAATTTTATAATAAAAAATATACGCAGTATAGATGATAATGTTAATATAAAAGTATATGAAGATTGCAGGGGCTTGGACGAAAGTGAAAGCAACAAACTGGACATAATTATAGTATTAGGCGGAGATGGCACCATACTTAATACATCTAAAAACGTGCTCAGCTCAAAAACACCTATACTTGGAATAAATATAGGACATCTGGGATTTTTAGCTCAAGTGGAAATAAGTAACGTTAAAAGAGCTTTAAACAGGCTGTTCAGGGGAGAGTATGCAATTGAAGAAAGAGATATGCTTCAGTGCAGTTATGATGATGGAAATGAAATTAAAAGGTATGATGGCTTGAATGATGTGGTATTGTGCAGGAAAATAAATTCCAGAATACAGAAATATGATGTCTACATAAATGACATTTTTTACAACGAATTCAACGGGGATGGAATTATTGTATGCACATCCACAGGTTCTACCGGCTATAATTTGTCGGCAGGAGGACCCATAATTCACCCGTCTTTGAATGCACTGTGTCTGACACCCATGTATTCACAATCCTTAACTGCAAGAACTATTATACTGGACAGCAAGTCCTGCATAAACATAGCATCAGAAAAAAAATTTGAAAATGTATATTTATCCATAGACGGGCAGCGGTGTATTGAGATTGACGGACTGAAGTCCGTGAAAATAAGTATGTCTGAAAATAAAAGAAAACTTATTAAATTTGACAACAATGATTATTTTAATACACTTAAGGAGAAAATTACATTTAAGGTAAAAGGATGTGAACATAAAACATATGAAGGTAACTAGGCATGCTAAGATATTGGAGATCATCAATTCAAATGATATCGAAACCCAGGAGGAGCTTGCGGAAAAGCTTAAAAAAAGCGGAATGAATGTAACCCAGGCAACTGTTTCAAGAGATATAAAGGAATTAAAACTCATAAAGGTATTGTCTGATAGTGGGAGATATAAATATGCTACTATAGCACATACGGAAAATGTTCTATCAAATAAACTTATAAACATATTTGCTCAGACAGTTACAGGTGTTGAAAATGTAAATAATTTTGTAGTGATAAAAACTATTTCAGGTTCTGCATCAGCGGCAGCGGAGGCTATTGACTCGCTGAATTTTATTGGAATAGCTGGAACTTTAGCTGGAGACAATACCATATTTGTCATGGCAAGAGACAATGAAAAAGCTCAGAATATAACTCAGAGGATGAAAAAAATGATTTCTGAATAGGAGGGTTGCTCATGTTACTCCAATTGAACATAAAAAATTTTGCACTTATAGAAAATTTGAGTATATCTTTTGAATCAGGTTTTAATGTGCTGTCTGGAGAAACAGGAGCTGGTAAATCCATACTTATTGATGCTATAAATTATGTTTTGGGTGGAAAGTTCAATAAGGATTTAATAAGGGCCGGTGAAAATAAGACTTTTGTTGAAGCCGTTTTTACTATAGAAAATTCCAAGACCCTGGAGGTCCTGAGTGAGGAAGAAATTGATTCTGATGAAAATTTAGTTATAATGAGCAGAGAATCCTTTCAATCCGGAAGAACAGTGGCAAAAGTCAATGGAAAATCAATTCTAATGGCCAATCTAAAGCATATAAGCAGTACCTTAATTGACATACATGGTCAGCATGACAATCAAAATTTGCTTTCAGAAGAAAATCACATACAGTATCTGGATTATTATGGAGAAAATTCTCTTTCCAGTATTTTGAAGGACTATGGAAAATATTATAGAAACTTGGCTTCGATAAAAAATAAAATATATGAGCTTTCAGGAAAAAGTGAAGATAGAGAAAAACTTGTTGATTTTTTAAAATACCAGATAAATGAAATTGATTCCGCTGATTTAAAGCAGGGAGAAGAAGAGAAATTAGATGAAAAATTCAAGGTGCTTTCAAATGCTGAAAAAATAAGCGATACAGTAAATAATTGTTATATAGAGCTTTATAGCGGCGGAGAAGACAAAAAATCCATATATGACAATTTAGGCATAGTTATAAAAAAGCTGGATTCCATAGAAGATATTGCTCCAGGAATAAAAAATATATGTAATTCTTTGAAAGACAGTTATTACAATATAGAAGGCAGCATAGAAGATATACGTAATATAAAAGATGATTTTTATTATGATGGAAGAGAACTGGAAAGTATAAACAGTAGAATATATAGAATAAATAACTTGAAGAAGAAATATGGCAGCAGCATAAAGGATATATTGAATTACAGGGACAAAATAGGTGCACAATATGAAGAGATGAAAGATGCTTCTCAGGTAATAGAAAACTTAAATCTGGAGAAGCTAAAGCTAGAAGATAAGATGAAACAAAAAGGAAAGCGTCTTCATGAGTTAAGGCGAAAGATAGCTGGGAAATTGGAAAAAAATATAAAAAATGAGCTGGAATTTGTAGGACTTGGAAAGAGTGTATTTAAAATAGAAGTAAAATTGGAGGATAGATTTAATGCAAAGGGTATGGATAAAGTAACCTTTTATATATCCACTAATCCTGGAGAACCTTTAAAACCACTTCGAAAAATTGTATCAGGAGGAGAACTGTCAAGGATAATGCTGGCATTGAAGACTGTATTTTTGGATAAGGATCATATTCCATCTGTTATATTTGATGAGATAGACACGGGAATAAGTGGAAGAATAGCACAGCGTGTAGCGGAAAAAATGTATAATATATCAAAAAAACACCAGGTATTTTGTGTAACCCACCTGCCTCAAATTGCATCCATGTCTGATACTCACTATTGGGTTTCAAAAAAAGTTTTTAAAAATAAAACCTATACTAAAGTAAAGAAAATGGATAAACAGGAGAAACAATATGAGGTGGCCAGAATGATAGGAGGAGCTGAAGTTACAACACTTACTTTGGAACATGCAAAAGAACTCGTCAAAATGGCGGATCTGAAAAAAATTGCAAAATGAAATTGGAAAAGTTACCTCCAGGACAGCTAAAGTAAATTTTTACTTAAGTATTGTTTAAAAGGTGGCTTTTAACTTTTTGTATAAATTTATATTTAAAAACAATTCATTAACTATAGATGCAACTATATAATAGCATAATAACATATTTAAAAGGGCAACTTAATCCTAGAAAAAGCAGTGTAAGACGGGAGGTAAAAGCATGAGCAAAAAAGTAAAAATCACATTGCGTTGGATGTTAATTCCCATCCTTTTCATGATGTTAAATGCTTATTGTAAAGTTGAGGATATAGATATAGTTAGTAATTTGTCTCAGACATTTAAAGCAAAGTCAACATTTAAAACAGCTCAAGCCAGCGATATAACCGTATATCCCGGAGGTCAGCCTATTGGAATAAAGTTAAATACTAAAGGAGTGCTTGTAGTAGCTCTTTCAGATATAGAGACGGCTCAAGGAAAGGTCAGCAGTCCAGCTGCACTGGCTGGCATACGAATAGGAGATAATATAGTAAAAGTAAATGATACTGTTGTAAAAAATGCTGAACAAACGCAGACTGAAATAAATAGAACAAAAGGAAAAGATGTAAAGATAGTGGTGGAGAGAAATGGCAGCCAAATTGAGAAGATAGTCAGAGCTGTAAATGGAATAGAAGATAATAATTACAAAATAGGACTCTGGATAAGAGATTCCACTGCAGGAATTGGAACTTTAACCTTTTATGATGAAAAAAGCGGTATGTTTGCCGCACTGGGTCATCCTATAGTGGATATGGATACAGGAACCAAATTGAATATAAATTCAGGCGATATAATTGATTCCTCCATAATAGCCATCAAAAAGGGAATTAAGGGAAATCCCGGCGAATTGAAGGGCATATTTGTAAATGAGGAACTCAAATTAGGTGATATAAGCAAGAATACCGAATGTGGAATTTTCGGCAGGGGAAATGTGGTAATAAAAAATAGAAAATGTAAGCCCATTAAGGTGGGTATGAGAAATGAAATAAGAGAGGGACCTGCTAAAATTATTACTACTATATCAGGAGAGACACCTGAATACTATGATATAGAGATAGAAAAGCTGCTGGCTCAGGATTCGCCCGGACCTAAAAGCATGGTTATAAGAGTCACGGACAAAAGGTTATTGGATAAAACAGGCGGTATAGTTCAGGGAATGAGCGGAAGCCCTATAATTCAAAACAACAAATTGGTAGGTGCTGTCACCCACGTACTGATAAATAAACCGGAAGTTGGATATGGAATTTATATAGACTGGATGTTGAAAGATGCGAATATTCTACTAAAATAAAAAATTTAGAATTTAGGATGAAGAAAAACTTAAAAAAGTATATAAAATATGTTAAAATAATCATATAGTCATAAAGGTAGCATTTTAGATGTTATCTTTATAGCTATATAAAAGATATAATCTACTTGTTTGAAGGAATCCTAAAAATTGGCATATAAATGTAAAAATTTTTATATAAAAAAGAAGGAATTAAAATTCCTTTGTCGAATCTATTATTTGTTAAGATATGGCAATTAATTAAAAAGGAGAGTAGAATATGGAGGATTCAAAAATAAGTGTAATTATAGCAGATGATAACAAAGAATTTTGTAACATTCTAAATGATTATCTTCTGAATCAAAAGGATATAATAGTTACGGGCATTGCTAAGGATGGATTGGAAGCTCTTAAACTGATTGAAGAAAAAAAACCAAATTTAGTAGTACTGGATATAATAATGCCTCATCTTGATGGATTAGGTGTTTTAGAAAGACTTAACGCCATGAATATAGATCCAATGCCCAGAATAATAGTTTTATCTGCAGTAGGACAAGATAAGATAACTCAGAGAGCCATAACTTTAGGTGCGGATTATTATGTTATTAAACCTTTTGATATGAATGTGCTTACAAGAAGAATAAGACAGATGTTCAACAATACTATAATAAGCGGAGATGAAGTCAAGAAAACCATATCATTT
Source organism: Clostridium luticellarii (assembly GCF_002995845.1). Classification (GTDB taxonomy): domain Bacteria; phylum Bacillota; class Clostridia; order Clostridiales; family Clostridiaceae; genus Clostridium_B; species Clostridium_B luticellarii. The sequence goes on along the minus strand of NZ_PVXP01000003.1, from coordinate 10,434 downwards.
ATGGACAATGAGGAAACGGGATTTTCAAAAGACAGCCCTGCCGATTTAAAGCAGGAAATAACAAATATAATACACGAAATAGGTGTTCCTGCCCATATAAAGGGATACATGTATTTGAGAGAAGCTATAACTATGGTGGTAAATAATATGGAACTTCTTTCAGCAGTCACAAAAGAATTATATCCATCTATAGCTAAAAAATATAATACTACTGCAAGTAGAGTAGAAAGAGCCATAAGACATGCTATTGAAGTTGCATGGTCAAGAGGTCAGGTTGAGACCATAAATAAAATTTTTGGTTATACCATACATAATGATAAAGGTAAGCCAACCAATTCCGAATTCATTGCCATGGTGGCTGACAAGCTGAGGCTTAAAAACAAGGTTAGTTAATTTAAAAACTTCCGTTCATTTTAGATGAATGGAAGTTTTTGCAAAGGAGGACTTATTATATGAAAATAGAATTGGAATTAGAGGAAATAAAGAATATACAGAATTTGATCATAAGCAGGATAAATGAGCTCAGGGAGAAAGTATCAAATGATTCAGACAGGGAAGAGGAATTAAAAGGAATTATAAGATATTATAAAAAACTGTTAGAAAAAATAGAAAATCAGATATGATTGACAATTATAGAGGTAAAGTATAAAATTTAAAACGATAATTGATCTAGGCTTTATCCAAGAGAACCTTAAATAATATAATTTTGTATTGGAAGTGTGTGTATGAATTTTTCTGAAAAAACTATAAAAAAAGATACAATATATAACGGCAAAATTATCGAAGTAAATCTGCATACTGTAAGGCTGCCCAATGGAAGAGAAAGTAAAAGAGAGATAGTAAATCATCCTGGAGGTGTTGCAATACTGGCTTATAAGGACAGTGACACCATATTTATGGTAGAACAGTTTAGAAAGCCTATAGAGAGAAGTATTCTTGAAATACCTGCAGGCAAAATTGAAAAAAATGAGGATATAGAAACTTGTGGAATCAGGGAACTGGAGGAGGAGATAGGCTATAAAGCAGGAAAATTTGAATATATAGGTAAGGTAGTTACAAGTCCTGGATTTTGTGATGAATATATATATATATTTAAAGCTGAAGATCTATATAAGGGAAGAGATGATATAGGTGATGAGGATGAATTTATAGATGTGAAAGAAGTTAAATTGAGCAGAGTCAAGGATATGATAAAAAAAGGTGAAATAATAGATGCAAAGACCATATGTGCTTTTATGATGGTATAACAATGTAGTCATATAACTCTTTTGTAAGTCATAGATTATTTAAAGAAGATGATTAACAAAAGGGGGATGAAATTATGCTGGGAAATAAACTCTCAACTTTGATAAATAAACATGTCAAGAATAATTTCTGGCTGTATGTTATAAGTCTGCTGTGTGTTTTTACGGGTATAGTGATGGGTATATACAGTGTTAGATATATGGGTGGATTTGAGAAAAGTGATCTTGTCAGCTATTTCAACAATTTTACAACTACTGTAAATTCGGGAAGTGTAAATTATAAATCCATATTACTTCAGACTTTAAAAAATAATGTGCCTGTAATTCTGGCTGTCTGGTTTTTAGGACTTACCATGATAGGAATACCCATAATACTCATTATAGATGTAATAAAGGGATTTACTATAGGATTTTCCATAAGTTTTATAATAAGCCAGATGGGAATTAAGGGAGTATGGATTTCACTACTTGGCGTACTTCCCCAGAACATAATATACATACCTTGTATAATATTTTTTTCTGTACTTGCCATGGAATTTTCACTTATGATATTCAAGGATAGATCCAGAATTCAATGGAAGTCACATATTTTGGTGAGCATTACATCTTATTCTATATCATTTCTAATGGTAGCTATGGTAATGTGTATAGGCTTTTTTATGGAAACTTATCTGACTCCCGCTATGATTAAGCTTGTTGCAGCAAGATTTCAGGGGATACTGCTATGATATTAAATGAAAAAGAATATAATTTTATCATAGGAGTATTGAAATGTTTTTTTATATTGATATTTTTTGGAATGTTTCTTCCAAGATGTATAGACCTTATTTTATACAATTTTATTGTCAAACCTCATTCCTATGACAACAGCATATTTGTAAATAGTATATTTAGTAGAAATATAGACCTGATATATAATTATATCAATATTTTTAATGAGTTTTTGAAGTTTTAAGATTATAATGCTAAAGAGCAGGTGATAATTTTGAATGGCCTTTTATTGGCTTATACAAAAGAATTGGAAAAGAAACATATGAGCAAAAATACTATGGACGCATATGTTAGAGATGTAGATAAATTTTATAATTTTATAAAGGATAGAAAAGAAAGTATAGAGGGAGTTGAGGTTATATCCATAATGGCCTATGTGCAGTATCTTCAAAAAGCGGGAAAAGCCATCTCCTCGATAGTGAGAAATATTGTGTCACTTAGAAACTTTTACAAGTATCTTACGCTGAAGGGAATTGTAAATGAAAATCCAATTTTGTACTACCAGATTCCCAAGGTGGAACACAGTGTGCCTGAAATACTTACCGTAAAAGAAGTAGACAAGCTTCTTTCTTCTCCGGATTTGAGCACTGACAAGGGAATAAGGGATAAGGCCATGCTGGAAGTTATGTACGCTGCAGGAATGAAGGTAATGGAGCTTTTAAACTTGACAATATACGATATAGATCTAAAATTGTCCTATATAAGGTGTAGTAATTCCAGAAGTAAGGAGAGAATAGTTCCTATAGGATCTGTAGCTGTAAAGTATTTAAAAAATTACTTAAGAATAAGGCCGGAACTAAATTTATATAATTTGGATACTCTGTTTTTAAATCTAAAAGGTGTGAAAATGAGCCGTCAAGGTTTTTGGAAGATAGTAAAATATTATGCTGGGGAATCTAAAATAGACAAGAACATAAATGCCTTTACTTTAAGACATTCTTTTGCGGTACATCTGCTTGAAAATGGAGCGGATATTAAATCTGTTCAGGAACTTCTGGGTCATAAAGATCTTTCTGCCACCCAGGTTTATTCTTCGGTCTTAAAAAGAAATAAAATTGCTGAAATATATAAAAAATCACATCCCAGAGCATAGTCAGCAATTGCATTCAAATATCAAAGTGCAGAGTTTAAATATTGAATTTAGTGAATTTTCGGTACAGCCGAAAATCTTCACTAATTGTGAACTGTTAATTATTAGTTGTTAATTGAAAAAATACATCAGTATCAAAATATTTTGATACTGATGTATTTTTTTATTATATTTGTGTGATAATATTAATACTTCGGAAAAATATGTTTTAAAGGAAGGAGAAATATAATATGAAAAAAAAGCAGAAAGTATTAACTTTAACAAGTATAATATTGAGTTTATTCTTTTTAATGGGATTGTGTAATATATCTGTTAAAGCTGAACCTTTAACTAAATCCGATAGGGCAGAGATTAAAGCTATAAAATCAGATTTGAATATAGATGCCAAGTCAGCATTGCTTATAGAGCCCTCCAGTGGTAAAGTAATATTTGAAAAAAATTCTCATGAAAAACTGGAGCCAGCTTCTGTTACAAAAATAATGACTATGCTTTTAAGCATGGAAGCTGTGGACTCAGGAAAGATATCCCTGTCAGACAAGGTCACTGTCAGTGAGAATGCCAAGAAAATGGGTGGAAGTTCTATGCTGCTGGACACAGGAGAGGTCAGAACTGTAGAGGATCTATTAAAGGGAATAGGAATAGCCTCTGGGAATGATGCGGCAGTTGCCATGGCAGAATATTTGAGCGGCAGTGAAGAGAGCTTTGTGGATCTGATGAATAAAAAAGCACAGCAGCTGGGAATGAAGGATACGGTATTTAAAAATTGCACCGGGCTCAGTGCAGAAGGACATTATACCACTGCCTATGATATAGGAATCATGTCCAGAGAGCTTTTAAAACATCCCACTATATTGAAGTATACTGGAACATATATGGAGACCATATCTGAAGGGAGAAAAAGTCCTATAGAACTGGTAAATCATAATAAGTTGGTGAGATTTTTCAATGGATGTGATGGGCTTAAGACGGGATTCACCAGCTCGGCAAAGTATTGCATATCCGCTACGTCTGTTAGAGATGGAGTAAGAATGCTGGCAATAGTTATGGGTTCTCCTACGTATAAAGTTAGAAACAAAGATGCAAGCATGCTCATGAATTATGGCTTTTCAAAATATTCATCCAAAAATGTCTTTAAAAAGGGAGATGAAGTGGAGAGGGTCAATTTGAGTAAAAGTGGAAACAGATATTTTATTGCAAAGGCTTCAGCTGATTTAAACGTTGTATTTGAAAAGGGAAAAGACAATAAGGTAACTTATAGATCTGTTATAGACAAAAATAAGAAGGAGTATAGAAAGAACCAGAAAGTGGGATATTGTGATGTATATGTAAATGGAGAATTGGCAGGAAAAGTTGATTTGAGCAGTGATAGAAATGTAAAAAAACCAGGAGTATTTTGGAATCTAAAAGACAATATTAGGAATGTTTTTCCTCAGGGAATATAATATATGTTTTTAGGATAGACAATATATAGTATAATAGAGGAAGAAAATTTAACTGGATCAAGTGATCTTTAGGCTTATAGCAAATTTGATCATATTTGTAGGAGAAAATATGATATGGATATTTTGAAGGCATTTACCGGAGCTGAAGTGGACAGCATAAACTCAATAAAAAATTTGTGCAGCTTAAAAGGGATAAAGCCGTACATAGTTGGGGGTGCTGTTAGAGATGCTATTTTAGGAAATAAAATAAAAGATATTGACATATGTGTGGAAGGTGATCCAAATGTTATTTTAAATGAACTGAGAAATTTAAAACAATGTGAGTATCACAGTAGATTTCAAACTGCCTCTTTGGCATTTAAAAATGGTGTTGTCATAGACCTTATAAGATGTAGAAAGGAATATTATTGTAGAGATGGGGCACTTCCTGATGTATTTCCGTCACATATTCATGAAGATCTGTACAGAAGGGATTTTACTGTAAATGCATTGGCCTATGACATTGAAGAAAAAAAAATTATAGATATCTATGGGGGAATGGTGGATTTAAAGAACAAGGTTTTAAGAAAGATACATTCAGGCAGCTATAGTGAAGATCCAACTAGAATATTTAGAGCTGTAAAATATGCTGTCAGATATAACTTCAAGTTGAAAGACGAAGATGAAATAAAGGCATGTATTGAAAAAAATGTGCTTGATCTTGTAAGCAGTGATAGAATAATAAAGGAAATATACCTTTTGTGTTGTGAAGATGACTGGATAAGAAATATTTGTCTGTGTGCTGATTTGAAAATATTCGACGTGGATAAAAATAAACTGTGGAGTGATTCTCTGAACAGCAGTATAAGTGAAATTTGTGGTTGTACAACAGTAGATGTGAAAATTCTTAGACTGTTTTATTCTCTAAAAGATGAAAAATATGCTAAAATATTAGCTAAAAACTCAATCTTAAATGGAAAATTGAGAAATACCATTGATTATTTCAATAAAAATTCCAGTGAAATAGTTAAATCTCTAATGAATATAATGGATAATTGCAGGTTATATATTCTTCTTAGAAAAATAGATGTTTACGGACTTTTACTTTTAAGCTGGAATTATAAGTTAAGATATAAAATTTATAATTATGTTTATAATTTGTGTAATTATAGATCCTCTTTAAATGGAGAAAATATTGTTTCAGCTGGAGTAAAAGATGGAAAATCCATAGGAAGGATCTTAAAACTCGTAAACAGGGTTGAATTGAATACAGGAATAAAATGTGGACAAAAATTTTTAACTGAAAATTTAGGAGAGAATATCTAGATGTCTTTGAATATAAAAATAGAAAATTTTGAAGGCCCTTTTGATGTATTGCTTCATCTTATAAAAAAAAATAAAATGAATATATACGATATAAAAATTTATGAAATTACTGAACAGTATTTAAAGTATATAAATGACATGAGAGATATGGATTTAGACATAGCTTCCGAGTTTATAGTGATAGCGGCTTCTCTTATAGAGATAAAATCCAAAACACTGCTTCCAAAAGTAAATTTAAAAGATTACGGTGAGGATGAAGGAGAAGATCCTAGAAAAGAATTAGTAGACAAGCTACTTCAGTATAAAAAATTTAAAGCAGCTGCTGAATTTTTTAAAAAACGATGTGGTAAAATAGGTAAAATGTATGGGAAAAAACCTGAAATAATTGAAGTAAAGCACAAAAATGTGTCGGAGATTTTAAAAGGTATAACTATGTTGGACATGTATCATAATTATATCAGACTTATGGAAGAGTATGAAAGTAAATTTAACAATGGAATTATTCTGGACAAAAAAATATCTATGGATAAATTTAAATTAGAAGATAAGATAATTTATGTGAAAGATCTAGTTTTTAAAAGCAAAAAGGTGAAATTTTCAACTATTATAAAAGATTGTCCCTTTAAAATGGAAAAAATAGTTACATTTCTAGCACTGTTAGAACTTATAAAACTTAAAACCGTATTTGTAGTACAAAATGAAAATTTTAGTGAAATTTATATAGAGAGGGTAATTGAAAATGAAAAATAGTGATGATAGAAGTAATTATTTTTCTATAATAGAATCCCTGTTATTTGTCTCTGGAGAATCTCTTGATATTAAACAAATTGCTTCAATAATAAAGTGTGATGTAAAGTTCACCAAAAATCTGCTTGATGATATGATGATTACATATAAAAAAGATTGCAGGGGCATAGAGATTATGAAAGATAATGACAGGTACAGCTTTGTTACAAAATCTAAAAACAGCAGTTATGTTGAGAAACTTCTTGGAAAAAATTCAAGACAGTCCTTATCCCAGGCCTCATTAGAAACTTTAGCTATTATTGCATATAAGCAGCCTATAACCAGAATAGATATAGACGAGATAAGAGGGGTAAAAAGCGATAGAGCAATATCAACATTGATTGAAAAAAGACTTATAAGAGAAAATGGAAAATTAAATGTGCCGGGAAAACCAATTTTATATGGTACTACAGAAGAATTCCTGAAACATTTTGGGATTCAAGATTTGGGTAATATTCCTGATTTGAATTCATTGATTGTATAATATTGATAAAGTTAAAATTTAAGAGTTAAAAGTTTTTGCCATTTTTGCTTATCAGAACTTTTAACTCTTAAGTATTAATCATTGACCGGTAATAGCTAGCTGTCATAGGAGGGACTATCTTCACTATGATCTTTTTCTCTTTCATCTGCAGACTTATGATGAGATGATGTCTTGTCTTTCTTATTTTTTGAACATATCATTCCTCGGAGCAAATCCATTATTTGAGGAATTGAATCTATCACTTTCTCACAGGCATTATTTTGATCTAGGGACATCAGTCTTATGGATTCACCTTTTGTAACCAAAAAAGCTACTGGTTTTACTGTGACACCAGCTCCTGAGCCTCCACCAAAGGGATATTCCGGTTTAGACATATCTTCATGCTGAAGGTTAAATTCACTTCCGCCTGATGCAAAGCCAAAAGATACCTTTGAAATTGGTATTACAAGAGAACCGTCTTTTGACTCAACTGCATCTCCTACAATGGTATTTACATCGATCATTTCTTTTAAATTTTCCATGGTGCTCTTTAATAAATTTTCTATTGGATGACCATCCATAAAAATTCCTCCTTATAAATATAAAATTTGTATCATGCAGAATTACTTCTCATTGGTTTGTTTAATTTTTTATAATTAGATAATTTTCTATACATATAAATAATTTTAACTAAATTTATATAAATTATACCTGTAACTTCTAATTCAAAAATAGGATTATTGAAATCGGGTTCTATGATCAGGTTATATTTTTTTATGGAAAACACCTTTTTTAACATGTTAAAGATAAGAACTTTTAATGATGACAGGGCTCCGTACGTAATTGCTGTATATGCGGCATCATTGAGACCATAATGGAATTTTATATTCATTTTGAGCGGAAATTTTGTATTTATTTCGTTAAAATTTAACGACTTAAGTTCTTTTATAAAAGCAAAAAGTGGATTTTTCCCTGAAGGATTTTTAAGAGAAGATTTGTTTAATTTAATTCTGTTTGTAATGTTTAAACTGTATAGCTTGACGGTAAGTTTGCCATCCTTATACTTTATATTTATCCTCAATGGTGTGGGAAGAAATAAAACAGTAAATAACAGTAAAACAAGCAAAATGTATAATATGTTCATTCTGCATCCTCCAGATTCAAAATTATTTATCCGAATGTTACTATTGCTAATACTCCAAACTTAGTAAAAGGAGATAGATACTGCTGTGTGCCTGGATAATGTGATTCTTAGGTTTGAAGTGATTTGCTTATGGAAAAAATTTTTTTAAGGATCTTAGAATCACTTGACTCCATAATAAGTATTTCCTTTAATAGTAAATTATATACTGATTTGGAATAAGTTTTAATAGTAATATATTTATTTATGGAAAAAATATTGTTAGAAGTATATTCAGCAGAGGAAGGAGCGGCTTTAAAATATGATGAAATTAAAAAAAATTTTACTATATATTATATTGTTTTTTATTGTGATTAACATGTTTCCGAACAATGCGCTATCAGAAGATGGAAAAGGATCTTCCGGTAAAATTAATGTAGATGCCAGATGTGCAGTGGCTATAGACAGCAACTCCAGAATTGTACTCTATGAAAAAAATGCCTATGAGCTGGTTCCAATGGCAAGTACTACTAAGATAATGACCACGCTGGTGGCTTTAAAATACGGGAAATTGGATGAAAAAATAGAGATTTCTGCTAAATCCGCTGGGGTAAAAGGATCTACTGTAGGATATAAAAAAGGTGAAAATATAACTTTAAGAGAACTCCTATATGGGCTTATGATGAGATCGGGAAATGATGCTGCTGTGGCAATAGCAGAAGGCATAGGAGGCAGTATAGAAGGTTTTGCAGAGCTTATGAATGAGTATGCAGGTGAAATAGGAATAATCAACACCCATTTTGAGACTCCTCATGGGCTTGATAGGGAAGAACACTATTCCACTGCTTATGATCTGGCTATAGCTACTTCTGTAGCGAAGAAAAATGCTGTATTCAGTGAAATCGTAAATTCCAGAGATGTGGATGGAAAGGAAAAAGGGTTTACTAGAAGTTATCATAACATAAATAAAATTCTCTGGAAAATTCCGGATGCAAATGGAGTGAAAACCGGGTATACAGGGAAAGCAGGAAAATGTCTCGTGACCTCTGCACCTGTTCAGGGAAATGATATTATAATGGTAGTTCTCAATTGTCCCGGAAGGTGGAGCGAAACTGAGAAGATATATGAATACGTAAATAAAAATTATGATTTTAAGAAATTATTTTCAAAGGGTGATACTGCGGCAGAAGTAAAAGTAAACGGAAAGGATTTAAAACTTCAATATGAAAGTGATGTTATAGTTCCTGTGAAAGAAGGATGCAAATATACCACAAAAATTATAAAACCTGAAAAGATAGGTTATACGGTAAACAAAGGTGAGAAAATTGGAATGATCTGCATATATGAAAATGGTAAAAAAATATACAGCAGCCCTCTTAAGGCTTCCAATACCGTTAAAGTGAGAAGATTCTTAAATTGGACATTTTGACAATTCACAATTTAAAATATAAAATTTAGAAATAGAGAGAAAAATGCAGTGCAAAGTTCAAAGTGCAGGTGTCAAAAGGTATGATATTTCATATTTGAACTTTGCACTTTATGATAAGTGACTTCAATGACAGTAAAATAGATTTTCTTTTTTGGAATCTTCAATTAAGGTGAATCTTTTAACAAATTCTAAATTATTATTTTGTATTTTTTCAAGTGAATTTTTTAAAAATTGCTCACTAAATTTAACTTGAGAATCAACAACTAATTCTTCTTGCATTATATAGTCTATATGGGGAGGTATATTATCCAATATATAAATAGGAAAAAGGTGACCTATAGCTTTGTTTGTAAGAGCGTATTCGTATATGGAAGCATCTATTATGCTGCCATTATATATATTAAAGCAGTGGGCGAAACTTCTAATGTAGTTTTCATTTATCTGTACACGCAGTATTCCGCGTATTACTGGAACATCCATATCTGCATATTTACACAGCTGGCATATGAGAGAAGGTATTAAAGGTCCACTGCTTAAAAGCGTGTATTTTCCTATACAATATTTACATATGTTTTCAAAAAGAATTTTTTCATTTTTTCTCATCTATCTTTCTCCTTAAAAAATGTCTTGAATACAAGATGTACAAATATATTATAATATCTTTTTAAAATGAATGCCATATGGACGGTTATAAAAAAATTATAAAGGTTTGCTGAAATTATTTTCTTAAAATTGGGATTATTATGAAAATACTTAATTATGAATATTAAAAAAATAATAATGC
>NZ_PVXP01000002.1 GCF_002995845.1 Clostridium luticellarii | reverse complement strand
AAAAATCTCCATGGTAAAAAGGACTAAAAACAATCCAGTAGAAGGCACCTTGATAGGCTGCTTACTACTGGATTTAGTTTATCAAAATAAAATTGACAATTGAATACGTAGAATTTTTGACGCTTACCAAATTTATATCCAATTACGGCAAGTCTCGGTTTAATTCACTACCGCAGCTATGATCCTTCCGTGCATTGGAATTCTCTAATATGCTTTTTGAGTATAGCCTTTATACTGGTACTTTCATCTGTGCTCGTTTTGATTATGAAAAATAACATGGAATCAAACAAGATAAAAAAGCAAAAGACAAAGATTGTTCGCAAAAAAGGCTGGTGACTGAATTGAAAAGATTTATCTGGCCCGTAATTATAGAACTCTTCTCACTGCTGCGACATTCACACATAATTTTAAACCGCTTGGTTATCATTCACCGCTGTACCGGGCAATATAAGCTGCCGGAGATTCTTGAAGTGAGCGGCGCACACTCAACCAAGAAATGCCTGTTGAAACCGGCAAAAGTACAATCAATATGAACAGCCATTGTTTCCACGGCACTGCGAAACCAACCAGTCCAAATGCTTTATACATACCAACCGCAAATATGGAAGTCACCAACATACTTGCTATAAAAGCAAGCACCGCTGCTGTTACGGCTGTTATCAGTCCGTCAAAGGCAGCAATCATAGAAAGCTGCCGCGGTTCCGCGCCGGCCACGGACAGCAATGCCAGATCCAGTCCCCGCCCGTGAGTTGATATGAGATACCCTGCCAATACACCTGTTAATACCAGCAATAATGCTGGTCCAAGCAATGCAAGAATTCTAACGAATCCGGGTACTTCCCACTCGGCGGCAAGATTTCTCGGCATCATCACAAGTGTTGCTCTAAAAATCTGTGTCAGTCCTGTATATGACATCACTAAAATCATTCCGGCAACCAGCGGGATAACAGTAGACGTTGACCTGCGGGCACGAGACACTGCCTGCCCACACGCAATACGCCATGACGGTGAATGAAACGGAAGGATTGCTGTCCATGTACGGACAGTCCCTGCCAGGACAGCAGGGCCAGCAAAACAGATAGCTGCAACAAACAGGACAGCAGCCAACACGCAGCAATAAAACAGCGGAGATAATGTGGAAAAGGATAATTGTTGTATCTGTTCAATATCCACATGTTTTGTAATAAACATACCGCAGGTAATAACAGCAATGCTCCCTGCCAATGCAGCTAATGCCAATACACGTTTTGGAAGGCTTACTGTTTTGGGAGTGCTGGCTGCTTTGCGTAATGCCTCAACCGGGGAAACACGGGAAACTGTTCGAATTGTTAAAAATGCTCCTACCACTGCGACAACAAATCCGATACCTATACCATAACTCCAGGACAGTAACATACGAGAGATTCCAACAGCCGCATACGGAAGTCCGGGAGCTTCAAGTTGTACCGCAAAGAAAGAGAACAGTAAACGAGCCAGCTGCGGCGAAAGAAAAAGAGAAACCACGCTTGCTGACACATCCAGCAGCAGTACCTGCGCACATGTCCGCAAAATCAACTGCATTGGTGTGGCCCCCTGCAGGGAAAGCAGTGCCAAATCACCTCGACGTTGTTCAATGGAAGCCGATACCACCATCATGATAACCAGTACACCAGCAAACAATATTACGGGATAGGTCAATCCGCTCATGGAGCTCACAAACCATCCAGCTTTTTCGCCCCAAACTATATTCCCCCGTGAAGCTGCAGCATTTGACATCATAATCCGCATGGTAGGAATCAAAATCTGTACCACAGCCAGCAGTAAAAACACTCCGCCCCATACCACAGGAGCATCTTTGAAATCTTTTATTAAGCCGCGCATCAGATCCTCACCTGCCCTTCGTTGACAGATATAATTTGCCCATCACGCATTTGAATTACCCCATCGCATTGAGCTGCAACCTCAGGACTGTGTGTAACCATTACAACTGCATGATCAGATTGCGCCGCAATTTTCTTCAGTTCACTTACGACATGGGAAACTGATTCTGTGTCCAGTGCGCCAGTTGGCTCATCTGCAAAAATAACTTGCGGATTTGCAATCAAAACTCGTGCCAGTGCGACGCGCTGCTGTTCGCCTCCGGACAACAATGTCACATTCTTCTTCAGCAATTTAGAAATATTCAGCCTCTGCAATGTCTGCGAAGCGGCAGCACGAGGATATTTCCGGCCGCGTAATGTAAACGGCAGTTTAAGATTATCTTCTACTGTCATTGATGGCACCAAATTATAGGACTGAAACACAAATCCTAAATGGCTTCTACGAAACTTTGCCGATTGAGTGCGGCTCATCTTCGCAACATTTTCTTCCAATACCTGCACTGTGCCGGAGGATACCGGCTCCAAACCTGCCAGACAATACAGCAAGGTTGATTTACCTGAGCCGGACGGGCCAACGATACCCGTCATTTTGCCTGATGCAATGGAAAGATTAATATTACGAAGTACGGGAACTGTTTCGTCCTGCCTGACGTTAAAATCTTTACACAGATTTTCAGCTATAATTATTTTATCAGATAACATTTCTGTGTTACCTCCTTTTTTATTCTTTACTCCTGTAACTGTGAAAATAATAGCATAAAAAAGGAGGCACATTTAAAATGTGTCGCCAGATGTATCTATAGGAGAGCCAAATGTTAAATTGGAAGCATAATTTCCAAACGAAACAGCCCGCTTTCTGTTGTAATGGTCATGATGCCCCCGTTCTGTTCTACCTTATCCCGGATGCTTGGCAGACCAAATCCATGATTCAAACGGTCTTGCTTTGTTGTCTGTCCGGTATAGGGGAGATCAGCCATCATCGGATTTTCCATGGAGATCATGTAGTAGAAATCGCTTCTGCTGATGGAAAGCGAAATAAACCGATGTTTTTCATCGGAAACTTTTTGATTGGCCTCAATGGCATTATCCAACGCATTTGCAAAAATCGTACATATATCAAAAGCGGAAATTGATAAGGCTCTGCCAAACGCCCCAGACAGTTTAAATTTAATTTGTGCCCTTTGCATTGGAGGAACTTTTGCGTTCAAAATTGCATCCACATTATCATCACCTGTATGGAAAAGAGCTTTAGTCATGTTTTCCCAACTCCCCTGTACATGGCCCAGATATTCTTGAACCTTCAAAAGATTCCCTGTTTCGCAGAGCTGCTCAATCCGGGTGATATGGTGCTTTATATCGTGCCGGAATTTTCGGATGTCCTCCTGGTTTTTCTTGTACATCTCAAAATACTGCAATTCCTGTTCAATATACTGCTGATTACGCTGTTCCAACTGTTTAAAATAATCTGTCATTTTACTTTTCCAAAGTGAAATAAAATAAAGGACATCTGCAATAACAACTACCGCGGAAAAACAGGCCGAGATATAAAGCTGGATTCCGGTATTTTCAATCCTGTAATTTACCCACATAAACGGGTTCAAAAACATGGCTATCGTCCACAAGAGAAACGCAGGCAGAATTTCTATATAGCTAAAGAGTATTCTATGAGCATATTTGCGGTACTTATAGGCTGCTGCAATAATTACGCAATCCATTACAAGATTGCCGATTATCAAAGCGTAAAATGTAATTTCTCCACTTGAAATGATAGATTGTTTTATATCCATTGTTCCCGCAAGGAGTGCTGCACTGCTGGCGGGAAGACTTCTCAGCACCCATAGAAACGCGGCAATAACTATACTGTTTAATCGACGATCCGGTTCATTTACACCCGCAAGAATTACTATAAAAGCAAAGCAGCTTATACCATATGCGATGATAGCTTCATTTACCAGACACACGCATTCCAGTGTGATAAAAAATGCTGCCATTGCAATGTTCTTTTTGTCCGGTGGAATTTTGGGACTGACGAAAAGAAATACAAGTGCACCTGCCGATAACGTGTCAAATACGGCAGCTAATATTTCCAATACCACTAATGCAACTACCATCATATTACCTCGCTGTTCGTTTCATATAGGTATGAAACGCTTCGTCAAATTGCTTTTTTCTCAGTCTGCTAATCGGAATGGAATCTCCGTTTACCATAAGGACGTCGAGACTGTCAATAAATTTGATATATCGCAGATTGATTAAATAGCTGCGGTGTACCCTGTAAAAATCATTTGAACCTAAAAGATGTGTATAGAAATCAATTCTATTGCGGTCATAATAAGACTGTTTCTGCTGAACAATTTTTACGTTCTTGTCCTGTGCCTCAATATACAAAATATCCTTAACTTTTAAGACAGCCTCTTTGTCCTTGCTCTCCACATGAATTGTTTTTTGGTTCAGCAATTCCTTTTTTACCGCTGTGATCGCTTCAATCAACTTCTGGGGTTGAATCGGCTTGGTCAGAAAACGAAATGCCGATACTTCATAGCCAGTCATGGCAAATTCGTCATGGGAAGTGATGAACACAATATACATATCCGCTAAAAGTGCATGAACCTTTTTTGCAACTTGAATTCCATCAATGTCATCCATTTCTATGTCAAGAAAAAGCAGATCATAAGACATCCCCTGTTTTTCTATGGCCCTTATGAGCGTTTCCCCCGATGAATATTGTTCTGTGAGCAAATTAATATAGCGGTACGTCTTATTTATAAAATCAGATAATGATGACAATACAGCAACCTCATCATCACAAATCGCAATCCGCATAATTTGCACCGCCTTTTCATTTTCTATATCTTTTATATTATTATATACGGTTAACCGAATAGTATCAATAAATTATTACAGCGGATACCCCTGCTTGTTTAGCAATAGCATTTGCAATTCTCTTTGTATTACCTGATTTTGAATAATAACGCGCTTCAATATTCATAAAGTGCCCTATTTTCAGCTATTTATTTAACTATCAATAGTGCAAACCTACCAATAATCGACTTTATGACAATGCAGCCAGCAACTACAAAAAGCGCAATTTTAGGATCATAAAGTATGGGGATTTTCCATTTGAATATTTGTGTTGCTGTTGTAAGTAATGCGATTGTCCCAAAGATGTATCCCATGATGGTGAGCGGGTGAGCCGGTGCATTGCTGATAAATTTGCCGATTGTTGGCATAATCATGCACATTGCAAATCCAATTGCTCCCAAAGTAATAACAGCCGCTCTCGGCCCATTAATGAATAATATTTGTTTGCCAGATAGTCCTGCATAAACAATCAGGCTGGTTATAAACCACTCTGCCAGCAATATTCCAATTCCTTTCATTGTTTATCGCCCCTTAAATAGATTTTATTGAACATCGTAATATGTTTTTCTAAAAAAGATAAAGCTTCTTCATATTTTTCGGGCTGATTGTCATATTTTGATAACAGCAAATACAAAGGTGAATAAAACTGCAGGGCCATTATCATTGGGTCAGCATCAACATAAACTCCATCATTTATTAAATTAGTGAACACGCCTGATATATAATCTAAACCCTTGTCTATTATCAATTCCCTAAAAAACTTGCTTGCCTCCGAAGTTCTATACTGTTCCATTGTCAACATTCTACGCAGTTGCGAACCATACTCTGTTTTAAGATAGAACTGAAACATTGTAACGCTAATACGGAATAGTTCCTCCCTTACATCACTTTCTCCTGAGAGAATATTGGCCATGCTTTCAGGGGGAATAAAAGTAGAAACTTCTTCTTGATAACGACGCTCAATGTCTTTGAGAATTGAGTTGAAAATGTCTTGTTTTCCGCTATAATGCTTGTAAAGAGCGCTCTCCCGTATTCCGATTTCTTTTGATATGTCACGGATACCAACCCCATCATAACCTCTTTCAGAAAACAATTTTAGTGCAACTGTCAAAATAACTTCCTTTGTATCCCGTGTTTTGTTTTTTGGCATAATAACCTCCATCAATAAATATTGTGAGCAGTCGTTCACCATTATTATAGTGAACAGCTGCTCACTTGTCAAGAAAGGCTAGTCGGCCTTCTTCATTGACTGAGTTCAGTAATGTTTCTGTGCTTCAAAGATGTGATTAGGTAACAAGTCATTTAAACTAATGATTTTACTGCCTTTACTTTCATAATAGCGCAGCATTTCGTCAATTTTCCTTTTATCATAACTTGTAATGCAATCTGATAATACATTAACGCTATAATTTGCTTTGCGTAAGTTGTAACAGGTTGATTTAACACAAGCAACAGCATCTGCTCCTGTTATGTAGAAATCACATATTTCATTTTTACTAATAAAGTCTGTAAATTCTTCACTACTTAATGCGTTTCCTTTGTATTTTGTAAAAACATTTTTTGATACTATTTTCAAGTCTGAAGCTAATTCAGATCCATATGTATTGGGTTTAAAAGTCCTCGTGCCGGCTGATAAATTTTCATGCCTTATATAAATAACATGAATATTATTATTGACTGCCAAATCAATAGCTTTATTGATATTGTCAATAATACCCTTGTAATTCTTTGTTATGTCATTTTGAATATCAATTATTACTAAGGCTTTTTTCTGCATAGTGTCTCCTCCTGATAGGTAGATTGATTTGTTTACTTTTTTATTGTAACATGTAATTGTTGACAACATTATGGCAACAATCTATAATGATAAAAATAAATTTTGAAAGGCGGCTATCAGATGAAAGTTGACAGGCTTGTTAGCATTATTATGATACTCCTTGATAAAGAGCGTATAGGCGCACAGGAGTTAGCAGATATGTTTGAAGTTTCACCCCGCACAATCTACCGCGACATAGACACTATAAACATGGCGGGTATTCCTGTTCGCGGGACACCGGGAGTGGGCGGCGGCTTTGAAATCATGCAGAAATACAAGATTGATAGAAAGGTTTTTTCGACTGCCGACCTTTCCGCTATTTTGATGGGGCTTTCCAGTCTTTCTAACATGATACGAGGTGATGAACTGGTAAACACCCTTGCGAAAGTCAAGAGTTTTATCCCCGCCGATAGAGCGAAAGACATTGAATTAAAAGCAAATCAAATATATATAGATTTAAGTCCGTGGATGGACAACAGGAACATACAACCATATTTAGAAATTATCAAAACAGCTTTACAGGAAAGTAAGCTACTGACCTTTGAATATACAGACCGCTACGGAAATAAAACCGCACGAACAGCCGAGCCGTATCAGCTTGTATTGAAAAGTAGTCATTGGTATTGGCAAGGGTATTGCCATAAAAGAAATGATTTTCGCTTATTCAAACTATCCCGCACATCAAACCTACAAATACAAGAGGAATTTTTTACGCCACGAGATTATCAAAAACCGCAGTTAGATTTTACTGATATTTTGACAACTATGCAAACAAAAATCAAAATTCGTATTCATAAATCTGTCATGGACAGGGTACTTGATTATTGCACTTATGAACACTTTTTGCCAGACGGTGATGAGCATTACATTGTTAGTTTTCCTTTCATAGAGAACGAATACTACTACAATATTCTTTTCAGTTTTGGGGATAAATGCGAGTGTTTAGAGCCGTTACATATCCGCACAGAAATGAAGCGTAGAATACATGATATAGCTACCTTATACGAAAACTAGAACAAAGAGGCTTCTATTATGAGATTAAAATATAAATCTCATTATTTTAAACAGGATGATTTTCTAAAAAAGGTCATTTTTATTTGGGGATAAATATGATTTATCCTATAATGATGGTTTTCATGGTTTACTATCAAGAATGCTTGAAAAAGCAGATATTGATAAGCCTTTAACCATTCATCAACTTAGACATACCTTTGCCAGCAGAGCATTGAAAGCAGGTGTCAGTATCAGTGTTGTAAGTCAGTGGCTTGGTCATGCAGATATATCAACAACATATGACACCTACATTCATGTATTTAAAAAAGAGAAAGAAGAAGCATTAAAATTGCTCGAAGCGATGTAATATAAATTGATGTCAACCTTGACAGACACCACTAAAAAAGCTAGTATTTAAGCAGCAAAGATAAAAACACAGTTCCGGTTGGTAGTCCGGACGCAGCTTAAACTGTCAGTAACCTACCTCCTTGGTTGTCCGTTCTTTGCAAGGCAGACATAAAGGAGGAATATCTATGGACAAGGCTCTGTCAAAATTAACTGTATTTTTTGAAGAACCGTTCTGGGTAGGTGTTTGCGAATGCGAATACAAGGGAAAATATGAAGTTTGTAAAATCACTTTTGGTGCTGAACCCAGAGACTGCGAAATCTATGATTTTGTACTTAAAAACTGGAATAGGTTAAAATTCAGTCCATCCATTGAAGCAATAGGGCCTGATGAAAAACATACAAACCCCAAACGAATGCAGCGAACACTAAAAAGGCAATTGCAGAAAACAGGCATTGGTACAAAGGCACAGCAGGCATTGAAGCTTCAACGGGATCAATGCAGAATTGAACGTAAATCCCGCTCCCGCAAGCAACGTGAAGCAGAAAAGAAAAGACAATTTGAATTGAGACAGAAAAAGCATAGGGAAAAGCACAGAGGACGATAGAACTCTGTGCTTTCTTTTATGTTAAAATAGAGTCTAGATAATGAAATAAATTAAAAGGAGCATCAATATGGGAAAAAATAGATTGTATCATCCGTGGAAGTCCATACTGGTTATTTATCTGATATGTTTTGTATTGAGAGTATTTGAATACATGTTTATCCGCACTGATCAGAGTATTTTCGGTGAAGCATTCATACACAAACTGGCTGGTATCCTTGTGCTGGCATTTTCAATACGATATTTTTCATTCAGCTGGTCTCAAGTGGGTTTCACTGGCAGATCAGCAGTCAGAAATGCACTATATGGCTTCCTGCTTGGAGCAGCCGTATTTACAATTGCCTATGGTATTGAATTTTTTATGCAATTGTCAGGAGGTAACACCCCTTCACTGCAGATCTATGTAACCAGCTATGCCATTGATGGAAATCAAGGCAGACAAACCGGTTTGTTGTTTTTCACTTTTTGCATTATCGGGAATATTATAAATGTGGCCATGGAAGAAGGTATCTTCCGGGGTTTGTTCATCAAACTCTTCGAAATAAAATACTCCTTTGTCAAAGCTGCTGTTTTATCCTCTCTCCTATTTGGCATCTGGCATATAGCAGCTCCTGTGCGCAATCTACTGGACGGGAAAACCAGCATGAGCGGAACTGTCATGATTTCCCTTATACTTATTTTAACAACAGGAATTACAGGAATAAAATTCTGTCTGCTTACTAAAATTACAGGTTCACTCTGGATGTCTATGGCTGATCACTTCACAAATAATATAATCATCAACATTTTACATATGGCAACGGCCTCCGGCACAGATGAATTGCAAATGCTCCGCATTGCCATTGCCCAGACCATATCCTTCCTTGTTGTCCTATTTATCTACTGGAAAAGCAGAGCACATTATAAACAGACATTTCGTGTATAATGTACTTCAGAGATATGACGGTCTTTGAATAAAGATGAAAAAAACATCAATAGGATCATCAGTATTCATAAGCTTTATTTTTTCTTTTTACAAACCATATAACCAACAACAGTACAACAGCCATCCATGCACTAAAAAGCCATGTGTTTACATGTGAGCCGTAGTTGGGAAAAATACCTGTTGTCACATTTATCATGGTATGAAAAGCCAGACCTGTGAACAAACTTTTGCCACCATACATATAGGCATAGATCATTGCAGTTCTCATAAGAACATTTAAAATGCACATTCCAATAATCCATCCTGCGGGATGTGCCCAGCTCCAGGGAATGATATGCCAGACGGCCCACACTCCCCCGATAATTATACCTGCTTTAATTGGCCCATATTCTTTGGTCAGTGGTTCAGTCAGGATAGCTGTCCATCCAAATTCTTCAGGTATTGCTCCCAGAAAATAAAGAGCTATCATCAGCGGAATCTCTCTATAGGGAAACACTATTTCTGCCGGCAGCGGAAAAGGAAACACCCGCATTGTAAAATATGTTAACACCGTAACTAAAGGCATACATGCCAGACAAAAAATTATCCACCATCTGCTGGCCCTGTTTATATCGAAAATACTTTTAAACAAAAATGTAATTCTTTCTATTCCATTTTCTTTCCATGCATATATCAATGACAAGAAGAAAGGTACCATAATCATTAAAAAGCTGATTGGCAGGCCAAAAGGCAGCCCTTTAACCGGAAAGAATGCACCCCAGATATAAAACGGTACTGATAATATTAAAGTTGTCATCAAAAACATAAAATATTTTACATTTGATTTTATCATATATTACCTCACGCTTTATTTTTTCCATGTAGGAATTTTGAAAGATATATCGCATAAAATAAGGAAATAATCAAAATTACTATCAGCAAAGAGGATTGTGCACTGACTGATGCATTTGTAATAGTTCCGCCAATATTAAATACAATATGAAAAAAAATACCCGGCAGGATATTTTTTGTGACAGCCACAAGCAGTGCAAGAACAATGCCTATTACTATTGCGACACCAATCTGTGCTGCCAGCTCTACAGCAGCATATCCTCTAAACAAATTGACAACATGCCCTATACCAAAAGGTTATTCCGGAAATAAAAATGGCTTTATTCGCACCTGATTTGCAATATATACCTTGAAATAAAAATCCCCTGAACAGCACCTCTTCTACAAAACCCGTCCCTATCATTAAAAAGCAGGAAAGAACAATCATGATAATTGAAAGCGCAGGATTCAATCCTGCAAAAAAGATGTAATAATCATATCATCTCTTATAGGATTAAGCAATAATAAACCATGGCATAAAAAGATAGTTGACAGCAATAGCAGATTATGCTATATTAATGACTGATGTCAGTCATTAATTATTTGGAGGTGTTACTAATGGCAAGACAACCAAGCATCAAAAAAGAAGACCTGCTTTCCACCGCATTAGCTTTATTTCGTAAAAATGGTGTAGATCACACCAGCGTGAGCGATATCGTCAAAGAACTGCATATTGCACAGGGATCGTTTTACAACTATTTCCGATCAAAGGATGATATTTTTGCAGCAGTATTAGAACTGGTCACGGAAAATACTATAAAGGAGATGCGGAAAACACTGAATCGGACCGACATTAACCCGATCCAGAAACTTAATCTGCTGACCATACAGGATTTTCGCATGAACCGACATAACGATAGCCTTTTTGATGTTTTACACGAAAGCCGCTATACATCTGCCCACCTGCAGTATATCGTCAGCCGCATCAACAAACTCAAGCCCATTTATGCAGAACTGATTCGACAAGGCGTAAAAGAAGGATGCTTCACTACCTCTTACCCGGACGAAGCAGCACAGTTTCTGCTTACAGCCACCAAGTTTGTTTTCGATCCTGCGTTCTTTACTTACAATCGAGAAGAAATGCTTCGCATGGCGAGGGCTGTCGGTGATTTTTATGAACGGGTATTGGGTGCAGCATATAACATGCAGATGCTAAAGGAAATGGAACAAAATATTGCCACATACTGGGAGAGTGAATATCATGAAAATTAATATTGAAGACGAACAGATTTCTTTTCAAGTGCTACGTATGCTCAGTGAAGTATCTTCAGGGCAGGCTGATGTCAATGAAGTCCTCAATACAGCCCGGGTCATCCGGGAGGGTGATTACAACAGTTGGTATAGGGAATGGGCCAGTACAGCAGACCGGATGCGCCATACTGCCGAAGAATTCCTCGTTGGCCATCATTTCACGAGTGCCGCCGAAACATTTCTGCGGGCGTCCAATTATTATCGGGCTGCAGCTTTCTACCGCGGCGTTTTGATGACGGAAAACTGCAGTGCAGAAGCAAGTGACAAACTGGAGCAAATGGATGCACTTGCTCTGGACTGCTTTCAAAAAGTCATCCAATACGGAACAACCGTTATCCTGCCTATGGAAATTCCTTATGAAAAGACAAGTCTTCCGGCACTTTTTTACCCTGTTTCCAAAGGGGAAGACACAAAGACCGCACCCACATTGATCCTTCTCAACGGATATGACGGCACAAAAGAAGAAATGTACGGCATCGCACTAAAGGCCCTGAAGCGTGGGATGAACTGCCTATCATTTGAAGGCCCAGGTCAGGGTGAGATGATCCGCAGAAGAGAAATCCCATTCCGTCCAGATTGGGAAAATGTACTGTCACCCGTGGTGGATTTTCTAATTGGAAAGCTAGGCGTCAATTCCCAAAAAATCATTCTGTGGGGGCAAAGCATGGGAGGATATCTGGCGCCCCGAGCAGCCGCATTTGAACATAGATTGTCAGCTTGTGTCGCCAACAGCGGAGTTTATGATTTTATGGGTGAGCGCCGGCCCGAGGGTATGGAACGAGAAGAGTTTTTTCAAAACATCGCTACTACGCCAGAGACAAAAGTGGACACCATTATGAAAAAGCAGATGGCTCAAAGCGCTCAAGTCAATTGGGCACTTAGGCATGGAATGTATGTCTTCGGGGTCAAAAATCTCAAAGAATTCATGCTCAAGGCAAAACACTATTATCTGGGTAATGTAGTGCAGCAAATCGAGTGACCCACACTAATTGTGGACAGTGAAAATGAAACCAACTTTCCAGGCCAGGCAAAGCGGCTCTATGATCAGCTCCACTGCCCCAAGAAGTATCTGCTGTTTACTCGAGAGCAGGACGCAGCCGAACACTGTGAGGTAGGTGCCAAACTTTTTGCGAACAGCAGCATCTTCAACTGGATCGAGGAGACCCTCCAAAGCATATAAAAGCGATAAAGGCAGGTTTACATATGAATCTTACTGACGAAAATAAAGGCTTTATTTGCAGTGCATCGGCATCTGCTCTCTGGGGAATTCTGCCACTGTTCTGGAATCTCCTCAAGCAGGTACCTTTGGATCAAATACTAGCGCACAGAATTGTATGGGCACTTGCATTCATGGTGATTTATATCTCCTCAATTGGGAAAAAAGGCCAACTGCTCCGTAGTTTTTTACATCCAAAAAATATTGGCTTAGTTTTTCTGGCGACTCTTTTTAACTGCGCCAACTGGCTCATATATATATATGGGCGGTAAATTCTGGCCATGTAGTCGAAGCAAGCATGGGATATTTTATCAACCCGCTAATTGCGATTATGTTGGGCGTTACAATCTTTAAAGAAAAACTAAGCCCTATACAAAAAACAGCATTGGCCGTTGCGGCAACTGGTATCTTGATTCTGGTTGCTGCTTACGGAAAATTTCCGTGGATCTCCCTAATCTTAGCCGTCAGCTTCGCTCTCTACGGACTCATCAAGAAAATAGTTCCGCTGGACGCATCTGTGGGGCTAACGATGGAAATGATGCTGACCGCACCCTTTGCCATCGGTTATATCCTTTGGATACAATATGTTGGCGCAGGTGCCATCGGTAAAATTGACCTTTTGACGACGGCGTTATTGCTTAGTTCGGGAATTGTCACAGCTGTGCCGCTCTTACTGTTTACCGAAGGAGCAAAGCGAACCCGTCTCTCCATAGTAGGTTTTTTACAGTACATTTCCCCTACAATTAGTTTCCTGCTAGGAATTTTCGTTTTTCATGAAAAACTGTCATCCATCGATTGGATCAGCTACAGTTGCATCTGGACAGCCGTTCTTATGTTTGCCTTAGCAGGTATTTTACAACCTAAGTTCGCCCCATCAGCCTATAAACCAGGCTACAAAAAGTAAAAAAGAAACAAATTACTTTTTGCAGGAATAGTAGTAATCTGCTTACTCATTTCAAAACCTCCTTAACGCAAAAATACAGCATCCACTTGGACACTGCAAACTTAAAATAATATTTTAGAGAAGAGGACTGACCTATGTCAAAGAAAATTGAAATTCGATTGAATAGTGAGAGCGTACTAGCTGACTGTGCATATAACATTATCGTCGATAATCTTGATCCGCATAAGATTTATGAAATTAAGCAGGAATTGAAAAACTATTACTGTATTAATGTGCCAACGAACTTAGGTACAAATAATATTTGGGAATCGAAAATCTCAGTACAGGCCGACGAGTCTGGAAGAATTTCTCTAAAAGATAGCTGCGCAATTGATGGATCTTACAAAGGAATAGCTCAAATGGGCTTGTTTTACAATAGCCAGCCCAAAAATACAAAAAAGATCAAATTGCCTCAAAATCTGAAAAGTATTGCAAAAAACGATAAATTTCAAATTGTAATTTCAATCGTCGAACATGGAAAAGTAATTGCAGCAAACTCATTTCTCAGGTATTACCAATTGCCGACAATTGCATCAAAAGATATCGACTTAGGTGAAGCCTGCGGAAGAGTTTTCTTCGAGAAAAGACAATCACAGAAGCCGGCGATTATCGTTGTCAGTGGTAGCGACGGGCGTATAGAGAAAGCTCAAAATATCGCGCAGCTGTTTGCAAGTCATGGTTTTGTGGCCTTAGCGGTGGGTTACTTTGGGTTAACAGGCTTATCTAGAAATTTAGAGAAAATTCCGATTGAAATCATTGAACCAAGTGCTTCATATTTAGCATTACTACCGCAAGTTGACGAAAAAAGGATAGGTTTGTACGGGCGCTCAAAAGGGGCTGAACTGGCTTTGACTGCCGCAACATACTTCCAAAACATTAAGTGCGTAGTTGCAAATTCACCTTCGAATATTGTTTTAGAAGGCATGTGTGGGTGGAAACCTTCGCATTCGTCTTCATGGACATACCAAGGTAAAGAACTTCCTTTTAAGAAATTCCACATTGTACAATATTTGCTCACTAAAATTGCTAAGCGGCCTCCGTCAAACAATCCCAAAAATGCTGAAATAAGGATTGAAAAGTATAATGGTGCTCTGCTGTGCTTGGGAGCACAAGAGGATGAAATATGGGATAGCGCTGGTTCGATTGAGAAAATTTCAGCCAGAATTAAGCTCAGAAAACAGTCGGATAAAACTTTTACAGCAAAGATTTATAAAAACTGCGGGCATATATTGACCGTAGCAAATCAGCCAAATATCAGGTATAAGAAACACTATGCTTGGGAAGGAAGTTTACAGGATTCAATTGATTCTTGGGAGCAAACAATCAACTTTTTTCAGCAGAATCTGTAAAAAACAAGCTCATTTCTATATATGAGTTTCTGTACACTGTTCAAGTATGAAGATTGAATATGCCATTCTCTCTGTAGATATGAGGAAAGAAAGGGCTGAATAACCGCAGGGTTTGCAGTTCGTTTTTCATGGTTCATCTGTCCTTTCTTTTTGATTTTAGGCAACAAAAAAAGCGGCTGTGTCTTTCAGTTACAAAGAACATGTCCGCTTCAAAATTGCCCTGTAGAGTATTGGCTTTATTAAATTGTTTGCCGGACTGATTTTCCAGCTAAAAATGAGAAACACCTCGCTTTCTTGTTAAATAGCGAGGTGCATCTATGAAAAACGAGGGTCTTGAATTTTTCATTCAAAACCCTCGTCAGGCCGCATAAGCACTGGCTTTTCAGCCCTGCATCTATTTTGACCTAATCTTCTGGTGCGGATAACAGGACTTGAACCTGCATGAAATTTCTTTCACTAGAACCTGAATCTAGCGCGTCTGCCAGTTCCGCCATATCCGCATGGTCGATTTGTTACTCAAATAGTATATCACAATCAGAACCAGAAAACAATAGGAAAATAATCTACTTTTTTATTTCGCAACTATCTTGCAACAGCAGAATTTGAATATAGGTTAAATGCCACATTTCCCCCTGAGGTATACCCCTCTATATATACAGGATATTTAAAATCATTTCTGAATTTATAATCTATATTGCCATAATCCACTGTGGCATCCATTCCTTCTGCCACATAATGTACTGGAAGAGTATGATGTACCCTCTCCGTAGAAGTAAGTCCTGCTTTGTATACTGCGTTGTATAAAGTCGTAGACACCTGGCATATTCCTCCCCCCAGACCTGATTCTACCTTGTCACCAACAATGACCGGAGCAGCCTGATATCCTTTTGCAGCAGTTCTTTGTCCCACAACTCCATTAAAACTGAAAGTACTCCCAGGCATCAACACGTATCCGTTTATACTTTTTGTAGCAAGAGTTATATTATTTGCCCTTTGGCTGGAGGATATAGAACCATAGTTTGTACTAAAACTAGATATCAACGTATCCACTGTCTTAAGTTCATCCTCCTTTATTGAGGCCGGAATAGTCTCTAGATTTGCCTTTACAGTAGGATTTTGTCCTATACTTCCGTCTATTTTGGAAACCAATTCTTTTTCTAATTCCTCTTTTTTTAGTTTGACGCCATCTTGCTGTGGAATTACCTCAAACCCAATGTTTCCCATCTTCAAAGATGCATTCACGGGATCTGAATTGGTTTCATTTTCAATTTCACTTACTAAATTTTTTATCGGCTTTTCATCATAAAAAAACTTCAATTCATAATTTACAGCTTTGGGATTATTTAATAATTGATACTTTTTAAATATATTTTCATTTTTTCCATAAGAATATACCTGGTTAATCACTTCATCTACATTATAGGAAGGACTTATATTGGCATAAGATAATTCATATTTTTTATCTCCTGCCAATATGTTAATTTTCTTTTGTTGAATTTTATCAGAATATTCTCTTTTTATTATATCTCTGGCTTCTGATTTGGTTTTCCCGGATAGATCTGTGCCATTTACAGAAACTTTAGGATAAATCAAGTTATCCCAATATTTTATATCATTATAATGGTATACTATAAATCCACAACTCACACTTGAAAAAATAGCCAGAACACCTATGGCTAATATGACTAATTTTCCTTTTAAAGTCTTTTTTCTCTTTTTCAGCCGCTTTTTTTGATTCATTTCCATCACCTCTTTACTTTTACATAGTTATTATACTATAGTGTCAGTATTTTTTATATGTAAAATACTATTAATTTATTATACTATTTTTAAAATAAATCCAATTTTATGGTATCATAAAATTATATAAATATGTAGTACTACTGCAAATAATAAAGACGGAGGTAAAAATGCATGAAAGCCGAAATACTATGCGTGGGAACAGAAATTTTACTTGGAGATATAGTCAATACAAACGCCCAATTTATATCCAGACAACTGGCAAACTTAGGTATAGAAGTATTTCATCAGTCTGTAGTTGGAGATAATCCGGATAGACTTCTGGAGGAACTTGAAAATGGTTTTAAAAGATCAGACATTATAATTACAACAGGTGGACTTGGACCTACTCCAGATGACTTGACAAAAGAAACCGGGGCCAAATTTTTTAACAGAGAACTGATTCTGGATAAAAATTCACTGGAGAATTTAAAAGAGCATTTCAGTAAAATGGGTAGATCTTACTCAAAGGGAAACAATATAAAACAGGCTTATTTCCCAAAGGGATCTAAAATACTGCCTAATCCTCACGGTACTGCCCCTGGCTGTGCCATTGAAGAAAACGGGAAAATAATGATAATACTCCCCGGGCCTCCAAAAGAAGTTGCACCTATGTTCAACAATTATGTGAAACCTTTTTTGAAAAAATACAGCAGTAAAATAATAAAATCAAAAACACTCAGGTTATGTGGAATAGGAGAAGGCGTCATGGCCGAAATGGCATCGGATATCATAAAAAATAGCACTAACCCAACTGTAGCTCCCTATGCCAAAGAAGAAGACACAATACTCAGAATTACTGCCGAGGCCTCTACGGAAGATGACGCTTTAAAACTCATAAATCCTGTGGAAATACAACTGAAAAAAATATTTGGAATAAACATTTATGGTGAAGATGATATAAAAATGGAAGAAGTACTGGGTAAAATGCTCACAGATAAAAAATTCACCATATCTTCTGCTGAATCCTGTACTGGAGGAATGATAGCAGCAAAACTTGTAAATTATCCGGGCATATCTGAAGTATTTAAGGAAGGCGCTGTTACATACAGCAATGAGGCTAAGATCAACAGACTTGGTGTCAAAAAGACCACTCTCGATAAATATGGTGCCGTAAGTTACGAAACAGCCAGAGAAATGGCTGAAGGTATAGCTAAGACATCCAACACAGACATAGGCATATCCACTACCGGAATTGCAGGTCCCGGCGGTGGCTCCACGGAAAAACCTGTAGGTCTGGTATATATGGGACTTTACATCAAAGGCAGAGTTCAGGCAAAAAAATTCCAGTATTTCGGGAGCAGAAACACTGTAAGAAAAAGAGCTACCATGAGTGCCCTGGACTGGGTACGAAGGGAAATCCTAAGTATATAGATGTTTTAAGTTTAGTTTAAAATATTATTTATCAAAGGGTATAACACTTTCAACAGCATTATACCCTTTTTTCGTATGCTGAATTTCATAGGTCAGTTTTTCTTGATTTTATGTTCCTCATAATCTTCAGGATGATTGAAATACTGGCAGTAGGGAGCTACAGGACAATGCTCGCAGTCAGGTTTTCTTGATTTGCATATCTTCCTTCCATGCCATATGAGGTAGTGATGGGAATCACTCCAAAGGTGTTTGGGTATATTCTTCATAAGCTCCATCTCAACTTTTTGAGGGGTATTTCCTCTGGCTATTCCCAACCTGTTGGATACCCGAAATACGTGGGTATCGACTGCAATAGCAGGCACTCCAAAAGCATTGGACAATACTACATCTGCAGTTTTCCTGCCCACTCCAGGTAATTTAATTAATTCTTTCAAAGTATCAGGTACACTTCCCTGGTATTTTTCTACAATCGCCCTGCTTGTTTCCAATATATGCTTGCTTTTGTTCCTAAAAAAGCCACAGCTTTTTATTTTTTCTCCCAATTCCTCTTCCGTAAGCGAGATCATTTTCTCGGGAGTATTAAATTCCTTATACAACTCACTGGTAACCTTGTTCACCCTAACATCCGTACACTGAGCCGAAAGCATGGTGGCTACCAACAATTCATAAGGGGAATTGAATTTCAATGCGCATGTTGCTTCTGGATATGTTTCACTTAATATCTTCAATATTTTAACTACATCTTGTTTATTCAATTATTATCACCTTCATTAAAACTTATATATACCTCTGTATTTTTCAGGCAGAAGTTCTGCTATTTCATGCATAAAAAAATTAATTATCCTGGTTTCATATTCATGTTTTTCTTCATCTTTATTTTTTTTAGGTATATCCAATTGTGCCCCTATGTTTACCACCACGTCTGCATGATGAAAGCTCTCCAGTGCCATGCCCTTATCATTTATAGGTAAAAGCTTTTCAGTCCCCCATATTCCTACAGGAACCACCCTTGCCCTGGATAACCTCTGTATAAGCACTACACCTTTTTTCCCTTCATTCATGCTGGATGTTCTACTCCTGGTACCTTCAGGAAATATAAGTATATTTTTTCCCTTTTTAATCGTCTTTATTATACTTGAAATGGCTCCCTTATCTGCAGAATTTGGTTTTATAACTATAGTCTTCGTTATGCTCATTCCTAGTTTGGTAAGGCAATCATCATTAAGTTTCATGCCTGCCACGAAAGTTAGATCCTCTTTTTCAAGCACATGTCCAAGCACCAGTGCATCTGAATTGCTTAAATGATTACATATAAATATAATAGGCCTGTCAATTTCATCTAAATGTTCTATCCCTTTGACTTCTATGTTGGCATATTTGTTTACATAACTATTTAGTATCTTTCTAGAAATATATACTGTGACTCTTTCAGGAAGAAATCCTATTAACCTGGCCATCCATGGAGAAATCATAAATAAAGCCACCTTTCCTTTCCAAATATGATACAATTTAATAATTCCTCTATATAAATTATAATTTCAAAAAGCGTAAAAGTCTATCATAATAATTTTTTATATAAGGAGATCTTATACTTTTTATGCTGACGTCTTCATCCAGCATAAGTGCATTTATTATACCATTTCTCTGGATGACATTTCTACCTCTCCATCCGCAGGAAGTATTGGCATATTTTTTCCCAAATGTAGATTTATCCATATTTACAATTTCATTCAAATCCACTTTTTCCATAAAATCAAAAGCTCTAAGATCTTCTATGCCGGAATACAATACATCCTGATTATAAGGACAAACTTTTTGACAGGTATCGCATCCAAATAATCTTCCCTTAAACTTTGTGAACCATTTGTCCTCTATATGTTTTCTCTGGGTGATATAGGACATGCATCTGTTAGAATCCTTATATCCACAGATGGCCCCGGTAGGACATGCAATCTGGCATAAACTGCAGCTACTGCATTGGGTTTTAACAGGTACATCACCTTCTATATTCATATCAGTTATTATCTCGCCTAGAAATACATAAGAACCATATTTTTCCGTAATTAGCATATTGTTTTTTCCTATAAATCCTATGCCGCTTTGAAATGCTATATACCTCTCAGGCAAGGAATTACTGTCCACAAAATATCTGGTTTTTCCTCCAAGGCTTTCTATAAAATTACATACTTTTTTTAAGTAGGTTTCTGCCACTTTATGATAATCTCTGCCTCTGGTATACAGTGAAAATTCCACACCTGAGCTTTCTCTTACCTTTTCAAACAAATAGGGAAAGGCAATAGATATTATTGTCTTTCCCCCGTCTATATATTCACAAGAATTAATTCTCTTTTTAATATCTTTTTCTTCAAATTCATTTTCCAGCAAATTTTGTTTTCTAAACCAGAGATATTCCTCCAGCTCAGTATATACTCTGCAGCTGCTAAAGCCCACAGTATCCAGACCTATTTCACGGCAATACTCCAATATTTCCACTTTGTAGTCCAATATTTCACCCGCTCTTATAGAAATTTTATATCACCATTTCATTATATATCTTTTTTCTATCTCCTGCATAATCTTTTATTTCTATGACAGGTGCGCTTTTTTTATATATAATTCTCACAGGTACTCCCACTGCAGTACAATTAGAAGGTACATCCTTCAAAACCACTGCATTAGCTCCTATTTTCACATTGTCACCTACAACTATAGGTCCCAATATTTTTGCTCCGCTTCCTATGAAAACATTATTTCCAATAGTAGGATGCCTCTTTCCTGTATCCTTTCCTGTCCCGCCAAGAGTTACTCCATGATACAATGTTACATTGTCCCCTACTTCTGCAGTTTCTCCTATCACAACTCCCATTCCATGGTCAATAAACAATCCCTTGCCTATTTTAGCTCCAGGATGAATCTCTATACCAGTTAACATTCTGGATATTTGTGATATGAACCTAGCAATAAAAAAGCATTTTTTTCTATAGAAAAAATGTGATATTCTATAATGAATCAAGGCATGTATGAATGGATATACCAAAAACACTTCTACTGGATTTCTAGCCGCCGGATCATTTTTCATAGCATTTTTAATATCATAAGCCAGCAATTTAAATGGATTTCTCATTATCATATCACCCCCTTATAACCTTTGTTTCACTGTTTATTCTAATTCTATCCCCATGAAAAACTGTGGAAAGTATAAAAATCTATTACATCAATCATACAATCCCATGGATAGATACTTTTCTCCTCCATCTGGTGCTACAGTAGCCACTTTCTTTCCTTTTCCAAGCTTTTTAGCCACCTGAATGGCTGCTGCTATATTAGCTCCTGAAGATATTCCAACTAATACTCCTTCTTCTTTTCCCATAAGCCTGGCATACTTAAATGCCACTTCATCCGTTATGGTAATAATGTCATCTACAAATTCCGTCTTATATATGTCCGGTACAAATCCTGCGCCTATGCCCTGTATTTTGTGGGGACCCGGCTGGCCGCCTGATAAAACCGGTGAAGATGCAGGTTCCACTGCAATTACCTTGGTGTTCTTATTGTGCTTTTTCAAATTTTCTCCTACTCCTATTAATGTCCCACCAGTACCAACACCAGCTACAAATGCATCCACATTCTTCAAATCATTTAATATTTCTTCAGCTGTAGTAGCATAGTGCTTCTGAGGATTGGCTATATTCACAAACTGCTGGGGTATATAGTAATCTTTCTTACCCTTGACAATTTCATAAGCTTTTTCTATGGCACCCTTCATTCCTTTAGTTCCATCTGTTAGAACCAATTCAGCTCCATAGGCCTTTATCATATTTCTTCTCTCTATACTCATAGTTTCCGGCATGACAATAATTACTTTATATCCTTTTAACTTTCCTATCATGGCAAGAGCAATACCCGTGTTTCCACTAGTGGGTTCAACTATGGTACCCCCTGGTCCTATAAGATTTTCTCTTTCTGCCCTTTCAACCATTCCAAGAGCAGCTCTATCCTTGATACTTCCTCCTGGATTGTACTTTTCAAGTTTGATATATATGTCAGCTGAATTTTCTTCCCTAAAATTGTCCAGCTTAAACAAAGGTGTATTCCCTATCATATCTATGGCATTATTAAATATCATTATTTTCCTCCCACCAATTCTTTATATAATTTTTTATTCATCTCAATGATTTTAATATTTATTTTGACGTCAAAAAAACTCCCTCTCTACACTTTAATTATAGAGACGAAGTCGATCCTCCGTGGTCCCACTCTTTTTGGTTTCTAAAAACCCACTCACAATCGGACACAGCGCTATGTCCTATCACTGTAACGGGTGAACCCGATGCAGCCTACTACTAATTCGGCTCATAACTCCAAAGAGCACTTCACTTAAACTCCGTAAAAAAACTTCTCAGCATACAGTTTTCTCTCTGTAAAACTTCATTTAAGCTACTTTTCTTTTTCAAAGTATTTCTGAGTAATCTACTATGATTTCTAATATATATTATACAACTACCTTGATTTTTGTCAATATTTTTTTGATCTATTTAATATGTAGCGGTGGGATAAATGAAATATTCAGTTTATTCAGTTGATTTTGCCATCTATATATACTATAATATATGTAAATAATTACTATTGATTAATAATAATTAATATTATATACATTAAACATATTCAAAGGAGGATCCAATGTCAACTTATAAATTTATGGAAAAGATCAACGAGAGCAGTAATGAAAATTCTGAAAATAAGCCATCTTCATCTACAAAAAAATGGAAATGTCTTGTATGTGGAATAATAATTGAAGGTGATGAACCACCTAAAACCTGTCCAGTATGCGGTGCTGATGCCAGTCAATTCATAGAGGTATCTGAAAAAGTTCCTTCAAATTTTAGTACAGATAAGGATGAACGTTTCGTAATAATCGGAAATGGTGCTGCTGGTTACTATGCTGCCAATTCTATAAGAGATAGAAACAAAAGCTGCAGTATAGTTATCATATCCGCTGAAAATCTTCCAACCTACTACAGACCTGAACTTTCAGATTATCTCTTAAAGCCCACACTACGCAAGGATTTCTATCTCTGTAATGAAAAGTGGTACAAAGACAACAACATAGAACTTCTTTTAGGCTGCAGTGCCAAAAATATTGACACAAGATCAAAAAAAGTAACTATAGATACAGGCCGTGAATTATCCTATGACAAACTTATACTTGCAAATGGAAGTTCCAGCTTTATAATTCCAATAAAAGGGATAGACAAAAAAGGTGTTTTTTCTTTAAAATACAAATCAGATGCAGAAAATATAAAAAACTACATGTCAAAATCTAAAAATGCGGTTATAATCGGAGGAGGTCTGCTGGGGCTCGAAGCTGCCTGGTCAATTAAAAATTCCGGATTGAATGTTACCGTAGTGGAATTTTCAGACAGACTTCTTTCCCGTCAACTTGATTCGGAAGGCGCTGTTCTATTCAAAGAAGCCGTGGATAAATCAGGAGTGGAAACAATACTTGGTGATTCTGCAGAAGAAATACTAGGTGAAGAAAAAGTTTCCAGCCTGCGATTAAAGAGTGGAAAAATCATAAAAACTGACATGGTATTATTTTCTACAGGAATACGTCCAAACAAGCAATTGGTAGAAAACACGGATATAAAAACCAACAGGGGCATAATAGTAAATGACAAAATGGAAACTTCCGCAGAGAACATATATGCCTGCGGAGATATCTGCGAGTATAATGGAAGAGTGTACGGCAATTGGCCTGCCTCTGAAAAAATGGGTAAAATTGCTGGAGCCAATGCTGCAGGAGATGAAGTACATTTTTCAGACTTCGTATCTTCTTCCATATTCACTTCCATGAACACAGAATTGTTTTCCTGTGGCACAATTTCACCTGACCTTCAAACACTCTCTTTAAGAGATCCTTTAAAGAAGGAGTATCAAAAATTATTCTTCGAAAACAATAAATTGACAGGCGGAATATTAATAGGAAACACCAAAAAAGCGGGAAAAATCATCCAGAACATTCAGGCCTCAAAAACCATGCAGGATATAATAAAAGAAAATTTCTTTCTTTAACCCTTTCAGGTGAAAAAAGCAGCTGAACTGATGAATATTCAGTCAGTTTGCTTTTTTTCATGTTTGAATAGTACTGCGTTAACCTCTCCCCCCAGTATTACTATGACGGATAATATAAACAGCCAGGTGAGAAGAGCTATTGCAGCTCCTATACTTCCATAAATTATAGAATAATTGACAAAATTATTGACATAAAATGCAAAAATCATGGATACTATTACAATGCTTATGGTCGAAAATACCGCTCCTGGAATCACTTCCTTCCATACAAGTTTTACACTGGGAGCATAGATGTACACTGCAGAAAAAATAAATACCGTGGATACAAATATGATCACATATCTAAATATATCCCACACAAGGTTAAATTCCCTGGAAAACCCTAAATTGGAAGCTATCAAACTTCCAATCATTTCCCCAAACACCAGAAATAATATGGTAAACACTATTATAGTCATTATTCCCAAAGTACACAACATGGATACACCATATATTTTAAATATGGATCTATGTTCATGTCGATTATAGGCTTTATTCAGCCCCTTTATCACTGCGTGGAATCCACCGGAAGAAGCCCATATTGCAAAGATCAAGCTCAAGTATATCAACTGTGTATTCTTAGTGATTTCACTCCTGAATGCAGTATTTTTCACCAATTCCAATACATTTTTAGGCAGTATATACCCCAATACTGCAAGTATGTCACTATTACTTATATCGCTGTATCCCACAAGATTGATAATAAATATGAGAAAAGGAAAAAAAGAAAATATTAAACTATAAGCAAGTTGAGAAGAAAGTGCAAGTACATCATCTTCCATGAAGCTCACGGCAAGCTCTTTTAGGTTATATCTATCTTTTTTCTCCAACTAAATCCCACCTTTTCACTCTTTAATCTTCACCCTATTGAAGCTAAATGGTCAAATCCTATCCGGGTCCAGAAATCCCCCGATTGCATGATCCCATTATAAATAATATGCCGTATATCTATTAATATTATAATTTTCCCATTTAATTATCAAATTATAAATTCCTATTGAACTTGTTCTTTAAAAGAATTAAACTTATTTATGAAAAGATTTATCCCAATGGGTAGAT
Organism: Clostridium luticellarii; assembly: GCF_002995845.1. GTDB lineage: Bacteria > Bacillota > Clostridia > Clostridiales > Clostridiaceae > Clostridium_B > Clostridium_B luticellarii. The sequence continues at coordinate 120,602 of NZ_PVXP01000002.1, read as the reverse complement.
TCTACTTGAATTTAAGAATCACTTCATATGAAACAAAATTTTTCATAAATAAAATAGAAAGGAGGAATATAGTTGAAAAAATTTATAAAAAAATTTGTACTATTTTGTGGAATTTATATGCTTGTTCAAGGATTCCATTATACCAATGTATTGGCAGCAAATAATGTGGACGAGCTTTCCTCAAAGTCCGATATCACAAGCAGCACCGATTTACATAGTACTTCTCCCACTTCTACAGATAATAATAAAGATAAGCCATCTGAACAAAATGAAGAAGCTAAAAACACTAAAACTGCAGATGATTTAAATTCAGCTGGAAATTCATCCGGGGAAAAATCTTCCTCCTTAGATAATGTATCCAAAGAAGACTCTGATTCCACACAAAATTTATCCAACGAGAATAAAAAATATTACGAAGGCAACAGCGAAACTACAACTTCACAGACTTTAGTTAAAACCGATATTCCCGTTAATAAAAGCTGGAAAATAAAATTCAATGAACCAGTGGATATAGACTCATTAAAGGATGAAATAAAGGTAATGGATAAAAATGATACGAAAATCTCCACAGTACTGTCTTCAGATGATTACAATAAATCAGTTATTGTAACAACTGCAGTTAATTATGATTACGATTCTGATTATACTCTAATCATAGGGGGCAATATAGTATCTCTATATGGAAGGGGACTCAAAAATGCTACTATGGTGGAATTTAAAACAGTTCCCTCCATAGTATCTATTGATGATATAAATACATCTATAAATCAGGAAGACAACTACAGCTTACCTGTAAAATTATCTGCCAAAATGTCAGATGATTCCACAAGATCCGTAGATGTCTCCTGGGATGGAACCCTGAGCAACACCAGCATACCTGGAACTTATGTTTTTAACGGCACTGTAGATGGATATTACAAGACAGTTATCCTGCAATTGACTATAAATCCCTTTGTACCTGTTCAGTCCATATCAAACGATTATAGGACTCAGTCATCAATAGGTACAAGCCTTTATAATTATCTTATGAATTATGACAACAGGCAGTCCGTACTGGAAAGTGCCATTGAACTTCACGGCGGTGATACAAGCAACAACTGTGTATATTTCGCCAGTGAAGCCCTTAGAAGAGTAGGGCTTGGCGTTCCAACCTATGTGGCAAACACTCTCACCCTTACATCTGTACTGGAAAGCATGGGCTGGAAAATTGGCTATGATTTATCTCTGCTTCTTCCCGGTGACATATGTTTTACCACAAGTTACGGATATGGTCCAACTCACACATATACCTTCATGAAATGGGCAGATCCAAACAGCTTTGACTACGCATATATATGTGATAATCAAGGTTATGATTATGGAGGAAACGCGTACCACATGAGAAATATAGATTTTGCAACTGAACAAAAGGATGCATTATCCTATTTCATGTATTTAGCTTAAAGCAATCAAAAAAGAATCTGTGATTTCACAGATTCTTTTTTATGTGGGGAAACAATAGTATATTTGTAGGTTATGTCTATTTGAAATATCTGTTCAGCAGGCCCTGGAATGCAGCTCCATGTCTCGCCTCGTCCTTGCACATCTCATGTACTGTATCATGAATTGCATCGTAGTTTAACTTTTTGGCTAAAGTTGCCAAATCCTTTTTGCCTTTACATGCTCCTGCTTCTGCATCCACTCTCATCTGCAGATTTTTCTTTGTATCCGGTACAACTACCTCTCCCAGCAGCTCAGCAAATTTTGATGCATGTTCTGCTTCTTCAAAAGCTATTCTCTTATAAGCTTCTGCAACTTCCGGATATCCCTCTCTGTCAGCTTGACGGCTCATAGCAAGATACATTCCCACTTCTGAACACTCTCCAGTGAAATTAGCTCTTAATCCCTCAAGTACTTCAGGATCTACTCCCTTAGCAACGCCTATCTTATGCTCATCTGCCCAATTTGACGAATCCTCCGATTTCTCCACAAATTTATCTGATGGTGCACCACATACAGGACATTTTTCAGGTGCCTTTTCTCCTTCATAAACATACCCACAGACTGAACAAACAAATTTTTTCATACAAAATCCTCCTCTATTTACTTTATGTAATTAATTTTTATTACTTCTTTCAACATTTATTATTATATAATATTAATTATTATTTTGCAAGAGTTTTTTTACTGAATTATAAAAAATTTGAGGTACGTTATATACATACCTCAAAACTAAAACTTTCTGATCTCCTTCAATATATTGTTTTCCACTTTACTGCAGTCCGGTACATAGCTTTTAAGCAATTTCATATTCCCCTTTAATGTATATTCTCCCAGGAAAGCAGGAATAAGAAAACTGTCTCCTTTAAATATACTTTCAGCACCGTTGTCATACATTATCTGCCCCTGTCCATCAACACAGGTAAATATATAAAATCTTTCCTCATCACTTGTTTCTGAAGCTTTGTCCCTAATATCATACAATTCAAGAGAAAATTCCCTTGCGAGACACAGATAAGTCTTTTCAAAACCTTCTCTCTTTAAAGTAATTCCCCTGCTTTTTTCTCCCCTTAAACTGAGATCCACCACATCCAGTGCCTTCTGAACATGAAGTTCTCTTCCTCTGCCGTAATCATAAACTCTGTAAGTAACATCACTGCTCTGCTGAATTTCCGCTATTATAACACCTTTGCATATAGCATGAACAAGCCCACTTTTTATAAAATATACATCGCCTTTTTTTACAGGTACTTTATTTACAAACTTTTCAAGGTTTCCCTGCTCAATAGCCTTTTTAAATTGATGAATATCACATCCCGCTTTAGTTCCCACTATCAGGCTTGCACCTTCAAATGCATCTACTACATACCATACTTCGGATTTCCCTGAATCATTCTCAATTTTATTGGCATACACGTCATTGGGATGGACTTGTATAGAAAGATTATCCGTGGCATTGATAAGTTTTATCAAAAGGGGAAATCTTTCTTTTTTAATCTCAGTTCCCAAAAGTTTTTTACCTAATTTATCAATAAGTTCGTCAAATTTGATCCCCTTAAATTCTCCATTGGCCACTGTCCCAGTGCCGTTTTTATGACATGCAATGTCCCAGCTCTCTCCTATCTTCCCTTCCGGAAGATTATTTCTGAAAGATCCTAAATCCCTTCCTCCCCATATTTTTTTATAATACAAATTTTGAAATTTTATAGGATACAAAATGATCCATCTCCTTATATTATAACTTTACACTTATATTATAACTCTTTAGAATAAAGTATTATAATATCTATAAAAAAATAATATATGGAAAAATCCATATATTATGTATCAATCTTCAATATATTTTTTTATCTCTTCAAAACCTGTTTTGTCCACACTGCTGACTTTAAATATCCGTTCAGCACCTGCCATAATCAGCATATCCTCTACAAACTGCAGCTTCCTGCTTTCTTTGCAGAGATCCACCTTGGTTATTATACCTATGACAGGTTTTGCAAACATACCTGCAAAACTAGGTGGAAATACAACACTTAGATTTGTACACTCCTGAAAAATGGCTATTGCGTCACAATCTGCTGAAAGAACCGAAATTGCACTATAAAGTCTGTTTTCTATATATTCTCCAGGTGTATCCAAAAACACGCCATCTAAAAATTCCGGAGCCTGAGTTTTTTTATAATATATCTTCTTTTCCGTCATGGCTTGACAAAAAGTGGTCTTCCCAGATCCCGTCTTACCTATCAACAATAAAGTTTTCATAATAATTCCTCTGCCACAACTACGATTTGGTTATATCCGCCACTGAAAATTTAAGAACTTTATTCAATACATTAAGTGCTTCTCTCACTGCAGATTCCACACTGGAAATATCTCCTGTTATAACCAGAGATCCACTAAACCTGTCTACAAAGCCTATATGAACCTGTGCTGCTTTCGTGGCCACATCCGCTGCTATAATTGCCGCTTCACTCGGAGTTATAGTGAGTATTCCTATGGCATTCATATTTTCACTTATCAAACCAAGTTTCCTATATAAATCTTTATTTGGATTCGCTATTACATGCGCCAGTGTAACTTGTTTACCTGGTACATATTCCTGTATTACTCTTTGTTTTTCTTCCATAATCATCACCATAAATGCCTTTATAAGATTGAAAATACAGATTGACTTTCATAGACATCTTTAAATAATTTTTTCACATCTTCTACCTGCGGCTTTCTCGGATTTGTGCCTGTGGTCCTATCTTCAATGGCTATCTTGGCCAGTTCTTCCAAATTGTCATTGAATTCTTTTTCAGGTACTCCCAACTGTTTAAGTGAATCAGGAATCTTCAAATCTCTAAGGAGATCCTTTATAGCTTCAATCAAATTCCTAACAGCCTGTCTTGTGCTGCTAGAAGGCACACCAATTATGTTGGCAAGATATGCATACCTTTCAGCTGTTTTTATATGTTCCCCTGAATTGAACTCCTTTATATCTGCATTATATTCTATCACATGAGGCAATATTATGGCATTGCTTCTTCCATGGGATATATGATATTTAGCACCTATTGTATGAGCCATACCGTGATTCAATCCCAATGCAGCATTATTAAAGGCCATTCCTGCCATACAGGATGCATTGTGCATCTTTTTTCTAGCTTCCAGATCGTTTCCATCCCTGTACGCTTTTAAAAGATTATCAAAAACAAGTTTCACAGTTTTCTCTGCCAGGGCATCTGTAAAATCATTGGCATTCACGGATACATACGCTTCAATGGCATGCGTAAGAACATCCATTCCCGTATCTGCAGTAATAAAATTTGGCACCGTTTTTACAAAGTTTGCATCCAATATTGCCTCATCAGGCAGAAGTTTTTCGTCTATAAGTGTAGATTTCACGTTGTTTTTCTTGTCCGTTATTACTGAAAATCCTGTTACTTCAGATCCTGTACCACTGGTAGTAGGTATAGCTATAAATCTTATATTTTTGTCTTCCTTTTTTACTTTTGCTAGAAAATATTTTATGGCTTTAGATGAATCTATAGCAGAACCTCCGCCAAGTGCTACTATTACATCACCATCAAACTGCAGCAGTGCTTCTACCCCTTGTGCAACTACTTCTGTAGGTGGATCAGGAACTATATCCGAATATACCATATATTTGCTGCCTGCTTTCTCGAGCTCATCCGTCACCCGGTTTATGGTTCCTGATTTTACCATAAATGGGTCTGTTACTACAAATACTTTTTCATCTTTGAAATCATTCAATCTTTTAAGTGAATCGTCTCCAAAATGTACTTCAGTTCCTATTTTAAAATTACCCATAATCTTTCCTCCTCTAGTGTAAAAAAGCTTACTAAATATTATACCTATTATATCATTAGTATGGAAGATATGAAAATATATTATTCTTTCTTTTTTGATGGAAAACGACTCTCATCCACCAGTTTCAGCAATTTAGCCATGCTTTTCTACACTAAAGCGTTTTATTTTTCGAAGAAAAACTTTATATCGTCTTCTACTGATTCTATACCTGCAATTCCAAAATTCTCAACCAGAACTTTAGCTACATTTGCAGAAAGAAATGCAGGAAGCGTTGGTCCAAGGTGAATGTTCTTTACTCCAAGATAAAGCAGTGCCAGCAGCACTATTACAGCCTTCTGCTCATACCATGCAATATTATATATAATAGGAAGATCATTTATATCCTCAAGTCCAAAAACCTCTTTTAATTTAAGTGCAATCACCGCCAGCGAATAGGAATCATTACATTGTCCTGCATCGAGTACGCGAGGGATTCCACCGATATCACCCAGCTGAAGTTTGTTGTATTTATATTTTGCACACCCTGCCGTAAGGATAACTGCATCTTCCGGAAGTGCTTCTGCAAAATCAGTATAGTAATTTCTGGACTTAGCTCTTCCATCACATCCTGCCATAACAACAAATTTTTTAATAGCACCTGATTTTACTGCATCTACAATTTTATCCGCCAATGCAAGAACCTGGTTATGTGCAAATCCGCCTACTATTTCTCCCTTTTCTATTTCAACAGGAGGTGCACATCTTTTTGCATGTTCAATAATTTCCGAGAAATCTTTCTCCTCTCCTATTTCACCTGCAATATGCCTGCATCCTGGGAATCCTGCCGCACCAGTAGTATATATTCTGTCTTTGTAACTGGCCTTAGGCGGTACTATGCAATTGCTTGTCATAAGAATAGGTCCATTGAAGCTTTCAAATTCTTCTTTTTGTTTCCACCATGCACTTCCGTAATTTCCTACAAAGTTGGAATATTTTTTGAATGCAGGGTAATAATGGGCCGGAAGCATTTCAGAATGTGTATATACATCTACTCCAGTTCCCTCAGTCTGTTTTAGAAGCATTTCCAGATCTCTGAGGTCATGTCCAGAAATCAATATACTAGGACGATTTCTTACTCCTATATTTACTTTCGTAATTTCAGGATTGCCATAGGAAGATGTGTTTGCCCTATCCAAAAGCTCCATACCACTTACACCATATTTTCCGGTTTCAAGCGTCAACGCTACCAGATCATCCACACTCAGAGTATCATCCAGCGTTTTTGCCAATGCTCTCTGCAAAAATGCATCAACTTCCTCATTATCTTTTAAAAGCGCATTCGCATGCTTGCTATATGCTGACAGGCCCTTCAATCCATAAGTGATCAGTTCACGCAGACTTCTTATATCTTCATTCTTTGTGGAAAGCACTCCAACTGCCGCAGCCTTTGTTGGAAACTCATGCCTATCAGAGCTGTACCAGATTGCTGCCTCCGGAAGATCATTTTTATTGTCCAGCTGTTTTAAAAGTTCTTCTTTCTTTTCAAGGGTTTCAAGAATTCTTGAAACAATCATATCTTCATCAAAGTTTGCATTTGTTATTGTAGTAAACAAATTAAGTGTTATCAGGTGATTTATTTCACTGTCCACTTCTTTTCCTTCAGCACGCAGTGCTGTAGTAACTGCAGATATTCCTTTCGTCACATATACAAGCAAATCCTGCATAGCCGCTACTTCAGGCTTTTTTCCGCACACTCCTGCCTGTGTACAGCCTGTACACCCTGCTGTCTCCTGACATTGATAACAAAACATTTTATTTTCCATAACTATGCTCCTCCTGATTTCTTATTTTTTCTATAAGTCCATATTAACAGGAGCTCTTGAGAAATTCCGTAACACAGGTTACATAAATTTAAGTATTTTATTCTTCTTTTTTATTTATCAAAAAAGTACAATATAGTTTTTTAGAAGTACCTGATCTTGTAACTATACATCAGCTGTAATCATACTATTAAAGTAAGAGTAAAAAATAGGAGTTGTATGCATGTACGATTATAATTGCTTTAGATTTGAAGATGAGTACGATGACATAATAGATGACATAGAACCTTCTGAAGAATTTTACTGCCCTTACTGTCAATTTTGTGCTCCCCCATATCCCATGCCAATGACAAGACAGCAGAACAAACTGCCTCCAGGTCCTCCACCAGTTAACACACCTTCAAAAGGAAAATCCAATTTAAAATCCGGACCTCAATTAAAAGCAGTTGATCCAGGCTCCTTAAGACCTTGTATATTCAAATACGTCTATATATGGCCAAAAAGAGGAAATCCCTTCTGGGCATGGATAACCAATGTAGGGAGAAGATCCTTTTCCGGATATAGATGGTACAGAGGTAGATGGGCTTATTTTGGAATGGATTTAAATCAAATACAAAGTTTTATATGCTATTGACAGTATACAGGGACAATCTAGTCCCTGTATTTTAAAAACTTCCTGCATTTTACATACTATATTATCATAAAAAGTCTCACTTAATTTACAAATTACCTCTTTCTCCTGGCCACAGCCAGGCGTGATCTATTAACTCTTTTTATGCTGGAAGGCCCCATCTTTAAAATCAATTTCACATAGAGTATATCTATGATAACAAGTTGTACAATCCGGGAAACCATTGCATCCGAGCGATATTTTGTCTCATTTGTAGAGCTTAACAATACCGCATCTGCAACTTCAGTTATTGTAGAATGAATATAACTTGTTAAAGCTACAACTTTAGCCCCATTTTCTTTTGCTATATCTATACAATCCAAATCTTCAATACTCTCACCTGAATGTGAAACTATGAACAACAAATCAGAAGGAACCGTATGAGCACACACTATATTCATTATATGCGAATCATCACAGTTGAAAACGTTCAGCCCGATTCGTGAAAACTTATGAAATGCATCTTTTGCAATTATTCCGGATGCACCCACTCCAAAAAACAATATTCTTCTGGCTCCAAAAATCAAATCAATAACTTTATCAATTGATTCATCGTCTACCATATTACTGATATCTTTTATGGAATTTATAGTAGAAAAGATCACCTTGTCTTTAACATCTGACGTACTATCATCCGGTTTTATTTCCTCATATATGGCCTGAGTTGAATCCGCAGATATATCCTGTGCAGTCCTGACTCTAAAAACCTGATAGGAACTGAATCCTATCTTCCTCAAAAACCTCATTATAGTCGTTTCACTGGTATTGCATTTTCCTGCAAGATCACTTATGGAAAGAAGAATAACTTCATTTCTGTTATTTAAAATGAAATCTGCAATATTCTTCTGTATAGGAGACAGCAGATTATATTTAGTTCTTATTATAGTAAATACATTGTCATTCACAGTAATTTTCTCCTTAAATTTAATTGAAAACATAATTATCAGCATTTATAAATCAGCTTTGGTAAATATATAACTATATCATATCATACGAAGTAATTAATTTACCATTATAATGGTAATACATTGTTCTGTAAATGTCAACAATTATGTAAAATTATAGAACAGATCCTATTCAAAAGTTCTGGTTGGTATAATTTTTAATTTATGGTTGCAGACATGCCACATATCTATATTTATAATTGATGGTATCAATATAACAGGGAGATGAAAATACAATGGGATATTTCATACAAGGTTTTTTGCTGGGGATTTCATATGTGGCGCCAATAGGCATGCAGAACCTCTATGTTATCAATTCCGCCATGTCAAATAAAAGAATTGATGCATATAAAGTAGCTTTTATAACAATAATTTTTGATATTTCACTGGCCCTTACCTGTTTTTGGGGAATTGGAACCCTGATTGAGAGCTCAGAGATCTTAAAAAATATAGTTTTATTGGCTGGCTGTATTGTAGTAATATATATGGGACTGAATCTCATAATGAGCAGCAAAACAAATATAGACAATCACCCCTCCGACAAAACTTTAATCAAAGTAATTGTATCTTGCTTTACCGTAACCTGGATGAATCCTCAGGCTATTATCGACGGTTCCCTTCTCCTTGGGGCATTTAAAGCATCACTCTCCAGTGAAGCCTCTTCATTTTTTATATTTGGCTCCTGCACGGCATCTGCTTTCTGGTTTATATTTCTCACCACTGTTGCAGCTGCTTTCAAGCACATTCTTAACGAAAAGTACATAAGTATACTCAATACAATATGTGGTATAATTATAATCTATTATGGATCAAAACTCGGTTTCAATTTTATCCAAAGGATATGAATGAATATGTTAAATATAAATTGGAAGCCTGACAATAAATCTTCCACACCACTGTACAGGCAAATTGCAGATTATATAAAAGAAAAGATAGGAAATGGTGAATGGACTGTGGGTTCAAAACTTCCGGTACAGAGAGATTTATCCAAAATATTTGGTGTAAACAGAAGTACCGTAATAGAAGCCTTAGATGAGTTAAAAGCAGATGGATTAATTGAAGGCAGGGGGAAAAAGGGTACTGTAATTATAAATAATACCTGGTCATTAATGGCTTCACTGCCTTCTCAAAATTGGGAACACTACATAAAGAGCGGAATTCAGCAGCCCAATCTGCATACAATTCAAATTATAAACAAGCTTGAGTACAGAGACAACATAATAAGACTTGGTACAGGAGAACTTTCTCCTGAATTGTTTCCAAAAGAAATGATGAAAAAAATATTTGCAAATATTTCAAATAAAATAAACTCACTGGGTTATGAACGGCCTAAAGGTTCGCTGTATTTGAGGAAGATCTTGAGTCAGTATGTAAAAAAATTTCATATAAACACATCACCTTCTTCCATATTGATTGTCTCAGGTTCCCTACAGGCACTGCAATTGATTTCAATGAGCATATTAAAGCCCGGTTCCACCGTACTTGTGGAAAAACCGTCCTACATAAAATCACTTCATGTATTTGAATCTTCAGGAATCAACTTAAGGGGAATATCCATGGACAAAGATGGAATCAGATTGAATGAAATCTTGAGAAATCTAGATAATAGGACTTCACTTTTATACACCATACCTACATTTCATAATCCCACAGGAACAGTCATGTCACAGCATAAAAGGGATAATTTGCTGAATTTATGTATGCAGGAAAGACTTCCTGTTATTGAAGATGATGCCTATAGAGAATTATGGCTGGATGAAACTCCACCTGATGCTCTGAAATCAAAAGACAGAAATGGAATTGTTCTGTATATGGGAACTCTCTCAAAATCTCTGGCGGCAGGACTACGAATTGGGTGGATCATAGGACCTGAATCCGTCATAGAACGACTGGGAGATGTAAAAATGCAGACAGACTACGGTGCAAGCTCCCTTTCTCAATATATGGCGGCTGAATGGATAGAAAGTGGATTATATGAAATATACCTGGAAAGCCTCAGAAAAAATCTTAAATCACGAAGACGGGCTGCACTGAAAACTCTTGAAAAACATTTTTCGGATATAGCCAGCTGGAATATTCCTGCAGGAGGATTTTACATATGGCTGAAATTAAAAAGCAAAATAAATATGGAAAAATTATTTTACAGCTGCTGTAAAAATGGAATATTAATCAATCCTGGATACATATATGATTTTAACACAAATTACAATATAAGAATTTCTTATTCTTATGCTTCTATGTATGATCTGCAATTTGGTCTGAAAAAGCTTTCAAAAATAATCAAGGATCTCTAAAACAGATACTCAGCTATACATGAAATCAAGCAATTCTGAGATTCAGATGGAGTTAGTTTATAAAATGAATCCCCTCTCCACCTGAACCTTATCAAAAAATCATCATTAACTGAAATTCAACTGAACAGTTTATAAACACCACCTTTTTCCAAAGCACTGTAAAGACCGTTTTTCTTTTCTAGAAGTTTTTCATAATACATGGCACAATCCCTGTCGGGCTCAAATATTTTCTCCTGCCCATTACATATATTTTTAAATGCTTCACTATAATCCCCATAAATGCCAAGTGTAACAGCAGAGCTTATCAATGCTCCAAGAGAACTTGCCTCACTGTTTTCATATTTTATCACATTTTTATTGAATGCACTGGCCTGAATTTTGTCAAACAAATCAAATTTAGTCATTCCTCCAGCCACACTCACCCTGTCAATCTTCCCGGAAATGTTTTCAATAAGGCGAATGTTATCAGCTATCTCAAGAGCTATTCCTTCAAGCACGGCTTTTACTATGTCGCCTCTCCTGGTACCCAGGGTCAGATTGAAAATTACTCCCTTGGCCATGGGATTCCAGTAAGGTGCTGCACTTCCCTGAAAATGCGGAAGCAGCAATACGCCGTTTGCACCAACTGTAGACTTCAGCGCTTCTTTGTTTAATTCTTCAAATGAATTTTCACTGCTTTCTTTGTAAAATTCTTCTTTAACCCACCTGTATATGGCTCCTGTGTTAAAAATACCTGCTTCAGCTATCCATTTACCTGGCACAGCTGCAGCACTGCACAAGGTCCTCATTTCCTCATCAAAAGCAGGTTTTTCAGAAAATGCAACTACAAAAGAGCCTGTACCTGTATTGGCTTCTGCAGAACCAGATCTCAGTACATTCAAGGCCAGTGCCGCACACTGCTGATCTCCACCTCCTATAATTATAGGAGTACCCGATTTCAATCCAGTAATTTGTGACATCTTTTCTGTGAGATTCCCCACTATAGAGCCGGGAGCACAGAGTTCAGGCAGCAGCTTTTCATCTATTCCCATCTGATGGAGCAGCTCTTCATCCCAGCTAAAACTATTTATATTCATAAGCATGGTTCTTGATGCCTGTGTCCAGTCGGTAATAAATTTCCCGGTTAGCAGATGTATTACAAAATCCTGTACTCCCAATAGCCTGTATGAACTTTTATATATATTAGGTTGTTCTTCTTTAAGCCACAGCATTTTCGGTGCTGAAAAATAGGGATCCAATCTCAGTCCGGTTTTATGGTAGAGGCTATTGATACCGATTGCATCGGAAAGTTTAGAGCACTGACTTGTGCTTCTCTTATCCTGCCACATAATGGCATTGTACAATGGCTGCCCTTCTATATCCACCGGAATCACAGATGCCCTTTGAGATGTTACGGTAATTGCATTTATACTTAAATCTTTTTCTTTTACATATTCGGCAGTATCCCTAAGAGTAGAGAGCAATGCACCATGCCAGGTTTCAGGAGCTTGTTCCACATTATCTCCACCTGTTATTACCGTATGGTATTCCTGGGACTGCTCATGTATGAGAGTGCCATTTAAACTATAAATTATAGATTTTAAACTGGACGTACCCACATCAATTATAATTGTACACTCCATAATATACCTCCAAGCTTTAAATAAAACTTATACTAAGTGATTGTTATGCGCCGTAAAACATATCCATATATTTTTCAACAACTTCTTTAATATATTTTACTTCCATCAATGATATTTTCGAAAGATGGTAGTTTGTATCTGACTTAAGCGCCTCTTTTACCTTATTCACAGTGTACATCGATATTTCTGTATTTACATTTATTTTACAGATACCATTTGATATACATTCTCTAATAGTGGCTTCAGGAGTCCCAGACCCTCCATGGAGTACCAGAGGTGTCTCTATCTTTGAAGATATTGCCTTCAATACATCTATATCTATTTTAGGTTCTCCTTTATACATACCGTGGACAGTACCTATTGACACGGCAAGAGCATCCACTTTTGTCTCGCTTACAAATTCTTCAGCCTGATCCGGGTCCGTATAGATCTGTCTTCCATCATCTTCATTTGAATACTCTCCAAGAGTCAGTGCTCCAAGTTCTGCTTCCACCGTTACCCCTACTGCATGTGCAATTGAGGTTATCTCTCCTGTCCTTTTTAAATTTTCTTTAAAATCAAGACTGGATCCATCAAACATTACAGATGTAAATCCTGCTCTAACGGCCTGAATTATGTGGTCAAAAGATTTACAATGATCCAGGTGAAGCGCCACTGGAGTATCAATATTTTTAGACAGTGAATTTACTACTGCATAGACCGTCTCTGGGTCCATATTATCCAAATACTTTTCTCCAAATGCCACTATGACAGGTTTTTTCAGCTCATCTGCTGATTCAAGCACACCTTTTATAGTTTCAAAATTATAGACATTAAAAGAACCTACCGCATACTTATTCAAATGGGCATCTTCCAACATAGATGATAAGCTGACTAACATTTTCTCACCCCATCAAGCCATTTTTTGAATCTTTCATCTTGAAGCACTTCAGGATTTACCACAAATCTGGTTTCTTCATTTTTTAATAGTTTTTCAATATCTTCCATGAGAAGCTCCGGTGATCTGCTGAGTGCCTCTTTAGTGGTTCCTGCTATATGAGTTGATAAAGTCACATTATCCAATTTTAAGAAATTACTGCCTTCAGGTATGGGCTCTGTCCAGAATACATCCAATCCTGCCCCAGCTATTTTTTTCTCCTTCAATGCATTTAAAAGCGCCTTCTCCTCCACAAGCCCTGCCCTGGCAGTATTTATAAGGTAAGCTGTGGGTTTCATAAGGGACAATTCTTTTTCACCTACAAGATTTTTAGTTTCTTCACTCAAACGAGCATGCAGAGTTATAAAATCACTTTCTCTAAACAAGGTTTCTTTGTCCACAGGAACAGCACCTGCTTTTTTTATAACTTCCGCATCTACAAATGGATCATAGACCATGGTATTTGTTTCAAAACCTGAGAGCTTTTTAGCTACAAGTCTTCCTATATATCCAAATCCAACAATACCAACATTTTTTCCTTTCAATTCTGGAACCCAGCTGGAATTGGAAAACTCTTTTCTCCATTTTCCACCTTTTATTGAATGAAAAGCTCTTGCAATATTTCTACATTCACTCAAAAGCATTCCCACTGCATAATCGGAAACTGCCTCTGCATTTCTTCCCTTAACATTGAAAACAAGAATACCTTTTTTCGTAGCTTCCTCTACATTTACATTTTCAAGTCCTGCCCTGGATACACCTACTATATGCAAATTCGGCATGGCCTCAAAAACTTTTGAAGACACAGGCAGAAAAAGTCCCATAAGTACAGAAGCATCTTTTCCCTCAGCTTTTATCAAAGGATCAATTTCTTCTATTTCAGGACCTTTTTTTTCTACTTCCAATCTTCTATTCTGGAGCTTACCCCAATCAGATTCCCAATCTCCAACCTTAACCTGATCTATAAATCTTTTCAGATACTTTTCATAGGCTCCCTCAAAACTTTTTCCCGGAATCATAGCATCTCCAATCAACAGTGCCTTTACTTTCTTTAACATATAATATCCTCCTCATTAAAATACTTGATTTAAACTTCAACTCCTGCCATACTTCAGGAATATCAGTATATATATCTGTATGATAGTTTATTTACTACCTATAAATATATACAGCAGTAAATTTATTACTATATAAAGTATGTCATAAAACATTCTATTTGTCAATGCTATTTTTTTCAGTAAGCCGCCATTAAAAAACGGGCTCACAATATAATAAAATTATACTGTAAGCCCATATCGAAACCCGATTCATATGTTTATCAGCTTATACTCTCTAGAGCCAAGTCCTATTTCCTCTCCATAAGTCAGCTGAACTTCACCATAGGTATTTTTTCTCATGGCTTTAAATTTATCCTCACACTGGTGACCGCCCTTAGCCTCATTATCCTTTAGAAAAGTATTATTTAACGGCGCTGCTTCATTCACCAAATCATAGCAGGCACTGTCCAAAGCTACCGGATCCGTAGATGCCAGTATTCCTATATCCGGTACTATGGGAGCATCACTCCAGGGAACGCAGTCACAGTCAGGAGTCACATTAATTATAAAATTAATATATCCTACTTTTCCTTCCTTCCCTTTCACTGCTCCATAAGCATATTCAGTAAGCTTTTCTGTAAATATTTTTGCCTCCATCTCACCGCCTGATTCAATGGCTTTGACAGGACAGACAGTCATACATTCACCGCATCCTACACATCTCATCTTATCTATGGATGATTTTTTATCTTCAATAGTTATGGCTTTTTGGGGACATACTTTTGCACATTGTCCACAGCCTATACATTTTTCTATATCCACACTGGGTCTTATAGAATGTTGATCTTTCTTGCCATCGGGATTTGCACATCCCATAGCTAAATTTTTGATAGCTCCGCCAAACCCCGCCACTTCATGGCCTTTAAAATGGGACATCACAATCATACTGTCAGCTCCAGCTATGACTCCGGATATCCTGGTATTTTTAAAATGCTTTTTGTCTATCTCTACTTCTTTTACATTTTCACCCTTTAGGCCATCTGCTACTATTACAGGTGCATTTACCACCGCATAATTAAATCCATGCAGTATGGCTGTATTTACATGGTCAACTGCATTCGATCTGCTTCCAGAATACAAGGTATTGGAATCAGTTAAAAATGGATTGGCATCAGCTTCCTTTATCTTGTCAACAACCTGTCTTACAAATACAGGATTTATATATCCGTCACTTCCGAGTTCTCCAAAATGGAGCTTCACAGCAGTTAAGTCCCCCTTGCCAATTACATTGTTAAACCCGGCCTTTTCAAATAATTTTCTTATCTTGGTTATTTTATTTTGCTTTGCCTTCCTGGCTCTTAAATTCACAAAATATACGCTGCTTTTCATAAAATCACCTCATTATGATATTTTTATCCGAATTTGATAATTCAACTCTTAGCTCTGATACTTGAATATATATTAAACTATCTGAGGCTTTCAATGGCTCTTTGGGCCCAGCTGGAATCTCTATATATGGCTCTTCCCACACCAATAAGATCTGCCTTATGCTGTAAAAGCAGTGTTTCTGCAGCTTTCGATTCAGTAATTCCTCCGGTTAAGATGACTGGAACAGACACAACTTTTTTAATTTCTTCGGTAAGCGGTGAAAAATATCCCTGGGAAGTGTTCCCTGGAAGAGTATATCTGCAAAGTCCTCCTGAAATGTCAAGAACATCCACTCCTGCTTTTTCAAATTCTTTTGCCGCAATTTTACTGTCTTCTACAGTGCTTCCCCCTGTCATATAATCAGAAGCTCCCAGGCGTAAAAAAATGGGAAAATTATCACCTACGGCCCCGCGGACTGCCTTGATTATATCCAGGTGTATCTTTATTCTGCTCTTCACATTTCCTCCATATTCGTCATTTCTCTTATTGGTGAGAGGTGAAAAAAATTGATTGAGCAAATACCCGTGAGCTGAATGAATTTCAACTCCGTCAAATCCAGCTTCCTTTACGCGAAGTGCTGCTGCTTTGAATTTTTGTACTATGTCATCAATTTCCAGTCCGGTAAGTTCTCTTGGCATATCTCCCTTTATTGGATTTGATACAGCAGAAGGACCCACCACTTCACAACCTGTAACATTTCTCATGGCAGCACTGCCTGCATGATTAATCTGCATTATAGTTTTAGAAGCATTTCTATGAATAATTTCAGACAATTTCTGCAAACCTTCCACTACACTGTCATTTGATATGGAAAGCTGATTCTCACTGGCTTTTCCAGCCTTATCAATAAAACTGTGCTCAATAATTACAAGTGATATGTATCCTCCCTTCGACTTTTCATCATAATATTTCAATATATCTTCACTTACTCTGCCGTCTTTTTCAGATTTTGAAGTAGCCATAGGCGGCATAATCAACCTGTTCTTTAGCGTTAATTTACTCGTTTTAAGAGGTTCAAGTAAATAGGACATATCCATACCCCCAATCATGATCTTTAAATAATATTATATCATAACCCATTAAGAACAACATAATTTTAAAGCTATAAAAAAGAAGTGTTCACAGCAATTTAAAAAATTACCAATGCAACACTCCAGTAATCTATTATTTACGGCAGGAATATACCTTCCGGATCTATATCATTGTACAGCAGCTCAATCTGTTTTTTAGTAGGCGGCAATGTTTCTCCGGACACTCTGGACACATTGAGCTTGAAACCTACATGTTCAATGACATCCTGAACTGTAAAGCCAGGATGTACGGTATCCAGATACATTTCACCATTTTCATCAAAGCGAAATACTGCCATATCTGTAATTACAGCAGAAACTCCTCCCTGAAAATATGAACCGTAAACCTCCTTTTTGGAAACCCATTCTCCAGACGGCCAATTTCTTATTTTCCAGCCTGGTGAAGTTACATAATCAACATGTTCTTTAAATCTACGTTTTTCCTGAACCATGATAAACACGGTTTTTTTGGCAAAAGAACAAATGTCCGCATTGCCCCCGCTTCCTGTAAATCTTTTTTTAGGATGATTGTAATCGCCTATTACCGTACAATTTACATTCCCGTATTTGTCAATTTCGGCTCCGCCTAAAAAGCCTAAATCCACATAACCTGAATGTAACTGTCCATAAAAGGCATCAAATAATCCAGTAGCCCTGGAAGCTTGATAAACACATCGGGCATCACCTACAGAAGTGGGTATATCAAGTGGTCTTCCGTCAATACTTCCTCCTTCGTATACACATACCGCATTAGGTGCATGCTGATGCTGGGCCAAAGTTATAGCAAGCATTGGAAGACCAGTACCTGCAAATACAACGTCTCCATCGTTAACCTCCCGGGCAGCTGCAGCAGCCAGCAAATCTATAGGTTTGAACTCCCCGGGTTTGCAATACTCTTCTGAATTAGCCATTTATCTCTTCCCCCTTTTAGCCCTGGTTGAATAACCCATAATGGAACTAGCACGCAGTTCTTCCAGCTTCCTTACACCTAATTTCTCCAGATATTCTTCATGGCTGTTCACACTGAATATCCACTTTTCTGCAAATTCGTCAAAAGCCTTCTGATCACGCACATTGCGGTTATAATCTTTTAAGAACTTTGCATCAGTATCATAGTAATACTGTGAACCGGTTGGATGTGCCGCCCAAGGACACTCCACCACATAATCAATCTGATAACCGGAAGCTATATTGGCAGCAGGATCTCTTCTTAAATATTCATCAGGTACAATTTCTTCACATATTACAATTACCTTTTTGGAAGCTTTTATAACTTCCTCATCATTATATGGCTGTGCAAGTACACGCACAGTACCTTCATCTCCTACTATAGGTGCATAGACCAAAGCTACGTCAGGATTTACAGCAGGAAACAGTGCACATTTTCCCCTTCCAAAAAAGGGATCATCTGCTATTACATACTTTTTAGCGGGAATATTACGATGTTTTCCATCCCTTAAACCCGCTCTAGCAAGCTGATCATATTCAGGGTTGAAAATATCCGTACCCATGGAGAGTGCACAGGGGAAAAAGGGCAGTCCCAATGCTCCTGCCATAAGTCTTCCAGCAGTCTGACCATGACTGTAATCATCAACCAGAATTTCACCACTCATCTGCTTACGTGCCAGATTTTCTCCTATCTTGCCCAACATTTCCTGACCCATCCAGGCACCTTCCCAGATGCTCACACATCCTGCGCCTACCAATAGATCACTGTGAAATCCGCCCTGTACTTCAAATAGATGTAAATTTTTCTTGTGCTGTCTAATTAACTCATAGCAAATTGCCACAGGACGTCTCCAGATGGTAAAACCGCTAAAAGTTATCTCATCACCATCATTTATTAAAGAAGCCGCTTCCTTTAATGTAATCTTTTTAGGCTTACTCAATTTATTTCCCCCTTCTAACTTGCAATAAATTCTATTTTTAATCTATTTATCTAAATAAGTAATTACTTCAGGAATTGTAGCCATATTTTTCAATCCTGTTTCCGTCATAACAAAACTATTTTCAGTACCAATACAACCTTCAGGAAATACAAATTTAGGCTCCATGGCAAAAGTCATTCCAGGCATAATAGGAGATTTAAATCCCTTAGCAAGTACTGGCCACTCATCTAATTCCAAGCCAATACCATGACCTAAAAACTTGACCCTATCTTCTTTGTATCCCATAAAATTATCCTTATATCCCATTTCCTCTGCCATCTTGAGAGCTAAAAAATAGGGCTCCTCTGCCAGTGTACCCGGCTTAATGGATTTAGCCACTTCAGATTCAATAAGCACCGCATCATCAAATGCCTTCACCATTTTTGGAGTAAGCTGCCCCATACAAAATACTCTGGTTTGATCTCCCGCATACCCTTCAATGACACAGGTATAATCTATGTAAACAACTTCATTTTTATTTACCCTTTTCCATCCTGCTCCTTGGGAATGGGATACTGAAGGACCTGATCCTCCTACAGGTCCATCAAAAAAGCTTGGATAAAATCCGCTTTCTCCGGTACATACATTTCCATAAAAGAATTCCTGATTAAAAGCCCTAGTCCTACAGAATCCAGAATATCCACGTTTGCGCATTTCAGCTTCAAATAACGCAGCCAGTTCCATCTCCGACATACCTTCTCGAAGAAAAGAAGGCACCTGTAAAAATGACTCACCTATTATGCTTACTGCATTTTGTAAAAGTTGTATTTCATAAAGTGATTTTATAGCTCTTATACCCCTTATAAGAGGAGAAACATCATAAAATTTGGCATCTGGAAACATATTTTTATAAATTGTATAAATATTGAACGGTAATACATCCAGCTCAAGTCCTATCTTTTTAATAGAATCATATCCAAAGTCTGATAAAACTTGAGGAATTTGTCTGGGACTTTTAATTGGTACTATATTCTTAAGAGGAGATTCATCTAAAGCTCTTCTCATACTTCTTTTTACCATAAGTATAGGTTCACCATCACAAGGCATATACAAAAATGATTTTTGGACTGTACCTGTAAAATAAAACATGTCACTGTTTAACAAAACAATTGCACCATCTATATTTTTATCCTGCAGCTCTCTTTGAAAATTTGAAATTCTAGTATATACCTCAGATTTTGGAGTACATTTCATATGTTTTTCCCCCTTATTACCTAATATAATTAATCATTTCATATATTTACGTGCTACTTTCTCAGCAGCAGTATAAGGGTCTGTGTCCCTGCTGACCAATTTATCAACCAGCTTTTCAATTTCTCCGCTGGAATTCAAATCATCTAGCACCGGTTGAAGTATTTTGGCCCACAGTGCCTCATTGAGCTCTGCTGCAGCCTTTCTTCTTATACGGCTTGATAGAAGATTACTCTCTACCAAATACTTATGATGCTCTTCTATCTTGTTGTATACCTCTTCTACATCTTGAGAAAATTTCTTGGGCTCCTTAAAACCAGTTACCTTGACAACCGGAATTTTCCAGCTGCCCTCTTTGGATGACATGGCTATCATATTTATCAGCTCCTGATAAAGCTTACCTGCTCCATCACGATCCGCCTTGTTGATGACAAAAATATCCGCTATTTCCATGAGACCTGCCTTAATGGCCTGAACCTCATCACCCATTCCAGGTACAAGCACCACCACCACCGTATGGGCGTGATTTATTATATCCACTTCCTGCTGTCCCACTCCACAGGTTTCTACGATGACCTTTTGTTTCCCAAGAGCCTCCATAACATGAATGCCCTCACCTACAGCTTTGGAAAGGCCTCCCATGTATCCTCTTGTTGCCAGACTTCTGACAAATACATCTTCATCTTGTGAATGATTCATCATACGAATTCTGTCACCTAAAATTGCACCTCCTGTAAAAGGGCTGGTTGGATCAACCGCCAGTACACCAATGCTTTTATTTTTCTTGCGGTATACTGTAATAAGTTCATCAATCAAAGTACTTTTACCAGCTCCAGGTGCACCAGTAAACCCCACAATGTGGGATTTACCGGAAGCCGTAAAAAGCTCTCTCATGATTTCATCAGTACCTGGAATCTGATCCTCCAGGTTTCTTATAATATGTGAAGCTGCTCGTACATTTCCTTCTAACACCTTTTTGCTCAATTCATTCATCATATTCACGCCCTCGGAGTTACATTTTTATTGATCCAGTCCACAGTTTCCTCCAATGGAGTTCCCGGGGTAAAAATAGCCTGAATTCCAGCTTTATGAAGCGCATCCATATCCTGTTCAGGTATAATGCCTCCACCTATAACGGCAATATCATCAGCACCCTTTTCCTTTAATATTTTAGTTACTTCAGGAAACAGAGTTTTATGTGCTCCGGACAGACAACTCAAACCGACCACATCTACGTCCTCCTGAAGAGCAACGGATACAATCTGTTCAGGAGTCTGATGACATCCTGTATAAATTACTTCAAAACCAGCATCACGAAAACACCTAGCCAGTACCTTAATACCACGATCATGACCATCAAGTCCTGGTTTAGCCAACAATACACGAATTTTTCTATTTGACATCACATATTCCTCCTTGAGTTATTTGATTAATATATGCCAGGATCACGGTATTCACCGTAAACATCTCTGTAGACATTGCAGATTTCCTCAACAGTTGCGTAGGCTTTAACTGCTTCTATACAATAAGGCATAACATTTTCTCCCTTTTTACATGCGCTTTCCAGATCCTTAAGACATTTGGAAACCTGGCGTCCATCTCTCTGCCTCTTAACATCAGCCAAACGTTTAAGCTGTTCTTTTTCCACGGACTCATCAATTTCCACCATCGGAATATCCACTTTTTCGTTTTCTTCTACATACTTATTGACTCCAACTACAACCTTCTTCTTTGCATCTATCTGCTGCTGGAACTTGTATGCTGCATCTGATATTTCCATTTGAGGGAATCCTTTTTCTATGGCAGCAACCATTCCGCCCATTTCATCAATTTTATTTATATAATCCCAAGCTTCTTTTTCCATCTTATTTGTAAGAGCTTCAACAAAATAAGACCCTGCCAGTGGATCCGTGGTATTTGCTACTCCAGTCTCCTCTGCAAGAATCTGCTGGGTTCTAAGAGCAATCTGTACTGCTTGTTCAGAAGGCAGACACAATACTTCATCCAGTGAATTGGTGTGAAGGGACTGAGTTCCTCCCATAACAGCAGCCAAAGCTTCTACAGCTGTTCTTACCACATTGTTATAAGGCTGTTGTGCTGTAAGCGAGCATCCTGCAGTCTGAGTATGGAATCTCATCCATAGTGAACGAGGATTCTTTGCCTTGAAACGTTCTTTCATGATCTTTGCCCACATCCTACGGGCAGCTCTCATCTTGGCAATTTCTTCAAAGAAATCGATATGAGAATTAAAGAAAAATGACAATCTAGGTGCAAAATCGTCTACATTCAATCCCTTACGATTTATGGCATCTTCTACATATTCCACACCATCCCTCAAAGTAAATGCCAACTCCTGAACAGCAGTGGAACCTGCCTCTCTGATATGGTATCCACTGATACTTATAGTGTTCCATCTAGGTACATATTTAGTTCCAAATTCTACTGTATCACTGATAAGTTTTACCGATGGTTCAGGCGGACACATAAATGTCTTCTGAGCAATGAATTCTTTAAGCATATCATTTTGTATAGTACCGCTTATCTTTGTAAGAGGGACATTCTGCATCTGTGCTGATGCACAGTACATTGCCCAAAGTACCGTAGCCGGTGGATTGATAGTCATGGAAGTACTTATTTTGTCCAGTGGAATACCTTTTATAAGATCCTGAAAATCAGCAATGGTATCTATGGCAACTCCACATTTTCCAACTTCACCTCTGGCTTTAGGAGAATCACTATCATAACCCATCAGAGTTGGGAAGTCGAAAGCAGTACTCAGCCCCGTCTGCCCTGTAGACAGAAGATAATGCCATCTTTCATTGGTTTCTATAGCTGTACCCATACCTGAAAACATTCTGAAGGTCCAATACTTTCCACGATATCCTGTAGGCTGGTTTCCTCTTAAAAACGGATACTGTCCAGGATAAGATATATCCTTTTCAAAATTCATATCCTTAATGTCTTCCGGACCATATATCCTCTTTATCTGCTGATCTGAAACAGTCGTCCAATTTTCCTTCTGATCCGGGTGTTTAGCAATTGTCCTTTTAACTGCATCTTCCCACTTTCTATGCAATTCACTAGATTTATCGAGAACTTGTTTATCAAACAACTCTTCTACCTCCATTCTTAGTTTAGAAAATAAATTATGAAAATCAAATTAATATTCAATTCCTGCTTGACCTTTAATTCCAGCATTATAGTGATGTTTAACTTCAGTTATATCACTTACCATATCTGCAGCTTCTTCAATTTTATCAGAAGCATAACGACCGGTTAATAACAGATTTACTTCAAGGGGTTTTTGTTTGATTAAATCTATTACCTCTTGTTCTGAAATCAAATTAAAATTGACAGCAACATTAATCTCATCTAGGATAACCAGGTCATATTTTTTGCTTTTTACAATTTCCTGAGCCTTTTTAAATCCCTGTTTGGCAAGGTCAATATCTATCGGAGCTGGATTATCTTTCATTACAAAACTGTCAAGACCGCTTTGAATAATTGTAATATCCGGAATATATTTTTCTGCTGCTATGATTTCCCCGTATTTTCTACCCTTCATAAACTGGATAACACATACTTTATATCCATGCCCAATAGCACGTAAAGCTTGACCAAATGCTGAAGTCGTCTTGCCCTTGCCATTACCCGTAACTACCATCACTAGACCTCGTTTAGCAATAGTTGATTGTACCGATTGCACTGTCGACATCTTATCACCTTCTTCCCAAATTTTGCTAATTTAAAC
The DNA here is from genome assembly GCF_002995845.1 of Clostridium luticellarii. Taxonomy (GTDB): domain Bacteria; phylum Bacillota; class Clostridia; order Clostridiales; family Clostridiaceae; genus Clostridium_B; species Clostridium_B luticellarii. The sequence goes on along the minus strand of NZ_PVXP01000002.1, from coordinate 96,663 downwards.
ATAACCCTGAATCCCTTGTTTTTTATTAATCCGGCATTCAACTTATCCAAAGGCTGCTACATTTATTACAAAGTTCAAAACGCAAAGAAGAACTATCAATTAATGGTACTTTTTATATAAAGCCAAAACTCTACCAAAATTAAATCCCAATATTCAAACTTTAACATTAAATATAGCTCCCGGATAAGTTTTTCTAAGATTCAGACACGAGGAAGTATTCCTTTAAATAAACCTGGTCTGAACTTAGAAAGCACTTGGTAAATATATTATAGAATTTCCACCGCTAACAATGAAAAATCAAAGCTGGCAGAGAAAAAGCTATCCATAAAAACAATGTAAAAATTCATACAAAAACAACACCTGAAATACAAACTTTCAGATGAAGATATTGTGAGTTGAAATTTATTATAATTTATCTCATTCTAAAATCATAGTATCTCAGTATATTTGTTCTTTTTTTAACAATCTAAAGTATACGTATGAAAATTTAAATATTTACTCTATTTTATTTTATCAGAAACACTTAATTTTTTCAAGTTTCTGTAACATGGTGCATAAATTGAATTTAACATGATTTTTAGTAAATAGTCAGAAGTTAAGATTTTTTTGAAATCTTAACTTCTGACTATTTGACTTTTCATAAAATTATTTTATACATAGCAATTTACTATCTAATATTTATCAATAGAACATAAAATTCTCAACACTAATATTCTCTAATTATAAAATCTCACTTACCTTTAAATTATCCGATATAATAAGCTTCGCTTCAGTATCTTTAACAACTTCATCTACCGTAAGCCCCTGTGCTATTTCTTCCAGAAGCAATCCTTCATCTGTCACCCTTACTACAGCTTCATCAGTAATAATCAAATCTACAGCTTTAACTGCTGATAAAGGCATGGAACATTTTTCCCTAATTTTAGGTTCACCATTTTTGGATTTATGTGTCATAGTAACTACCACTTTTTTAGTACCTACTAATATATCTATGGCTCCTCCCATTCCGGGTCCATATTTATTATTTCCATAGGGGGTTGCCCAGTTAGCTATACTCCCCTCTGAGTCCACCTCTAAAGCTCCCAATATAGTCATATCTACATGTCCACCTCTCAAAATTAAAAAAGACATGTCCAATGTAAAAATAGAACATCCGGGTAACGCAGCCACCGGTTCCCCACTCGCTGCACAAAAAAATGGATTTCCCTCACTGGTTTTTATGTTTGTTCCATAATTTAAAATACCATTTTCAGACTGTAAAATAACGTTTACTCCTTTATCAACATAATTTGCCGCTAAGATTGGAATACCAAACCCTAAATTTACTACCATTCCATCTTTTAATTCTTTAGCAGCCCTCTTTGCTATTTTATTTCTCTTATTCATTTAAACTTCTTCCCTCCCAAATTACCGTAATCTGCTCCATACTTTTAACATCTTATCCTTATATTGTTGACAGCTATATCCTTTACATATCACATTATTAAAAATTCCTGGAGTTTGAACTAGTTCAGGTTTAATTTCACCGTTTTCAACTATCTCTTCAACCTCAACAATAGTAATATCTGCAGCTGCGGCCATTAAAGTACTAGCATTAGGAGTGCCTTTATAAACAAGGTTACCCATTTTATCCGCTTTTTGGGCTTTTATCAGAGCAATATCCGCTTTTAAAGGAGTTTCTAAAAGATATTCCCTTTTATCTACTTTTATCTTTTTTTTACCCTTTTCCACTAAAGTTCCCACTCCGGTAGGTGTTAATACTCCACCAAGTCCAGCAGCAGCACATCTTATTCTTTCTACTAAACTTCCTATAGGACAATACTCTACTTCTACTTTATTTTCAATATATTGTTTTACGGCAGTTGGATTAGTTCCTATATGGGAACCTATAAATTTTTTTACAAGTCCGTGATCAAACAGCAATCCTACGTCAAATCCTCCTCCTGGAAAAGAATTTGTTGAACATATAAGGGTTAAATCTTTTATGCTAAGTTTCACCAACTTATCGATAGCCATCAATGGTACATTGCTTCCCAGAAATCCTCCAATCATAATATCCGATCCATCTTTTACATATTTTTTTATAGCTTCTTCCATTTCCAAAAATTCTGGCATATTTGCATTTCCCCCCAAACACCTAAATAATCCTTATATATGACACTATATCAATTTTATCGTAATTAGCTAATTTCTATCAATAAACAAATCCCCCTTCATTTCTAATCTGGATAATTCTACCTTTCGTTACCTCTTGATTCGTAGTCTCCATATTAAATCCTGTCTTGAATTCCATAAGATCAAAATATACAAATTTTAGACTCATAAATATTATGATTTTTCAAAAAAATTCACTTTCAAATGTCCACTAATATGAACTCTGGTTTCGATTTCAAATGATCAACAGTAAAATTACCAATCTTATCAATGAATATTATTTCCTGTAAAATTTATTATACACTATGTTTAACCTGTAATCAATTACCTAAATTTCATCGATCATATCGATTTACTGTAGGTTAAAACTACAAACATTGCTTCTTCCTTTATATATTTTGCCTTGCTTGCTTAAATATATTTTCAATATATTTATTACTACAATATTTCCCGCAGTTCTGTAAAATTATTTATTTTTCTGCAACTGTATTTAACACTCTTTCCCTTGTTAAAAAGTATGCTTGCGATCCCTGAGCTCCGGGGTCCTTCATAATCATTGACAAAATCATCTCCTATAAATAATGTATCTTCACTTGAAAATTTAGCTTTCGTCAAAGCTGATGCATATATGCGGGGATGAGGTTTTCTCCATCCTTCTTCTGCGGAATTGATTACAAAACTAAAATATTTTCTTACACCAGTGTATCTGAGCAGTTCTTCTATGCCCCCTTTTACCTTGAAATTTGAAACTACTCCCAGGACATATTCCCTGTTTAAATAAGAAATGGTCTCTTTAATTTCCTTTTTCACGTAGCACTTATCTCTATAACTTGTCCAGAAATTTTCAAGAAGATCCTCCACCAGCTCCCTACTTTCTTTTTCACCAAAATGCTTTTCTTTCATAATATCTACATATATATCTTCAAAGTCATATTCTCTATACTGGTGAATATTGGATAGGATATGTTCATCTGCCCTCTTGTAATACGCATAAAATTCCTCGAAATTTTTGAAATGCCCCTCACATCTTGAACCTTGAAATGCCCAAAGTGCATAATCGCTTTTTTCCGGAAGCTGAGTCATGTCTACAATGGTCTCCATGCAGTCAAACATTATACATTTAAAACGCTTCATATATTCACCCTCCAAACACAATATTTTTTACATTGTAGTACAATGTAATCTACCCGTCAATGAAAAAACATCATTATAAAAAAATAAGGGATCGTATATCATCCCTTATAATAAATACACAATCCCCATTTTTTATTATTCAGTTATTAAACAAGACTTTTGTACTTTTTCTCTTTTGTCTTAGTGTCAGTAATTTCACCTATCGCATCTTCAAGTACATCCATGCCGTATTTGATTTGAGTTTCAGTCATTACAAGAGGCGGCAAAAATCTTATCACATTACCGTATAAGCCTGCATTTAAAAATATAACCCCATGCTTAAAGCTATAATCTATTACCTTATCAACCAGCTCCTTATAAGGCTCCCTGGTAATTCCATCTTTCACAAACTCCAATCCAATCATGGCTCCAAGGCCTCTTACATCCCCTATTACATTATATTTCTCCTTCATCTGGTTAAGCCTGTTCAGTATATATTGTCCAATTTTATTAGCCCTGTCACAGAGCTTCTTCTCCTTTATTTCTTCTATTACCTTGAGTGCGGCAACACATCCCAGAGGGCTTCCTGAATAAGTTCCTCCTATGCCTCCAACACAGGCAGCATCCATGATCTCAGCTTTTCCCAAAACCGCACTTAGAGGAATGCCGTTGGCTATGGATTTGGACATGGTTATGATATCGGCATCCACACCAAAATTCTCATGGGCAAACAATTTACCCGTTCTTGCAAAGCCAGCTTGAACCTCATCTACAATGAATACTATGTTATTTTCATTGCATATTTTCTGCAGTTTTTGGAAATATTCTTTTGGAGGCACTACAAAACCACCTTCTCCCTGTACTGGCTCTGCTATCAAACAAGCTATTGAATCCTTGGAAATCACAGTCTTCAGCATAGTATTCAACTGCCCTGCACAAGCTATACCGCAGTCCGGATATTTTTGCCCAACTGGACATCTGTAACAATAAGCGGAGCAGGTCTTATAGGTTTCTGCAGAAAATGGTCCGAAATTGTCTTTATATGGTTTATACTTACTTGTTATGGACATAGTCATGTTGGTTCTCCCATGGAAAGATCCCTGAAGAGAAATAACACCCGATTTTTTTGTATAAGCTCTGGCTATCTTGATGGCATTTTCCACAGCTTCAGCACCGCTGTTTGCGAACATGACTTTTTTAGGATAATTCCCCGGAGTTACTTCCACCAATTTTTGGGCCAGTGAAATATAAGGCTCATACATATTTACATGAAAACAAGGATGAATATATTTGTCCAGTTGGGCTTTTACAGCTTTTACTACTTTATCATTTCTATGCCCCACATTTTGGACTCCTACAGCCCCTGCAAAATCCACAAACACATTACCATCTACATCTTTTATAAGGGCTCCCTCTGCCTCTTCTACAAATATAGGTGCCGCACACCCGATTCCTTTAGCCACATATTTTTCCCTTTTTTTAATAAGCTCCTTTGATTTTGGGCCAGGTATTTCAGTCCTAATTTTTGCAATACTCTCTTCAATCATATTCAATTCCTCCAAATTATTATTTTTATCTGAAATATATTTCTACATATATCAGAGATTCTAAACTATATTTTCGGTTATATCTTCACTCCGTCCATTTACTATAACTTTTTTATCAGCAGTATCCTGTTTGAATTTGTGCTCCAGTACAAGTCCAAGTACAATCCATCCAAAGACTATATAGGGGAACAAATTACTCGGAAATTCGGGAACAGGATAGATATTTGCAGCCAGTACACACACCAGTACCAGTACTGACAGGCCCGGCATAAACAGACTTATCTTTGAACATATCTTATATTTTGTAAAATAAACTACTGCACCAACACTTGTAAATAAATATGAAACAAGTATGGCCAAAGACCCAATAGTAGCACAGTATTGAAACACTTCAGTTCCTTCCTTGTAAAACATAGAAATCTGTATAACCATGGAAACAGCTACTATAAATATCAATGCAGCATAAGGCGTACTATATTTACGATGAATTTTCTTCATGCTCTTATGCATTATCCCATCCCTGCTCATTGAAAAAAGCATTCTCGCTCCGGCACAGGCGGCTCCAAGGGCACATGAAAAGAAGGACAATACGGCAGATAAAATTAGAAAAGTACCATAACTCCTGGAAATAAACTTACCTGCCAGATCAGTAAGAGGCAGTGAAGATTCAGATAATGCCTTAAGGCCTTCTGAATTGACCCCGAACCCTATAACCTGGGAATAACTTGATATCAAATAGAACAGGCCAGTCAAAAACACTGCACTCACTATAGCAATTGGAATATATTTTTTGGGATTTTTAGTTTCCTCCCCAAGACTAGATGCACTTTCAAAGCCTATGAAAGCCAGAAATGCAAGAACAGAAGTACTGGCAATAGATGACATCTTATTTCCATTGTTTTTAAAAGGCACCAGACTCAAACCTGTAGTGGTTCCAACTTTGTATATAATAACTAAAGACAATATCAATATGAGTGTAATTGATATTCCTTCCATTATCAGCATTATCCTGGTACTTATTTTGGCATCTGTAATTCCCACAAATATCATCACAATTGAAAAGATCAATGAAAGCGGCAGCCAGGCCACATGAATTCCAAATACATTGAGCAGACTGGAGCAAAAAGTACCGAGCCCGGCTGTACATCCTGCTACCAGCATCATATATGCAAGTAAAAGTGTCCATCCAGATGTAAACCCCATTTTTTCTCCCAGAGATTCTTTTGTAAAAGTATAAAGAGAACCTGCGCTGGAAAAATATTGATTGAACTTAATTATAGAATAAGATACAAATCCCACGATTATCATGGAAACAAAAAATACAAATGGTGAAGAAAATCCTGCGGTCTGTGCCATAAGTGGAACATTAAGTGACATTGAAGCAGTTGGAGCTACAATAGCTACCGAAAGAGCTATTGTTTCAATCATACTTAAGTTATCTTTTTTTAATTTAGAACTTTCCATGTTTTCATTCCCCCTTACTAGAGCTTATAATTTTCCGCTTGCTTTAATGTAATATTGTTAAGTTTATGCCGATTAATTTATTGATTTATTAAATATATCATATACAATTTATCATGTTGTTATTGAAATTTATATATATAAAATGGACAATTATAGGGGGTGCAGTTTGTCCTTTAAATACATTTTGTGAAATCTTTTATCTTAAAAGCCATATCAAAATTCAGCAGATCATGCATATTTCTCAAGTCACAATTACATATTTGCTCTATTCTTCTAATTCTGTATTTCACTGTATTTTTATGAACAAAAAGCAATTGAGCCGTTCTTACGAGGTTGCAATTTTCTTCTATATATACCTTGAGAGTTTGAAGCAGTTCCGTAGAATTTTTAGAATCATAATCAATTAATTTTCCAAGAATATCATAATAGAATATTTTCATATCCTGCTTTTCTCCCATTTCAAATAATAGCCTATATATACCAATATCATCATAATTGCATATATTATTTCTATTTTTCATTATTCCTAAAACTTTTAGGGCTTTTTGTGCTCTATCTACACTGCGCTTAAAATTCTCCAGTTTTCTCCACACCCCCCCTATTCCAATACTTATTTTGATATACTTCAATTTACGTTTCATATTTTCAACTATATTCTGAGCCATTGAATTAATTTTAGCTTCTTTTCCCTTGTCCACAGGAAATATAATTATAATAGAATTGCCTTCGATTACACGAATAACACTTTCATCATAATCATTCATAACATCTATTATCACCTGACTTATTTGCTGCATGACACCAAATGCAGCTTCTTCATCCCAGGTCCCATTCTTCGCAACGAGTTTGGTAAAATTATCAATGAATATTACAAAAGTACAATATACTTTATCAGGATCATATCCATAAAAAATTGCCCTGTTTATGGTTTCTTCACTGCAGGGCAAATCTCCATAAATTATATTTTTCATAAAGCTGTTCATGGACTCCTGCTGAAGTCTGCTCATAAAAATTTCCCTGCATATGCTTTGGCTTATATCAATAAATCTCACTTGAAAAGGAAGTTCAAATACGGGGAAATCAAAAAAGTTTGCGGCATCTATTACCTCTTTAGGAGTTTCATTAATATATGGTCCTATGTTCAGTACAAGACCGGATACTTTCCTGGAATTTAATTCTTTTACAAGTTTTAAAAGTTCAGAAGTTACATCCTTCATAAATACACAGGTTGTCAGAATCAGTTCTCCTCCTTTTAACCATACAATATATTCTGGGTTTTCCAGGTAATGAACCCATTTTATAATCCTATCCAATCCATTCCTTCCTGCTACAAGTTTTAATTTGTCTGCATAAGGCAGAGTATCAACATTCCCACAGTTCACTATCATGATTTATTGCCCCCTTGTATAATTTAATTCATCAATTTTTCTGACTATCACGTTTAAAATAAATGGTTTAAAAATATCAAAATAACTAAAATATTAACTATATCTTTCAATTATTTTTATATATGAAAGTGCCCTGCTTTTTAAATAAAAAAGCAAGGGCACTTCCATAATTTTCATCCTATGTTTCTTGAATAATTGCTAAATCTAAGCTGTATATTTTACTAAATATATTATTTTAAAATGATAATATTACAATTTTATAAAAAAATCAATAGATTTTGCTTATAAAAATACAATATTTCAATAATTTTTACATATTCCATTCAAGCACAAAAAATGAAAGAAACTTGAAACAAAGTTTCTCATTTCTTTCGTGAGCCAACAAATATTTTTATTGTATCAGAATTCCTGAACCTATAGGGACATTATCATAAATATATTTTGCATTTTCAAGAGCCAGTCTTATACACCCATGAGAAGCGGATCTTCCAAGGGTACCATCTACCAGATTTCCGTTTTTATCAAATAAAACACTGTGAAATAAATAATTCCCTTGAAACTGTGTAAAATATTTTAGTATTGCTCCATTTTCAGATTCAAACTGCGAACCCTTTATTCCTACAAAGAACTGACCTTTGACTGTTGGTGTACCGCCTGTTCCCGAGGAACACTGAAATGAATTTATCAATTTCCATTTATGGATGCTTCCATTGAAAATATATACCATCTGCTCCGGTATACTGACCATAATATAGTAATCAGTATAGCTTTGAGTGTCCAATTTATTTACTATACCCTCAGAATAGGTTGAATTAAATCCAGACACCACTTGAGCTGTAGGCTTGTACATTACCTCTGCTACAGGCTTCTTTTTTAAATCCTCCAATGTAGTTCCACCTACTACACCATCAGTAGTAAGGCCATGTCTATGTTGAAAATCCATTACAGCATATACTGTCTCTTCTCCGAAATCTCCATCCTCATTTACGCTGTACCCAAATTTTTTAAGCTTCTTTTGAATATCTTTTACATCATCACCCTTATCTCCCGCTCTAAGAACACTTCTGGGCGGCGGTGATACTGGTTTTTTTTCTTTTGGATGCGGAGTTACATTACTAACAACATTTACTTTTTGGGCATCTTTTTTATTATATATGCCAGATAAATTACCACATGCAGAAAAACTAAAAATTATTATCATACCTATAATTCCTATTAATAAAATTCGTTTCATATAGATCTCCCATCCCTTTTATTGCTTTTAATTTAAAAAATAAAATCCCCCCTTTAATAATAATTAAGATAAGATATTGCAATATGTTACATAAATACAACCTATATTCATCATATTATTATATCACTCAAATGGTACCAAAAAACCTATAAAATAGTGAAGTTTAAAATTTAACACTCTATAAGCATATTATAACACGGAATAATATTATTTATATACTTATCTTATGTAGAAACTAAACATTTTTACTCTGTACCCAGCTTATCAACATCTATCTTTGCCTTGTCCAACGAAGATGTATATATCCATGAATGGCAATGCTCAATTAAGAGATCTGGATGAACTTATAAAGAAAGTTTGGCAGATAAACAAGTAGAATTGGTGCAAGAAATGCGGAAATAATTAAAAAATTACATTTTACCACCATAATCATGATAAATATATTTATGCTCCCACACATCATCATGGTATGAGCCATATTCAGTTATTTTGCAATCATTATACAAATCATCCGCCATCTCAAGAATGGTGTCTTTAAGTTCCAGATGTTCAATATACTTCTCCGGTATAGCATGTAAGCCAAGATAAGCTCCCATTATGCTGCCTGTAACCGCTCCTGTTGAGTCACTGTCCCCGCCATGATTTACGGAGGCGATAATGGCTTTTTCAAAGCTGCTGCTGTATTTCAATGAACAATAAATTGCTATCGCCAATGTTTCATCTGCTACCCAGCCTTCACCAAGTTCCCGTATTGCATCCACATCATTCATCTCCCTGGATGATAGATCAATGGCTTTTTTCATCAGATTCAATAAAATATCCAAATATTTCGCATTAGGAAAACACTCTTTCATGGCTGCCATAGATTCTTGTACCGCAGCAAGCAATGTAATATCTATGTCATGTGCCACCAGCTGGATAATATGTACCAGTACAGCCGCGGGAATATATCCAAGCTCATGTCCGTGCGTAATAGCTGCAGCTTCTGCCCCGATGAGATCCACCTCTTTTTGTAAATGTCCTTTCCTCTCAAAATAAAGGCCAATGGGAGCAACACGCATGACACCTCCGCAGCCTTTACTCTGATTGATGGGTTTTTCTATTGTGCCATCTGCTCCCTGCTCTATAGCTGAAAGACAAGTATTTCCCGGCGCCCGTGATGCATGAAGCTCCGGAATATTAATCAGCCATGAATAATTGTGTTCATCTATTGTGATGCCATTAAATTGAGTCTTGTACCAATCTTTATAACATAAAGCAATATAATCTGAATATTTCCCTATAATGCCTCTAGTCATTCCCCTTGTCGTTCCTAAGATCAGTCCGTTAGCTGTAAAGAGAGTCATCTGTGTATCATCAGAAATCCCAGCCACACCATCTTCCAAAAAGTATTCAGTTATTCCACTTTCTCCATATTTTTGAAAAATACTCTTATCATCTAAAAACTCCACTGCATATCCCAAAGCGTCTCCTGCGGCTCCTCCAATGAGACATCCCCTGTATTTTTCAATATCTTTCACCACCATTCCCTCCTTGACAGAATAAAAGATCTATTCTACATCCAGTTCATCAATATCAATCTTATTTAACAAGTCCCTTAACTCTGATATTTCCTCTTTATTTAAAGTTATCCCTTTCCCCATTTTCTCATTTTTTTCATCCCAGTCCCTAATATCTATCTTCGCCTTTCTGTCGTTCCAGCTCACAATGTTGACTTCTTTCTTCCAGCCTCTTGAACCTTCAGACAGTGTTCCTATATTTTTAACAATATCAAATTTAATATTGGGCATTTGAATCTTCCTCCTTTTAACAAGTATATTTCCCATTTTCCAATTATTCATATTATGATCTTATAATAGCATATTTCCCATAACTTTTTATATGCTTATAATAAATTTACAAAAAAATAGTAAAAAACCGCACACTCTCCCAACTATGGGGAATATACGGTCTTACTTTACTGTTGCATTTAATTTGTCTTGCATACTATAATTTAAGCTTTATTACAAAATATTGATGTTTATTTCAAAACAATAACAACTGTCCGCTCCTATAGTCTGTCTACTCCACCGTAACAGACTTGGCTAAATTCCTAGGCTTATCCACATCGCAGCCTTTCTTTATGGAAATATAATAGGCCAGAAGCTGAAGTGGAATTACCGCAAGTACCGGAGCAAATATATCCAGTGTCTTTGGAAGTAATATGACAGAATCAGCTGCCTTCTCAATATCCTTGTCTCCTTCAAAAGCAAAAGCCAAAACCTTGGCACCTCTTGTAGTCACTTCTTTTATATTACTTACCATCTTTTCAACCAGTTTTTCCTGAGTGGCTCCTGCAATGACCACAGTTCCATCTTCAATCAGCGCTATAGGCCCATGCTTTAACTCACCGCCGGCATAGGCTTCCGAATGGATATAGGATATCTCCTTTAACTTCAGTGATCCTTCCAGTGCAACGGCGTAATCGAGACCCCTGCCGAGGAAAAATACATCTTCCTTTTTATAGGTCTTTTCTGCAAATTCCTGGACGATCTCCTTGTTTCCCAGTACTTTTTCCGCTTTCACAGGCAAGGAGAGCATTTCCTTCTTTAAAGCTTCTATCTTCTCCGCACTAAGGGTTTTTTTGTGCTGTGCAAAGAAAAGTGCGATTATATAAATTGCAATGAGCTGGGTAACATATGCTTTTGTAGAAGCCACTGCTATTTCAGGACCTGCCCAAGTATAGAGAACATCATCTGCCTCCCTGGATACGGAACTTCCCACCACATTTGTTATGGCTATCACTCTGGCCCCCTGTTTTTTTGCTTCTCTCAAAGCTGCAAGAGTGTCTGCCGTTTCTCCCGACTGACTTATGATTATCATCAAGGTTTTTTCATTCACTATAGGGTTCCTATATCTGAATTCGGAAGCAATATCAACCTCTACAGGCATTCTCACCAGTTTTTCTATTACGTATTTTCCAACTATCCCTGCATGGTATGCAGTTCCGCAGGCTACTATATATATTTTATCTATATTTTCAATCTGTTCTTTGGTTATTTTTATATCATCCAAAGTCACAGGCTTATCCATCATAATTCTGGATGTCATGGTATCCTTTATTGCTTTTGGCTGCTCATGTATCTCTTTCATCATGAAATGTTCAAATCCGCCTTTTTCCGCAGCATTGGCACTCCAGGTAACATGGTACACATCTCTCTTTATCTCCTTTTTGTCTTCAGTTAAAAGTTTTACACCATCTTCGGTTATAACAACAAATTCATTGTCATTTAAAAGATATATGTCTCTGGTATGGTTGAGTACCGCTGGAATATCCGATGCTATATAGTATTCATTTTTGCCAAGTCCCACTATGAGCGGGCTGTCTTTTCTTACTGCCACCAGTTTTCCAGGTTCTTTTGAACAGATAACCCCGATGGCATAGCTGCCCTTTATCCTTGATATTGCTTTCATGACTGCTTCGACTATATCTCCATTATAGAAATACTCTATAAGCTGTGGTATAACCTCCGTGTCAGTTTCAGATACGAATTTATATCCCTTGGATGTGAGCCATTCTCTTAGCTGTACATAATTTTCTATTATGCCATTGTGAACTACACTTATAGTTCCATCCTGGCTGTTATGAGGATGGGCATTTATATCAGAAGGTTTACCATGAGTGGCCCACCTTGTATGTCCAATTCCCACTATGCCTTTCAGGGGATGTTCCGACAACTTATTTTCCAGATTTCTAAGTCTTCCCTTGCATTTTACTACATTTATGTGATCTTTATCTATTATGGCAACACCTGCCGAATCATATCCTCTATATTCAAGTTTGCTGAGTCCCTCAATTAAAATAGGTGAAGCCTGTTTTTTACCTACAAATCCAACTATTCCGCACATATTGATCTTCCTTTCAATTTTAAATATACTAGCAAGCACGAATCTTCCTGAATAGCAATACAGTCCTCAGGTCAAAAAAACATAATCAAATAAAACCTGAATTACAGCTGTTTTTTCAGGCAATTGTGCTGTAGAATCACACACATGATTCTCATTAAAGGTTTTTACACCAAACTGATCTTGTATCAGAAATTACTTCCTGGTTTTATCAGTTGTTAACGGTAGTGCGATACCGTGGGGCACCCGCCGAAGATTCGATACTCCCCATCCTCGTCAACTTAAGTGAGACTCCAAATCTCTGATTTAGTCAGTCGAACTTAAGTTCTGGCGCTTTGATTGTCTGTATTATTTTAAAATTATCACCCTCTCTCCACATAATTGACAATATAAATTTATCGTCAATACATTATATTATTTAATTTAATTTTTTGTCAACTGGTGTAATTATAAAATCCTGTTATCCTAAACATGGAATTTATCCTGGATTATCTTAAAATACAGGCATTCTTTTAGAATTTACACAGGTGAATACATACTGAAACCAATTATTAATTTTATATTAACATATTGTGAAACGGCAGCCTCCTGTGCCAGTTGGATTTTAACTAAATGATTTTGCCCTGATTTTAATTTTCTATGGCCTGGCTTTCCGCAATCTAATCTTCCACATGTCTCTTAAGTACTATACAGTCTCCATCTACCTTGGGATCCTTTCCCAGTGTGGTATATGGTTTTTGTAAAACTCCTGCAAATTCCCAGCCATCTTTACCATATTCATTAAATTTTTCTTCCACAGTCAAGCTATCAGCTGAACTCAAAAATTTCTCTGCTATAATCACCTTGTATTCCCATTTCATTGCAAATGCACTCCTTTTAAATTTTATAGCTCAAACCACATTAAAACAGGCAAAAATCATTTAGTATCCAATATTATGCTTTCCAATTTCAAGTCATAATAAAACCTAAATCCCTATTGATTAAAATAAAAATGCACCATTGAATTTCACAATGGTGCATTTTTATACAACTATCCTATAAATTAGCCTTCTTTTGGATCAGCTGGGCCAAGTCCTGTGCAATCTTATCTATTTCATTCTGATCTTCACCCTCCAGCATAACCCTTACCAGAGGCTCCGTTCCGGAAGGTCTTATAAGCACTCTTCCGCAGCCGTCCAATTTTTGACTTATCTCTCTTATTTTCTCTTCTATTTCTTTATCCTCTTCGTATATGTTTTTTTTCTCATTAGGTACCTTTGCATTTGCCAATACCTGAGGCAGATTTTTCATCATGGAAGCAAGCTCAGATAATTTTTTACCGCTCTTTTTAACTATAGATGATATTTGAAGTGCAGTGACAAGTCCATCTCCCGTAGTATTATAATCAAGCATGATTATATGTCCGGATTGTTCTCCACCTAACTTGTACCCTTCTTTTATCATCTTTTCAAGCACATATCTGTCTCCAACCTTCGTTTTCACTGTAATCATTTTTTCTTTTTCAAGTGCTTTATCAAGTCCCATATTGCTCATAACAGTGACCACCACTGTATTTTTATACAATCTTCCCTGATCTTTCAGGCTTTTTCCTATTATGGCCATGATAAAATCGCCATTTATAAGATTTCCTTTTTCGTCTACAGCAAGACACCTGTCCGCATCCCCGTCAAAAGCAAGTCCCAGATCGAATCCATCTTCTACCACCGTCTTCATAAGCTGCTCCGGGTGGGTGGAACCGCAATTATCATTTATATTTATTCCATCCGGCTTATTGTTTATGACTTTTACCCGGGCCCCCAATTCTTCAAAAGCTCTTACGGAAGTAATATAAGATGCACCATTGGCACAATCCAATACAACTTTTAAACCCTTCAGGTCAATGTCAATAGTTGATTTTGCAAAATCCACATAGCTTTTCAGTGCATCCTCTCTTTCAACTATCTTCCTTCCTATTTGTGCACCGGAAGGCACAGATATTCCTTTAAAATCACTTTCAATTATGTACTGTATTTTATCTTCTAATTCATCAGACAATTTATACCCTGAACCATTGAAAAACTTTATGCCATTATACTCTACCGGATTATGAGACGCTGATATGACCACTCCTGCATCTGCTCCGTATTTTCTTGTCAAATAAGCTACCGCCGGTGTGGGTATCACCCCAATACAAATAGCTTCTGCACCTATGGAAAGTATACCTGAAACCAATGCACCTTCCAGCATATCTCCGGATATCCTGGTGTCCATACCTACAAGTATCTTGGGTTTATGCACTTCTTCTGTCAGTACATATGCTCCCGCTTTTCCCAACTTATATGCCAGCTCTGAAGTCAATTCTCTATTTGCAATTCCTCTTACACCATCAGTACCAAATATTCTATGCATATTAATACCTCACTTATTAAAAGTTAATTTTATGCTTCCATAGATTTAATTCTTTCACTCTAAATTAAAACATTCATTTTATATTATATTACATTAAAAATATTTCTACAATGTACTTTTATTCTTCTCAAATATGGATAATTTTAAAAAAGCATTCTATAAATGACATCAGTGTCATCTATAAAATGCCTTAAATCAAAGAGTTATTTTACAAATTCAATACCTCTTTCTACAGCTGATCTATTGGATTCAAAAAACTTCTCTTTACCATGCTCTTTCAAAGAGTTCAGTAATTGCTCTATAGATACTATACCTGTCTCTTTTACCAGAGTTCCCAGTAAAATCATATTTGCTATTTTCTTGCTTCCTATTTCTTCTGCTATGGTCTGGGCTGGAATTGCTATGATTTTTACATCATTTCTATTTGGCACAATGTCTATCAGATCCGAATCCATCACTATTATGCCGCCTGGCTCTACTGAATTTTCAAATTTTTCAAGAGAAGGTCTGTTCATTACAACTATGCTGTCGGCTCTTAAAACTATGGGAGAACCTATATCTTCATTGGTCAATATAACAGAACAGTTGGCAGTACCGCCTCTCATTTCAGGTCCATAGGAAGGAAGCCAGGAAACATTCAAGTTGGCATCCATTCCTGCATAGGCCAAAAACTTGCCCATGGACAAAATGCCCTGTCCACCAAATCCTGCAAAAATAATCTGTTGTGATGCCACTTTACTTCACCTCCCCGGTATTGTCTTTTTTTACTCCCAAGGGGTAGTACGGTATCATGTTGTCCCTCAGCCATTGCATTGCTTCTTTAGGTGAGAGACCCCAGTTGGTGGGACATATGGAGAGAACCTCAACCAGAGAAAATCCTTTTCCCTCCATCTGATTCTGAAATGCCTTCTTTATGGCCTTTTTGGCCTTTAAAAGATGTGGTATGGTATCTACAGAAACCCTCTCCACATAACATGCTCCTGTGAGAGTGGCTATCATCTCTGAAACCTTTACTGGATATCCAGCTATCTTCGTATCCCTGCCATAAGGAGTAGTCTCCGTAACTTGTCCCGGCAGAGTGGTTGGAGCCATTTGTCCTCCTGTCATGCCATAAATGCAGTTGTTCACAAATACAGTGGTCAAATTTTCTCCCCTAGCAGCTGCATGAATTATCTCTGCAGTACCTATAGCTGCCAGATCACCGTCTCCCTGATAGGTAAAGACCACATCCTCCGGGTTAGTTCTCTTGGCACCTGTGGCCACTGCCGGTGCCCTGCCGTGAGCTGCTTCAAGCACATCACAGGCAAAATAATTATATGCCAGGACTGAACATCCCACAGGTACAACAGCAATGGTTTTGTCCAGTATCCCAAATTCATCTATTACCTCTCCAACCAATTTGTGAATTACACCATGAGTACACCCGGGGCAATAATGGGTGGGTACATCCAGCAGTGATTTTGGTGGTTCATATACTAAAGTCATTATTTCTCGCCTCCTATCATGGTTTTTACCTTTTCCAAAATGTCTGAAGGTTCTGGAACCATACCTCCGCACCTTCCATAAAATTCCACTGGTTTTCTGCCGTTAGCTGCAAGTTTCACATCATAGACCATCTGTCCACAGCTCATTTCCACAGACAGATATCCATATTCTGTTTTATCTATAGTTTTTTCAAAAGCTTCTACTGGAAAGGGCCATAAAGTTATAGGTCTTATCAATCCTATGTTTGTTCCCTCTTTTTTAGCCATTTTGATTACATTTTTACATATTCTAGATGTAGTTCCATATGCCACTAAAATCAAATCACATTTTTTATCACAATTGTACAGTTCATATCTGACTTCATTTTGTTTTATCTTTTTAAATTTCTCTTGTAGTTTCTTATTGTGAGCCTCTAATTCCTCAGGTGCCAGATATAGTGAATTTATAATGTTATGCTTTTTCCTTCCCCTAAGTCCGTTGGCCGCCCAGGTTTTCTCCGGAAGCTTCCTCTGAGGCCTGTCTTTAAATTCAACAGGTTCCATCATCTGCCCAAGCATTCCATCTCCCATTACCATACAGGGAGTTCTGTATATATCAGCCACATCAAAAGCATCCTGTATCAGATCTATCATTTCCTGTATAGAAGCCGGAGCAAATACAGGCATATTGTAATCCCCATGTCCACCGCCTTTTGTGGCCTGAAAATAGTCTGACTGACTTGGCTGTATACTTCCAAGCCCCGGGCCTCCTCTTACTATATTCATAATGAGGCAGGGCAATTCCGCTGCTGCAATATATGAGATACCTTCCGACTTCAAACTAATTCCAGGTGAACTTGATGATGTCATGCATCTGACACCAGTACCAGCTGCACCATAAACCATGTTTATAGCAGCTATTTCGCTTTCTGCTTGAATAAAAACTCTGTTTTCCTTCGGCATAACCTTGGACATATAAGCTGCAACTTCTGTTTGCGGGGTAATAGGATATCCAAAAAAAGCTTTACACTTTGCCCTGACAGCTGCTGCACCGATAGCCTCATTACCTTTCATTAATACCTTTTTTCCCATAAAAAGCCTACCTCCTTATTATTTTTCAACAGTTATTACACAGTCTGGACATATTCTGGCACAAGATGCACATGCTACACATTCTTCAATCTTATCTTCCGGAACAGTAGCCGGATGATACCCCTTCGCATTCAACTTATTGGAAAAGGATACAATCTTCTTGGGACAAACTTCTATGCAGTGTCCACATCCTTTGCATCTCTCTTCCCTAAAAGTTACCTTTGGCATGAGAAATCCCCTCCTAAAATTTAGCTATTAATATAATTGTATAGTAATTATTACTGTTTCTAGACCAAATTTATTAAATACACTTGAAATCAAAATATCCTACCCCCAGGGTGTTTTCATATAAATATCTATGGGAAATATTTGTGCATTTACCTTGCCTTGAATTTCATCTGCTAGATCTTTCCTGCATACAGTATATGGATGTGGAATCCTCAATTTTTGAGACAATTTTTCAACTAGCCTATCCCCTTCCAGTATATCCGACACAGTGGTTTCATAAGATAAATTGCTATTCGAAATAAGATGAGTTACCTTTAATCTGGATGAATTCTCTATGAATTTTATATATTCTTCGGTATCTTCATTATTTGACGTAAGAGGTCTCCTATTATTGACCACGTAATACATATCATAGGGTTCCTTTTTAAAAAGTTCATTATACTGTCCCAGGACTATGGCACCTTCTGGATCTCCCCCTACATCAAAAAATGCCTGGTAACTTCTGTCATTAAATACTGAGAGTACCTGGGCAGAAATCACCATCAATTCTGCATTTAGTAAATTTGGATCCGATGATATAACCTGTACACCTTTTTTTTGCAATTCACCTTTCAAGCTCCTTGTACAAAAATATGGGTTCACTATATCCAAATCAACTATTGCTGCTTTTTGATTTTTATTTGCAGTATTTATTGCATAATTAATTGCTATCTCAGTTTTACCACTTCCAAAATGACCTGTGAATATTTTAATTCTGCTCATGTTATCACCTCATTCTGCAATTTTAGTAAACGATTTCAAACAGTGCGTAAATTCATAGGATTTTTTATCTTCTATTATATTATATCACAAACATATTTGATTTTTAATTGATTTATTTATATTCATGAATTTAAATAACACAGTTTTTAGTAACTAGTTATATATTTTTACCATAAATGTATTTATTCATTTTAATAGCATCCTTTTTAAGTTGGTTTTAGAATAAACCTATTATAAAAAGGATGCTATTATTATACAAATTTTTCTATATAGTTCCTGTGAAAATCGGAATTTATATTTTTATATACCTTTTCTCCATATACTATATCATTTACAGGACATATATTTAAACACAAATGACACCCAACACATTTTTCTTTTAGAAGGATCGGCTTTCTATTTTTATAGTCCCATTTTATCGCCTGATGTCCACCATCATGGCATGATATATAGCATCTACCGCAGCCGACACAATTATAGTTTTCAAATTCAGGATAAATTATATAGGACCTATCAAGCTGATCAGCAGGGACAACATTGTCAACTGCAATTCCAACCATGTCTTTCAATTCTTTAAAGCCTTTTTCCTGCATATAATTAAACAAACCATCTCTAAGATCATCTATTATTCTATATCCATACTGCATAACTGCCGTAGTGATCTGAATATTAGAGGCACCCATCAATATAAATTCTGCTGCATCTTTCCACGTTTCTATACCTCCCATTCCACTTATAGGTATATTTTTCATCTCAATACTGCTTGCTATATCATATATAAATCTAAGCGCTATAGGTTTTATTGCTTTTCCAGAATAGCCGGAAACTGATGACTTTCCATCTATTACAGGATAAGGAGAGAACTTTTCCAAATCAACCCCTGTTATACTTTTTATGGTATTAATAGCCGCTATCCCATCTGCACCCCCACGTATGGAAGCTTCTGCAGGTAAAACAATATCCGTGATATTAGGTGTCATTTTGGCAAGCAGCGGAAGATCACTACCACTTTTTACAGCCCTGCAGTATTTCTTTACGAGTTCAGGATTTTGGCCTACATCCGATCCCATATTGTGAGCTGCCATTTGAGGACATGAAAAATTACATTCTATCATATCACACCCAACATCCGTAACTAATTTTGCCAGTTCAGTCCATTCTTTTTCTGTCTGCCCCATTATAGAAGCCACAATTATTTTATCTTTGTATTTTTTCTTTAATCTCATCATACAATCAAGGTTTTCTTCTAAAGAATGTTCCGAAATCTGCTCTAGATTTTTAAAGCCGACAAAAGGTGTATTTTCCTTGCTTATCACATCAAATCTTGGAGAAACTTCATTTGATACATAAAATCCAACAGTTTTAAATACAATTCCACCCCATCCCATATCAAGTGCTTTTGAACACATCTCATAATTACTTCCTACTACTGAAGAAGAGAGGAAAAAAGGGTTTTCACATTTCAAGTTACAAAATTCTATAGAGATATCTTTCATATTTTATACCTTCTTCCATAAGTTCCCACTGCACAGTATTTCCTGGACTATTCTCAATTTTACAGGACTATCAATTTTACTTCTCACACAATTTCTCTGACAATACATTGCATTATTGCAAGCTTCTCCACAGGATCCTTTCTCCTTAAGGCCTTTAACTGTCTTCAATAATGCCCCTTTGTAATTTTTAAATCTTAAAGACATTATAATAGAGGCAGGATCTTTACCAGCAGGACACATTTTACTGCAAGGCGGATCATAACATAAAAGACATCTGGACGATTCTTCTATCAATTTGGTGAATCTCATATTATTTGCCATATCAGAGGACCTCCTAAAATCTACAATAACTTTTTCCTCTTTCTTTTTATAAATTTTCCCCATCCTGGTTGTCCGAGGAATTCTCCATCTTCAAATACCAATTTTCCACGTGAAAATGTCATGATGGGGTATCCTTTAAGTTTAACACCTTCCCATATTGTATAATCCACATCAGAATGCATGTTATTTTTTGATATAGTAAAATTCTTCTCGGGATCATAAATTACAATATCGGCATCTTTACCCACGACAATGCTGCCTTTTAGTTCATCGCATCCAAAAATTTTTGCAGGATTTAAGGAGCAGACTTCTACAACTTTATTAAATGAAATTCTACCTTTATTGGCTTCACTCAGCATATAGGGATACATATTCTCTATGCCCATGCATCCATTGGGTATTTTTGTAAAATCGTCTTTTCCCCAATCTTTTTCAGAAGTTTGAAACGGACAATGATCTGTAGCTATAGTTGAGATATCTCCTGTTTTTATACCCATCCACAAAGCTTCCTGACTTTCTTCACCTTTCATGGGAGGAGAACATACAAAATTTCTTCCATCTTCTCTCTTATAAACTTCATTGGTGAAATGCAAATATTGAGGACAAGTTTCCGCATATATTTCAAATCCCATATCTCTTGCCCTTTTTACTTCTTCTACGCCTTCTTTATTGGCAAGATGCACTATATAAATCGGAGTATTCAAAGATTTAGCCCAGTGTATTGCTCTTTTGTCAGCTTCGGCTTCTACAAATTCAGGTCTTGACATATAATGATACCAGGCAGAAGTTTTTCCTTCCTTTAAGTATGTCTCGGTTCTAAGATCTATTAAATCCGGATTTTCTGCATGAACTGAAATAAGAGCACCAGTTTCTTTAGACTTTTGAAGCAATTGGCATAAAACCCCATCATCTGCCATGAGTCCTTCTTTTTTATAAACCATGTATACTTTAAAACTCGGTATTCCATAATCCACTGCGGATTCAACTTCATCTAAAATCTCCGGTCTTAAATCTGATATAACCACGTGAAAGGCATAATCAACACAGGCCTGTGGTGCACATAGCTTATCTCTCTCTTTTGCAGTTTGTATTATACCATGTCCCTTTTGCTGAAGCGCAAAATCAAAAACCGTGGTCGTACCTCCACACGCGGCAGCTCTTGTACCTGCTTCATAGCTATCTGCCGATACAGTACCTCCAAAGGGCATCTGAAGGTGTGTATGCGCATCTATAGCTCCCGGCAGTACATATTTACCTTCGGCATTCACCACTTCAGCACCGTGATCTTCAATTCTATCTGCTATCTCAATAATTTTACCGTTTTTTACACCTATATCAGCCTTATAAGTTTCTTCGGCTGTTATTATAACTCCATTTTTTATAACTAAGTCCATAATTATCACCTCATAAAATTTATTAAAGTATTCCTTCTTCATCGGTAACTTTATTCTCTGCTTCATCTTTTTTTATAGATCTATAACTCATTAAGTAGTAAATTACAAATGCTACTCCAAATCCCACAAACCATGCATAATTGGAAACTGAACTCAAACTCGGAATCATTTTTCCTACAAGTGCAGCAAATATTCCTATAGCAAGTGAAATAATTGCATTTGGATTGAACCCTTTATTATAAGTATACTTACCTTTTGCAAGATAAAGATCTTTAAGATCTATCTTTGTCTTTTTTATTATCCAATAATCACAAATAATTATTGCAGCTACAGGTCCAAGAATTCCAGAATAAGTATCAAGCCATGCATATACATATCCACTTGGATCTGCAAGAAGTCTCCACGGCATTATAACTATGCCGATAATTCCTGTAATAAGCCCTCCCGTTTTAAAACTTATGTGTTTAGGAAATAAATTTGAAAAATCATTGGCTGGAGAAACTATATTTGCAGCAATATTAACAGACAAGGATGCAACTACTATCCCAAAGAATCCAATTAGCAGCGCAATGGGACTTTCAAATTTTGATATTATATCCACAGGATTCCACATAGCCTTGCCATATATTACTATGGTGGCAGAAGTTATTATAATTCCTATTGCAGAAAATACCGTCATGGTCACAGGAAGTCCAATTGACTGTCCTATTACCTGTTCTTTTTGTCCCTTAGCATATCTTGTAAAATCAGGTATATTCAGAGACAACGTTGCCCAATATCCTACCATACTGGTAAGTGCGGCAGGAAATACACCCATAAATACACTCATAGTATGAAGCTTGCCGTTTTCATTTAAAAGTGGTCCAAATCCATTTGCAGATTTAATCGCCCATATTAATAAAAATACGGCTAGAATTATCACAAGAGGAGCCGCCCAATTTTCAAATTTCTTGAGCTGTTCCATTCCCTTAAATATGATAAACATCTCAAGTACCCAAAATATCATAAAAGTTATTCCCTGTGGTACACTAAGACCTGCTATATTAAAATTCCCCCCAAGTTTATTCCATCCAGGAACTATAGCCTCAAATAATACATTCAGTGCACTTCCACCTATATAGGTATTTATCCCGAACCATCCGCAGGCAACAATGGCTCTAAGCATTGCAGGTATATTTGCTCCAAATACACCAAAAGACAACCTTGAAAATACCGGAAAATTTATTCCATATTTAGTACCGGGATGAGCATTTAACAGTATCGGCACCAACACTATAAGGTTACCAATCGTAATGGTAAATAAAGCTTGTTTCCAATTCATGCCAAGTGATATTAAACTTGCAGCAAGCATATAAGTTGGTATGCAATGGGCCATTCCAACCCAAAGTGCAGTAAAATTATACGTATTCCATGTTCTTTCTTTAACAGGTACTGGTGCGTTATCTTTATTGTAGAGTATACTTTCTTTCAATTCTTCATCAGATCGATCCAGTTCATTTATATCTTCCTTTGCTAGATTCTCCATAATATTAATCCCCTCTTTCTTTACTTTTATTTGAATCCGCAGTTCATACTGGAACTACGGATTGCTCAATTTCTTGTTATGTCAACCTACTTTTTATCAATATCCAATACGGTCTGAAGTAATACATTAGCTCCTTTTAGGCAATCATCAAGAGAAGTTTTTTCTATTTCACAATGACTGTGTCCTCCAATGCTTGGAACAAATATCATGGTTACAGGCAGCATGTCAGATGCATATTGTGCATCATGGCCAGGTCCACTATACATTCTCATATTAGAATAGCCATAAAGGCTTGCATTTTTCTCAACTAAGTCGACTAATTCTTTATTAAAGCTGACAGTTTCACGAGACCACAATTCTCTATATTCAACTTTACATTTTGCAAGCTCAGAAGGAATATTTTTTATGATATACACTACCTGTTTTATGACTTCTGGATCTTGATGCCTTGCATCTAAAGTGAACTTAACATCACCTGGTATAATTGTGTGTACATTCGGTGAGCAATTGATTCTGCCGGTAGTATAAACAAGTTTACTATCAAGTTTATCAAGCTCTTTGTGTAAATATTGAATGGCTTCGGAAGCTGCTAAAAGGGCATCCTTCCTATTTTTCTGCGGAACAGTTCCTGCATGACCGGCCTGCCCCGTAAATTCAAATTCATAATTGACCATCCCAACAACACCTTCTACAACACCAATATTTATCTTGGCATCATCAAGTACCGGTCCCTGTTCAACGTGAAGTTCTAAAAGTGCTTTGTAATCTTTAGCATTTATTCTATTCTTTTTATCACCTTTATATCCACTTACTTCTAAAGCTTCACCAAATGTCATTCCCTCCGTATCTTTTGATGCCAACATTTTTGCCTTGTCAAATTTACCAGTGATAACTCCTGATGACATCATAGCAGGATCAAAACGAGCTCCCTCTTCATTGGTCCAAATCATAACTGTAATTGGATGACGGTGTGGAATTTTTTCTCTGACAATAGTCTCAGCTACTTCCATAGCGCTCATTACACCCAAAATACCATCATAATTCCCACCTTTTACTACCGAGTCACAATGTGAACCCATTGCAATATGCGGAAGATTTTCTGACCCTTCAAATGTAGCATACATATTCGCCATATCATCAGTTACAATCTTTGCACCAAGTGTCTTCATTCTCTTGCAAAATTCTTCTCTCGCCTGAAGATCTGGTTTTGATAGAGCTAATCTTGTTATTCCTCCATTTCCTGTATCACCAAATTTACTAAACGTAACAATTTTATTCTTCATCCTTTCTTTACTACAGCTGATAATATTTTTAATGCTCTCCATTCTTCTACACTCTCCTTGATTTTTAATAAGTTTAAAATTTCCTTTACAATCTCGTAAAATTAATTTAGAATATTAATGGTAATTATTTTTAGGTGTCTTATATCTTTCAAGGCACTTATTTTTTTAGTTCCTTTACATATTTATCTACAGAATAAAGTACTTCATCCAAAATACTCATTGCCGCTTCAAGCTCATCTTTTTTTATAATAAGCGGTGGAGCAATCATAATACAACTTTCATGAGAATAAGTAGAAAAACCCTTCTCCTTCAACATTGCCACAATACTAGGCATTATCCCTTCTGGATCTTTACTATATGGTACAAGAGGCTCTCGCGTCTCTCTGTCTTTTACAAATTCAACAGCTGAAAATAATCCTATATACCTCACATCTCCTACGCTTATATGATCCTTCTTTATCTTTTCAAGGTATTTGCCTAAAAGGATACCCATATTCTTAGAGTTTTCTATCAAATTTTCCTCGTCATATACCTCAATAGTTGCACATCCTGCAGCACATGCAAGGGGATGTGCATTATAAGTAAGTCCGCACATTAGGGCATTATCATCAAAGTATTCAGCTATCTTTTTACTTACAATCACTCCTCCAAGCGGCACATACCCACAGGTTACTCCCTTTGCAAAAGTAATCATATCCGGCTCTACATCCCAGTTATTGCATGCAAACCATTTTCCTGTCCTACCCCATCCTGTCATGACTTCATCACAAACCATGAGTATTCCAAATTCATCGCATAATTTCCTTATTCCCTTTAAATATCCATCTGGAGGAATAATTACTCCATTACTTCCAGTTACAGTTTCTACAAAAATTGCAGCCACATTGTCTGTTCCTTCATATATAAGTTGTTCCCTCAGTTTGCTAAGGTAAAAACCTGATGCTTCCTCTTCGTTTCTAAATTTTATTTTTTCCCTGTAAACATACGGATCAAAGAATTTTACAAATCCCGGTATACCAGGCTCACAGATATACCTCCTCGGCTCACCGCTCAAATTTGCTGCTCCAAAACTTGCTCCATGGTATGAACGGTATCTAGAAAATATCTTAAACCTTCCTGTAAACATCTTTGCTATCTTTATTGCATTTTCATTGGCATCAGCACCTCCAAGTGTAAAAAACACCTTTCCCATATTTGGGGGAGCCTTTTCTATTACTTTGCCTGCAAGCTTTGCTCTGACATCCACAGCATATGCAGGTCCCATAAAAGGCATTTTATCAGCCTGCTTTTTTATTGCTTCTATTACCTTCCTATTTCCATGCCCTATATTCAAATTCACAAGTTGTGAAGACATATCAAAATATTTTTTACCATTACTATCCCAAAAGTAAATTCCTTCAGCTTTTGTAATAACTAATGGATCAAGATCTCTTTGCGCACTCCATGAATGCATATTATATTCTTTATCATACTTTTTTACATCATCAGCACTCATATGAGTATCTTTATTTTGTTGTAATGTTTCCATTTATGTTCCCCCCAAATATAAAAATGTAAGCAAATTTTTAATATATTCCTTCATATATTTCTACAAGTTGCTTGACGTCGGGTTTCCGCGGATTAAGCTCAGTGGTTTTGCTTTTTAGAGCATCCTCCGCCATAACTTTGAAGTTTTCCTTATCGACTCCCACATCCCTTAGTCTAGTAGGAAGCCCGGTATCCAGGAATATATTTTTTACAGATTCTACAGCCATATAACTTGATTCCCTGACAGATTTTCCATCTACATTTTCCCCCACTGCCCTTGCTATATTTCTAAATTTCTCCTGACATGCGGCTCTATTAAATTTCATGACTTCTGTAAGAAGAAGTGCATTTGCAAGTCCATGAGCAACTCCATAGTAAGCTCCAATAGGCCTGGACATAGAATGAACAAGTGCAGTAGAGGAATTACTAAATGCCAGTCCTGCATACATCTGCCCGATGAGCATATTTTTTCTCGCTTCAATATCATCTCCTTTCAGCACTGCCTTTGAAAGATTACTGCTTATTATTCTCATTGCCTTTACTGCATATATATCCGACATGGGTTGAGCTGCTTTTGATATATATGCTTCTATAGCATGGGTAAAAGCATCCATACCTGTTGCGGCTGTAACACCCTGCGACATAGTCATAGTGAGTTCCGGATCGAGTACGGCAACTTTGGGTATGAGAAAATCACTTGATATGAGCATCTTGATTTTTCTCTCAGTATCAGTTATTACTGAAAATTTACTTACTTCGCTTCCAGTACCGGCAGTAGTCGGTACTGCTATTATAGGTATTCCCTCCATATCTGGAATTTTACTCTCATAATCCACAATATCTCCACCATTTTCAGTTACAATACTTATTGCCTTAGAGGCATCCAATGTACTTCCTCCACCCAAAGCAACTATTACCTCTATTCCTTTTTCTCTTGCAATTTTCACCCCCTGTCTTACAGTGTCAACGCCTGGATCTGACTCTATTTTGTCAAATACAATAAAATCCAACTTTTTTGCCCTAAGTGCATCAGTTATTTTATCTAAAGCTCCTGATTTTTTAGAAGAATACCTTCCTGTAATTATCATAACTTTCCTGCCATATTTTTCAGTTTGTTCTCCTACCATATTCACAGAATTTTCACCGTAAATTATTTTTCCAGGGCTCTGGAAAACATAAGCACACATAAACATCACCTGACCTAATTTAATTTTTGCTATTTCTATTTTATCAAATAAAATATATAATTTTTGATTATTTATTAAATAATATATAAATAATTTAACACATTATAAAATAAAATCATATATACATGATATACAAATATATGTGCATTTCTTTGTATACTGTATATTTGTCAGGTTAATTTCAACAGTTTTAAAAACATACCAATTTTTATACAAAGTTTTATATTAAATATCGTTTCTTCGTCCTTCAGGCTACAATTCAATATCTCCTCTATTCTGTTAATTCTATATTTCATAGTATTTCTGTGTATATACAGCCTTTCCGCTGCTTTTCCTATATTCCTATCACTTTTTAAATACACATAAAGTGTTTTAATTAAATCAGATGAATTCTTTTCATCGTATTTTTTAAGCTTTAGCAAATTTTCATTGAACATATCTCTCATTTCCTTATAATCATTCATTTCAAAGAACAGCCTAAATACCCCTAGATCTCTATAAACCACAACACAGTTATTTTTTCCCATGCACTTTAATATTTGCAGCACTCTCTGTCCTTTTGAAAATTCAACTCTAGATTCTTTTAAGCTACTATATATTCCACCTATTCCCACACTCGCAGTCATTAAATTCAATTTATCATTTATTCCTTTTTTTATAGCTGTTCCAATGAGTTTCATATTGTCTTCAACTTTACTATTGAATACTTTTTCCCCTTTTTCTAAAGCCACCATCAAAAAGAAAGAGTCACTTTGCATTACACAAAAATATTTCTTTTTATTTCTATGCATCACATCTTCAATAATAGCCTCTATATAACTTTTTATATTTAAAATAGCATTTTCATCATGTATATTATTTCTCTCTAAGTAAAAATTGAAATTATCTATATCTACTACCAATGCACAGTAACTTCTATTTATACTGTAACCGTATAAAATAGCTTTATTTAAAACTTCATCTGTAATATCTACATTTTCAAAAATTATCTCTTTCATAAAATTATTTATAGAATCTTTTTGGACTCTCTTCATAAAAATATTTTTACAAATATTTTGGATTATATCTACAAGCCTTACTTCAAATGGAAGCTCAAATATAGGAAAATTAACCTTATCTGCAAATTTTATAACTTCTCTGGGTGTTGATTTAATATAAGGTCCGACATTTATAACAAGGCCAGACAATTTTTTGAGATTTATTTCTTTAACGAATTTAAGTAATATTGAAACATCATTGCCTATTACAACTCCTGTCATAAATAAGAGTTCTCCACCTTTTACATAATCCACAGCATTAGGTATTTCAATAACATGAACCCAATTGATCACTTTATCCAACCCACCAGCTCCTGCTACTATTTTCATCTTTTCACATCCTGGTAAACTCAATATATTTCTGCCAGTTACAAGCATATTTCCCATCTCCTTAAATTAGAATTTATCAATAATGTCCTATAATTATTGATAATATAATAAAATTATGGGTTATTTTATTATACCATAATAAAATAACCCATAATTTTATTTCATATTATAATTTCCGGTAAAAACAAGATCAAAGAGGACTATATTTTCTAATTATACCTTCTGCGGTTTTTATACCGTCTGCTGCCGCAGATATTATTCCACCTGCATATCCTGCACCCTCTCCACAGGGATACATACCACTTACAGATATGCTTTCCAAATCACTGCTTCTAATTATTCTAACCGGTGCAGAAGTTCTAGTTTCAATACCTGTTATCACACCCTCGCCTTTCGCGTATCCCTTTATTTTTCTTTCAAAATGGACGAACCCTTCCTGCAGTCCACTGACCACTTCTGCTGGAAGACACAACCTTAAATCCCTGAATTCATATCCTGGCCTGTAGGTAGGTTTTACGCTGCCGAGCCCGGTAGAAACTCTTTCTTTTAAAAAATCTCTTATCAATTGAACAGGTGCAGCATAGTTTCCTCCTCCAAGCTTATATGCCAGCTTTTCATAATACCTTTGAAATTCCATACCTTTTAGAGGAGAGTTACCCTCAAAATCATCTTCTCCCACAGTTACCACTACAGCGGAATTAGCATTTTCGAGATTTCTTTTATAATAACTCATTCCATTAGTTACAAGCTCTCCTCTCTCCGAGGCTGCAGCTACAACTTCCCCTCCAGGACACATACAAAAGCTGTAAATCCCTCTCCCGTTTCTGCTCTTATACGTGAGTCTGTAATCCGCAGGTCCCAGTTTTGGATTACCTGCAAATTTCCCATATTGATTTACATCTATCATATGCTGCAGATGTTCCACTCTTACACCTATGGCAAAAGCCTTGGGTTCCATATGAACACCCTTTTTAAAGAGCATTTCATAAGTGTCTCTGGAGCTGTGGCCTATAGCCAGTATCAAATTTTCACAATGCATTCTGGCTCCATTTACAATTATCTCTTTCAACTTTTTATCTTCTATTACCAAATCCTCAAGTCTGCTGTTAAATAGTATCTCTCCTCCTAATTCCAGTATTCTGTTCCTTATGTTTTTTACCACAAGTTTTAAATTGTCCGTTCCTATATGTGGTTTACCGTCATACAGAATTTCATTGGGGGCACCATACCTTGAAAATGCATCCAAAATAAAATCACACCTTCTGTCTTTTATCCTGGTAGTTAATTTTCCATCGGAAAAAGTACCTGCACCCCCTTCACCAAATTGAACATTTGACTCCAAATTCAGTTCCCCAGTAGTCCAAAATTTATTTACAGTTTTTGTTCTATCTTCAATTTTCTCTCCTCTTTCCACTACGATGGGCCTATAGCCTTCTTCTGCTAGAAAAAGGCCTGCAAACATACCTGCAGGCCCCATGCCGACAATTATAGGCCTGGAACTCATTTTTTTGTTACCTGGAACTATGGTATCCTCAATTCTTTTTTCTAGCTTTACATCCCTATTCCCTGTCCTCAATACCAGCTTTTCTTCTTCCTGGCAGCTCACTTCCACAGAACAATTAAATTTTATGTTATTTTTTCTTCTGGCATCTATGGATTTTCTCAGTATACTGAATTTTTCAATGTCATCCACATTTATGCCCAGCTTTCTGGCTGCTTTGCTTTTTAATTCACTCATGTCTTCATTTATATTTAAAATTAAATTATTTACTCTAATAGACATTTTGATCCTCCCATGTTTTTTCCACTATTTCCGCATTCATATCCTATGGAGTTTGAGCCGGCAGCAGTACTCCCTGTGGCAAAAGCAAAAATGCACTGGCCAGCTGCACTCCTTCGGATCTAGCTTCATTGGAATTTACCCTAAGCTGCACTATTCCGCTGTTGTTCACCAATTTTACTCCCTGGGGCACTACCAACTTAACCTGAGAACTATCTGAGTCCCCTATTTTGCTCAAATCAACAGGTTCTGTGTCTATTTCATTTATATTTTTTATTATACTTTCATCTCCGGATATACCCACTTTCTCCGGCAGCGCAGTCACCGAAATATATGCTGACGCGCCAGTATTGCCCTGAATTTTTACATTAACCGGGACAGTTTTCATCTTTCCAACAGGGACTGTAATTTTAACGACAGAAGGATTTACACTCACTTCTTTTATAACATTCCCGGAGCCATCTTCAGCTTGAAGTGTCACTGAGGTATTTATGTCTTTTTGAGCATCTTTTACATTATATGTGGCAACCACGTATTTAACTGTGCTTACGGGTTCCTGGGCACCACTTACTTCCGCCTTTTCCATATTCAGTACAGGATTAAAAGCATAGTACCCCTCTTTTGGCTTTCCTGTCAGTGTTACCCTGACAGGTACGCTTTTCTTCTTCAATTCATCAAGCTGTACTTTTATCCATAGGTTTTCAATATTTACTATACTTATATTATCAGGACTTTTCTTTACAATTACCGGTATATTATTTTCTCCTTTTTTCATAACATAGGAACTGAAATCGGAATTCAACTTAAAATCACTGGATTTCACTGAATATACATCAGAAGCATTGCCCCTTATTATAAGGCTTACACTAAATTGATCATTTCCCACCTGAGTAAGTTTTGATTGAGCGAGTACATCTTCATTGACTATAGTTACGGGAACCACAATTTTCCTCTCCGTCATGGGATTTTCCACATTGAATATATATAACCACAAGATAAATGCAAAAATTACACAACATATTTTTATTAAAATTTGGCCCTCTTTATTTTTTCCTTCCACTCAGTCACCTTCTCTCCCAATGTAGATTTTTTCTGAAATCTCTTTTTCATTATACTGATAAGTATCTTCTTAAGTCTATCTTTGCTATAGTTCCTTATAAGCTTTCCATTGGCGGCAAATGAAATAGTCCCCGTTTCTTCAGAAACCACTATGATTAAAGCATCAGAATTTTCCGATATGCCAATGGCAGCTCTATGTCTTGTACCTAACTTTTTATTTAATTCATTATTATTTGTAAGGGGTAGAAAACAACCTGCTGATATTATTCTGTCATTTCTTATTATAGTTGCTCCATCATGCAGAGGTGTATTTACTACAAATATATTCTCCAAAAGGGCTGACGATACTACCGCATCTATTTTGGTACCTGTATTTATTATATCTCCAAGACCTGTAATCTGTTCAATTACAATAAGAGCTCCTGTTTTGCTTTTGGATAAGTTATCCACACAATTTACAATTTCTGTTACCACCTTTTCCATTACCTCTTCATCCTGCAGCACGTGTTTATCATTAAAAGCAGTTCCAAGATGTTCAAGTGCACGACGAATTTCAGGCTGAAATATAATAACAAAAGAAAGGACACCTATAGTAAGAGTTTTTGTAAGTATCCAGTTAAGCATAACCAAATGAAGAAAACTACTTATTGGTATAAGAACTGTTATAAGTACAATTCCCTTTAAAAGCTGTTCAGCCCTGGTTTCTTTTATAAGCATATATGCCTTGTAAAGTATATATGATACCACTAATATATCCATAATGGACCATATACTTATGTTTTTCACTGAATTTATAATTATCTGCAGTAACTCCAACCGTTCCACCATCCTATCAAGTGATTCTCTTAATAATTATACACTATTTGATATTGTTTATATCAGCACTTCAAAGTATTTTAAAAAATTTTTAATAAAAAGTATTTTATTTTAATAAATGGGTACAATACCATTGACCTAAGTTTTAATAAAAACACGGGGAAACCAGTAACATTGGGGTGAATCGTATTTATACGTAGGTTATGCCTTTACCGAACCCGTCAGCTAACCCCGCCGGTAATAAGGAGATGATTTGAGTTGAAAAAAATTTTTTATTTTATTATTTTCATCTTGATGCTGTTTATACCTTTCCAAAATGTAAGTTCACAGGCTCTGAACAATGCCAATTCCACATTATTCAATCAACAGGAAGAGGTGGTACAGGTGTTTAACTACTCCGACCAGAAGATATATATAACACAGGATGATGTGAATTTAATGGCAAAAGTGGTTTATGCCGAAAGCAATTGTGAACCCTTTGAAGGCAAAGTGGCAGTTGCGTCTGTAATACTCAATAGATTGCTGTATCCAGAATTTCCAAAGACAGTAAAAGGAGTAATAACACAAAAAGGAGCCTTTTCCTGCGTTAAGAACGGCACCATAGACGTAGTTCCCAATGAGGATAGCTATAATGCAGTGATTCAAGCTTTAAAGGGAGTGGATCCTACCGGTGAATCCATTTTCTTCTATAACCCGAAGATAGCCACATCCCAGTGGATGAAAAATATAAGCAAAAAAAATGTAAAATATATAGGAAATCATGTATTTTTTGTAGCCAACTAGAAAAATCTCTTCATCTTTTAAAGATGAAGAGATTTTTTAATTAACCTATTGTTTATCCAGATATGAGACAGCATTCAATGCAGCTGTCTGCCCCTGACCTACAGCTTTCATATACTGGTATGGTCTCCCCACACAGTCTCCTGCTGCAAAACATCCCGGTATATTCGTATTCATATTTGCATCTACCTTTACATGATTACTTTCCATGGCGATCCCTGGAACAAGCTGTGCCGGTGAAATACTGTCTTTTAACACAAATACCCCATCTGTATCTATCTGTTTGTTCTCCAAAATCACCTTTTCCACTCTTTCTTTCCCGTATATTTCAAGGACTTTGTCCTCAACAATTTCTATGTTGTCATCCAGATTGGGCTTATCCCTGTACATTGGAATATAATATACCTTTTTAACCAATTCATTTACATAGTTGGCTTCTCTTTCAGCTTCCTTGTTATATCCTATAATAGTTACAACCTTCCCCTTATAAAGAGGTGCATCACAAGTTGCACAATATCCCACTCCCTTTCCCAGAAGCTCTTCCTCTCCTCTCAAGGGTTTGGTATATTCAATTCCTGTAGCCAGCACAATGGCTTTTGCCTCATACATCTTTTGATTTACCATAAGTCCAAAATATTCACCCATGGCGTATATTTCATTTATTCTCTCTAAAGTTATATTTATATTCATAGATTTTATATGATTTTCAAACTTATCCTTTAGCTGCAATCCCGTTATATCTGGAAGTCCAAGATAATTTTTAATTTTAGGAGCTTTTATCAGCTTTTCACTAAATTCTGCATTCCCAAAGAGAATAATATTTTTATTCCTTACCCTGGCATTTACTGCTGCAGAAAGACCTGCCGGTCCACTGCCCACTATGGCAATGTCATACCTAGAATCCATTTGCATCCTCCTCATGATTATTCACATCATTATGCTTAAAATGACAAATCAACAAAGTCAATTTGTCATTTTAAGCACTTCTGAATTTTTAGAAACTACTATCACTTAAATATGTTTTCCCAAGACATCCTTTATGGTATCTTTAGGCCTGAATCCAACAAATTTATCTACCATACTACCATCTTTAAATACCATGACAGTTGGAATACTGGCAATTTTAAATTGAGCTGCAGTAACTGGATTTTCATCTACGTTCAATTTGAAAAATTTAGCTTTTCCCTGTAATTCATCTGAAACCTCTTCTATTACAGGAGACAGCATCTTACAAGGTCCACACCAGGAAGCCCAGAAATCAACAACTACGGGAGTATCTGAATCTTTAATTGAATTAGAAAAATTTGCATCTTTTATTTCCTCTACCATAATTTTTTCCTCCTTAATAAATTATAAGGGTATTTCCCTTAATTATATTTTACCTGATATTTTTCACTTTCTATAGATCACAATTTTATTATTTGTTTAGCAATTGTTTTTTAGTCTCTATTAGAACCAAATTCTTTGAAATTTAACTGCTTATTATATCATTTATCACAGAATTATTATAAATGGACAAAGGATATGTATCTATTAATTTCCGGGCATAATTTTTGGATATACTTATATCCATATCCTTGTATATGACTGCAAGTCTGTACAGGACCGTTTCTTCATAACTTCCCTGAGGAAAGTTTTTATCATATTCGGAATAATATTTTGATGCACTCTTCAAATCCCCCGATAAATCAATGGAATTTGCAAGAAAATAGGTTATATGCGGATAAATATCACTTTTAGCTCCGTATTCATAAGCTTTTCTAAAATAAGAAATAGCACTGGCATAATCTCCATTACCCAAATATTTACTACCTAAATTATAAAAATATAAACACCCTTCCCCACTTAGAATCTGGGAAGCTCTTGACAGAACCTCCCCCTCATCTGAATTCAATTTTTTATCTTTCCATTTACCAAGCTGAAGATACATGGAATCATAATCTTTGTTCTGTATATAATTCTCCATATCTCCCTCAGAAAAAATCTCTATATTATTTGTATTAGGATTGTCCTTAAAATTCTCCTTCGTTTTTTTTACTTTTTCCACTTTGGCCACATTGTCTTTATTGGCAAAATGGTTTTTAAAATTCAATCTGCCGGTGTAAATACCTATGAACAACAGGGATACCGCACATAATACAGCTGCAGAAATACATACTGTCTTTTTTACATTGAACTCCTTCTTTATCACATTCATATCTCTAAGTAATTTCACATTTTTTTTTGCCTGCAGGTTATCAACATCCACTTTTAAAACATTGTTTATCTTTTCCAATGCCCTGTTGTAGCTGCCCTTCTTTATATAACACAAGGCACTATAATTATTTATTTCAATGTAATTATAGTCACTTTCAGCACATCTCTCCAGCAATTTGAGTGCTTCATTTATCTTCAATTCCTTAATCAATACCAAAGCTCTTTTATAAAGATTAAATCTTATTTCATCCTCCTCTGAGCCTTGAATATACCTTTGAGCCACTTTATCCCCGTTTACTTCATAATTCATTTCCCAAATTTTTCGTGCACCTTTCAAATCACCCTTAAGATATAGTAAAAGTCCTTTTAAATTAATAGCTGCTCCATTTTTTATGCTTATAGATATACTTTCATCGCATAACTCCATTGACTTTCCTATATACCCCTTGTTATATTTATCCAGAGCTTTATTATATATTTTCTGAGATTTATCCATTTATTTCATATACCACTTTCCCGTCAGAATTTTTCACTTCCATTTTACCCTCTAAAGACGTATTAAACGAATCAATCACCCAATTTTCCACATGAGATTTATTGTAAGCATCATCATCATACACATTTACCTTTAAATTTATGTTGTTTCCACTTTTCTGTGCAGACATTATCTGCTGTTTTTTACTTGGTGTCTTTATTAAAAGTGCCACCTCATTACTGTCTACATTTAACATATACAAATCTCCTCCTTTTGACACTGTACCATGAGAAGATCCTATGATAACAAAAATATTTTTATTATCAGCCCATTCTAAATATCTAGGGGATATTTCAGTACTGCTTTCAATCTCAAAGCTGTAAATTTTTTCTCCACTTTTTACTATTATACTTCCCTGACCCTCTTCCTGTGCACTATTGCCTTTTCCTTCTATACAGGCGCTGTAACTGCCGCCTGCAGAATTCTTCCATGGGGTATTAAACTTCATCTGAGATGTATTATCCAATTCTTTTTTTGAAAATTTTATACCACCTGAATTCCAGGCTGTAGTATTGGACTCTTTGCTGTCCTCTGATTTTTCAATTTCTTTATTTTTAGTGTCTGTATCATCAGAACTCACCTTTTTGGAGTCTGTAGAAGCATTTCCAGACACACTTTTTCCGGAGTCAGAAGAATTATTTTTATTATTA
Organism: Clostridium luticellarii; assembly: GCF_002995845.1. Classification (GTDB taxonomy): domain Bacteria; phylum Bacillota; class Clostridia; order Clostridiales; family Clostridiaceae; genus Clostridium_B; species Clostridium_B luticellarii. Next base: position 60,029 of record NZ_PVXP01000002.1, on the reverse strand, counting down.
GAACATGCTGTAATGCCTACAGCCAAGAGAACTAATATTATAAATATTAAATAACTGAGTCTTCTAATTTTCATACAAAATTCCCCCTACATAAAATAATTTATTATTTGGGTCCTCAATTAAATTATACCATAATTTATATATCAGTGGTTTCCGATTTTAATTCTCCATTATAATCTGTCTTGCCCTCAATATAGAAGATGCACTCATAGAAAATTCATCCAGTCCATACTCCATTAAAACAGGTATGGAACTTTCATCTCCTGCCATTTCGCCACACATTGCACATAACTTTCCATTTTTGTGGGCAGCATCTATGGTTTTTTTTATAAGTTTTAATACGGCAGGGTGCATTGGATTGTATAAATAAGAAATTTTTTCATTCATTCTGTCTGCTGCCAGAGTATACTGTATTAGATCATTGGTTCCAATACTAAAAAAGTCCACATATCTGGACAACTCTTCTGCTTCTATAGCTGCAGCTGGTGTTTCCACCATTATACCGATTTTCAAATTTCTGTTAAATGTCCTTCCCTCTTTTTCGAGTTCCTTCATGCATTGCTTTAATACATCCTTAGCCCGCAGGAATTCTTCCACGGAGCTTATCATTGGAAACATTATTCTTAAGTTTCCGAAAGCTGAAGCCCTGAGCATGGCCCTCAATTGAGGTTTAAATATATCCTCTCTGTCAAGGCAAAGTCTTATAGCCCTGTATCCTAAAAAAGGATTCATTTCTTCAGGCAGTGACAAATAAGGAAGTTTTTTATCCCCCCCTATATCAAGAGTTCTTATAACCACAGGTTTATCCTCCATTTTTTCCACTACATATTTATAGGCCTCAAATTGTTCCTCTTCTGACGGCATACCTGTTCTGTTTATATATAAAAATTCCGTTCTAAAAAGTCCTATTCCTTCTCCTCCATTTTCTAAAACCTGTTCTACATCCTGAGGCATACCTATATTGGCAAGAATGTCTACTTTTTTACCCGACTTTGTAACAGTTTCCACATCTGCAAGAGATTTGAGTTTATCTATGTCCATATTATAAGCTTTCATTTTGGCTCTATACTCTTTTATTATATTTTCGTCAGGATTTACTATTACTGTACCTTCAACTCCATCTACAATCAGCAGATCTCCATTTCTAACCGAATCCGTTATATCCATGGTACCCACCACCGCTGGTATTTCAAGCGTTCTAGCCATAATAGAACTGTGTGAAGTTCCACCACCAATATCCGTAACAAATGCTACCACCTTGCTCTTATCCAGAAGTGCAGTATCTGAAGGCGTCAGATCATGAGCCACTATTACCACTTTGTCATTTTCAATCTCATTCAAGGGAAATACTTGTCCTGCAAGATTATTCAATATCCTATTTCCAACATCCTTTACATCAGTACTCCTCTCCTTCATATATTCATCCTTCATGGAATTGAAAATCTTGATATAGGAACTCACTACATCATAAAGAGCTGCTTCTGCATTTATATGCTCTATTTTTATTTTTACCTTCACAGCACCTGCAAATTCCTCATCTTCCAAAAGCATGATATGACTTTCAAATACCTCCGCTTTATCACTTCCAATTTCCCTTTCAGATTTTATTTTTATTTCCTTAAGCTGTTTTTTGGATAACTCCAGAGCTTTCTCAAATCTTTTTTCTTCTTTATAAATATTTTTTACATATCTTTTTTCTACATTTATACTATTTTCCTCTTTTATGAGTGCATTGCCTATTGCATAACCTTTAGAAGCTGCTATACCTTTTTTCATAAGTTTTCTCTCCCAAGATCTTTTATTTTGCTATACTATTTGATCAAATTCTGAAATTCACTTGAATTTTTTACTGGTTCAAAGTCTTTTTCATCTCTGGCTATATCCTTAATATCCGGAGAAATATCTATGGCCATTTTAAGAAACTTGACTGTATTTGAAATATCTCCCCGCCTTCCATATATGCTGGCTTTTCCATAATAGCTCCAGACATATTTCTCTATCTCTAGATCCTTATCATACCAATCAAGTGCATCATCATATTTTCCATAAAGCTCATAGGCAAGTGCCTTATTAAATCGAGCATATCCAAAATTAGGATTCAATTCAAGGGCTTTATCTATATTTTTCATTCCCTCATCGTAATTATTGCTGTAACACAGTGCTATTCCTTTTATATTGTAAGCCTTATAGAATTTATCATTTTGATTTATGATATCATTGGCCTTATCTATAGTCTTATCATATTCCTTATCACTAAAAAATTTTTGTGCTGCCTTATACTCTTTTTCAAGTCTTTCTTCATCACTCTTATCTCCATTTTCACCGGTACTGCTATTTTTTATTACAGTATTCTGGGTTACATTTTTATTTGAATTTTGTACTGTAACTTTATTTTTTTCATCCCAGTATGAATTCTTTAAAACTAAAATTACAGCAAACAAACACAAAATACAAAATATCACTGTTTTAGCTCTTAAAGAAAATTTTCCAAATAATTTTGAGCCTATTCCCTTTCTATTTTTAAAAGCCATCCACTTTCCTCCTATAAAGCACAATAAGCATTTCAGGTGAGTCTGCATCCAAAACACTTATTATTTATATATACTATTTTTCAAGTAATGGAATTAAGATAATTTTTTTGTCCCAATTTATATAAATCATTGCCTTTAGAGTCTATTACTACTATTACCGGAAGATCCTCCACTTCCAATTCTCTTATAGCTTCTGAGTCCAGATCCCCATAGGCTACCACTCTCGCTTTTTTTATAGACTTTTTTATAAGTGCTGCAGCTCCTCCTATAGCTCCAAAGTAAACAGCTTTATTTTTCTTTATAGATTCTACAACTTCTGAAGACCTTAAGCCCTTTCCGATCATTCCCTTCAATCCTCTATCCAGTAATCTGGGCGCAAAAGGGTCCATTCTATAACTACTGGTTGGTCCTGCCGATCCTATTATATCTCCCGGTTTTGCAGGTGTCGGTCCTGCATAATATATTATAGCATTTTTTATATCTATAGGAAGAGGCTCCCCTCTATCCAATAATTCCACTAACCTCGCATGGGCGGCATCTCTAGCCGTATATATAGTTCCAGATATTAAAACACTGTCTCCCACTTTTAAATCTTTAATTTTTTCTTCCGTCAAGGGCGTAGTTATCTTTTTATCCATATTTTCATACCGAAATCAAACGGTTTTTTTCAACTCCTATCATTAATTATTTTGTTGTAAAATATCTATGACTATTTATATTTCTATTTTCCTGTGTCTTGTTACATGACAGCTTATATTTACTGCTACAGGCAATCCGGCTATATGAGTAGGATATGTCTCTATATTTACCGCAATAGCAGTTGTCTTTCCCCCAAACCCCTGAGGCCCTATACCCAGTGAATTTATTTTATTTAAAAGTTCCTCCTCCAAATCGGCATAAAATTTATCTTTATTTCTCTCATTCAATGGTCTTATAAGTGCTTTTTTAGCAAGAACTGCAGCTCTATCAAAAGTTCCACCAATACCTACTCCTACAACTATAGGAGGACAGGGATTGGGTCCTGCATCTCTTACTGTCTCTATTATAAAATTCTTAACACCTTCCAGTCCATCCGCAGGTTTAAGCATTTTAATCTGACTCATATTCTCTGAACCAAAACCTTTCGGGACCACTATTATTTCCAATTTATCACCTGGAATTATCTCATAGTTTATCACTGCCGGAGTATTATCCTTTGTATTTACCCTATTTAGAGGATCTCTCACCACCGATTTTCTTAGATAGCCCTCTATGTATCCCTGACTTACCCCTTCATTTATAGCATCTTCCAGATTCCCTCCTATTATGTGAACATCCTGTCCAATTTTTACAAATACACATGTCATACCAGTATCCTGGCATATTGGAACATTCTGTTTTTCAGATATATCAATATTTGCAAGTATCTTATTCATAATATCTTTGGCCATAGGCCAGCTTTCTTCCCTGGCATACTTCTCAATTTTTTTCTTAACATCTTTGGGAAGATAATAATTAGAACATATACAGAGTTCTTTTATCACTTTTGTTATATCGGATACATTTACTTCTTTCATTATTTAACATCATTCTCCTCAAATATATTGTCCAAATTCTATTGACTTTCATTTATGATCTTTAATCTCAATTATCTTTGACTTCAGTGCCTTAACTGAACTGTCATCAAGGTTATATAAAAATTTCATTATACACTTATTATCTACATTATGTAATTGCACATCTTCATACCTTCCCGGGGATACTATAATTACATCTACACTATTTATGATCTTTATAATCTGCTGTTTATCTGTAGAATTGGTGAATTGAATGTCTATATCCCCAAGGCCGGCCTTTTCCAGTGCTCCTCTAGCCTTGAACATAAACTCATTTGAAATGCATACGAATGCAAATTTAGTACCCTTGGGATACCTTGCAATTTTAACTATGGTCTCCAAATCCACATTTATAGCAACACCTATTATTTCTTTTTGAAATTTTTTGGTCAGCTTAACTACCTCATTCACATGGTTGAAAGTTGCTATAATCACCTGACTTTTTTCTACAATTTCCTTGGTGGATTCACTTATATTTCTTATATCATCAAGAGTAAATGGAATTACATTCATATTAGTACTTTCCATGATCTGCTTACTGAACATTCTAGCCTGTTCAATATTACATTCCACATACACGGCGGTTATCTTACTCATAAGTTCTTTCTTTTCCCGTACTCTTTGAGTTACAATTTCCAAAAACTCATCAGCATCCATTCCAGTTTCTATTGCTTCCTCAAATCCAAGATCTATAAATTTCATTACCTTTTGTTTTATATTTTGAACCTTCCATGGATTAGCTTCCTCCGCCACAAAAGTTCCTCTTCCCTGGTAGGATTTGAGAACTCCTTCTTGTTCCAATTCATTATAGGCTGTACTTATAGTATTCCTACTTACCTTAAGATTTTCCGACAATTCTCTTTCAGTAGGCATCTTTTCTCCCACTTTTAATTTATTTCCATTTATCAAGCTCATTATTTTCTTTTTAACCTGCAAATATAACGGCACTCCACTGTCTTTATCTATTTTAATGTCTATAGTAATCACCTCAAAATTCCTGGATTAATGGCTCAGTCCATTACTTTACCTAAAGAATACCATAATGCAAAATAAAAATCAATTAATGGTTTTACATCAATTTACAATTTTCAGAAAACTTTTTATGTCAGTTTTACTTTGACATCCATTAATTTTAGAAGATAAATCAAATACATTAAGAAAGCAGATTTTAACCCGCTTTCTTTTTCTCTAAGTTCAATTTGAAAGGTAATAATTGTCAACAGATTTGGCTATGGATTCCGCTATCTTATCCTGGTATTCATCCTTTAGCAATTTATTTTTTTCTTCTGTATTGGATAGAAAGCCACACTCTACCAGTACGGAAGGAATACTATTATTTCCCCTGAGAACCTTGTATGAATTCAATGCAGCTTTTTCTTTTCTGTTGTTATCTTTATCCAAATCACTTATTAAATTATTTTGAAGAATGCCAGCTAGTTTTTTGCTGTTTTCATTTTTTGAATACCACACCTGTGCTCCATGATATTTGGATTGGGGAAACATATTCAAATGTATACTTATGAACATATCGCACTTCGTACTCTCCTTCAATTTGCACCTATTACCCAGATCTTCAACCTTTTTCTTCCTTATTCTGCCTCCCGGAGTGTAGAGTCCTTTATCTTCCTCTCTGGTCATAAATACCTTATAGCCTTTCTTTAACAATTTATCTTTGAGTTTTTTGCCTATTTTCAAATTTATTTCTTTTTCCATTACTCCATCCTTTGATACAGCCCCACTGTCAATTCCTCCATGTCCCGGATCTATGAGAATTATTTTCCCATTTTCTGTTTTGGAAGTACCTTCACTGCCCGACACCCTGTCAGAATAAAAAATATTAATGCTAAATGCAAGCAGTAATATCAATAATATAGTAATTTTCCCTCTTCTACTTTTCATACCGCTTATCCACTCCTTATAATATTCTAGAGTTTTACTATATATATTTTGCCTACATCTTAGAAAAATATTAATAAAATTTACACAAATTAAAACAGCTTCTGAAGTAAAGATATCTTCACCTCAGAAGCTTCAAACATAACTTTATTATCTTTTCGAAAATTGTGGAGCCCTTCTGGCCTTTTTAAGACCATATTTCTTTCTCTCCGTCATTCTCGAATCTCTTGTCAAAAATCCAGCTTTTTTAAGCTCTAATCTAAGATTTTCATCTGCCTTTAAGAGTGCTCTCGATATACCATGTCGTATAGCTCCAGCCTGACCGGTAAATCCTCCTCCATGAACATTTACCAATACATCAAACTTTCCTGCCGTCGAAGTCAATACAAGTGGTTGATTAACTATAGTTCTCAAAGTTTCCAATCCAAAATAATCTTCTATGTTTCTTTTATTTACAATCACTTTACCTTCTCCAGGTACAAGTCTTACTCTTGCTACTGATTTTTTTCTTCTTCCAGTTCCATAATATTGAACCTTAGCCATTTTTTATCCTCCCTTCAGCCTTTACCTAATATCTCAATTCCAACAATTCTGGTTTTTGAGCCTCATGTTTGTGCTCGGAACCTCTATATACCTTCAATTTTTTCAACATCTGTTTTCCCAACGGTCCTTTGGGAAGCATTCTCCTTACAGCTTCCTGAAATACAAATTCAGGTTTCTTCTCTAAAGCAATTCTGTAAGGTGTCTCTTTTAATCCACCCGGATACAATGTATGATGTCTCAACATTTTCTGATCTAATTTTCTGCCGGTCAAAACTACTTTTTCGGAATTTATTATTATTACAAAATCTCCTGTATCCACATGTGGTGTGAATATAGGCTTATTTTTACCTCTCAATATAGATGCAACCTGGCTTGCCACTCTTCCAAGAGGTTTTCCAGCAGCATCAACAACATACCATTTTCTCTCAATTTCTTGAGGCTTTGCTATATATGATTTCATGCTTTCCCGTTAAAAATTAACGGTTTTCAACTCCTTTCCAAATTACCTATTCTTTAATTTTACAAATAAAATTCTCAACATACGTTCTCTATAGAAAGATCCGGGGCTAGTGGATCCTTTATAATCAAATACAAACATTTATATTATAATACAATGATCCTGGCGTGTCAATCAATAAAACACCTTTTCAAGACAAAGACCTAATGCGGGAACAGGCTTACCTGCTTTTGTTCTATCTTTTGATTCTAAAATATATTTTATATCTTCCGGCTGAAATCTTCCCACTCCCACCTCAAGGAGAGTTCCAACCATTATTCTTACCATATTGTACAAAAAACCGTCTCCAATGACACTGAATTTAATCAATTTTCCTTCCACTGTAACTTCCATTTCACTTATGGTTCTGACAGAGGATCTCACTGAGCCTCCCTTTTTCTTGAAAGCGGAAAAATCATGGATCCCCAAAAAGTACTTACACGCCATCTTAATCTTTTCCACATCCAGCTTTCTCCTAAAATAATAAACATACTGTCTTCCTATAACCGGTCTGTTATTGCCCGTTATTATGGTATAGATATATTTTTTGCCTATGCTTTGAAATCTAGCGTGGAAACTATCATCCACTCTTTCGGATTTTAGTACAACTATATCTTCTGGCAGCACTCCATTTAATACCATTTTAAAATTGGGTGCAGGTATTTTGCTGTCCGTAAAAAAATTACACACAAATTCTTTAGCATGAACTCCTGCATCAGTTCTACTGGAACCTATAGTTGCTGAGAAACTGCCTGTAGTTTCTCTAATTGCATTTTCCAGCTTTTCCTGAACAGTAACGGCATTTTTTTGCCTCTGCCAGCCAGAATAATTGGTACCATCGTATTGTATTGTCAATTTAATATTTTTCATTAATGCCACCACATTCTACCTAGCACAGAAATAAATACCAATGCTGCAGTACATGCTGATGCTACAAAATCTCTATTGGTCAATTTAAGCTGTTTCATTCTGGTTCTGCCTTCTCCTCCTCTATAGCATCTGGCTTCCATAGCCATGGCCAATTCATCTGCTCGTCTAAAAGAGCTTATAAAAAGTGGAACTAAAATTGGTACAAGACTTTTAGCTCTCTGAATAATACTTCCTGATTGAAAATCTGCTCCCCTTGCCATTTGTGCTTTCATTATTTTATCTGTTTCATCCATTAGCGTAGGTATGAATCTGAGAGCAATAGTCATCATCATAGCCAGTTCATGGGCAGGTACACCTACCTTTTTCAATGGATTCAAAAGTTTTTCTATACCATCAGTCAACTCAATAGGAGATGTAGTCAATGTTAAAAGCGATGTTCCTATAATTAAAAATATAAGTCTGATAGCCATAAATGCAGCCATAATCAATCCTTCCCTGTATACAACCAGAAACTTCCACTTGAATAATGGTGGGTTGACACCGCCTGTCATAAACATATTCAGCACTGCAGTTATGAGCACCAGAATAAATACCGGTTTAAGCCCTTTGTATATATACACAAACTGTACTTTAGATATGAGTATTGAAAACACAGTAAATACCACTATAAATATATACCCTTTAAAACTATTTACTATAAACAAATCTACAATATATATTAAAGATATCAATATCTTAACTCTTGGATCCAACTTATGAATAAAAGAATTTCCGGGTACATATTGTCCTATTGTAATATCTTTAATCATTTGCTAGCTCTCCTGCCTTTATTCAGTATTTTAAGCAATTCCTTTTTTGCCTGCTCCACTGTGAACACATCTTTCGATATATTTATTCCCTTTTCCCTGAGCTTTTTTACCATATAAGTTACCTGGGGTACCGCAAGCCCCACACTTTCCAAAATATCAACCTTGTTAAAAACCTCTGCTGGAGATCCATCCAATATACATTTACCCTCACTCATTACTATTATCCTATCTGCAAGTTTAGCTACATCTTCCATACTATGAGATACAAGTATTATAGTCATATTGTATTCATCATGCAGAGCTCTTATTTCTCCCAAAATGTCATCTCTTCCTTTAGGATCAAGCCCTGCAGTGGGTTCATCCAATATAAGTACCTTAGGCTCCATAGCAACTACCCCTGCTATGGCAACTCTTCTTTTTTGACCACCACTTAATTCAAAGGGAGATTTGTCTCTATACTCTTCATATCCTAAACCAACCATATTCATGGCCCGCTTTACCCTTTTGTCTACATCTGCACTATTTAAGCCCAAATTTTTCGGTCCAAAGGCGATATCTTTTCCTATAGTCTCCTCAAACAACTGATATTCCGGATATTGAAATACAAGTCCAACTTTTTTTCTTATAAAATTCAAGTTGATCTTTTTTTCAGTAATATCCACGTCATCTATTATGATTTTCCCGGAGCTCGGTTTCAAAAGCCCGTTTATATGCTGAATAAGAGTAGATTTTCCTGAGCCGGTATGTCCTATAATGGCAACAAATTCCCCTTCTTCGATCTCAATATTTACATTATCCAGGGCTTTTTTTTCAAAAGGCGAACCTTTCATATACACATGAGTTAAATTTTCGATTTTAATTGACATAGTTCACTCACCATCTCATCTATAGTTAATATATCAGATTTAATATTCACTCCACTATTTTTAAGTTCATAAGCCAATTCAGTCATTTGTGGTACATCAAGGCCGATATTTTTCATTTTGGTTACCTGGCTGAATATATTTCTAGGAGAACCTTCCATTATAATTTTTCCTTTATCCATAACAATTATTCTATCAGCATTAACTGCTTCTTCCATATAATGAGTAATTAAAATTACAGTCATACCGTATTTGTCATTTATATCTTTTATAGTCTTCAGTACCTCCTGCCTGCCTGAAGGATCCAACATGGCAGTGGATTCATCAAATATTATACAATCCGGCATCATGGCAAGTACCCCAGCTATAGCCACTCTCTGTTTCTGGCCCCCTGAAAGTAAATGAGGTGCATGTCTTCTATAATCATACATATGTACTCTTTTTAAGCATTCATCAACTCTTGATCTTATTTCATCAGGAGGTACCCCTAAATTTTCTGGTCCAAAAGCAACATCTTCTTCTACAATAGTGGCAACAATTTGATTATCTGGATTTTGAAAAACCATTCCGGCCTTATTTCTGACATTCCAAATATTTTTTTCATCTGATGTATCAAGGCCTTCTACATATACCTTTCCACTAGTAGGATTTAACAGAGCATTCATATGTTTTGCAATAGTGGATTTTCCCGAACCATTTCTACCTAAAATGACAAGAAACTCCCCTTTCTCAACTTGAAGACTGACATCATCTATGGCAAATTTGGAATTCTCTTTGTCATTCTCTTCATATTGATATTTTACATTCTCACATACTATCATCTTTTTTTCCATAGAAGCACCTCACTAATTATATGGATTTTAAGGCTTAGATGAGAAAAAAGGTTTTGTATAAATCTTCATCTGAGCCTTAGAATCACTTGATAGAAAAACAGGGATTAAGCTAGCTTACTTAATCCCACCATACTTTTTATACTAACTCCAGTATAACTAATTCGGCTCCATCGCCTCTTCTTGGACCTATCTTATACATTCTAGTGTAACCACCATTTCTTTCAGCATATTTAGGAGCTATATCAGAAAATAAATTTTTTACAACTTCTTCTTCAGTTACAAAAGAAAGCACTTGTCTTCTGGCATGAAGATCCCCTCTTTTGGCAAGAGTTATCATTTTCTCAGCTATATTTCTTGTTTCCTTTGCTCTTGTATCTGTTGTCTGTATCTTTCCGTGTTTCAAAAAACTAGTGACAAGATTTCTAAGCATAGCTCTTCTTTGATCAGATGGTCTCCCTAATTTACGGTATTGTGCCATTTATATCCCTCCTCACTGTTGTTATTAAATAAACCTATCAGAACTCTATTTAGTACTTTCTAATCTTCATTCTGTTTTAATGATAATCCCAAAGCATCTAGTTTCTGCTCAACCTCTTCCAGGGATTTTTTGCCCAAATTTCTAACTTTCATCATATCATCCATAGTCCTCTCGGTTAATTCCTGTACTGTATTTATACCAGCTCTTTTTAAACAATTATAACTTCTCACAGAAAGCTCAAGTTCTTCTATTGTCATTTCAAGAACCTTCTCTTTCTTATCCTCTTCTTTTTCAACCATTATTTCCACATTATTAGCGTGATCGGTCAAAGTCATAAATAGCTTGAAATGTTCTATGAGAATTTTAGCCGACAAGCTTACAGCTTCATCCGGCAATATAGTTCCATTTGTCCATACTTCTAATGACAATTTATCATAATCAGTTATTTGACCAACCCTTGTATTTTCCACAGCAAAATTAACTCTCTTAATAGGTGTATATATTGAATCTACAGGGATTGTACCTATTGGCATATTTTCAGATTTATTTCTCGCCTGAGAAACATATCCTCTACCGCTGTTGACAGTAATTTCCATATAGAGTTTAGCATCTTCATCTAAAGTAGCTATATGTAAATCTCCATTTACTATTTCAACATCGCCATCTGTCTTTATGTCTCCTGCTACAACTTCTCCTGGGCCTTGAGCATCTATATATATGGTCTTAGGGCCCTCTCCATTCATTTTTAAAGCCAATTCCTTTATATTTAAAATTAACTCAGCTACATCTTCTTTTACTCCACGCACAGTTGAGAACTCATGTAGTACACCATCTATTTTTATATAGTTGGCAGCCACCCCTGGAAGTGAAGAAAGAAGAATTCTCCTAAGTGCATTTCCAAGAGTAGTACCATAACCTCTCTCAAGTGGTTCCACTACAAATTTTCCGTAGCTGCCATCCTCGCTAGTTTCAACACATTCAATTTTGGGTTTTTCTATTTCTAACATGAATATAACCCTCCTTCTATTTATCTAATAATGTATCCTTGAGGGCAACTGATTCTATATTAATTACCTGCTGTATAACTCTACTATTAATGTTTCATTAACAGGAACATCCATTTCATCCCTTGATGGTTCCCTAATAACTTTTCCCTGAAAGTTTTCTATATCTCCCTCTAGCCAAGCTGGTAAAGTCTTGGGGTTTTCTGCAAAAGTCTTAAATTTTTCTGACGCCTTACTTTTATCCCGTACAGTTACTACATCATTAGCTGATACTTTAAAAGAAGGAATATTTACCTTTTTACCATTAACTAGAAAATGTCCATGGGTTACCAGCTGTCTAGCTTCTGCTCTTGACTGACCATAGCCCAATTTGTAAACTACATTATCAAGTCTTGTTTCAAGTAAAACCAATAAGTTTTCACCTGTTATACCCTTTTTTCTATCAGCCTTTTCATAATATTTTCTAAACTGTCCTTCCAGTATTCCATATATTCTCTTAGCTTTTTGTTTCTCTCTTAACTGTAAACCATAGTTGGATACTTTCTTTCTTCCCTGACCGTGTTGTCCCGGGGCATATCCTCTTCTTGAAAATGCACATTTATCTGTATAACATCTATCCCCTTTAAGGAATAGCTTTAACCCTTCTCTTCTACAAAGTCTACATACTGACCCAGTATATCTTGCCATTAAAATTTACACCTCCTATTACTAAACTCTTCTTCTCTTTGGTGGTCTGCATCCATTATGTGGTATTGGAGTAACATCCTTAATTAAAGTAACCTCCAGGCCAGCTGCCTGAAGTGATCTTATTGCTGCTTCTCTACCTGCACCCGGTCCTTTAACATATACTTCAATACTTCTCAATCCATGTTCCATAGCTGCTTTGGCTGATGTTTCAGCTGCCATCTGCGCAGCAAATGGTGTACTTTTTCTTGAGCCTTTAAACCCTAATCCACCTGCACTAGCCCAGGATAAAGTATTCCCAGCAGCATCTGTAATGGTAACTATTGAATTATTAAAAGTTGATCTTATATGTGCACAACCATGCTCAATATTTTTTCTTTCTTTTTTCCTTCTAGCTGTTGTCTTTTTAACTTTCCCAGCTGCCATATTCCTACCTCCTTATTATTTTACTATCTTTTTCTTAGCTCCTACCATTTTTTTAGGTCCTTTTCTCGTCCTAGCATTTGTCTTAGTCTTTTGTCCTCTGACTGGCAGACCTTTCCTATGTCTTATCCCTCTATATGAACCTATCTCTATCAATCTTTTTATATTAAGGGAAACTTCTCTTTTCAAATCTCCTTCAATTTTTAAATTCTTTATATAATTTCTCAATGAGTTAACTTCTTCTTCTGTCAAATCTTTAACTCGAGTATCTGGATCTACATTGACTTCTTTTAGGATTTTTTGAGAGGTCGATAAGCCTATTCCATATATATAAGTGAGACCTATTTCAACTCTTTTTTCTTTTGGTAGGTCAATACCTGCTATTCTTGCCATTAAAATTTACACCTCCTGAGTATCTAATGGATAAGGATTAATTTATTATATAAAGTTTTAAAGCCAACAGAATATATCTAATTCTGCTGCAGCCGCACTTTAAAACATGATTAGCGTAAAATTTACATTATAAATATTAACTTAGCACATATTTTTATCTCTATAATATAACTTTATACTTAATCTCACTTTTAACCAATTTTATCCTTGTTTTTGTTTATGCTTAGGATTTTCACAAATGATCATTACTCTTCCTTTTCGCTTTATAACCTTACATTTTTCACACATACGCTTAACTGATGGTCTTACTTTCATAGCTAACCCTCCTCTTAATCACTTTGCCCTCCAGGTTATTCTTCCTCGAGTTAAATCATAAGGAGAAAGCTCTACTGTAACTTTATCGCCTGGAAGTATTCTTATAAAATTCATTCTCAATTTTCCCGATATATGTGCCAATATTTTATGTCCGCTTTCTAATTTTACTTCAAACATTGCATTAGGTAAAGCTTCCTCAACAATACCCTGCATTTCAATAACGTCATCTTTTGACATAAGGTAATCAAACCTCCTTGTTATTGCTGACTGCAAACCATTATTTAATGCTAATTTTAACATAGCATGAATATGGTATTATACTCTTTTTATTAATATCATTCAACATTATCAAATAAACTCTTACAAATCTGCAGTAACAATAATCGCTTCACTTCAACATAACTTCTATATAGCCTTTTTGAAATTCTATCCAACTCTCAAATAGTTATTCTACATTCTGCCAAGTTATCCCATGCTGCTTCTTAAACTAAATGATATAATCTTCAGCTTACTATTTATGAATATCTTTTAAATTACTTTTTACATTTTCAAAGACCTGATTAATTCCACCAGTGCCGTTTACTATTGAAAGTACCTCTTGATTTTTATAATACCCAATGAGAGGTTCTGTCTGTTTATCATATACATCCAATCTGCTTTTAACAGTAGACTGGGTATCATCCTTTCTCTGAACAATATCACTATGACATACATCACATTTTCCTTCAATCTTAGGAGGATTATATTTTATATGATAGCTTGCACCACAAGATGGACAAACTCTTCTCCCTGTCATTCTGTCAAAAATCAATTCTTTAGGCACATCGATAAGAAGAACTACGTCTATCTTCTGCCCTACACTGCCCAGATACGAATCTAAAGCTTTGGCCTGATTTACCGTTCTTGGAAAACCGTCCAACAAAAATCCATCTTTACAATCATCCATACCTAATCTATTCTTCATTATATTTATAGTAACTTCATCAGGTACTAATTTTCCTTCATCTAAATATTTTTTAGCTTCAATCCCAAGGGGAGTTTTTTCTGAAATATTTTTTCTAAATATATCCCCAGTAGATATATGTGGTATGAAATACTCCTCACTAATAAATTTAGCCTGAGTTCCTTTTCCCGCTCCTGGAGGACCTAGTAAAATTATTTTCAAACAGCATCATCTCCAAAAAATTTATTAATTCAAAAATCCGCGATAATGACGCACCAGCAACTGTGATTCTATCTGCCTTATAGTTTCAATAGCAACATTTACTATGATAAGTAATCCTGTTCCACCAAAATATATGCCTTTAAAATTAGTATAAGTTTCTGCTAATATAGGGGATATGGCCACTATACCTGCAAAAGCCCCCCCCAAAACTGACACTCTAGCTAAAACTCTTTCTATATATATAGTAGTAGCTTCTCCCGGTCTTATTCCCGGTATAAATCCAGATGACTTATTCATATTCTCAGCCATTTCTTCCGGCTTAAGAGTAACCTCAGTATAAAACCATGTAAAGAAAATTGTCAGCAGAAAATACAGTACTGAATACTGCCAATTAGTTTCTCTAAATGGGCTAAATGGGCTTACTGTTATGAATTTATTAAAAGCCGAATCAGGCCAAAATTGACCTATGGTAGTTGGAAACTGCATAACTGATATAGCAAATATAATTCCAATAACAGCTGCTCCATTTACATTAATAGGAATATGTGTTGATTGTCCTTTATACATTCTACCTGCATTGGTTTTACCTGCATATTGTATAGGAATTCTTCTTTCAGATAAACTCATAAGTACAACTGCCACAAATAGCAGAATTATTATTACCAAAAGCCCTATTAACTCAACAAAATTAGTTGTTCCAACCTGCTGAAGTTTAAACATACTGGATACAGCAGAAGGAAATCTCGAAATAATATTGACAAATATTATAAGGGAAATTCCATTTCCAATACCATGCTGCGTAATTTTATCTCCAAGCCACATTAGAAAAGTTGATGCTACAGTTACAGTAAATATTATCATGATTATGTTCATTTTGTTGGATGGATCTATCAGCGCACCAGCTCTACTTATTATAGCATATATGCTAAAACCCTGAATTACTCCAAGAGGTACTGAAGCATATCTTGTATATTCCTGTATCTTTTTTCTTCCTTCTTCTCCTTCTTTAGACAGCTGTTCCAAACGTGGAATTGCAACTGTAAGCAGTTGAAATATAATGGAAGAATTGATGAAAGGAATAACTCCCATAGCAAATATACTAAATCTGCTAAATGCACCTCCTGCCAGAAGATCATAAAATCCAAACAACGAGCCATTTTGAGTCAAGTTAGTTAGTTTAGCGGTATCAATTCCTGGAACTGGAATAAAATTACCTAATCTAAATATTACCACCATAATCAGTGTAAATAACAGTCTCTTTTTCAGTTCAGGAACT
The DNA here is from genome assembly GCF_002995845.1 of Clostridium luticellarii. Taxonomy (GTDB): domain Bacteria; phylum Bacillota; class Clostridia; order Clostridiales; family Clostridiaceae; genus Clostridium_B; species Clostridium_B luticellarii. The sequence continues at coordinate 43,855 of NZ_PVXP01000002.1, read as the reverse complement.
TTCCAAGCATTACGTAAGGTTGATAGCACCTTATATCACCTCTACTTTTCCCCCAGCCGTTTCTATTTTTTCTGCTGCAGTTTTCGTAAATTTAGCTGCTTTAACTGTAAGTTTCTTCTGCAATTCACCGTTTCCAAGTATCTTCAATCCATTTTTTGTTCGCTTTATAATTTTCTTTTCAAGAAGTAATTCCGGTGTAACTTCTGTTCCATCTTCAAATATGTTCAACTTGTCAACATTCAATTCAAAATATTCTTTTGCAAATATATTAGTGAAGCCTCTTTTAGGAATTCTTCTATAAAGCGGCATCTGTCCGCCTTCAAATCCAATTCTTACTCCACCGCCAGATCTAGCTTTTTGACCTTTTTCACCTTTTCCAGCATTTCTTCCAAAACCTGAACCAGTACCTCTTCCAATTCTCTTGCGTGATTTTTTCGATCCTTCTGCTGGTTTTAACTCATGAAGTTTCATTTATATTTACACCTCCTCTGTATTATGCTTCCTCTACATCTAAAAGGTAGCTAACTTTTTTGATCATACCTCTTATTTGAGGAGTATCCTCCTGCTCCACAGATTTACCTATTTTCTTTAATCCAAGAGCGTTAACAGTAGCAATTTGATCTTTCTTTCTGCCTATTAAACTTTTCCTTAAAGTTATTTTAAGTTTAGCCAAGGTCATTCCCTCCTAACCTAAAATCTCTTCGACAGTTTTTCCTCTAAGACTAGCTATGTGTTCTGCCGTCTTCAGTCGTGATAAACCATCAATAGTAGCATTCACCATATTCCTTGGATTATTAGAACCAACTGATTTTGCTCTAACATCCTTTAACCCTGCAAGCTCAAGCACTGCCCTTGAAGGTCCACCTGCTATAATTCCAGTACCTTCTGCTGCCGTCATTATAAACACTTTTCCTGTTCCAAATTGACCTGTTATATCATGTGGCACTGTTGTACCAAAAATTGGAACATTAATTAGATTTTTCTTTGCATCTTCTATTCCTTTTCTGATTGCTTCGGGTATTTCTATAGATTTTCCTGTTCCTACTCCCACATGGCCATTTTCATCGCCTACTACAACTAGGGCACTAAATCTAAAGTTTCTACCACCTTTAACAACCTTAGCAACTCTATTTATAAATACAACTTTTTCTTTAAGATTTAAAGTGCTAGGATCGATTCTCATTTACTTCCCTCCTATTTTAAAATTCCAATCCAGCTTCTCTTGCTCCTTCAGCCAGATTTTGTACTCTTCCGTGATACACATATCCGCCTCTGTCAAAAACTACTTTTTTAATTCCTTTTTCAATAGCTTTCTTGGCTATAATTTCTCCAACAACTTTTGCTGCTTCCTTGTTACTTCCTATACCTTCAAAATCTTTGTCTAAACTTGAAGCAGAAACCAGAGTTGCTCCATTTACATCATCTATTATTTGAGCATATATATTCTTATCACTTCTATATACTGAAAGTCTAGGTTTTTCAGTTGTTCCAAAAATCTTCTTACGAACTTTGAGATGACGTTTTGTTCTCAATTTCTTTCTGTCGTCCTTTTTGAACATAAGGTTCACTCCTTTCTACTACTTCTTACCAGTTTTTCCTTCTTTACGTCTTATAACTTCATTTTCATATTTGATTCCTTTTCCCTTATAAGGTTCTGGTTTTCTCCAGGATCTTATGTTTGCTGAAACATATCCTACTAATTCTTTGTCGATGCCTTTAACTACAACCTTAGTAGCTGCTGGTGTTTCAAAAGTTATACCTTCAACTGTCTCTATTTCAACCGGATGAGAATAACCTACATGTAAAACTAATTTTTTACCCTGCAACTGGGCTCTATATCCAACACCCACTAATTCCAATGTTTTTGAATATCCTTCAGTTACGCCAATAACCATATTATTTATCAATGCTCTAGTAAGTCCGTGCAGAGCTTTTGTCTGTTTTTCATCATCATTTCTTTTGCATACTACCGTATTGTCTTCGACAACTATATTTATGTCTTTTCTCATAGCTTTAACAAGTTGACCCTTAGGTCCTTTTACAGTAACAACGTTATCTGGCGCTACTGTAACGGTGACACCACTTGGAATAGCTACTGGAAGCCTTCCTATTCTTGACATCATTACACCTCCTGTATTACTAATAGGTTAATAACAATTATCTTGCTACCTATCTATATTCTGCGTAAATTCTATCTTACATTTAAAATAAATTACCATATATAGCAAAGTACTTCTCCACCCACACCTAATTTCCTTGCTTCTTTATCAGTAACAATACCTTGTGAAGTGGATATTACTGCGATTCCAAGTCCATTTAACACTTTAGGAATTTCTTCCTTTCTACAATAAACTCTCAATCCTGGTTTGGATATCCTTTTGAGACCAGTTATAACTCTCTCTTTATTTTTACCATATTTCATGGAAAATCTCACCATATTAACGGAGCCATCAGCATACTCCTCTACATTTTTTATATATCCTTCTTGAAGCATTATATTCAATATTTCCTTCTTAATAGTCGAAGAAGGTACTTCCACTATCTCGTGCCTAACAACATTTGCATTTCTTATACGTGTAAGTAAATCTGCTATAGGATCAGTCATTACCATTTATTGTGTGCCTCCTTTCATCAATAACTAACATTTTTACCAGCTTGCTTTTCTGCATCCAGGTATTTCACCCTTATATGCCAATTCTCTAAAACATATACGACATATACCATATTTCTTAAGTACTGCATGAGGCCTACCACATATTCTGCATCTTGTATAGGCTCTAGTCTCATATTTAGGTTCTTTCTTCCACTTTTCTATTAAAGCTTTACGTGCCATGTTCTTCCCTCCTTATTTTTGAGCAAATGGCATTCCAAGAAATTTAAGCAATTCTCTCGCTTCTTCATCAGTATTAGCTGTAGTAACAAAAATTACGTCCATGCCTCTTACTTTATCTATTTTATCATATTCTATTTCAGGAAATATTAACTGTTCTTTAATTCCCAATGAATAGTTTCCTCTACCATCAAAGGATTTATCCGAAATCCCTGAGAAATCTCTAACTCTTGGCAGTGCAACATTTATTAATTTATCTGCGAACTCATACATATACTGTTTTCTCAAAGTAACCTTACAACCTATAGGCATATTTTGTCTTATTTTAAAATTTGCTATGGACTTCTTTGCTCTGGTGAGTACTGGTTTCTGTCCTGTAATTATAGTAAGATCATTTACTGCCGATTCTAAAACTTTCGGATTATCTTTAGCTTCTCCTACACCCATATTTATAACTATTTTTTCAAGTTTCGGTGCCTGCATTACATTAGTATATTTAAACTTCTCCATTAAAGCAGGAATTATTTCCTTTGTATACTTTTCCTGTAATCTCGAACTCATATTTTTGCCCTCCTTTCAAAGATTAAAATGTCTCTCCGCATTTTTTACATACTCTTACCTTTGTTCCATCTTCCAATATCTTATGACTTATTCTAGTCACATTCTTGCACTTATCACAATACAACATAACTTTAGAACTGTATATGGGAGCTTCCTTCTGAATTATACCGCCTTCCATATTTTGCTTATTAGGTTTTTGGTGTTTTGAAATTATATTGACACCTTTTACAATAACCTTTCCCACTTTAGGCATTACCGATAATACTTCACCCGTTTTTCCTTTATCCTTACCTGATATTACCATAACCGTGTCCTTTTTTCTAACATGTATCTTTGCCATTGTAGCCACCTCCTCATCTATAGAACTTCAGGTGCTAATGATAATATTTTTGTAAAATCTTTATCTCTTAGCTCTCTCGCAACTGGTCCAAAGATACGAGTTCCTCTTGGCTGCTTATCATCTTTTATTATAACAGCAGCATTTTCATCAAATTTTATATATGAACCGTCTGTTCTTCTAAGTCCTCTTACGGATCTAACGATAACAGCTTTTACAACTTCTCCTTTTTTAACAACACCGCCTGGTGTTGCACTTTTAACACTAGCAACCACCGTATCACCAATGTTTCCCCACTTTCTATTGGATCCACCTAAAACTCTTATACACATAATTTCCTTAGCGCCGGAATTATCTGCGACTTTCAACAATGTCTGTTGTTGAATCATTGAAAATACCTCCTTTCAGCTATTATACTATTTAGCCTTTTCTACTATTTCTACCAATCTCCATCTCTTATCTTTGGATAAAGGTCTTGTTTCCATTATCAACACTCTATCATCATTTCTCGCTTCATTCTTTTCATCATGAGCTTTGAACTTAGTGGTTCTATTAATAGTCTTTTTATATAGTGGATGACGTACTTTTGTCTCAACCGCAACTACAATAGTTTTATCCATTTTGTCTGAAATAACTTTTCCAATTCTTGTTTTTCTATATCCTCTTTCCACAGAATAAACCTCCTTTCAGCCTATTGTTCAAACGACCTTAGTTCTTCTTCCCTAAGGATGGTTTTAATTTGGGCTATAGATTTTTTAACTTCCTTTATTCTCATTGGATTCTCTAACTGGCCTGTAGCCAATTGAAATCTTAAATTGAATAATTCAGATTTAAGCTCCTGTACCTTTTCCTGTAAATCTTGAGGGCCGCTTTTTCTCAATTCCTGCAATTCTCTAGCCTTCATTGCTTTCACCACCCACTTCTTCAAAATCTTTTCTTGTGACGAACTTAGTCTTTATAGGCAATTTATGTGATGCAAGTCTCATTGCTTCTCTTGCTATTGATTCAGGTACACCTGCCAATTCAAATAATACTCTGCCTGGTTTAACAACTGCTACCCAGTATTCTGGTGCTCCTTTACCAGATCCCATACGTGTTTCAGCAGGTTTTTCGGTAACCGGTTTATCCGGGAAAATCTTTATCCAGAGTTTTCCTCCTCTTTTTATATATCTATTTATAGCTATTCTGGCTGCTTCTATCTGGCTAGCTGTTATCCACGCACATTCTGTAGCCTGTATAGCGTAATCACCATATGCTATAAAATTACCTCTTGTAGCTTTGCCCTTCATTCTGCCACGCTGTACTTTACGACGCTTAACTCTTTTAGGCATTAACATATCCTATTCCTCCTTCCCTATGCTTTAGCTTTTTCTTTATCCTCAACAGATTTTTTGGTTGGAAGTATTTCTCCTTTATATACCCATACTTTTACACCAATTTTCCCATATGTTGTATCTGCTTCTGAAAATCCGTAATCTATATCAGCTCTCAATGTCTGAAGTGGAATTGTTCCTTCGTGATAGGATTCGGCTCTTGCAATTTCAGCTCCGCCAAGTCTACCAGAACATGTAATTTTAACTCCCTTGACACCAGATTTCATTGCTCTCTGTATTGTCTGTTTCATAGCTCTTCTAAAAGATATTCTCTTTACAAGCTGAAGCGCTACATTTTCCGACATAAGCTGAGCATCAGCTTCTGCCACTTTTACTTCAACTATATTTATCAATATAGTTTTACCTTCAATTATTTTTTGAAGCTGGGATTTTAAAGCTTCAATTCCCTGACCGCCTTTTCCTATTATCATTCCAGGTTTAGCTGTAAATATATTTAATTTAACTCTTTTGGCTGCTCTTTCAATTTGAATTTTCGAAACTCCAGCCGCAGAAGTTTTTTCCTTCACAAATGTTCTAATTTTATTATCTTCAACTAGATTATCTGCAAAATTTTTCTTATCTGCATACCATTTAGCATCCCAGTCTTTAATTACACCAACTCTTAAGCCATGTGGATGTACTTTCTGTCCCATCTATTTCCCTCCTTTTTACTCTCTTTCCTTAACTATTAAAGTTATGTGACTGCTTCTCTTATTTATTCTAAATGCTCTTCCCTGAGCATGTGGTTGAAATCTCTTTAATGTTGGACCTTCACAAGCATATGCTTCTGAAACATATAAATTATCTTTATCCAGATCCAAATTATTTTCTGCATTCGCAACTGCTGATTTTAAAAGTTTATTAACCACTACTGCTCCGTCTTTCGGAGTATATTTCAATATGGCAAAAGCCTCATTTACATTTTTTCCTCTAATTAAATCAAGTACAATTCCTACTTTCATTGAGGACATTCTTACGTATCTAGCTATAGCCTTAGCTTCCATTTGTACACTACCTCCTTTCTAGTCCCCTATTGTTGAGCAACACTAGTTGTCTTTTCAGTCTTATCAGCCTTGTCAGCAGAGTGTCCTCTGTACGTTCTAGTTAATGCAAATTCCCCTAATTTGTGTCCTACCATATCTTCCGATATATATACTGGAACATGTTTTCTCCCATCATGCACTGCTATAGTATGACCTATCATCTGAGGAAATATGGTTGAACTTCTTGACCATGTCTTTATAACTTTCTTTTCACCATTTTTATTTAATTCATTTATTTTCTTTAAAAGTGATTCCTGGACATAAGGTCCTTTTTTTACCGATCTACTCACTTTTTAGCCTCCCTTCATAAAATCATCTGAATAAAACCCTTTTTACATTGAAACAGATAATAAATTAAACCTAATAATTAGATCAGTGAAGAGAATATGAACTCTCTCCAGACTATTTACTTTTTCTTCCTTTTACTATAAGCTTATCTGAATATTTACTATGTTTCCTAGTCTTAAATCCAAGGGCTGGTTTACCCCATGGAGTAAGTGGTCCTGGGTGTCCTACTGGTGATTTTCCTTCACCACCACCATGTGGATGGTCATTAGGATTCATTACAGAACCTCTAACCGTTGGTCTTATTCCAAGATGTCTCTTTCTTCCTGCTTTACCTATATTGACTATTTCATGAGTTAAATTGGAAACTGTACCAATAGTTGCCCTACATTCTATTCTTATATGTCGCATCTCGCCACTTGGAAGTCTCAATGTAGCATATTTACCCTCTTTAGCCATAAGTTGAGCAGATGCCCCAGCAGATCTCACAAGCTGAGCTCCTTTTCCTACTTGTAATTCTATATTGTGAATTATTGTACCTACAGGTATATTTGAAAGTGGAAGACAATTTCCCGTCTTTATATCTGCATCTGGTCCTGATACTATTAAATCTCCAACTTTTAACCCAACTGGAGCTATTATGTATCTCTTCTCTCCATCTGCATAAACTACAAGAGCTATAAATGCCGATCTGTTAGGATCATATTCTACTGTAGCCACTTTTGCTGGTATTCCATCTTTATCTCTCTTAAAATCTATCAATCTATATTTTTGTTTCGCACCGCCACCTATGTGACGAACTGTTATTCTACCGTGAGCATTTCTACCACCGCTTCTCTTTAAAGACACCAAAAGTGATTTTTCTGGTACATCTGTAGTTATTTCTTCAAATGCATTTACTGTCATATGTCTTCTAGAAGGTGTAATAGGTTTAAATCCTTTAATTGCCATAACGGTATTCCCTCCTTTTTTCGCTTATCTGGATTTCTCCAATAACTGCTTTATTTATTGTTGCATTCCTTCAAAGAATTCTATAGTCTTACTGTCCTCTGTAAGTTTGACAATGGCTTTTTTATAATCAGGTCTCTTTCCCATATGGACGCCAACTCTTTTTTTCTTTCCAATATATCTTGCTGTATTTACAGTTTCCACAGTAACTCCAAATACATCTTCTACAGCTTTTTTTATCATCGATTTATTAGCATGTATATCAACTATAAAGGTGTATTTTTTATCATTCATATAACCCATACTTTTTTCTGTTATAACAGGTCTTTTTATAATGTCATAATTAGTATATTTCATTATGCATACACCTCCTCAATCTTTGATACAGCATCCTTGGTAATTATAAGTTTTTCAAACTTCAGCAGATCGTACACATTCAAATTATTGGCAGGGACAACTGATACCCCTTGTATGTTTCTTGCTGATTTATATACGCTTTGATTTGATTCAGCTGTAACAATCAACGTTTTATTTGCATCAAAAGCATTCAACAATTTTACAATTTCCTTTGTCTTTGGGGCAGCTACTTCTAAATTATCTAAAACTACTATTTGATTATCTTCCACCTTGCTGGACAGAGCAGATTTCATAGCTACTCTTCGAGTTGATTTTGGAACTGAAATTCTATAATTTCTTGGTTTTACTGCAAAAACCATACCACCATGAATCCACTGTGGTGCTCTAATAGATCCCTGTCTTGCTCTACCAGTTCCTTTTTGTCTCCAAGGTTTAATTCCACCTCCAGAAACTTCAGATCTGGTTTTTGCTGATTGCGTTCCCTGTCTTTTATTTGCAAGCAGTGCCACCACTACCTGATGGAGAGCATATTGATTAACTTTGGTTCCAAATACATTCTCCGATAATTCAAATTCACCGATTTTTTGTCCTTCTTTATTAAATAATCCTACTTTAGGCATTCTGCATCCTCCTTTCTACTAAAATTAAGCCTTAACAGTATTTCTTATTGCCACAAAGCTTTTGTTTGGTCCCGGTACTCCACCTTTTATTAAAATGATGTTTTTCTCAGGAATAACCTTTGCAACTTGTAAATTCAATACTGTGATATTTTTATTCCCCATATGTCCCGGCATTCTTTTATTTTTAAAAGTTCTGGATGGATCTGAAGAAGCTCCCATTGAACCAACAGCTCTATGAAATTTCGAACCATGGGACATAGGTCCTCTTTGAGCATTCCATCTTCTTATGGTACCCTGGAATCCCTTACCTTTAGAAACTCCCGATACATCAACTTTATCACCTTCAGCAAACACATCTGCCTTTATTTCCTGGCCCAGTTCATATTCACCTGCATTTTCCAATTTAAATTCTTTCACAACCCTTTTTAAAGGAACACCTGCTTTTGTGAAATGACCTTTTAATGGCTTATTCACGAGCTTCTCTCTTATATCATCAAATCCAACTTGTATAGCACTATATCCATCTTTCTCTACAGTTTTCTTCTGTACAACTACACAAGGACCTGCTTCAATAACTGTAACAGGAATAACTTTTCCACTTTCATTAAATATTTGGGTCATACCAAGTTTTCTACCCAATATAGCTTTTTTCATTTACATGCACCTCCTAAACATATTAGCGGATCGTATAAACGGTCATAATAGTCAGTAATAACTTCTGTTTATAATTTTATTTCGATATCAACACCTGCTGGTAAATCCAATCTCATCAATGCATCCACAGTTTTAGGTGATGGACTTATTATATCTATAAGTCTTTTATGAGTCCTTATTTCAAATTGCTCTCTTGAATCCTTGTATTTATGGGGAGCTCTTAAAATTGTAACTACATCTTTCTCAGTGGGCAGTGGTACTGGTCCAGCTACCTTTGCTCCTGTGGATTTAGCAGTTTCCACTATTCTCTCAGATGATTGATCCAATATGGTATGATCAAAAGCCTTTAATCTTATTCTTATTTTTTGTTTTGCCATTATTATTTCCCTCCTTTTCATGCACGCTAAGCTTCTTACGTACAACAGCGGATACATTCTGTAAACTGTTCCTGGCGTTTCATAAAAAACATGCACAGTACCCTCTACAAAAGCACCGTCACCCGGTTCACGACCACGGCATACTCAGCCAAGAATTACCCGGAAGCCCGGCAACCTCTTGCCTCATCACTGTTATAACATCACAACCTCTTAATTATACAATAAATTTTTATTTCTGACAAGTAAAAATTTTATATGTTTTATATGTAAGAAAGAAAGGAAGATTGTGCTCCCTTTCCCTCTCTGCTAAAGACTATGACATTTTACATCAATCACTCAACTATTTTAGTAACAACACCTGAACCAACTGTTCTTCCGCCTTCTCTTATTGCAAATCTCAACCCTTCATGCATTGCTACCGGTGTTATAAGTTCTACATTCATGTCTATATGGTCTCCAGGCATTACCATCTCTACTCCTTCTGGCAGTGCAATACTTCCTGTTACGTCTGTAGTCCTAAAATAAAACTGCGGTCTGTATCCATTGAAGAATGGTGTGTGTCTTCCGCCTTCTTCTTTTTTAAGCACATATACCTGCCCTACAAATTTCTTATGAGGATGTACTGTCCCTGGCTTTGCAAGTACCTGGCCTCTCTCTACTTCCTCTCTCTGTATTCCTCTTAAAAGTGCCCCTATGTTGTCTCCTGCCATTGCCTGGTCAAGAAGCTTCCTGAACATCTCCACTCCTGTACATACTGTCTTCTTGCTCTCTTCTTTTAATCCTACTATCTCCAGTTCGTCTCCTATTTTCAATACTCCACTTTCCACTCTTCCTGTAGCTACAGTTCCTCTTCCTGTAATCGTGAATACATCTTCTATAGGCATCAAAAATGGTTTGTCTGTCGGTCTGTCCGGTGTCGGTATATAATTGTCTACTGCATCCATCAATTCATGTATGCATTTTGTAGCTTCTGGATCATCCGGATTCTCAAGTACCTTTAATGCACTTCCTACTATTATTGGTACTTCATCTCCTGGAAATCCATACTCATTTAACAATTCCCTTACTTCCATCTCTACCAGTTCCAATAACTCTGGGTCATCAACCTGATCTGACTTATTTAAAAATACTACTATATATTGTACTCCTACTCTGCTTGCCAGAAGTATATGTTCCCTTGTCTGCGGCATTGGTCCATCTGCTGCGCTTACAACCAGTATTGCTCCATCCATCTGTGCCGCACCTGTTATCATGTTCTTTACATAATCTGCATGCCCAGGACAATCCACATGTGCATAATGTCTCTTTTCTGTCTCGTACTCAACATGTGCAGTATTTATGGTTATTCCTCTCTCTTTTTCTTCCGGTGCTTTATCTATCTCATCATATTTTGTTGCCGCTGCCTTTCCCTCTTTTGCCAACACCATTGTTATTGCTGCTGTCAATGTTGTCTTACCGTGGTCTACGTGTCCTATTGTCCCTATATTTACATGCGGTTTTGTCCTTTCAAACTTCTCTTTTGACATTGTTCTTCCTCCTTAACAAACTAATATATTATTTAATTAGTTATTTCTATCTCCTGTAATTTTTTCTTGAATACTCTTTGGTACTTCTTCATAATGATCAAAGGTCATGGTATAAACTCCCCTGCCCTGAGTTCTGGATCTAAGTACAGTAGCATATCCAAACATCTCAGAAAGTGGAACAAAAGATTTTATGATTTCAGCTCCTGATCTCGGAGTCATTCCCTCAATTCTTCCTCTTCTGGAATTTATATCCCCCATTACATCTCCCATGTATTCCTCTGGTACTGTAACTTCGACTCTCATCATAGGTTCAAGTAAAACCGGGTCTGCTTTATTCATAGCATTCTTAAATGCCATGGATGCAGCAATCTTAAATGCCATTTCCGAAGAATCCACGTCATGATAAGATCCATCATACAATTTAACCTTAAAATTTATAACAGGGTATCCTGCAATTACACCACTTTCTGCAGCTTCCTGAATTCCATTGTCAATTGGAGATATATACTCTTTGGGAATAGCTCCTCCTACAATGGCATTTTCAAATGTATACCCTTCCTCTGAAGGCGACATCTCTATCCAGCAGTGACCATATTGACCATGTCCTCCTGATTGTCTTATAAATTTACCTTCTGCCTTAACTGTCTTTCTAATGGTTTCCTTATAAGCTACTTGAGGTTTACCTACATTACAGTCCACTTTAAATTCTCTCTGCAGCCTATCCACAATTATCTCCAAATGAAGTTCTCCCATTCCAGCTATAATTGTCTGTCCTGTTTCTTGATCCGTATAAGTTTTAAATGTTGGATCTTCCTCTGCAAGCTTTGCAAGAGCTATACCCATTTTTTCCTGACCAGCCTTGGTCTTAGGCTCTATTGCCACATCTATAACTGGATCCGGGAATTCCATACTTTCAAGTACTATTGGATTTTCTTCATCACAGAGAGTATTACCTGTAGTAGTATCTTTTAGTCCTACTATAGCTCCCAAGTCTCCCGCACGCAGCTCTTCAACTTCCTGCCTGTGATTTGAATGCATTTTTACAAGCCTTGCTATTCTTTCCTTTTTACCCTTTGTTGAATTATATACATAAGTACCACTTTTCATAACTCCAGAATAAACTCTTGTAAATGCCAGTCTTCCTACAAACGGATCTGTAGCAATTTTAAATGCCAATGCAGATAACGGTTCATTGTCATCAGCTTTTCTTTCAATTTCTTCACCATTTTCAGGATCATTTCCTTTTACAGGTGGTATATCAAGAGGTGATGGCATGAAATCAACCACTGCATCTATCATTGGCTGGACGCCTTTATTCTTATAAGATGAACCACACAAAACTGGTACCAGTTCATTTGCAATAACACCTTTTCTAATTCCAGCTATTAATTCCTCATTGGTAAGTTCTTCTCCGTCTAAATACTTCATCATCAAATCTTCATCAAGCTCAGCTACTGATTCAATTAGCTGAGTTCTGTATTCTGCTGCCTTATCTTTTAAATCATCAGGTATTGCAACTTCATCCATTACCGTACCCAAATCATCCTCATAGATTACAGCTTCATTTTTTATAATATCTACTATACCTTTGAAATTATCTTCTGCACCTATTGGAATCTGTATAGGCACCGCATTACAGTGAAGTCTATCCCTTAAAGTATTTATGCACATATAAAAATCCGCGCCAATTGAATCCATTTTATTTACATAGACTAACCTTGGTACTCCGTAGTTGTCTGCCTGTCTCCATACAGTTTCTGTTTGTGGCTCAACTCCGCTTTTAGCATCCAAAACAGTAACTGCACCATCAAGAACTCTAAGTGATCTCTCAACTTCCACCGTAAAATCCACGTGTCCTGGTGTATCTATTATATTTATCGCATACCCTTTCCATTTACAGAACGTAGCCGCTGAGGTGATAGTTATTCCTCTCTCTTGTTCTTGTGTCATCCAATCCATAGTAGCTTCACCGTCATGTACTTCCCCTATTTTATGAGTTCTTCCTGTGTAGAAAAGTATACGTTCCGTAGTAGTAGTTTTTCCAGCATCTATGTGCGCCATTATTCCTATGTTACGGAATTTCTCTAGCGGATATTCTCTTCCCACTTAATTTTCCTCCTCGCAAGTGTAAATTTAAAATTCGATAAAACTGCTTTAGTAAAAATACCAAAACAGTTTTTCCTATTAATATCTATAATGTGCAAAAGCTTTGTTGGCTTCAGCCATTTTATGAGTATCCTCTCTCTTCTTAACAGCTGCTCCCGTGTTATTTGCCGCATCCATTAATTCTGAAGCAAGTCTCTCCCTCATATATTTTTCTCCTCGTTTCCTTGATGCTATAAGCAGCCATCTTATTCCCAAGGTCTGTCTTCTCTCTGGTCTAACTTCTATTGGAACCTGATATGTTGCACCACCAATTCTTCTTGCTTTCACCTCTAGAAGAGGCATTATATTATTCATAGCTGCCTCAAAAACTTCCATAGGTTCTTTATTGGTCTTTTGGGCAATTATGTCAAAAGCACTATAACATATCTTTTGAGCTACTCCTTTTTTACCATCTTCCATTATGTTGTTTATCAATTTTGTAATAACCTTGCTGTTATATACTGGATCTGGTAATACATCTCTTTTTCCCACATGTCCTTTTCTTGCCACTTTTCTTCCCTCCTTAACATTTGACTTTAAGTTCATCGGTACTCGACTGCAAGCAGCCGCAAAGTGCTTTGTACTTCATAAAAATTTACAAATAATATATATATATAAACGCTGAAGACATAGCACTAATTCCATCAACTTAATTAAACAAAACTATTTTTGTTTTGGTTTTTTGGCACCATATTTTGATCTAGCCTGTAATCTGTCTGCAACTCCTGCTGAATCCAATGTTCCTCTTACTATATGATATCTAACACCTGGAAGATCTTTAACTCTTCCTCCTCTTATAAGTACAACACTGTGTTCTTGTAAATTATGTCCTATGCCTGGTATATATGCACTTACTTCATAACCATTTACCAGTCTAACCCTTGCCACTTTTCTAAGTGCAGAATTTGGCTTTTTAGGAGTAGTAGTTTTTACTACTGTGCAAACTCCTCTTTTCTGGGGACATTCTTTTAATGCTGGCGCCGTTGATTTTGTGCTTATTGTCTTCCTGCCTTTTCTTATTAATTGACTTATTGTTGGCATGCTTACACCTCCTTCTATAATAAAGCTAAATTTATATTAATTTTTCTTGAAAGCTTTTCTTAACCGCATAAATTAATCTTTTAATATGGCCGCTGTGGCAGCACCCACATCTATGCCGCATAATTTTCCTAATTCTTTCATGGTATCTACATAAATTACTTCCTGGGAATTATCATCAATCACTGCTTTTACTGACTGTATTAACTTATCATCAGCGTTTCTAGCTATATATACAGTTTTTGCCCTATTATTCTTTATAGCTTTAACTGTCTGCTTTACACCAACAACTTTGTTCCCCGTAAGTCTGTAAATCATTATTTCCATTCCCTCCCACAAACAATTTCAAGGACAAGGTATCTAGCCAAAACCTTGTCTCTTGAAAAACATACAGATGTATTTTATCATTTTAATATTACTATGTCAATAAATTAAATCATGCTTCCTCATTTTCTAATTCTTTTTCTCCAGTTTCATTGTCAGTATTGATTTTTATCGATCTATACCTGGTCATTCCAGTTCCTGCCGGTATAAGTTTACCTATAATTACATTTTCTTTTAATCCTAAAAGTGGATCCGTCTTGCCCTTTATAGCTGCATCGGTAAGCACTCTCGTAGTTTCCTGGAATGAAGCCGCTGAAAGAAAAGATTCTGTCGCCAGGGCTGCCTTGGTTATACCTAAAAGTGCTACCCTGCCTTGAGCAGGCTTTCCGCCATTTGCCTCAACCTTGGCATTCTCATCTTCAAAGTCAAACACATCAATCATAGTTCCCGGCAATAATTCCGTATCCCCTGAATCTTCTATTTTAATCTTTCTTGTCATCTGTCTTATTACCACTTCAAGATGTTTATCATTTATATCAACACCCTGTAGTCTGTAAACTTTTTGAACTTCAGAAAGAAGATAATTTTTAACCCCCTGAACTCCTTTTATTCTCAGTATGTCATGAGGATTTACAGATCCTTCTGTTATTTCATCTCCAGCACTTATTACATCTCCATTTGATACTTTAAGTCTTGAACCAAATGGTATATCATAAACTACTTCTTCACCGGTATCAGTAATTACAGATACACTTCTCTTCTTTTTAGTTTCCTCCATTTTTACAGTTCCTGAAACCTCACTTACTATAGCCAATCCTTTTGGTTTTCTTGCTTCAAATAATTCTTCAACTCTCGGAAGACCTTGAGTTATATCAGAACCTGCAACTCCGCCAGTGTGGAAAGTTCTCATTGTTAACTGCGTACCAGGTTCGCCTATACTTTGTGCAGCTATTATACCCACTGATTCTCCTATGTCAATTTTCTTGGCAGTGGCCATATTCATACCATAACATTTTGCACACACTCCGTGGCGGGATCTACAAGTAAATACAGATCTTATTTTTACTTTCTTTATTCCAGAATCCTCTATTTTATGTGCTGTATTAGAATCCATATAGGAATCTTTTTTTACTATTATCTCACCTGTTTGGGGATTTTTAATATCCTCTGCCGAATATCTTCCTGTAAGCCTCTCTGATAAACTTTCTATTACTTCATTTCCCTCTTTTATTTCCGTTATATCATATCCTTCATGAGTACCACAGTCTTCCTCTCTTACTATAACATCCTGACTTACATCTACAAGTCTTCTTGTAAGATATCCTGAATCCGCTGTCTTTAAAGCAGTATCCGCATTACCTTTTCTGGCACCATGAGTCGATATAAAGTATTCAAGTACATCCAGTCCTTCTCTGAAAGAGGATCTTATTGGAAGTTCTATTATCTTTCCCGAAGGGTTAGCCATAAGTCCTCTCATACCAGCAAGTTGTTTGATCTGACTTTTAGAACCTCTTGCCCCTGAATCGGCCATCATAAATATTGGATTGAATTTATCCAGATTATCCATAAGTGCATCGGCCACGTCTTCTGTGGTTTTAGTCCATTTTTCTATTACCCTTTGGTACCTCTCTTCTTCAGATATAAATCCCCTTCTATACATCTTTTCTATCTTATCTACAGCCTGATCTGATTCATTCAAAAGCCTCTTCTTAGCCTCAGGAACTACCATATCTGAAGTAGAAACAGTAATACCACTTATAGTTGAATAATGATATCCTCTGGCTTTTATCTTATCCAGCATTATAGACGTTTGAGTAGCTCCATGCTTCATATAACATTTATTTATTATTTTACCTAGGTTTTTCTTGGCCACAAGGAAATCAATCTCTAATTTAAATTCATTTCCAGGTACACTTCTATCTACAAATCCCAAATCCTGTGGTATTGATTCATTAAATATTACTTTACCTGGAGTAGTATCAATTATACCACTGATAGACTTTCCATCTTTAATTTTTCTCATTCTTACTTTTATTTTGGCATTGATGTCAACCTGCTTCAACTGATATGCCATTATAACTTCTTCAGGTGAGGAAAACATCCTTCCCTCTCCTTTAGCTCCATCTTTCTCTACTGTTAAATAATATGAACCAAGCACCATATCCTGTGTAGGAACAACTACTGGTTTTCCATCTGAAGGTTTCAGTATATTATGAGCAGCAAGCATTAAGAATCTAGCTTCAGCTTGAGCTTCAACTGAAAGTGGAACATGCACTGCCATTTGGTCACCATCAAAATCCGCATTATACGCTGTGCAAGCAAGTGGATGAAGTTTTATAGCTCTACCCTCTACAAGTACAGGTTGAAATGCCTGAATACCCAATCTATGAAGAGTTGGAGCACGATTTAAAAGTACTGGATGATCTGATATTACTTCTTCTAATACATCCCATACTTGAGTCTGTACTCTTTCCACCATTCTCTTGGCACTTTTAATATTATGGGCCAAACCGCTGGCAACCAATTTCTTCATTACAAATGGTTTGAATAATTCAAGAGCCATTTCCTTAGGCAATCCACACTGATACATTTTAAGTTCAGGTCCAACTACTATAACAGAACGTCCTGAATAATCTACACGTTTCCCAAGTAAATTCTGTCTGAATCTTCCCTGCTTACCCTTAAGCATGTCAGATAATGATTTTAAAGGCCTATTTCCAGGTCCTGTTACCGGTCTCCCTCTTCTTCCATTGTCTATAAGAGCATCTACCGCTTCCTGAAGCATTCTCTTCTCATTTCTAACTATTATATCCGGTGCTCCTAAATCCAGCAATTTTTTGAGTCTATTATTTCTATTTATAACTCTCCTGTAGAGATCATTTAAATCCGATGTAGCAAATCTTCCTCCATCCAATTGAACCATAGGCCTTAAATCCGGTGGTATTACAGGTATAACATCAATGATCATCCAATCGGGCTTATTGCCTGATTTTCTAAAAGATTCAACTACCTCAAGCCTTCTTATTATCCTTACCTTTTTTTGCCCTGTGCTGTTTTTTAAATCTTCTTTTAATCCCTCAGACAGTTCATCCAAATTTATTTCTTCCAGAAGTTTCTTGATGGATTCTGCTCCCATACCTGCAACAAAATTTTGTTCTCCGTACTTATCCACAGCTTCCCTGTATTCTTTTTCCGTAAGAAGCTGCTTTTTCAAAAGCTGAGTTGCCTTAGGTTCCAAAACCACATATGATGCAAAATATAACACCTTTTCCAATGCCCTTGGTGACATATCTAAAATGAGTCCCATACGGGATGGTATCCCTTTAAAGTACCATATATGCGATACTGGAGCTGCAAGTTCTATATGGCCCATTCTTTCACGTCTAACCTTTGCCTTTGTTACCTCCACACCACACCTGTCACAAACTATACCTTTATATCTAATTCTTTTGTATTTACCACAGTGACATTCCCAGTCTTTAGTTGGTCCAAAAATTCTTTCACAAAACAGGCCATCTCTTTCAGGCTTTAACGTTCTATAATTTATTGTCTCGGGCTTTTTTACCTCACCTCTTGACCATTCTCTTATTTTTTCCGGTGAAGCTAAACCTATTTGTAGTGCATCAAAATTATTTAATTCAAACAAGGGTACATCCTCCCTTCCTAATGTTCATCATTAAAATCATCTATTCCCAGATCGTCTAAATTCAAGTCCTCATAATTCAAATCCAACTCTTCGTCGCTATTATCGCTGTTATCTGAATCACCGCTATTTTCTTCATGACCTTTTTCTTTCTTGCTGTAACTGCCATTCTGAGATGGTGCCGCAAAATCTTCATTTCCCTCTATGTTAACATCCAGATTTTCCATTTCATCGTCTACAGATTCTTTAAGTTTAATTTCTTCATTTTCATCATTCAATACTTTTACATCCAAGCATAGTGCCTGCAATTCCTTTATAAGTACCTTAAAAGATTCTGGTACACCAGGTTCAGGTATATTTTCGCCCTTCACAATAGCCTCATAGGTTTTAACTCTTCCAACTACATCATCAGATTTAACTGTCAATATTTCTTGAAGGGTATGTGCTGCACCATATGCTTCCAAAGCCCATACTTCCATTTCACCAAATCTTTGTCCTCCAAACTGAGCTTTACCACCCAGAGGCTGCTGAGTTACCAGTGAATACGGTCCAGTAGATCTGGCATGAATTTTATCATCAACTAAATGTGCTAATTTTAAGATATACATATATCCTATTGTTATAGGCCGATTAAATTCCTCTCCAGTTCTACCATCATATAATATGGTTTTCCCGTCTTCCCTGTATCCCGCTTTTTTAAGACAGGATACTATATCCTCTTCCGTTGCTCCATCAAAAACTGGAGTTGCTATATGCCATCCCATTTCACTGGCAGCTAGACCTAAATGAACCTCAAGCACCTGACCTATATTCATACGTGAAGGTACACCAAGCGGATTCAAGCATATCTGCAGAGGTCTTCCATCTGGAAGAAAAGGCATATCTTCTTCTGGCAGCACTCTGGATATAACACCTTTATTACCATGTCTACCTGCCATTTTATCTCCAACAGATATCTTACGTTTTTGAGCTATATAACATCTGACAAGTTTATTGACCCCCGGTGAAAGTTCATCTCCATTTTCTCTAGTAAACACTTTCACATCCACAATTATACCTGATTCACCATGAGGTACTCTAAGAGAAGTATCCCTTACTTCTCTGGCTTTCTCACCAAATATAGCTCTTAAAAGTCTTTCCTCTGCTGTTAGCTCAGTCTCACCTTTAGGGGTTACCTTCCCCACCAATATGTCTCCAGCTCTAACTTCAGCACCTATTCTTATAATTCCTCTTTCATCTATGTCTTTTAATGCATCTTCTCCTACATTTGGTATATCCCTGGTAATTTCCTCAGGTCCAAGTTTCGTGTCTCTAGCTTCAGATTCATATTCTTCAATATGAATTGAAGTAAATACATCCTTTTTTACCAGTTCTTCAGATATAAGCATTGCATCTTCATAATTATATCCTTCCCAGGTAGTAAAACCCATCCTGATATTCTTGCCAAGAGCTATTTCTCCGAGATCCGTAGATGGACCATCTGCCAAAACTGTTCCTTTTTGAACTATTTCTCCCTTTTCAACTATGGGTCTTTGATTTATACATGTACCCTGATTGGATCTCTGAAATTTAAGCAATCTATAAATATCTGTTCCTCCGTCGGAATCTCTTTTTACCCTTATTTCATTGGCACATACATATGAAACCACACCAGCATTTTTAGCTTTAGGAAGTACCCCTGAATCCACAGCCGCTTTATATTCAATACCTGTTCCCACAATAGGTGCTTCAGGTTTTAAAAGAGGTACTGCCTGTCTTTGCATATTGGATCCCATAAGTGCACGGCTTGCATCATCATTTTCAAGAAATGGTATCATAGCAGTTGCAACTGAAACCAATTGTCTTGGAGATACATCCATATAATCAACATCTTCCGCCGGTACTACAATGACATCTTCTTGATCTCTAACTGTAATTTTATCATCTATAAAACTGCCATCTTCTTCAATAGGTTCATTGGCACGCCCTATTAAATATTGATCCTCTTCGTCTGCTGTCATATATACAATTTCATTGGTAACTCTTTTATTCTTCTTATCTACTTTCCTATAAGGAGTTTCTATAAAACCATATTCATTAACTTTCGCATAGGATGCAAGAGAATTGATAAGCCCTATATTTGGACCTTCCGGCGTTTCTATTGGACACATTCTTCCATAATGCGAATGGTGAACATCCCTTACTTCAAATCCGGCTCTCTCTCTCGAAAGCCCACCCGGTCCCAACGCTGACAATCTCCTTTTATGCGTAAGCTCTGAAAGTGGATTAGTCTGATCCATAAACTGCGAAAGCTGAGAACTTCCGAAAAATTCTTTTATGGATGCTGCCACAGGTCTTATATTTATTAAAGCCTGAGGTGTTATGACTTCCTGATCCTGTATGGTCATTCTTTCTTTAACTACTCTTTCCATCCTGGAAAGACCTATTCTGAATTGATTTTGGAGCAATTCCCCTACAGATCTGAGTCTTCTATTGCCAAGATGGTCTATATCATCAGTATTTCCAATTCCATAAGCTAATCCCAGTTCATAACTGACTGTGGCAAAAATGTCGTCTTTAATTATATGTTTGGGAATTAAATCATGAATGTGCTTTGATATCTGTTCCTTTATATTTTCTTCATCGCTGTAATTATCCAAAATTCCCTTCAATGTAGGATAATGTACATTTTCCTTTATATTCAAATCATCTATATTAAAATCAACAAAATTACGTATGTCAACAAAATGATTACTTATTACTCTGAGTGTGGTATCCTCCACCTGAATATCTACTATATTTACTCCACACTGTTGAATTTCCATGGCTTTTTCTCTATTTATTCTTTCACCTTTTTGTACAAGTATTTCACCTGTCTGTGGATTCACTATATCTTGTGCCGATATTTGATTAGTTATTCTAAGATAAAGTGCCAATTTCTTATTAAACTTATATCTTCCCACTCTGGAAAGATCATATCTTTTAGGATCAAAAAACAAAGAGTCTATAAGTGATTGAGCACTGTCTACTGTAGGTGGTTCTCCCGGTCTCAATCTTTTATATATTTCAAGCAAGGCCTCTTCATGTGTCTTAGTATTGTCCTTTTCAATTGTGGCCTTTAACCTCTCATCCTCTCCAAAGAAATTAGTAATTTCCGCATCAGTGCTGTAACCCATAGCTCTCACAAGAATAGTTATAGGTAATTTTCTAGTTTTATCTATTCTAACATATATTATGTTATTAGAATCAGTTTCATATTCCAACCAAGCTCCCCTATTGGGTATTACTGTTGAAGAGAAAAGATCCTTACCCGTTTTATCAACAGACACATCATAATATACACCTGGAGATCTTACAAGTTGACTGACTATAACTCTCTCTGCTCCATTAATTATAAAAGTTCCTTGCTCTGTCATTAGCGGAAAGTCTCCCATAAAAACTTCCTGCTCTTTAACTTCACCGGTTTCCTTATTAAGTAATCTTACTTTTACTTTCAGAGGCGCCGCATAAGTTGCATCTCTCTCTTTGCATTCTTCTACAGAATATTTGATATTGTCCATATCCAATTTGTACCCTACAAACTCTAAATTAAGATTTGCAGTATAATCTTGAATAGGATTAATATCATCAAATACCTCTTGTAAGCCTTCTTTCAAAAACCAATTGTAAGAATCTAACTGTACCTCAATTAAATTAGGCATGTGGCCTATTTCTTTAAGTCTGGAAAAGCTCATTCTTGTTCTTTTACCAACCTGGACAGGATGTACCATTGATTTTTCACCCCTTGTATAAACTAAAAATAACCAAAAACATCCATCTTACCTAACTATGTATGTTTATGGGCTTATTATTGCCATCAAATTATTATAACCTTTTTTTTGCAATTAATTCAATTTTTTCTAAATATAGTATATTGTATATTAATTTTATACTAATCAATGCAATTTACCATGTTACCATAATATATATCATTTGTCAATAATAAATTTTTGTGATCACTAAAAATATTCTTAAAACAATAAAGAGGTACTTTAATTTAAAGTACCTCTTTATGTAAATATTTTTATGCTTTACTTTACTTCTACTTCAGCACCAATTTCTTCAAACTTAGCTTTTAAAGCATCAGCATCTTCTTTACTTACTCCTTCTTTTATTGGTTTAGGAGCACCATCAACCAAACCTTTTGCATCTTTTAATCCCAATCCTGTCACTTCTCTAACTGCCTTTATAACTTTTATCTTCTCTCCACCTGCTGCTTTAAGTATTACATCAAATTCTGTTTTCTCTTCTGCTGGATTTGCAGCACCTGCTGCACCAGCACCTGCTACTGCTACTGGAGCTGCTGCACTTACTCCAAATTCTTCCTCGCATGCTTTTACTAATTCATTTAATTCTAAAACACTCATTTCTTTTATAGCTTGAATGATTTCTTCTTTACTCATTAATGAACACCTCCAAAATTTCTTTAAATTAATCTTCCTGTGATTTTTGTTTTTCTGAAATTGCATTTATCAAATATACAAAATTTGATAATGGAGCTTTGAAGCTTCCAAGCAATTTTGCAATAAGAACATCCTTAGGTGGTATTGTTGCAAGTTGTTTAACTTTATCTATATCAAATATCTCTCCTTGAACAACTCCGCCTTTCAATTCCAACATTTTATGATCTTTTGAAAAATCATTGAGAACCCTAGCTGGTGCAGCTGGATCATCATATCCAAATGCAGTTGATATCGGTCCTGCAAAAACATTTTCCACTTCATCGAATCCCAATTCTTTTGCAGCTAACTTAGCCAGTGTATTTTTATAAACTTTATATTCTACACCTGCTTCTCTCAAATTTTTCCTGAGTTTCGTATCTTCCTCTACAGTTAATCCCTGATACTTGGCAAATATTATACTTTGAGCCTTCTCCATTTTCTCCTTGATCTCTTTAACCTTTGCTTCTTTTACTTCTCTATTTTTTCCCACTGTGTATCCACCTCCTCACAGTTTAACTTAAAACAATATATAAATAAAAGCCTCCCCTTAGACGCAGAGAGACCACATAATTTTTATATTGGAATCCTGAATAGGTTGGGCTTCCCGTTGTGCTTTTGCACCTATCGTCTACGGAGTATTTACTTATTAAACTGTTAGTTATTATATACGAATTAATTATTTAAGTCAATATTAGTCAAGAACCTTTGCTGAGTTTATTTTTATTCCTGGTCCCATAGTGCTTGATATTACTACAGATTTTAAATATTGACCTTTAGCTGCTGCAGGCTTTGCCTTTACTACAGCCTCCATTAGCACATGAAAATTTTCCAATAATTTCTGTGCTTCAAAAGATTTTTTTCCTATCGGAACATGAATTATCGAAGTCTTGTCAACTCTATACTCAACTTTACCTGCTTTAATTTCTTCTATTGCTTTCGCAACATCAAATGTAACTGTACCAGATTTTGGATTTGGCATTAGTCCTTTAGGTCCAAGTATTCTACCTAATCTACCTACAATTCCCATCATATCAGGTGTAGCTACAACTACATCAAAATCAAACCAATTTTCATTCTGGATCTTCTGAACATACTCATCTGATCCTACATAATCAGCTCCTGCATTTTGAGCCTCTTCAACTTTAGCACCCTTTGCAAATACTAAAACTCTAACTTTTTTACCAGTTCCATGAGGAAGAACCACGGCTCCTCTAACCTGCTGATCTGCATGCCTTGGATCAACTCCAAGCTTCAGTGCTAATTCTATAGTTTCATCAAATTTTGCTTTAGATGTCTTAAGTGCAAGATCTATAGCTTCTGAAGGGGTATACAATGTACTCCTATCAATAAGCTTAACGCTTTCTACATATTTCTTTCCCATTTCAAATCCTCCTTGGTGGTATTAACGGCATTATACCTCCCACATATTTAAATCAGTTATTCTTCTACAGTTATTCCCATGCTTCGTGCAGTGCCTGCTACCATTTTCATAGCAGCCTCAATGGATCCAGCATTTAAATCTGGCATTTTTGTTTCAGCAATCTGCTTAAGCTGTTCTTTGGTCACCTTGGCAACCTTAGTCTTATTAGGCACTCCAGAACCACTTTCTATTCCTACAGCCTTTTTAAGCAATACTGCTGCTGGTGGAGTCTTCAGTATAAAACTAAAAGATCTATCCTGATACACAGTAATCACTACTGGAATTATCAGGCCTGCCTGGCTAGCAGTCTTAGCATTGAACTCCTTACAAAAACCCATAATATTCACACCATGCTGTCCAAGTGCTGGACCAACCGGTGGAGCTGGTGTTGCTTTCCCTGCAGGAAGTTGAAGTTTTATCATTCCCACTACTTTCTTAGCCATAAATATACACCTCCTATTATTTAGTAATTCGGCAAAAATACTTTTCACCTATTGGAACTTTCATTCCAATAATTACTCTATCTTTTCTATTTGATTGAAATCAAGCTCAACAGGGGTTTCCCTGCCAAACATGTTGACCAAAGCCTTAATTTTCTTCTTTTCAGTATTTATTTCTTGGATAACAGCTAAAAAATTCTCAAGTGGGCCAGATTTTACCTTTATATTTTCACCTACCGATATATCCACATTTACAGGTTTTTCACTAATTCCCATGTCTTTTACTTCTTCATCAGTAAGTGGAACAGGCTTAGAACCAGGTCCAACAAAACCTGTGACTCCTCTAGTATTTCTAACTATATACCAAGAATCATCAGTCATTATCATATGTATTAAAACATATCCTGGAAATACTTTTTTCAATGTTATTCTCTTTTTACCATCTTTAATTTCAACCTGTTCTTCCATAGGTACTTGAACATCATCTATCCAATCATATAGTTCCCTATTCTCTATTGTTTTTTCAAGGTTAGCTTTAACCTTATTTTCATAACCAGAATATGTATGAACTACATACCACTTAGCTTTATCTGCCATAATCCTAGGGACAGCACTTAGTCCCTACCTCCTTTTTATTCTTATTTCAAAATGCTCTTAGCCAAAGAATTAAATCCAAAATCTATTATCCCAACAATCACCACATAAATACTACAAAATGCAATAACTGATATTGTTACTTTTTTTAAATTTTCTTTAGAAGGCCATGTTATTCGTTTAAATTCAGCTACTAATCCTTTAAAAAAATTAAAGAATCCACCTTCAGGTGTGACTTGTTTTTTAACCTTTTTTGCATTATCATGCTCAGCCATCTTAATTCACATCCTCAAATATTTTAATATAGGCCCCTCTACCTAGTCTCCTTGTGAAGTGTATGTTTATGACAAAATGGACAATATTTTTTCATCTCTAGCCTATCCGGATCATTTTTTTTATTTTTAGTTGTATTATAATTTCTCTGTTTACAATCCGTACATGCAAGTGTTACTTTTACTCTCACTGCTTTCACACCTCCTGGTATAGTCAAGTATATACTCAATTAAAAATCTAAATTTTTAAATTTATGCATTACCTATTTAATTTATCATAACTTAGTTTTTATGTCAATAATATTGAAATGGCACTAAAAACTATGCCTTTAGATTTTTCTACAGTTTATCTGCTCATGTATTTACACTAAATCAATAAATAGCTAAAACCTCTTACTCCCAAAAGGACCAGGTCGAGAAACCCAGTCCTTAAAAATCACTCAACTATTTTAGTAACAACACCTGAACCAACTGTTCTTCCGCCTTCTCTTATTGCAAATCTCAACCCTTCATGCATTGCTACCGGTGTTATAAGTTCTACATTCATGTCTATATGGTCTCCAGGCATTACCATCTCTACTCCTTCTGGCAGTGCAATACTTCCTGTTACGTCTGTAGTCCTAAAATAAAACTGCGGTCTGTATCCATTGAAGAATGGTGTGTGTCTTCCGCCTTCTTCTTTTTTAAGCACATATACCTGCCCTACAAATTTCTTATGAGGATGTACTGTCCCTGGCTTTGCAAGTACCTGGCCTCTCTCTACTTCCTCTCTCTGTATTCCTCTTAAAAGTGCCCCTATGTTGTCTCCTGCCATTGCCTGGTCAAGAAGCTTCCTGAACATCTCCACTCCTGTACATACTGTCTTCTTGCTCTCTTCTTTTAATCCTACTATCTCCAGTTCGTCTCCTATTTTCAATACTCCACTTTCCACTCTTCCTGTAGCTACAGTTCCTCTTCCTGTAATCGTGAATACATCTTCTATAGGCATCAAAAATGGTTTGTCTGTCGGTCTGTCCGGTGTCGGTATATAATTGTCTACTGCATCCATCAATTCATGTATGCATTTTGTAGCTTCTGGATCATCCGGATTCTCAAGTACCTTTAATGCACTTCCTACTATTATTGGTACTTCATCTCCTGGAAATCCATACTCATTTAACAATTCCCTTACTTCCATCTCTACCAGTTCCAATAACTCTGGGTCATCAACCTGATCTGACTTATTTAAAAATACTACTATATATTGTACTCCTACTCTGCTTGCCAGAAGTATATGTTCCCTTGTCTGCGGCATTGGTCCATCTGCTGCGCTTACAACCAGTATTGCTCCATCCATCTGTGCCGCACCTGTTATCATGTTCTTTACATAATCTGCATGCCCAGGACAATCCACATGTGCATAATGTCTCTTTTCTGTCTCGTACTCAACATGTGCAGTATTTATGGTTATTCCTCTCTCTTTTTCTTCCGGTGCTTTATCTATCTCATCATATTTTGTTGCCGCTGCCTTTCCCTCTTTTGCCAACACCATTGTTATTGCTGCTGTCAATGTTGTCTTACCGTGGTCTACGTGTCCTATTGTCCCTATATTTACATGCGGTTTTGTCCTTTCAAACTTCTCTTTTGACATTATTCTTCCTCCTTGTTTATAACACATTTTATTTAAGTAAACCTACCCTGGTGTGTTGTGAAAAAACTCATGCATTATTGGAGCCCATGACCAGGATTGAACTGGTGACCTCCACCTTACCAAGGTGACGCTCTGCCTACTGAGCTACATGGGCAATTTAACGTGGAGCGGAAAACGGGACTTGAACCCGCGACATCCAGCTTGGGAAGCTGGTGTTCTACCACTGAACTACTTCCGCCCATAAATTTATATTATCTATCAAAAGTCATACACCGATTATCAATTTTAATACAAGTATGTTTTTTTGTCAATATGTAATTTTTATTTGTTAATTAGACACTTTTCCAATTTTCTTTTAACTCTTTGCAGTGCATTGTCTATAGATTTAGCGTGCCTATCTAAATCACAGGCAATTTCTTGATAAGACTTACCATCCAGGTAGGACATAAGTACTTCCATTTCTAAATTTGACAATACCTCACCTATTTCATTTTGTATGTGATTTAATTCTTCCCTGCTGATTATAAGTTCTTCCGGATCTGCCACTTTAGCTTCCGATAGTACATCAAGAAGTGTTCTATCAGATTCTTCGTCATATATGGGCTTATTCAAAGAAACATACGTATTCAATGGAATATGTTTCTGACGAGTAGCAGTCTTTATAGCTGTTATTATCTGACGAGTCACACAAAGTTCAGCAAAAGCTTTAAAAGATGATAATTTATCCGCTTTAAAATCTCTTATAGCCTTATATAGACCTATCATACCTTCTTGATAAATATCTTCTTTATCTGCTCCAATCAAAAAATATGATTTTGCCTTAGCCTTGACAAAATTCTCATATTTATTTATTAAATACTCCTGAGCTCTTACATCCCCTTTTTTGGCTTCAATAATTACCTCCTCATCTAATTTTTCTACAAAGGGGGAAATTTGTTTATTATTAAGACTTGAACTCTCCAAGATATCCCCTCCAAAACAAATATAAACCACACACCATAATTATACATTACAATTAAATTTTTAGTCAATAGATTTTTAACGGCTTTTGCGAATTTTTTCAAGTTTTTCCAGCATATCCTTTCCTATCCTATCTTCCAAAGTATGTTTTTTTTCTGAATATTTTTTTTGAATCTTATTTTTTATTTTTGATTCTATATTCTTAACTTCATGATAAAATTCAATGGAAGACATTCTAACTGCCCCTCTTTGAAAGGTAACCTGCTGTTCTAGAGAATCAGAAGTAACTACAAAAACTTCATTCTTGCGTCCTATATCATTTACTGTTTTTTCTATAAAAGAATCCGCAGTTTCATTTTCTTTAGTAAATACCACTATAACATTTTTATTGATTTTTTCTTTTTTACCCAGACTCCCTATCACCATGTGAGCATCAAAAACTACAAATACTTTATAACCTTTGTAAACTGCATAATTGCTTAACATTTCTATGAGTTCACATCTTGCAGACTCAAAACTGTATTCTTTTATACTATTTAATTCGGGCCAGCTATTTATAACATTATATCCATCTACAAAAATATTTCTCAATTTCCATCACTTTTTATTTTTTGCTTTAATATTTCATACATAAGTATACCGCCTGCTACTGAAGCATTCAAAGAAGCTATATTACCCATCATAGGTATTTTTACAAGCATATCGCATTTTTCCTTGATCAATTTTGATATACCTCTTCCCTCACTTCCTATAACTAAAGCAACAGCTCCACTAAAATCAATATTAAAACAATAGCTTTGCCCACTCATATCCGCCCCATATATCCATATGTTTCTTTCTTTAAGTTTCTCTATTGTATTGTTTAAATTTGTAACCTTGCATATCCTCATATACTCTACTGCTCCTGCAGAAGACTTATATACGACAGGTGTAACGCCCACATTTCTTCTTTTTGAAATTATAATCCCATGTACGCCACATATTTCAGCTGTTCTTATTATAGAACCAAAATTATGAGGATCTTCTATTTCATCTAATATAATTATAAACGGAGGTTCTCCCTTTTTTTTAGCATATTCTAATATATCATCAATTTCATAATACTTATAAGGAGTTACCTGAGCAATTACTCCTTGATGAGCTCCCGTCTCAGAAATTTTATCTAATTTTTTCCTATCCACTTTTTTTATTACTATATTTTTTTCTTTAGCCTTGGCAATTATAACTTTTGAAGATCCTGATATGCTGCCCTCTGCAATAAAGATCTGTTCTATTGTTTTGCTATTATCAGATTTTAAAGCTTCAATAACTGCATTTCTTCCTTCTATCAAATCTTCTCTAAATTCGCCTTTACTTTTTAAATTTATTTGCCCATTATTATTTTTTCGTCTTCCAACATTAAGTTTATTTTTCATAATTTTACCTTTTCCATCTTTATTTTAAATCCTTGTTTGCTGTTAATATTTTTTATTAAACAAAGTTGATTAAAATTCCCCTTGATTTTTTAATGTAATTATGGATTTGAACAGTGAATTTAATCTATCCAATTTTCTCGTTAAGTATAGAAAACCCACTAGAGTTTCCAACCCCGTAGCAAATCTATATTCCTGTACATCTGCATTTTTGGGAACTGTTGCTGATTTGGCATTTCTTCCTCTTTTAAAGAAGTATAATTCCTCCTCAGATAACTGTGTCTCCAATTTCTTTATAATTTCACTTTGAGAGTGAGCTTTTACAAATTTTATAGCCTCCACATGAAGATTATGCACCTTCATATCTCTATTCCTATTCACCAAATATGTTCGTACGAACACTTCATATACTGCATCTCCCACAAAAGCAAGTGTAAGAGGATTCATTTGTTTTACACTAATATCGTCCCATTTCATATTGAATAAATCATTTTCCATTTTCAATCTCCTATAAAATCACTTGATATACCTATCTTCAAATATGGCTTTGGCTATACTCAAATCTTCAGGTGTAGTTATCTTTATATTATCATAGCTTCCCTCATACAAATAAACCTTACTCCCATAATATTCCACGAGCTTTGTATCGTCAGTAGCCTGAATTCGTTCTTCAGAGGCCTTATTATGAGATTTATAAATCAAATTATACTTAAAACATTGAGGAGTTTGAACTAAAAAAAGCTGTTCTCTATTTAAGGTATCATGAGAAAATCCATTTTCATCTTTAACCTTTACCGTATCTTTTGGTCTAATTCCACAAGCACACGCTCCATAGATATTAGAATATTTTATTCCATTTTCAATAATCTTGCTTGTAACTAGTGGTCTTGCACCATCATGAATCAAAACAATATCGCAATTTCTTAAAGCTTTTAATCCATTAAATACAGAATCCTGACGTTCTTGTCCTCCTTCAACTACTCTTGAAACCTTGCTTAAGTTATATTTTTTAATCACATTCTCCCTGCAGTACTCAATTTCATCTTTTCCACAGACCACTACAATATTATCTATTGAAGAATTTTTATTGAAGGCATCAATGGAATAATATAACATGGGTTTGCCTTTAATATCAATAAATTGTTTATTGATATTACTTTTCATTCTCTTCCCTTTACCCGCTGCCACGATAATAGCACAGTTATTGCTCATTGATCATATGTCTCCTTTTTGCCTGGCAAATATCATCCTTCCCGCTGCTGTTTGTAAAACAGATGTGACCACTACATCTTTTGTCTCTCCTATGGATTTTTTTCCCCCTTCTATAACTATCATCGTTCCATCATCCAGATAAGCTATACCCTGTCCTGATTCTTTACCATCTTTGATTATCTGAACTTTCATTTCTTCTCCTGGAAGCACAACCGGCTTCACTGCATTTGCCAATTCATTTATGTTGAGAACTGGAACACCCTGAAATTCTGCCACCTTATTCAAATTATAGTCATTAGTTACAACTTTTCCATCTAATACCTGGGAAAGCTTTAAAAGTTTACTGTCCACTTCTTCTATATCAGGAAAATCTTTTTCATATGTTATTACATCAATATTCAATTCTTTTTGTATTTTATTTAATATGTCCAATCCTCTCCTGCCCCTGGTTCTTTTTAATCCATCTGAAGAATCTGCTATATGTCTGAGTTCTGCCAATACAAAATTAGGTATGACAAGAGGTCCTTCTACAAATCCAGTCTGACATATATCAAATATCCTTCCATCTATTATAACCGATGTATCTAAGACCTTAGGATATCCTTTGTGCTCATTTTTATTTTTCTTCTCTTTGTTACCTTGAAGTTTTCGAGAGCTTATATTTATATTGGAAATTAGGGACATAACTTCTTCCCTTTTTCGTATGGCAATATTAGCACCTAATGCAGCCATAAGTATAGCAACCAATACGGCCAATATAGCACCTACAATTGGAATTTTAGACAACAGATCAAGAAACACCACCGACACAAGAAGTCCTATTAATGCACCTACAACTCCAAATAATATCTCAGTTGCAGAAAGTTTTTGAAGACTTTTCTCAATGTAGTCCATTACCTTCATAATAACAGAATTAATCCAGGGAGATATTAAAAACATTATGATTCCAAAAAGTATGGTAATTACAATCAAAAATAAGATTTTTTTTATGGGGCTGTCACCCAAATAAATTATTTTAGAAAAATAATCAGAGTCTGCAGCACTTCTTCCCACTAAATATCCCAATATTAAGCCTATTATCGTAAAAAGTCCTCTAAGTATTTTTTTTAGCAATAGACTCACCTCCTCTATATTTAATTAAATTTTGTCACCTTTTAACATCTAATATATATTAAGAAAGTAACTTTTTCAATAAAGTTAACCTTATTTAATAAATTATTCACTTAATACAAATAGGTTAATTTAGTACTCTTTACATAATTATACCAAAAAATAAAGTTCATAAACAGCTTTTGTCCATTTTTTACATGTTAATCCCCCTATTCATAAAATTATTCTTGGTTTATTATATATGTAAGATAGGTTTCCATTTATAAGATCATCTAAAGCTACAATTAAAATTTGTAGATAAACATGCTAATTTTATATAAGGAGTTGAACTTGATGAAAGATGTAATCTTTGATGATTTTCAAAATACTGTAAGTGAATCGTTGATAAGACACAAAAGCATTTTAGATATAATAACTAAACTTCAAGAGTCAAATGCTAGAATAAATAGAGCAATTGTAAAATCCGTTACAAATTGCGGTTGTATAGAAGTCAATGCCAAAAAACAGAATACACTTGAAAACACTAACATGGATATTGAATCTTTAAAAACCTGTTTAAGTACACAGGTAAAGGGAACTTTATGTGATAATTGCAGGGATGTAATACAAAACGAGATAGGTAATAATTTGTTTTATCTTACCTCTTTGTGTAATGCACTGGATTTAAATCTATACGATATACTTTTAAAAGAATACGATAAAATAAATACGCTTGGTAAGTATTCCTTTAGATAGCTTTTAGCACAAAATAATATGAACATACTTATTTTGTGCTAAAGCTTATTATCTACCATAATCTGCTCTCTAAGTCTTCTAAGTCCATTTTTTATAGCTCTAGCTCTAGCTTCACCTATACCCTCGACTTTATCAAGGTCTTCATATGATGCCTCCATGACACCTTTAAGTTCCTTAAAATTTTTAACTATATTATCTATTACATTAGATGGTATTCTAGGGATCTTGCTTAACATCCTATATCCTCTTGGCGATATCAAAGTATCTACAAGAGGTACCCCCACATATCCTAATGCTTTAGAAATAAAATCAAGATTCAACAGTTCATCTGAACTTATACCCTGAATTTGTTTATATATATCATCATAATCCATATCACTTTGACAGTAATCCCTTATCATAAATATTCCATCACGCTCAACACCTTTGATAAGTTCATTTAACTGCATGGAAATTAATCTTCCTTCATTTCCTAATTCACATATGTATATCTCAATTTCGGAAACTACTCTCATTACCATTTCAGTTCTCTGGATAGCAGTCATTACATCAAATAATGTAACTATATCTTGAAATTCAAGTATATTGAGATTGCTTACAACTCTATCCAATACAGACACATACTTCTCCAAAGTCTGAAGAGCCTGATTGGCTCTTGCCAGCATAACACTGCTGTCTCTGAGTACATATTTAATATATCCT
The DNA here is from genome assembly GCF_002995845.1 of Clostridium luticellarii. GTDB lineage: Bacteria > Bacillota > Clostridia > Clostridiales > Clostridiaceae > Clostridium_B > Clostridium_B luticellarii. Next base: position 10,847 of record NZ_PVXP01000002.1, on the reverse strand, counting down.
TTATATATGGTTATAACATTTCTTCTTTGAGAAATTGCTATGACTATGGCTCCTGTCTGTTTTGCAACCCTGTCTGCAGTTCTATGTCTCGTACCAGTTTCAAAAGTTGGAATACTGGAATCTGGAATAAGTTGAGTATTCGCATATAATATTTTTTTAAAATCACTGCTAAGTATTATGGCTCCATCCATTTTTGCAAGTTCATATATATATGATGGACTGTAGTCTGAATTAATTGTAAAGCCACCATCTACAATTTTTAGTATCTGTTCGCTGTCCCCTAAAACTATAAGTCCACCGGTTTTGGCTTTTAATATATTTCTAAGTCCTTCTCTAAGTTGAGTTCCCGGTGCTAAAAGTTTCAATATACCTTTAAGCTCTTTTTCCTTTTCCAATCTCAAAATTATCACCTTAATCAAAAAACTTTATTTAATACTTCTTTTAAAGAAGTTATTCCTATAACATTTATTTTTTCAGCATTTATTTTTTCCTTATTCCTGTAAGGTACTATTATATTTTTAAATCCCATTTTTTCAGCTTCATTTACAATTCTACCACAATAAGATACCGGTCTAACCTCTCCTGTAAGTCCCACTTCCCCTATGGCCAGGAAATTGTCTAACAATATTTCCTTGGATCTGGCACTGGATACAAGAGCAATTGCAAGCCCTAGATCAGCAAAAGTGCCATCTATTTTCAATCCTCCCACTACATTTACATAAACATCACAATTATAAAATGGTATTCTGAGCTTTTTTTCCAATACCGCCAAAATCAGATTCAGCCTGGGAACATCCATTCCAACCACTGTTCTCCTCGGAATAACTGCTTTAGTCTGACTGACCAGAGCCTGTATTTCAACCAGAATAGGCCTCTTGCCTTCCATTATTCCTATAACTACAGAGCCTTCTTTTTGAGCTTCCCTTTCTTCTAAAAATACTTGGGAGGGATTCAATATTTCTCTCAATCCATTTTCTATCATTTCAAAAACACCAATCTCGCTGGTGGTTCCAAAACGATTTTTAACAGTTCTGAGTATTCTAAACTCCTCTGTTCTTTCTCCTTCAAAAGACAGAACAGTATCTACCATATGTTCCAGAACTCTCGGACCTGCCAGCTCCCCCTGCTTGGTAATATGAGCTACTATAAAAAAGGATATATTATTTTCCTTTCCTATACGCATAATATCGTTGGAAGTTTCTCTTACTTGAGATACACTTCCCGGAGCTGAACTAATGGATTCTTTAAATAAGGTTTGTATGGAATCTATTACCACAAATACAGGTTTATTTTTTTCTATATGTTCCTCTATTCTATCCAAATTAGTTTCGGAAACTATAAAAAGATTATCAGCTGAGGTTTCAAGCCTATCTCCCCGCATTTTTATCTGCTCTTCAGATTCTTCTCCAGAAACATATAGTACCTTCCCATACTTTTCAGCAATATTACTGGCAGTCTGCAAAAGCAAGGTGGATTTCCCTATCCCGGGGGCACCTGATATAAGTGTAATGGATCCTCTCACGATTCCTCCGCCAACAACTCTGTTCAATTCCATTATACCAGTATCTAACCTCTCATATTCACCTGATTTTATATTATTTATGCTTTTGGGCATACTGCTGCTGCTAAATGATGTACGGCTAGAAGATATCACCGGTGGATTCTTGATTTCCTCTACCATACTGTTCCAACTATTACAGCTGGGACATTTACCCATCCATTTTGGAGATTCATATCCACATTTCTGGCATGTAAAAACAGTCTTTTTCTTTGCCACTGAAATTATCTCCTTCCATATAAGATATAATTATACAATATTATTATGCAGTTTTGTGAAAAATATTTGAATTTCAATAAAAATTAAACTTTATGCTCATAGAGCATAAAGTTTAATTTTATCCTAGAAAGTACTTTAATTCACTTTATTAAAGGACAATTCTTCACCATTAGCTGCTACTTCTACTTTATCTCCTGCTTTAACATTCCCTTTTAACATTTCTTCAGAAAGTTTATCCTCTACAGTTTTAGTTATAGCTCTCCTAAGTGGTCTTGCTCCATAAGTTATATCAAATCCTTCTTTGGCCAGCAGCTCTTGAGCATCATCATTAAAACTAATTTTTATATTTTTATCCATAAGTCTTGTAGAGACGTCCCTCAGCATGAGTTTTACTATTTGTACTAGATCCTTTTCTTCCAATTGATGAAATACTATTATATCATCAATTCTGTTTAAAAATTCAGGTCTAAAAGAATCCTTAAGTTCTTTCATTATATTATCCTTCATTTTTTCATATCCACTCTCTTTTGCATTTTTATCTTCAAATGCAAATCCCAAGGATTTCTGTCTTCTTATAGTAGATGCTCCCACATTAGACGTCATTATTATTATGGTATTTTTAAAGTTTATGGTTTTTCCTTTGCCGTCTGTCAATCTTCCGTCTTCAAGTATCTGCAGCAATATATTGAATACTTCAGGATGTGCTTTTTCTATTTCATCAAACAACACCACCGAATATGGATTTCGTCTTACTTTTTCAGTTAACTGTCCGCCTTCATCATAACCTACATATCCCGGAGGAGATCCTATAAGCCTGGATACAGTGTGTTTTTCCATATATTCAGACATATCAATTCTTATCATATTATTTTCATCACCAAACATAGCCTCCGCCAATGCCTTTGAAAGTTCAGTTTTTCCAACGCCCGTAGGCCCGAGGAATATAAATGATCCTATAGGTCTTTTAGGATCTTTAAGTCCAACTCTAGCCCTTCTCACCGCTCTTGCTATGGATTTAACTGCTTCATCCTGACCTATTACTCTTTTATGAAGAATTTTCTCCAGGTTCAAAAGTCTCTCCGATTCTTTTTCAGTAAGCTTTTCTACAGGAATATTAGTCCACTGAGATACAACTGACGCAATTTGTGGTTCCCCAACTATGAGCGTGGATACTTCCTTTTTAGTTTTCCAATTGGTCTTAAGTCCTGCTAATCTATCTTTTAATTCCTTTTCCTCATCTCTCAATTTAGCTGCTTTTTCGAAATCTTGAACTCTGATAGAGTCTTCCTTCTCTTTGGTCGTCTTTTCCAGTTCCTCCTCCAAATTTTTCAAATCAGGTGGGGCAACCAAATTCTGTATTCTCACCTTAGCAGCAGCTTCATCAATTAAATCAATGGCCTTATCCGGTAAATATCTATCTGTAATATACCTATCTGACAGGTTTACTGCTGCCTCAATAGCTTCATCAACTATTTTCACCCTATGATGAGCTTCGTATTTATCTCTTAAGCCCTTTAATATCAAAACAGCTTCCTCTTTGGTAGGCTCACCTACTACTATAGGTTGGAATCTTCTTTCCAATGCCGCATCTTTTTCAATATACTTTCTATACTCATCTATAGTTGTAGCTCCAATGCATTGTATTTCTCCTCTGGCCAGAGCCGGCTTTAATATATTTGATGCATCTATGGCGCCCTCAGCTGCTCCTGCCCCTATTATAGTATGAACTTCATCTATAAATAATATTACATTACCTGACTTTCTTATTTCCTCCATAACCTTCTTAAGTCTTTCTTCAAATTCTCCTCTGTATTTTGAACCTGCTATCATTGAAGAAAGATCCAGGGTAACTACTCTTTTTCCCTTTAGAAGTTCAGGAATATTAGCAGAAACTATTTTTTCCGCTAGGCCTTCTGCTATAGCAGTTTTTCCAACTCCAGGATCACCTATGAGGCAAGGATTATTTTTAGTTCTTCTGCTCAATATTTCGAGAACTCTCTGGGTTTCTTTATCTCTTCCTATCACCGGATCCAATTTTCCTTCCTTTGCCATATCCGTTAAATCACGGCCAAACTGATCCAATGTAGGAGTTGGCTCTCCATTTTCTTTTTTAGTCCCATTTGAATTTGAAGACTGTTCTCCTGAAAGTGCATCTACAAGTTCTTTTCTAAGTTTATTAAAATCAGCTCCTAAATTATTTAGAATAGTAAAAGCCACTCCCTCTGATTCCCTAATAAGTGCCAGTAAAATATGCTCCGGGCTAATATAGTTATGATTCAAATTTCTGGCTTCAAATAAACTCAATTCTAAAAGCCTTTTTGTCCTGGGAGTGAGTGGAATTTCCTTATTGTATAAGTCTATCTCTCCTCTGCCTTCATACTCTTCTATAAAACTTCGCACTGCTTCAATAGTAATATTCATATTATTGAGAAGATTTTTAGCTATTCCATCCTCTTTTAATATACCTAAAAGTACATGTTCCGTTCCCACATAGCCATGTTGAAGTGCCTGGGCCTCTTCTTGTGCATAAATCAAAACTTTTTGCGCTCTTTCTGTAAATCTTCCAAACATCATAATTATTCACCTTCCTCTTTATTTAAACTTTATTTACAGCTAATTTTTCTCTAACAAGTTTTGCTCTATTAAAATCTCTTTCACTACTTGATAAATTTCTACTACCTTCCCTCTGTATAGCAGCTGGCTGTATATTCACCAAAAGGTTGTTTAATGTAACTTTATCTACATCTTTAATTATTCCCATCTCCACACCCAATCTTACATCTGATAAAAGTCTTAGACATTCATTTGAACTTAAAAGTACAGCCGATCTCAATATACCAAGTGCTCTATAGATTCTATCCTCTAATTCATTTTTATACTTTTTCACAAGATTTTCTCTTGAAATTTTTTCTTCATTTATCACTTGAATAGCTATAGCCTTTAAGTTGCTAACTATTTCCTTTTCACTGCGTCCTAAGGTCACCTGATTGGAAATCTGATATATATTGCCCACGGGTTTAGAGCCCTCACCATATAATCCTCTAATAGTCATCCCAACTTGAGCTAATGCATTTAACAACCCATTTATTTGATTGTTCAGGGAAAGTGCTGGAAGATGTACCATAACAGATGCTCTCAATCCTGTTCCTATGTTGGTAGGACATGCTGTTAAATACCCCCACTTTTCATCAAAAGCATATTCCAGTTTTTCTTCCAGGAAATCATCAATTTTATTACTCAAATCATAGGCTTCTTCTAAATTCAATCCTGCTGTAATACACTGAATTCTTATGTGGTCTTCCTCATTTATCATAATACTTACAGTCTCTTTATTATTTAAAATAAAGGCGGTTTTATCACTGTTGTCTATTAAATTCTTGCTTATAAGGTGTTTTTCCAAATAGAGCTGCCTTTCATTATTATCTTTCTCCCATAAATAATTGGTTTTAAATTCTTTTTCATTGTCTGCAGAAGTATAAAATGCATTTTCTACGCGTTTAATTATCTCTCTACCCTTTTCTACATTTAATTTATGAGGGAAAGGAACTTTAGCCAGATTCCTCGCCAGTCTCATCCTACTACTTATAACCAAATCCTCATCATTATTACAAGTAGTCATCCAATTGTCCAAAACTAACCCTCCTTTTTATCATCTTTATTTTGTTTCATTTGTGCCTCAATCTGTTTTATCATATCTCTTATTGTTGCTGCTTTCTCATATTGTTCCAGAGACACTGTTTTCTGAAGATCCGCTTTTAATTTTAAAAGTTTCTTCTTTTGAATCATGTCCTTGCCAGCCCGTTTTGGTATTTTACCGGTATGATCCAAGTTTACCTGAACTCTTTTAATTATCGGCCCCAAAATATTATTGAAATTCTTATAGCATTCACTACACCCTAAAAAACCGGTTTTCTTAAATTCATTATAAGAAGTTCCACAATTCTTACAGGATACATCAAAACTTTTATATTGTTCGTTATTGGCATTTATCATGTAATCCATAATCCCGCTCAGTATATTCTGAAAACTAAATGGTGCTACAAAATCTATCTGGGGTACAAAATTGAGTTCTCCCCTCTCCATGGCACATTTTTCGCATAAATTAATTTCCTGTTTAGAACCATTTATTATTTTTGTTATATGAACTGTGGCTTCATTTTTTTTACATATATCACACAGCATAGTATCACTCCCATATCATATATATGTTGTTACGCGTTTGACATAAGCTTCATTGTAGTAATTATTATATCACATATTTATCTATTAATAACAAATTTAGGTGTATTAAATATAAGCACCATAACAGCTTTTAATATATCAGCTCTCAACTTATTTTTATTTTCAAGTGAAACATTCAATGTCCTATCATTTACTATAGTCTTCAATATCATATTTTCTCTCTCTGTTATTACTTGTTCATCAAAAAGCCCCTCTATAAGTTGCACTGCAGAGTTATAGGTTATGCTATCACCTATCTTATCAATTATAGTTTTAAGCAGACTTTTATTACAGTTAAATTCTATTTTCCTTATAATTATGCAGCCACCGCCTCCTCTTTTACTTTCTATATAATAACCTTTATCCATAGTAAATCTGGTAGTCAGCACATAATTTATCTGAGAAGGAGCACAGCTGAAATGGTTAGCCAAATCATTTCTTCCGATTTGAAGCTGGGTTTCATCGCTGTTATTAAACATATCTTTTATGAATTCTTCTATTATATCCGACAGTCTTGCCACTTTATCACCTTCTTGACTTTGACTTTCTTTGACCTTTTCTTAATGATATTATTAATTTTCATTTTAATCAACCCCTATATTAGAGTATATTGTGTATTCTGTAATAGTATATACAATATATCTAATATTTTATCCATTTTTCTAAAACATTCTTCAATTTTAATTACATTATATAGTCCTTATTTTTTCTACCTCACCCAAATGAGAGGAATCGCCATATAATAATATATTAGCTTGTCCATTTTGTATTTCCACTTCACTTAAGCTTGCCTGATGAATATGAGGTGCATTCCAAAATTCCTCCAGAGATCTCTTTTCAAAATATGACATTATGGTTTTTAAAGCTACAGTATGTGTTACAAATAAAACATTTTTATCTTCATACTTATTTATAATCTCTTTAATTAAAGGTATTATCCTTGCTCTAACTTGCTCAAACTTCTCACCATGATCCGGTTTATATACCCTGGGGTTAGTCCAAAAATTATGGAGCTGCTCTGCATTTTTTTCTGCAATTTCCTTTTGATTAAATCCTTCCCATTTTCCTAAATCTATTTCCATAAGCCTGTCATCTTTTATTATAGGTATATTTCGAGAATCTCCCAATATTTTGGCTGTCTTCACTGCTCTTCCCAATGGACTGCAATACATTACACTAAAATCTATGTTCTCCAATCTCTTTTTTAAAAGATTAGCCTGCTGGATTCCTCTTTCAGTAAGAGGTGAATCTTTCCTTCCCTGCATTCTCATTTCAGTATTCCACAACGTTTCTCCATGTCTTGTTATATACAATCTAATCATAAAATTCTCTCCTTGTTAACATCTGAACATCCATTCACAATATAACCTCTTATGATTCTTTATTATATCACATAAATAATATTTTTTTAATTTATATTTTTAAACGCTTTAATATAGTATATATTTCCACTATAAGTTTCATTTGAACTAATAGTAAATTTCTTATTTTTCAACATACTGCATATTATTTCTCTATTATCCCCATCTCCATCTATTTCTATAGTCAAATTATCATTTTTACCTATTATTGACATATAATCATATATGCTGCTATAATCTTCCAGAATGATCCTGCCTTTTATGTTCATCTTGTATTCAGACATAAGTATCTCGTATGATGTATTTAAGAATGACTACATCAATACTCTCCTTTCTTCTTTACGCTAATAAAATTATTATTTATTTTAATCAGCTAAAATATGCATAAATGTAAGAAACTGTCCCAAAATTTATCTGAGACAGTTTCTTATATTCTATTAACTTTTAATTTTTACCTTATTCTTATTTTCCATTATCTTATTTACTTCGGAATTTGGCACCTCTTCATATTTCTCAAACTTCATTGTAAAACTTCCTCTGGCCTGAGTCATAGATCTCAAATCTGTAGCATATTTAAACATCTCAGCCTGAGGTATTTCAGCTATTATTATCTGATTTCCTCCAGAATTCTCTGTGCCAAGTACTCTTCCGCGTTTTTTATTTATATCTCCAATTATATCCCCCATATAATATTCAGGTACTGATATCTCTACATATTCAATTGGTTCCAATAATATTGGCTCAGCTTCCATAAGTCCTTTTTTATATGCCAGCGAAGCCGCTACCTTAAATGCCATCTCTGAAGAATCTACGGGATGATAAGAACCATCATGAAGAGTAGCTTTTAGTCTTATCACAGGATAACCAGCTAAAACTCCGTGGTTAATACATTCCCTTAAACCCTTTTCCACCGCAGGTATATATTGCCTTGGAACTACTCCTCCCACTACTTTATCTACAAATTCCAGATCATCTTCTCCATCAATTCTCGGTTCAAACTTAATTTTAACATCTCCATATTGTCCATGTCCTCCTGATTGTTTTTTATGTTTTCCTTGAACATCCGAAGTCTTTTTTATGGTTTCCCTATAAGGTACCTTGGGCTGTTGTAAAATAACTTCTAAGCCAAATTTAGATTTTAACCTACACGATATTACATCAATATGGGTCTCACCCAGCCCGGATATTATTGCCTCTGCATTTTCTGTGTCTCTGGATACCTTAAAGGTAAGATCTTCTTCTGCCATCTTATTCAATCCATTTAATATTTTATCTTCATCATTTTTGGATTTAGGTAAAACTGCCATTGAAATTACAGGCTGCGGAAATTTAATATCTTCAAATACTATAGGAGACTGAGGATAACTTAAAGTATCTCCTGTATTTGTAAATTGCAACTTTGACACAGCCCCCAAATCTCCAGCTGTTATTTCAGAAGCAGGAATTTGCTGTTTGCCTCTTAGAAAATACATGGCTCCTACCTTTTCATTTTTAGCTTTTTTCACATTATACACTGTCATGTCAGGTGTCAATTTCCCTGTCATAACTCTAAATAAAGATAATTTTCCAACAAAGGGGTCCGCTATAGTTTTAAAAACAAAAGCTGAAAAAGATTCTTTCTCATCTATTTTTACAGTAAGCTCAGAATTACCTTCCATATCACTGGCATTAACAGGATTTAAATTTTCACATGAAGGAAAACATTCAATTATATCCTCAATTAATGTCTGTATACCTATTCCAGTTAGAGCAGATCCACACATCACAGGCACAACTTCCCCTTTTGCACATCCATCTATTAATCCTGTATATATATCTTCATCACTTAAAGTACCTTTATCGAAGTATTTATCCAAAAGTTCTTCACTGGTTTCGGCTACAGCTTCCATAATCATATTTTTACATTCATTTACTTTTTCCAACATATCTTCAGGTATATCTATCTCTTTCATACTTTTAGTTTTTTTATCAAAAATCCTGGTCTTTCCCGAAATAACGTTTACAATGCCTCTAAAACTACTTTCATTACCTATAGGATATTGAACAGGCACTACAGTCATCCCAAATTTTTGTTTCAATTCATTCAATGTTTTTACAAAATCAGCATTTTCTCTATCCAGTTTGTTCACATAAAAAGCTCTCGGAAGTTTACCTCTATTTACATAATCCCAGGATTTTTCAGTTCCCACTTGAATTCCAGATACACCGGATACAACAATCATTGCTGTATCAACAGCTCTCAAGCCTTCCATAGTTTCTCCTATAAAATCAAAATATCCTGGCATATCAACTAAATTTATTTTCACATCATTGTATTCACAGAAAGCTAATGATGTGGATAAAGAGATTTTTCTTTTTTTTTCTTCAGTATCATAATCGCTTACAGTATTTCCATCTTCAATCTTTCCAAATCTATCCGTAGCTTTTGTATAGTAAAGTATTGCTTCTGTTAATGTAGTCTTTCCCGATCCACTATGACCAATAATTCCTACATTCCTCAAACGTTTTGGTGAATATTTTTTCATAAGCAATTCCTCCCTTTACTTTGCACTTAATTTATATATTCTACTTGTAATTTAAAATCCCTTCTAAAGTTAAATAAATTTTCAAAATAATTTGACTATACTTGATATAATATACAATGCTAAATGCATAAAAAAATAAACCAAAAATAAATATAATTTTTGGTTTCCATAACAAAGACAAGGATATTATTAAAATGGCTCCGTGGAGAGGGCTCGAACCTCCAACCCTTCGGTTAACAGCCGAATGCTCAACCATTGAGCTACCACGGAACAATTATATATATTAAAATATAAATTTTCATAAAAAACGAGTAACAAACTGTTACCCATGTGGTGGAGATAAAGAGATTCGAACTCTTGACCCTCTGCGTGCAAGGCAGATGCTCTCCCAGCTGAGCTATACCCCCGTATGGTGGACCTTCAGGGACTCGAACCCCGGACCAACCGGTTATGAGCCGGTTGCTCTAACCAACTGAGCTAAAGATCCATATATTTACCCGGCAGCGACCTTCTCTCCCACAGGGCTTCCCCTGCAGTACCCTGGGCACTGTGAAGCTTAACCTTCCTGTTCGAAATGGTAAGGGGTGTTGCCTTCACGTTATTACCACCAGATGCTGATTTGTCAAAATCTTTGATTTTGGTAACTAATCAGTACTCCTCAGCTTTAGCTGAGCGAGTTTCATTATTATTATCATAAATTGCTATTAACTTCGTCCAGCTGCGTCAAATGCCTCACTGCGGTGCTCAATTACATAAGTAAATTCCGCTCCTCCTTCGGCCTTTTCCCTGCTGTACTCGTTACTATCAATTTATTTATCATATTACCTTGTTGAGAGAACAATGTCCTCTCAAAATTGCACAGTAAATATTTTTATCTGTATGTCTCTATATGTCGTTCCCGACTTTATTCTTGGTCAAGCCCTCGACCTATTAGTATCAGTCAGCTTAACAGGTTGCCCTGCT
>NZ_PVXP01000001.1 GCF_002995845.1 Clostridium luticellarii | reverse complement strand
CTATTGTGATAATATATAAGTAAAATAGTAGTTAAAAATTGTTCTATTTTTGTAATTAAATAATCATTTGTTTTTAATGCTAAAATGTTAAGGTTTTCAAATATTCTTATCTTCATACTAAATTTCACAGTAAAATTTCGCTGCAATAAAAAATTATATGTTTATTTTTTAACATTTTTTCTGAATACTAAGCATAGTGACAGATGAATATTTTAATAGAAATAATGAGTTATACCTATAATTGTATATATACAATTATTTTTAAATAGAGATATTAGGGTTTTAGGTAATTAAGTTAATTTGAGAAGTAATTGCTCCTGTAAAGTAATTATTTCGATAAGGAGGGAATTATTAAAAATGGAAGAAAAAGTAATTTCAATTGACAAGGCTACATTAGAATTATTGGAAAAAGCAAAAAATGATGGGGTTGAAACAGCATGGGATAGGAAAGCAGCATTAAAGGTACCCTGTGGATTTGGCGCAGCAGGAGTTTGCTGTAGAAATTGTGCCATGGGCCCCTGTAGAGTAAGCCCTGTACCAGGAAAAGGAGTATCAAGGGGCATATGTGGTGCTACGGCAGATGTTATAGTATCCAGAAATTTTGCAAGAATGGTTGCAGCAGGTACGGCAGCACATTCAGATCATGGTAGAAGTATAGCTCTTAGCTTGTATCATACCCGTGAAGATGGGGATATAAAAGTCAAAGATGAAGAGAAGTTAAAAAGAGTTGCAGAGAGGTTTAATGTTGAAACCGAAGGAAGAGATAAATATGATATAGCACATGATGTGGCAAAGGAAGGATTGAATGATTATGGCAGACAATTGGATGAAGTGAATTTGCCTCCTTCAGTGCCGGAGAAGAGAAAAGAACTTTGGAAAAAATTAGGCATATTTCCAAGGGCAGTAGATAGAGAAATAGCAGCAGTCATGCATTCAACTCATATGGGATGTAATGCAGATGCAGAGAGCATGATCAAAATGTCCATGAGATGTTCATTGACTGATGGATGGCTTGGTTCTTATATGGGCACGGAATTCAGTGATATAATGTATGGAACACCTCATTCTGCAGATACTGAAGCAAATCTTGGAGTGCTTGAAAAAAATTCAGTAAATGTAGTTTTACATGGACATGAACCAATTCTTTCGGAAATGATAGTACAAGCAGCTTCTGATCCGGAATTAATAGAATTGGCTAAATCCGTAGGTGCTGATGGAATAAATTTATGTGGAATGTGCTGTACTGGAAATGAAGTTTCCATGAGACATGGAATAAAGCTGGCAGGAAACTTTATGCAGCAGGAATTGGCGGTTGTTACAGGAGCCGTAGATGCTTTGATAGTAGATGTACAGTGTATAATGCCAGCACTGGCAAAATTATCAGAATCATATCATACTAAATTTATAACCACATCGCCAAAGGCTCATATTAAAGGTTCGACTTATATTGAATTAGATGAGGAAAATCTGCTGAATTCAGCTAAAAGTATATTGAAAGAAGCCATATTGAATTTTAAAAATAGGGATCAAAGTAAAGTGATGATTCCTGAGTTGAAATCAAAGGCAATTGTAGGATATAGTGTAGAGGAAATTTTGAATAAATTAGATAAGGTTGTAAATTCCGAGATAGGTCCAATGCAGACTGTTAAGCCTCTGGCAGATGTTATAGTATCTGGAGTATTGAGAGGAGCAGCAGCTGTAGTTGGATGTAATAATCCTAAAACCACTCAGGACTATAGTCATGTTGAGACCATAAAAGGATTGATAGCAAATGATGTTATCGTGGTGGTTACAGGATGTGCGGCTCAGGCAGCAGCAAAACACGGATTATTACAAAAAGAAGCAGTAAAATATGCAGGACCGGGATTAGCTACTGTATGCAAACTTGTGGACATACCTCCTGTTCTTCACATGGGTTCTTGTGTGGACATAAGTCGTATATTGGATTTAGTTGGAAGAGTAGCAAATCATCTGGGAGTTGATATGAGTGATCTTCCAGTTGCAGGTATAGCACCGGAATGGATGTCGGAAAAAGCTGTAGCAATAGGAACTTACGTAGTGACTTCAGGTATTGATGTCTGGTTGGGAATAGTACCTCCAGTAACGGGTGGACCAGAAGTTGTAGACATACTTACAAATAAAATGGATGACTGGGTAGGAGCTAAGTTCTTTATAGAAACTGATCCTAAAAAAGCAGTTGAACAGATAGTGAATAGAATGAATGAAAAACGTAAAAAAATAGGTATATAAATATACATGATACACTATATATATTATACTAGGATTAGGCAATTAATGTGCATATATGAAAGCGAGTTAATAACAGGTTTTAATTTTATAGTGGCTTAAAGTGATGTGAAATATGCTATCAAAGTGATACATGAGTAGTTTGTGTATCACTTTGAAAAAATTTTTTCGGCAGCCGATATGATCTATATAAAGCAATTAGTCAAAAGGGGGACTACAGATGAAGATGAAAATGGCCATAACAGGTAAAGGTGGTGTGGGAAAGACTACATTTGCGGCAATGATAAGCAGAATATATGCGGAAGAAGGATATAAAGTTTTAGCTGTAGATGCAGATCCTGATCCCAATTTAGCGTTGGCCTTAGGATTTCCCCAAAAAATAACGGAAGAAATCGTTCCAATTTCAGAAATGAAAAAGTTAGTAGCTGAGAGAACTAATTCTACTCCGGGAGCTTTTGGCAAAATGTTCAAAATAAATCCCAAGGTGGATGATATACCTGAGAGGTATTGCAAAGAATACAATGGGGTAAGACTTCTAACCATGGGAACAGTTGATACCGGTGGAACAGGATGTTTTTGCCCGGAAAATGTTTTACTGAAAAAACTTACTTCTCATTTACTCCTTCAAAATAAAGATATTGTAATAATGGATATGGAAGCTGGTATTGAGCATTTAGGGCGAGGTACAGCTCAGGGAGTGGATGTATTCATTGTTGTTATAGAACCTGGAATAAGGAGCATACAGACTTTCAAGCATGTAAGAAAATTGGCTAAAGATATAGGCATTAAAAAGATTTTTGCAGTGGCGAACAAGATTAAAAATGAAGAAGATAAGCAGTTCGTACTTCAAAATATAGATGAAAAAGAGTGCCTTGGTTTTATACACTATAGTAGGGCAGTGGGAAGTTCTGACAGAGTTAATAGATCTCCCTACGATTCTGATAATGAAGCCGTAGAGGAGGTAAAAAAAATAAAAGAAAGATTAGAATTGGGGGTATTTTAAATGACTTATAAATCAGACATAGAAATAGCTCAGGAATGTAAACTGAAGGACATAAGGGACATTGCTAAAAAGCTTGATATTTCCGAAGATGACATTGAATTATACGGTAAGTATAAGGCAAAAGTGAATTATAACCTGTTAAAGAGTACTCCGGGTAAAAATGGTAAACTTATACTCTGTACAGCTATAAACCCGACTCCAGCAGGAGAAGGAAAAACTACTACAGCAATAGGTGTGGCAGATGCACTGGCAAAGCTTAATAAATCAGTAGTTGTTGCACTTAGAGAACCATCTATGGGGCCTGTATTTGGAATAAAAGGCGGAGCTGCCGGTGGCGGATATGCCCAGGTGGTACCTATGGAGGATATAAATCTGCATTTTACAGGGGATCTGCATGCACTGACTGCTGCCAACAATTTACTGGCGGCAATGATAGATAATCACATATATCAGGGAAATTCACTCAACATAGACCCAAGGAGAGTTACATGGAGAAGATGTGTTGACATGAATGACAGGCAGCTTAGGTTTACGGTAGATGGATTGGGTGGTAAAGCCAATGGTACACCTAGAGAAGATGGATTTGATATAACGGTTGCTTCCGAGATAATGGCCATATTCTGTTTATCAAGTAATTTAACTGATCTAAAAAACAGAATTGCCAGAATAGTTGTAGGATACACTAGGGACGGCAAACCTGTAACAGCTCATGACTTAAAGGCTGAAGGAGCTATGACAGCACTTCTTAAAGATGCATTAAAGCCAAATTTGGTACAAACTCTTGAGGGAACACCTGCTTTTGTACATGGTGGACCTTTTGCCAATATAGCTCATGGATGCAATTCAATAATGGCTACTAGGATGGCACTGCATTTCGGTGATTATGTAGTTACAGAGGCAGGTTTCGGTGCAGACCTGGGTGCTGAAAAATTCCTGGATATAAAATGCAGAATGTCAGGTTTGAAGCCGGATGCAGTGATAATAGTGGCTACTGTAAGGGCCTTGAAATATAATGGTGGAGTTCCAAAAGAAGAATTGAACAATGAAAATCTGAAAGCTCTTGAAAAGGGACTGCCTAATTTGCTGAAACATGTGGAGAATATAACTAAAGTATTTAAGTTACCTGCAGTGGTGGCATTAAATGCATTTCCTACAGATACCAAGGCCGAGCTCAAACTGGTAGAAGATAAATGCAGGGAGTTGGGCGTAAATGTAAGATTGTCGGAAGTATGGGCAAAAGGCGGAGAAGGCGGAATAGAAGTTGCAAAAGAGGCACTGAGGCTTATAGAAAATGGTAAAAATGATTTTCAATTTTCGTATGATGAAAAACTTCCAATTAGAGAGAAGATAAGAGCAGTAGCCCAGAAAATATATGGTGCTGATGATGTCAACTTTACAGCTCAGGCAGAAAAAGAAATTGATGAACTGGAAAGACTGGGTTTTGATAAGACTCCAGTTTGCATAGCCAAGACTCAATACTCTCTTACAGATGATCAAACCAAGCTTGGAAGACCAACAGGATTCAAGATCACAGTAAGACAGGTCACAATATCGGCAGGAGCAGGTTTTGTAGTTGCAGTAACTGGTTCAATAATGAAAATGCCAGGACTTCCTAAAGTTCCAGCAGCTGAAAAGATAGATGTAGATGAAAATGGAGTAATAAGCGGATTGTTTTAAAGCATTTTAGGGGGTAGCAATATGAAATTGGCGGATAAAACCTGTGCAGATTTTGTAGAAGTTCTAGCTTCTAAAGCAGCAGCACCTGGTGGAGGCGGAGCTTCAGCAATTGTAGGAGCCATAGGCATGGCACTTGGGAGTATGGTGTGTAATCTTACCATAGGCAAGAAAAAATATGCCCAGTATGATGAAAAGGTAAAAGGGATATTGAAAAAGGCCACTGATTTACAAGATGAACTTTTGAAATTGATGGATGAGGATGCAGAGTGTTTTCTGCCGCTTTCCAAGGCTTATGGGATGCCTAAAGAAACTGAGCAGGAAAAGAAATTGAAATCGGAGACTTTAGAAAAATGTTTGAAGGAAGCCTGCAGTGTTCCAGTAAATATTGTTAAAAAAGCCTATGAGGCTGTTGAACTTCATGAGGCACTTGTAGATAATTGTTCAAAACTTGCCATAAGCGATGTGGGAGTGGGAGTCCAGTGTCTTAAAGCTGCTATTATCGGAGCCCAGCTGAATGTAATAATTAATTTAAATTCAATAAAAGACAATGAATATGTGGATAGAGTTAAAGGAGAGATTGAACCTTTAATTAAAAATGGAATTAAAATAGCTGATGAGGTATATGAGAAAGTTATCAATATTCTCTCTAAATAATAATGTAGATAATTTTAAAATTTAATTATATAGTCCATGAAGGGAGTTAAGGAAAATGACAGTAGTGATGAAGGGTAAACCTGTTGCAGATGCTATAAGTGAGAAATTGATTAAAGAGGTAGAACAGTTGAAATCCAAATCAATTGAGCCAAAACTTACAATAATAAGAATTGGTGCAAAAGGAAGCGATCTTGCGTATGAAAGAGGAGCCTTAAAGAGAAGTAAGACAATTGGAATTTCAACTCAAGTTGTAGAATTGCCGGAAGATGTAACACAGGAAAATTTTTTAAAGGAAATTAAAAAGGCAAATGAGGATAAGTCAACTAATGGAATTTTAGTTTTCAGGCCGTTTCCAGCTCATATTGATGAGAATGCAGTAAAAAATGCTATAGATCCTGCAAAAGATGTGGACTGCATGAGTCCAGTAAACTTTGAAAAAGTTTTTGAAGGTGATAATTCAGGATTTGGTCCATGTACTGCTGAAGCAGTGGTGCAATTGTTAAAATATAATAAAGTACCTATAAAAAGTACAGATATAACAGTGGTAGGAGCCAGTTTAGTTGTTGGTAAACCACTATCAATGATGCTGTTAAATGAATTTGCTACAGTGTCAATTTGTCATATATTCACTAAGGATACAGCAGCTATTTCATGTAAGTCAGATGTAGTTATCAGTGCAGCAGGTAAGGCAAAACTCATACAAACTCAGCACCTGAAAGAAGGCGCAATTGTAGTAGATGTTGGAATAAATGCACTGCCTGATGGAAAAATATGTGGGGACGTTGATTATGATGGAGTTTTTGATAAAGTTAAAGCCATTACACCTGTGCCAGGTGGAGTAGGCTCTATAACCACAAGCATATTGGCAAGCCATGTTGTTAAAGCCTGCAAATTGCAAAACAACTTGTAGACCTTTGAGATAAATGGAGGAGTAAATATGATTATTTCAGAAAAGAAACCAATAGAAGACATACTAGAATATCTTAAAGACAGTCAAAAAGTAATAATTACAGGGTGCTCACTTTGTGCTTCTACTTGTAAAGTAGGAGGAGAAGATGAAGTAGCGGAGATGAAAGATACTCTGGAGAAAAACGGCAAAAAAGTTCTGGGGTACAAAGTACTTGATCCATCATGTAATCTTTTGAAAACAAGAAAAGATTTGAAATCATTGAAAGATGAACTGAAAGATGCGGATGCAATTGTATCGTTGGCCTGTGGAGATGGGACACAGACTGTAGCCAAGTTGGTTGATATTCCTGTTTATCCGGGCAATAATACCCTGTTCATAGGTGAAGTGGAAAGGGTAGGTCAGTATTCAGAAGCTTGTAAGGCCTGTGGAGACTGTCAGCTTGGATGGACCGGAGGAATATGTCCTGTCACCATGTGTGCAAAGGGACTTTTAAATGGCCCTTGTGGCGGAGCAAGGGATGGCAAATGTGAAGTAAATCCTGACAATGATTGTGCTTGGATACTAATATATAATAAGCTGAAGGAATTGGGACAACTTGATAATCTGGATAAAATAAGAGATCCAAGAAATTATCAAATCAATTCTCATCCTAAGAAAATAAATTTGAGGGCTAAGTAATGATCAAAGGGGGATTTAGAAATGAGCTTATTAGAAGAAGCTTTTAAAAAAGGTGATTTTGCGATTACTGCTGAAATGGCACCTCCAAAAGGAACGGATCTTTCTCATTTGATTGAGTGTGCCAAGGGTGTAAAAGGAAGAGTCCAGGGGGTAAATGTTACTGACTTTCAATCGGCTATGTTAAAAGCTACATCTCTAGCTACCTGTAAGGTGCTTAAAGATGTTGGATTGGAACCTGTACTTCAGATAACTGGAAGAGATAGAAACAGAATAGCAATTCAGGGAGAACTTTTGTCAGCAGGAGTTTTTGGTATAGAAAACGTTCTGGCACTTACAGGAGATTACACTGGCATAGGAGATCATCCGGGGGCAAAACCCGTTTATGATCTTGACAGCGTGGGTATATTGCAGGTAGCTAGTACTTTGGCTTCGGGGAAAGATATGGCCGGAAATGATTTAAATGGTGTTCCTGAATTTTACTTAGGGGCCTGTGTTACGCCTCGATATGATCCATTGGATCTTCAGATTATGAAGATGAAAAAGAAGATAAAAGCTGGAGCTAAATTTTTTCAAACTCAGGGAGTTTACGACATAGATACTTTGAAGGAGTTCAGAGAAAAGACAAAAGATCTGGATGCAAAGATTATGGTGGGTATAATACCTTTGAAATCAGCCGGCATGGCTAAATATATGAATAAAAATGTACCGGGTATATATGTACCAGATGAACTCATTGACAGAATGAAAAATGCTGAGGACAAGGTTAAAGAGGGTATAAAGATATCAGCAGAATTTATAAGACGCATAAAAGAAGAAGGATTGGGTGAAGGAGTTCATATAATGGCCATAGGAGCAGAAAAGAATATCCCTTTGATATTGGATGAAGCAGGATTATAAAATAAGGGGAGCGTGTACAATGAAATTAGTTGTAATTGGGGGAGGACCCGGCGGATATGTGGCTGCTGTTCAGGCTGCTATTTTGGGAGCAGATGTAACTGTAATCGAGAAAAAATATGTAGGTGGTACTTGTTTAAATGTGGGATGTATACCTACTAAGGCATTACTGGCTTGCTCAGATGTGCTGGAGGTAGTGAAGGATGCATCTAAATTTGGAGTTGAAATTGAAGGAGAACCGAAAGCTGATTTTGATTTTATCATGAAGCGAAAAAACAAAGTTGTGGATCAGCTGGTAAAGGGAATAGAGGCAATATTCAAATACAGGGGAGTAAAATCTATAAAAGGCAGTGGAAAACTTTTAAACAGCAGGGAAGTGGAAGTTACTAAAGAAGATGGATCAAAGGAAGTTGTCAAAGCGGATAAAATTATACTTGCTACCGGTTCTGTGCCTGTTGCACCTAAATTTTTTAAATATGATGGTAAGAAAGTAATAACTTCCGATGAAGTTTTGAATTTGAGTAAACTGCCCAAGTCAATGATTATAGTTGGAGGAGGACCCATAGGGTGTGAAATAGGGTATTTTTTAAACAGCATGGGAACTGAAGTAAAGGTGGTTGAAATGCTTCCACATCTTGCACCGCTTGAAGATGAAGATGTAGCAAAACAGCTTCAGAGAGTTTTTAAAAGGAAGAAGATAAAGTACTTTGTGGGAGATGGAATATCCAATGTGGAGGTTAAAGAAGATGGTGTAGCTGCTACGTTGAAAAGTGGAAAAATTCTAGAAGCGGAAACCATGCTTGTAGCTGTAGGAAGAAGAGCCTATACTGATGGATTGGGCTTGGAAAACCCAGGAATCAAAACTGATGAAAAAGGCAGGATAATAGTAAATGAGTATCTGGAAACCAGTGTAGAAGGTGTTTATGCCATAGGTGATTTGGTACCTAGTGCTGCTCTTGCACATGTGGCTTCCAGAGAAGGTGTTGTAGCTGTAGAAAATGCAGTATTGGATAAAAAGAAAAAAATGAGTTACAAGGCTGTTCCAGGTTGTATATTTGTAGAACCTGAAGTTGTATCTGTGGGAATAAGAGAAAGTGAAGCAAAAGCTAAGGGAATAGATTATAAGATTGGAAAGTTTGATTTTAGAGGCCTTGGGAAAGCTCAGGCTATGGGAAAATTTCAGGGATTTGTAAAAGTAATAACTGACGAAAAAGATGTCATTATTGGAGCTGCAATAGTAGGTGAACGTGCTACAGATATGATTGGTGAACTTACTGTTGCCTGTGAACTTGGTTTAACTGCACAGCAGTTGGGAGAGGTTATTCATCCTCATCCAACTTTAGGTGAGGGGATAATGGAAGCACTTCATGATGTTCATAATCAGTGTGTTCACTCTATTAGTTAAATTACGTGGCATTAAATGGAGTCATTATTTGGTTATTTAATGTGCATAGGGTTTTTTACCCTATGCATGTGAATATATATTTTCTACATAAAAGGTGTAAAATTTTTATGATAAGCTTTTTATAATGAAATGCTCAGATAGTATTTTTAAACGTAGCAATATATAAGGAGGCTTAGATATGGGATATAAAATAGCTGTAGCAGGCAAGGGAGGTACAGGTAAAACTACCTTAACAGGTCTTTTAATCGATTATCTGATAAAAAAAGGTGCTGGACCTATTTTGGCAGTCGATGCCGATGCCAACTCTAATTTGAATGAAGTACTTGGAACAGAAATTGAAGAAACTATAGGAGAAATAAGAGAAGATGTAAGCCAGAGATCACTTTCAGGAGATAATTTTCCTGGAGGCATGAGAAAGGCGGAGTATTTAAAATACAAATTAAATGCTTCAGTAACAGAAGGAGATGGATATGATCTTATTGTTATGGGAAGATCCCAGGGGCCGGGATGTTATTGCTATGTAAATGGGATACTTAAAGCACAGGTGGACTCTTTATCCAGCAATTATGATTACATAGTAGTTGACAATGAGGCTGGTATGGAACATCTAAGCAGAAAGCTCATAGAACCTATTGATACTTTATTTCTTATAAGTGATTGTTCCAGAAGAGGAGTTCAGGCGGTGGGAAGAATAAAGCAGCTGGTTTCAGAATTGAATTTAAAAGTTGGACAGATCTTTCTCATAGTCAACAGAGCTCCAGAAGGTAAATTGAATGCTGGGATAAATGAGGAAATAGAAAAACAGGGCTTGAATTTAATAGGAGTTGTACCTATGGATCAGATGGTATATGATTATGATTCAGATGGTAAAGCACTGGTGAATCTACCTGATAATTCCGTATGTAGAAGTGCATTAAATAAAATATTATCAAAAATTCAATTTAAAAGTAAATAAGGAGGCAACATTATGTTTAAAAAACCAGCACAGAAATACTCAGGTAAAATTTGTGAAGTTGAAATTGGAACTGGAGAAAAAGCCATAAAATTAGGCGGAGAGGCAGTACTGCCATTTTACGGTTTCGATGGAAACACAGGGAATCCACCTAAAGTGGGTATGGAAATTTCAGATGTTTATCCAGAAGATTGGATAGAACCATTGAAGGAGTTATACAAGGATGTTTCAAATGACACGGTAAAATGGGCAAAATTTGTGGAAGAAAAATATAATCCTGATTTTATATGCCTAAGACTTGTAAGTGCAGATCCAAATGGAGATGATACATCACCTGAAGATTGTGCTAAAAAAGTTAAAGAAGTGGTTGAAGCTATAAAAACTCCTCTTGTGGTTGCAGGTACAGGAAATCATGAAAAGGATGCAAAGTTATTTGAAAAAGTTGCCCAGGCAGCAGAAGGACACAATGTACTTTTGATGTCTGCTGTGGAAGATAATTATAAAACTGTGGCAGCTGCCGGTGTATTGGCTTATAACAACAAAGTTGTAGCAGAATCTGCAGTTGACATAAACCTGGCAAAACAGGTGAATATTTTAATAAATCAACTTGGAATTGACAATGAAAAAATTGTGGCAAATATAGGTTGTTCGGCTGGTGGATATGGATACGAATATGTTATATCCACTTTGGACAGGGTAAAGCTTGCAGCATTGACCCAGAACGACAAGACTCTTCAAGTGCCAATTATAACTCCAATTTCTTTTGAAACATGGAAGGTAAAGGAATCAGTAGAGCCTGAATCAAGTACTCCAGAATGGGGAAATCAGGAAGAAAGAGGAATTTCTATGGAAGTTGCAGCAGCTGCAGGAGTATTGACTTCTGGAAGCGATGCAGTAATACTTCGCCACCCTAAGTCGGTAGAAACAGTTAGAACTTTTGTTAAAGAATTATTGGGATAATAAAAAATTATACTTGTATTTAAATAAGGAGGATTCAAAATGGCTTTAACAGGATTAGGTATATTTAAGTTAACACCGAAAAAAAATTGTAAGGATTGCGGATTTCCGACTTGCTTGGCTTTCTCAATGAAAGTTGCATCCGGAGCAGTGGAAATAAGCAAATGTCCTCATATGAGTAAAGAGTCAGTAGAAAAATTGGCAGAAGCAACAGCGCCGCTCATGAAAACAATAACACTGGGGAAGGGGGATACCGAATACAAATTAGGAGGAGAAACCGTACTTTTTAGACATGAAAAAACACTTGTAAACAGAAACAGATTTGCAGTGCTTTTATCTGATGATATAGAAGGTTCCCAGATAGATGCCAAGATTCAGCATATTAAAGATGTACAGTATGTCAGAATTGGCGAAGATATGAAGACCGAATTTGTGGCTCTAAAATACGTTTCAAATAAGGATAAATATCTTGAACTTATAAAGAAGGTAAAATCCAGCGGATTGAAAGTGGGTTATATCTTGGTTTGTGAAGATGCAGCAGTTATGAAGGAAGCACTTCAACTGGTGAAAGATGAGAATCCACTGGCCTATGGTGCCAACAAAGATAATTTCAAAGAAATGGTGGATTTGGTTAAACAAGACAACATAGCTTTGGGAGTAAAAGCAGAGAATCTGGAAGAACTTTATAATTTAGTGGAAGAAATTCAGAAATTGGGATATAAAAATCTTGTTTTGGATCCAGGCTCCAAATCTGTTAAACAGACTTTTGAAAATGCAGTTCAGATAAGGAGAATAAATCTTCAGGGGCAAGATAGAGTTTTTGGATATCCTTCCATATTGTTTTTAAACGAACTGGCTAATGGAGATAAATTTCAAGAGGTTACATTATCCACACTATTTACTATGAAGTATGGTTCAATACTTGTTTTGAGTGATATGGATTATGTTAGAGCACTGCCGTTATATGGAATTAGACAGAACATATTTACAGATCCTCAGAAGCCTATGAGAGTGGAAGTTGGAGTATATGGAATCAATAATCCGGATGATAATTCACCTGTGATGTGTACTGTGGATTTTGCACTGACTTACTTTATAGTTTCAGGAGAAATAGAGAGATCTAAGATGCCTGTGTGGATGGTTATACCTGATGCAGGCGGATATTCAGTGCTGACTTCCTGGGCAGCAGGTAAATTTACTGCCGATGTAATAGCTGGTGCAATAAAGAAGAGTGGAGTAGAAGAAAAGACAAAGAGCAGGACCCTTATAATACCTGGAAAGGTAGCGGTATTAAAAGGAGAATTGGAAGACAGTCTTCCAGATTGGAACATAACAGTTGGAACTACAGAAGCCATGTATATTCCTAAATTCCTGAAAGAATTGGCTGCAAAATAATAAATCTTCAATCAAACAGTTGCTGGCTTTTGGCTGGCAACTGAAAATATAAAATCAAAACGAATATAAAATATTAAAATAGGAGGTCGTTTTAATCATGGAAAAGTTTATGATCATAGGTGAGAGGATCCACTGCATATCTCCAACAATAAGAAAGGCCATTGAGGAAAGAAATACTGCACCTATATTTAAAAGAGCTAAAGAGCAGCTGGAGGCAGGGGCTGATTATCTGGATTTAAATATAGGACCTGCAACTAAAAATGGAGAAGAAATAATGCAGTGGGGTGTTCAGGCACTTCAAAGTGAATTTGACAATGTTCCACTGGCACTTGACACTACTAATAAAAAGGCAATTGAAGCAGGACTTAAGGTATATAACAGAGAAAAAGGCAAGCCTATAATAAATTCTGCAGATGCAGGAGAGAGAATTGTAAACATAGATTTGGCTGCAGAATATGATGCTATGTGTATAGCACTGTGTGCAAAAGAGGGAATTCCAAAAGATAATGACGAGAGAATAGCATACTGTACAGAAATGCTTGAAAAAGCTATGGGACTTGGAATGGAGCCTACTGATTTGTTGTTTGATCCACTCATTGTAGTAGTAAAAGGAATGCAGGATAAACAGAAAGAGGTATTGGAAGCTATTAGACAAATAAGTGAAATGGAGCTTAAAACCTGCTGTGGACTAAGCAATGTATCAAATGGAGCACCTAAGGAGATAAGACCTATAATTGATGCCACTTTTGCAGCTATGGCAATACAAAGCGGACTTACTTCTGCAATAGTAAATCCTTGTGATCAAAGATTAAAAGAAACAATAAAAACCTGTGATGTTGTAAATGGAGCTGTTTTATATGCAGATTCTTACTTAGAATTATAATCTTTATAATATTTAATAAAAATGGGAGGAACTAAAAATGAATTTATTTCAAACTATATTCACTGGTTCGAAACAGGCTTTAGCGGCAGCTGAAGGCATAGTTAAGCAGGCTATAGATGAAAAGGGTAAAGATTATAAAGTGGCCTTTCCAGATACTGCATACTCGCTTCCAGTAATTTTTGCGGCTACAGGGAAAAAAATAACCAATTTGGGTGAATTGGAAGGGGCTCTGGATATAGTCAGGAGTCTTATAGTAGAAGAGGAGGTTCTTGACAAGGCCTTGAATGCAGGTCTTGCAACAGCTGTTGCAGCAGAAATAATAGAGGCTGCTAAATATGTGCTTTCCGAGAATCCATATGAAGAACCCTGCGTAGGATTTGTATCGGATCCTATAATAAGATCCCTTGGAGTACCGCTTGTTACAGGGGATATACCAGGTGTAGCAGTTGTACTTGGAGAATGCCCTGATGTTGACACTGCAGTTAAGGTAATAAAGGATTATCAATCGAAAGGATTACTTACATTTTTAGTTGGAAAGGTAATAGATCAGGCTGTAGAAGGAAAAGTAAAGATGGGACTTGATCTTAGAGTTATTCCTCTCGGCTATGATGTTACTTCCGTAATACATGTTGTAACAGTGGCCATAAGAGCAGGACTTATATTTGGAGGAATTAAAGGCGGTGCATTACAGGAAATGCTGCAGTATACTGCAGAAAGGGTGCCTGCTTTTGTAAATGCCTTCGGCCCGTTGAGTGAACTTGTGGTTTCGGCAGGAGCAGGAGCTATAGCACTTGGATTCCCTGTAATAACGGATCAGGATGTAACAGAGGTTCCTACACTTCTTTTAACTCAGAAAGATTATGACAAATTTGTAAAGACTTCATTGGAAGCTAGAAAGATAAAAATAAAGATAACTGAAATTCCAATTCCGGTTGCTTTTGCTGCAGCTTTTGAAGGTGAAAGAATAAGAAAGAACGATATGCTTGCAGAATTTGGAGGAGGAAAAACTGACGGCTGGGAATTGGTTATGACTGCTGATTCAGGAGATATTGAAGATCATAAAATAGAACTTATAGGACCGGATATAGACACTATAGACAAGGCACCTGGAAGATTGCCTCTTGGAATGCTTATAAGGGTTTCAGGCGCCAACATGCAGAAGGACTTTGAACCTGTGCTTGAAAGAAGACTTCATTACTTCCTCAATTATATAGAAGGAGTAATGCATGTAGGGCAGAGAAATCTTACCTGGGTTAGAATAGGGAAGGAAGCTTATGATAAGGGATTCAGGCTGAAGCATTTTGGAGAAGTAATATATGCTAAAATGCTGGATGAGTTTGGTTCGGTTGTAGATAAATGTGAGGTTATTATAACTACGGATCCTGCTAAAACTTCAGAATTGAAAGAAAAATATGCTATACCGAGATATGCAGAAAGAGATGCCAGACTTGAATCATTGGTAGATGAAAAGGTTGATACTTTTTATTCTTGTAATCTCTGTCAGTCCTTTGCACCTGCACATGTATGTATAGTAACACCTGAAAGACTTGGACTCTGCGGTGCAGTTTCCTGGCTGGATGCCAAAGCTACACTTGAATTAAACCCAACAGGACCATGTCAGGCTGTACCAAAAGAAGGTGTAATTGATGAAAATGCAGGTATCTGGGAGAAGGTAAATGATACTGTTTCTAAAATATCCCAGGGTGCTGTAAACAGTGTTACACTATATAGTATTTTACAAGATCCAATGACTTCCTGCGGATGTTTTGAATGTATTACAGGTATAATGCCTGAAGCCAACGGTGTAGTAATAGTCAACAGAGAATATGCAGCTCAGACTCCTCTTGGAATGACCTTTGGTGAACTTGCATCCATGACAGGCGGTGGAGTTCAAACCCCTGGATTTATGGGACATGGAAGACCTTTTATATCCTCGAAGAAATTTATGAAAGCTGAAGGTGGAATTTCTAGAATAGTTTGGATGCCTAAAGAATTAAAGGATTTTGTGGCAGAAAAACTAAACAAGACGGCTAAAGAGCTATATGATATAGACAATTTTGCAGACATGGTATGTGATGAAACTATAGCTGTAGAATCTGAGGATGTATTGAAATTTCTGGAAGAGAAAGGACACCCTGCACTTACAATGGATCCTTTGATGTAGTAAATTTAAATGAGGATAATAGAAACAATTGTATTTTGTTTTTATTATCCTTATAATCTAAAATTATAAAAGAGGTGGTATTTATGAACTTCCCCAAGGAATTATATTATAGTAAAGAACATACGTGGGCAAAAGTAGAGGGGGATACGGCACTTATAGGCGTAAGCGATTTTGCGCAGGAGCAGCTGGGTGAAATATTATTTGTGGAAATGCCTGAAGTGGGAGATGAGGTTTCAAAGGATGCTTCTTTTGGAGTGGTTGAGTCCTCTAAAAAAGCATCGGATACAATATCTCCATTGTCCGGTGAAGTGATTGAAATCAACGAGAAGCTGGATGATGAGCCTGAATATGTAAATGAGGCTCCTTATGATGCATGGATAATAAAGATAAAAATAAAGGACGCAGATGAAGTCAAAAGTTTGTTGAGTTCTTCTGAATACGAGGCAGAATTGGCATAGAATGGAGCTGCTTTTTGAAAGGGAGGTATTTGTGCAATATGGTAAAGATAAAGTTTAATCCATACAATAGGGAAATAGAAGTGCTGCAGGGGGAAAATCTTTTAGAGGCCGTGAGAAAAGCCGGCATATTCATGGATACTCCATGTAATGGAAGTGGAACTTGTGGAAAATGTAAGGTCAAGGTAATAAATGGGGACATTATTTCCACAGGCAGTAAGAATATAACTGAGGAAGAAAAGAAAAATGGGTATATACTTGCCTGCCAGAGTACTGTTAATAGTGATGCAGTTGTAGAAATACCTGAAACCGACTCTTCTTCAATGCATGGAATGAAAATAGAGGATTTTTCAGGCAGTAGGGAAAAGAATATATTTCAAAGATCCAGAGATCAGATATTGAAAAGTGGTATGAAATTTAATAACAACATAAAAAAGGAGTACCTGGAACTAGATCCTCCAACTTTAAATGACAATATATCCGATTTTGAAAGATTGAGGAGGCACATAAAAAAGCAGCTGAATTATGATGATGTTTTTTGTGGACTGACCATATTGAAAAAAATGCCTCAACTTTTAAGAGAAGCAGATTTTAAAATTACCATAACTCACATACCTGATGAAAAAGGAAAGACGGTTATTATCAACATGGAAAAAGGTGATAGGACAGATCAGCTGTATGGGGTGGCAGTAGATATAGGAACTACTTCTGTGGCAGCTTGTTTGGTAGATCTGCATAATGGAGAACTGATTGCAAAGGCTTCTTCGGGAAATGCACAGATGAAATATGGAGCTGATGTGATAAACAGGATAATGTATTCTACCAGGGGAAATGGACTCGAAAAATTAAATCATGCAATAATACAGGAAACCATAAATCCTCTGTTAAATAGAATATATGCGGATTCTAAAATAGAAAGCGATGAGGTGGTATCCTTTGTAGCTGCGGGAAACACTACTATGTCTCATCTTTTTTTGGGGGTATATGCAAATTTTATCAGGCAGGAACCTTATATACCGGCTTTTGTAAAGATACCGCTCATAAAGGCTTCAGAACTTGATATAAAGGTTAACCCCGAGACTCCTGTATACCTGGTACCTTCTGTAGCAAGCTATGTAGGCGGTGACATATCTGCCGGGGTATTATCTTCGGGAATGTGGCATAGCGATAAAAATATACTTTTTATAGATTTGGGGACAAATGGTGAAATAGTATTTGGAAATAGTGAATATTTGATGGCCTGTGCCTGTTCCGCAGGTCCAGCTTTTGAGGGCGGTGAAATAAGCTGTGGTATGAGAGCCTCCAGTGGTGCTGTAGAAAAAGTGAAAATTGACAGCAGTTATAATCCTACCTTCAGTGTTATTGGACAGGAAAAGCCTTTGGGTATATGTGGCTCTGGTATTATAGATCTTATATGTGAAATGATGTTTGCGGGTATTATAGATAGAAAGGGAAAAATCATAAAGGATCTTAATACCGACAGAGTCAGGTTTGATGAACATGGAATTGGCCAGTATGTTCTGGCATTCAAGGAACAGTATGATCTGGACAGAGATGTTGTCATAACAGAAGTGGATGTAGATAACTTTATAAGAGCGAAAGCAGCCATATATTCTGGAATTACCACACTTTTAAATAATTTATCCATGGATTTCACTGCCATAGATAAAATATATATAGCAGGCGGCATAGGTAACAGCCTGGATATAGCTAATTCAGTGAAGATAGGAATGCTGCCCGACATAGATCAAAACAAAATTCAGTATATAGGCAATAGCTCTCTTATGGGATGCTATTTGACACTTATGAGTGAAGATGCAAAGCACAAGCTGGAAGAAATAGCCAATAGTATAACCTATGTAGAACTCAGCGTTGAATCGGAATATATGAATGAATTTGTATCTGCCTGCTTTTTACCACATACGGATATAGATAAATTTCCTACCGTTAAAAAATGCCTTGATAGCTCTGTTTAAAAACTTTTGGATTGTTTGTTTTAATAATATATTAAAAAGAGTATACTTAACTTAAGAAAGTGTTTTATAATCTGTAGATTGACAATGAAGTTTTTGTGTGAGTTAAAGAGGAGGTAATAAAATGTGTGAATCAACAGCATATTTAGTAACACCTGAAGGTGAACGTAAAATTATGGATTATGTAGTGGATATAGTTCCAAAGGAAAACGGAAGACTGTCTTTGACAGATATTTTAGGTGAAGAGGAAATAATAGAGGGAATGTTAAAAGAAGTGAGGCTTTTGGAGCACAAGATAGTTATAGAAAAAGCTGTATAATTGCTGTAAATTCAGTATAGGGGGAATTTACTATGGATAATGAACATGAACACCATACTCATGATCATGACTGTCATGGTGATGATGTCACTTATGGCCACGGACATTGTCACGGCGGGGAACATCACGCTCATATTCATGATACGTTGAATGGTGCGGAAGACAAAGAGGAAAGAACATTAAAAATATTGTTGGGGCACTGGATAGAGCATAATAAATCCCATGAAGAAGGATTTTTGGAATGGGTAAGTAAGGCCAAAAATATGGGGAAAGTGGAAACTTCACAATTTATTGAAAAAGCAGTGGAATTTATGAAACAAGCGGATGATATGCTTAAAAAAGCAGAAGAACACATGTAATAATGTTGTATAGGGTTCAGATGGAGCAAAGTATTTCTTATGTGCAGGGCTCTGTCTGAATCTAACAATTACTTGATATAAATTGGACAACAGTGATATGTTGTTGAAATTAAGCGGGATTTAATTTAGGGGTGTAGACTATGGATAACAGAATTAATGTGGAAAAAAACAGGAAGGATAAAATACCCTACGATTATTATAAGATGCTGTTTAAGGATTTTGATCCTGGGGTGATGGCTGAAAATACAGGATGCATTTTCAATAAGGATAGGGAAGAGATAATTGTAAAATTAATGGGACAAGATATAGTGGTAAAATATCCTTCTGGAGATATGTACAGTGCAGAAGGTTCTAAAATTGAAGCGTATCCTCCTAAGGCCCTGATCCTAAGGTATTTGATGCATGGTAAAGGGGTGAGTCCTTCAAGTAAATACATAACCTACAGAGAAGTAGACGGAGGGAATGTATATTATAATAATTTCTACGGTAGATGTATTTTAAGATTGTCCAAGACCTTTGGAAAGAATGTGGATAAGTTCAAAAAAATATTTGAAAAATTGGGAGCAGAGAAGGTAGACATGGGTGATGCCGCTTATAAATTTCAATTTTTAAATAATATATATGTGATTTTTGCAATTTGGGAAGGGGATGAAGAATTTCCACCTTCATCCCAGATACTGTTCAACAGCAATGTATCTTTTTATTTTACGGCAGAAGATTTGGCAGTAGTGGGAGATGTAGCTATAGGAGCCATAACAAAGCTGGCTTTTTAGCTTGAATAAATGGTTTGTAAAGAGGGGGGAATTTATATGGAAGGTATGCTGAAACCCAATGAAATATGTGATGCTGCAGTAGAAGCCGGCTGTACCAAGGCAAAACTCAGAGTTTCCCAGCAGGTCATACTTGGAATGCTGGCAGGAGCATTTATTGCAGTGGGTGGAGTGATTTCCGCAGTGGTATCTCACAGCATAACCAATGTTGGAGTTGCAAAATTTGCAGGAGGTGCGCTTTTCCCCGTAGGGCTTATGTTAGTGGTTATATGTGGAGCTGAACTTTTTACGGGGAATTGTCTCATGGTAGTACCTCTTGCAGGAAAAGAAATAACTTTAAAACCCATGCTCAAAAACTGGGTGATAGTGTATATATTTAATTTCGTAGGCTCCATTCTCATAGCTTTTTTGGTATTTAAAGCAGGAGTTTTTGAAATGAACAGCGGGAAATTGGGAGGTACGGTGATCAAAGTGGCTTCAGCAAAGGCAGCGCTGCCTTTCTGGACTGCATTTTGCAGTGGGATAATGTGTAATTTTTTAGTATGTCTTGCAGTATGGGGAGCTTTTGCTGCCAGGGATATAGTGAGCAAGGTAGTAATAATATGGTTTCCTATAATGACATTCGTAACCTGTGGATTTGAACACTGTGTTGCTAATATGTACTTTTTAACCGCAGGAATTTTTGCAAAATCCAATCCTTCTTTTGTTGCAGCTTCAGGATTGTCCCAGGATAAAATAATAAATGGATTGGGAATCGTGCACAATCTGATACCTGTAACTCTGGGGAATATAGTAGGAGGAGCTGTACTGGTAGGTGCGGCTTATTTTATGGTGTATAAGCACAAACCTGTCAGTGAAAAAAACATTGTGTATAAATAAAAATTCAATATGATTAATTGTTATTTTCTACTATTGAATAGTGTATATTTATATGATACACTTAAACTACAATAAGAAATATAATGGCGGAGTAAAAAGAGAGCCAAATTTTAAGACATATGTGCCTTAAGATTAGTTCTCTTTATTTTTTTACCGTTTATTGAGGAGGTATTGTTTTTATGTTTGATGTGACCATTGTGGGAGCCGGAGTTATCGGAAGCTCCATAGCAAGAGAGTTATGTAGATATAAGCTTAGTGTATGTGTTATAGAGAAGGATTCTGATGTAGGGAATGGAACCAGTAAGGCCAACAGTGCCATAGTTCATGCCGGATTTGATGCTAAACCTCATACTTTAAAAGGAAATTTAAATGCCAGGGGAAACAAGTTATTTGACAAACTTTCTGAAGAATTGGATTTCCCTTTTAAGAGAATAGGATCACTGGTAGTTTGTTTTGATGAAAACGACATTGTCAACCTTGAAAAGTTAAAGCAGCAGGGTGTGGAAAATGGAGTCCCAAACCTGAAGATATTGAATGGTGACGAAGTAAGGAAAATAGAACCAAATTTATCTAAAAATGTAGCTGCTGCACTCTATGCTCCAACAGGAGCAATAGTATGCCCTTATGAAATGACCATAGCTATGGCTGAAAATGCAGCTGTAAATGGAGTGGAGTTTAAATTAAATACCGAAGTGATGTCCATAGTTAAAAATTCTGGACACTATTTGATAAAAACCGACAAAGGTGATGTGGAGAGTAAGATTGTAGTCAATGCAGCAGGAGTATTTTCAGACGAGATAAATAATATGGTAAGTGACAAAAAACTACACATAGTTCCAAGAAAAGGTCAGTATTGTCTATTTGATAAAGCAGTGGGAAATACAGTTTCAAGGACTATATTTCAGCTGCCTACAAAAATGGGAAAGGGAGTTCTTGTTACTCCTACAGTAGATGGAAATCTCTTAATAGGTCCTGATGCTGAGGATATAGAAGATAAGCAGGATTTAAATACTACCGGTGAAGGTTTAGATTTTATAATTTCCAAAGCAGCCCTCAGTGTCAATAAGTTGCCGATGAGGCAGGTAATAACATCGTTTTCAGGGTTGAGAGCCCATGGTACAGGAGATTTTGTAATTGGAGAAGCAGAAGATGCTGAGAATTTTATAAATGCAGCAGGTATTGAATCTCCAGGATTGTCCAGTTCACCTGCCATAGCAAATATGATTGCAGATATTATAGTTGACAAATTAAAACCGGAAAAGAACGATGGATTCAATCCTATAAGAAAGGGAATACCTAAATTTAGGGAAATGACCAATGAAGAAAGGAAAAATATTATTGCTGAAAACCCCAGGTATGGCAAAATAATATGCAGATGTGAAACTGTTACAGAAGGTGAAATAGTGGATGCCATAAGAAGACCACTGGGAGCAAGAAGTGTAGATGGTGTAAAAAAGAGGACCAGAGCAGGCATGGGAAGATGTCAGGGAGGTTTTTGTGCGCCCAGGGTAGTGGAAATTCTGGCAAGAGAGCTTAAGATTTCACCTCAGGAGGTAACTAAATCTGGACATCATTCAAACTTGCTGGTTGGAAGAGATAAAGAAGATGTTCCAGTGTAAGTATCAAATCTGGTGGATTTTCGGTGCAGTCGAAAATCTTCATCAATTGTGCATTGTAAATTGTGAATTGCATGAATTAGAATAATTTGGAGGTTTTAAATATGCAAGAATATGATGTAGTAGTAATTGGCGGGGGTCCTGCAGGACTTGCAGCAGCCATATCAGTGAAAGAAGAAGGCGTGGATAGTATATTGATACTGGAAAGAGATACCCAGCTGGGAGGGATATTGAACCAATGTATTCATAATGGGTTTGGACTTCATACTTTTAAAGAGGAGCTTACAGGTCCAGAATATGCCCAGAGATTTATAGACAAAGTGAAAGATATGAATATTCCATATAAATTGAATACTATGGTGCTTGATCTCAATAAGGATAAGGTCATAACGGCAGTGAATGAGGAAGATGGCATAATTGAAATAAAAGCTAAATCCGTAATACTTTCCATGGGATGCAGGGAAAGGCCAAGGGGAGCAATAAATATACCTGGAAGCAGGTGCGCAGGTATATATACGGCTGGTTCCGCCCAGAAATTTGTGAATGTGGAAGGTTATATGCCTGGAAAAGAAGTAGTGATACTGGGTTCCGGCGATATAGGACTCATAATGGCCAGAAGAATGACACTGGAGGGTGCAAAAGTTAAAGCTGTTATAGAACTTTTGCCTTATTCCAGCGGTCTTAAACGAAATATAGTGCAGTGTTTGGACGATTTTGGAATACCACTCAAATTGAGTCATACGGTTACAGATATAAAGGGAAAAGAAAGAGTTGAAGGTGTGACTATTGCAAAGGTGGGAAAAGACAGAAAGGTCATAAAGGGCACGGAAGAATATATACCCTGTGATACCCTGCTTTTGTCTGTAGGACTGCTGCCGGAGAATGAACTTTCCAGAAAGGCCGAAGTTAAATTATCCAATATAACCGGGGGCCCTATAGTGGATGAAAGTCTGGAAACCAATGTGGATGGGATATTTGCCTGTGGAAATGTACTTCATGTCCATGATTTAGTAGACAATGTTACCATAGAAAGTGTAAATGCAGGTAAGAGCGCTGCTAAATATGTAAACGGAAAGAGGTTTGATGGAGGCAAAATAGAGGTGCTGGCTGTGGATGGAGTGAGATATACGGTACCACAATATATAAACCCTCAAAATGTGAATGAATCCATAGATGTCAGATTTAGAGTTGGAGATGTATTCAAGGACAGCTTTATATCCGTGTATTTTGATGATGTTAGAGAAATGCATATAAAAAAGAGAATACTCACTCCTGGAGAAATGGAGAAAGTTAAAATTACCAGAGCTCTTCTGGATAAATATCCTGATTGTAAGAAAATAACCATAAAGGTAGAAGGGAAGTAATAGTATGAGTAAAAGAGAATTAACCTGCATAGGATGCCCTATGGGATGCCAGCTTTTAGTCAAACTAGACGGGGATAAAGTAGTGGAAGTAACAGGAAATACCTGTAAAAGAGGCGCGGAGTATGGCAGAAAAGAGTGTACTAATCCCACAAGAATAGTTACTTCTTCTGTATATGTAGAAGATGGAGAAATAGATGTAGTTCCTGTAAAAACCGAGAAAGATATACCTAAAGGAAAAATATTCGACTGCATAAAAGCTCTTAAGGGAGTAGTGGTGAAAGCTCCTGTAAATATAGGAGATGTTATACTTGAAAATGTAGCGGATTCTGGGATAAATATTATAGCTACTAAGAAGGTTGACAGTGCAGATGGCAAGACTGCATAAATTGAAAGGCGTGGAAATTTTCCACGCTTTTTTATAGATAAAACTAGAATGTATTTCTTTGAATTAAGAAGGTAGTTCTTCTATGATATAATAGTATTGTTCAATAAAACAATTTAATGTAGCTGCATAATTTATTACTTGTGAAGCGGGAGGATTTAATGTGGGCAAAGATAAATTGGAAAAATTAATAGAAGAACTTCAGAATTTTGAACAATTAAAATTTGAAAGCATACCGGATATAGATCTGTATATGGATCAGGTAACTACATTTATAGAAGATAAATTGGGATATTTAAAAAGAAACAAAGAGGACAGTACTATTACTAAAACCATGATAAATAACTATACCAAGGCAGGTATACTCATGCCTCCCAAGAAAAAGAAATATTCCAGGCAGCATATGGTTTTGATCATACTGACCTATTATTTGAAACAAATACTGTCTATAAGTGATATCCAGAGCTTGTTTTCACCTATGGTGAATTCCATAATGTCCGGAGAGAGCAGGGAAGAAAGTCTCAGTAATGTATACAAAAAATTTCTAAAAATAGAGGATAATGAAGTAAAGGCTTTTGTAGAGGATTTTCAAAATAAGCTCAAAGAGCAAAATATCTCAAATCTGAATTTAGAGAATGGCTCGGAGAATTTAGAAGAAAATTTAGATGAACTTCTGGTAATGGTGATTATGCTGGTGGTAAAGGCCAATATAGAAAAGAGAATGGCAGAAAAGATAATTGATAATTTTTTTAAGAAGTAGGATAAAGATTTTCGGTGTTAATCGAAAATCTTCATTCATACGTAATTTTTAGCTATAAATAGCTATCTGAATAGTTTGTTAAAACAATCTTTACATATGAGGGTATTACCCTTGTTTGCGGATATTATCTCATTTTTCTTAAGTGGTTTACCGCAGATCTGACATCTGGGTATCGAAGATTTTTCACTGGAATTTTGTATTTTTTTGCTGCTATTATAAAATTTTTTTTTATTGGGAGGAGGGGAGTAATTTATCTCCTCCTCTATGGACTCATTTTCTGAAATGACATATTTTAAGTTGTAATGGCTTTCGCCAAATAATTCCAGCTCAAATCTGGGGTTATTTTTATCATAAAATTCTTCTGTGATTATTTTACGAATCTGGGCATCATTTATTATCAGACCGCTCTTTTCAATTCCATCGAATATACTTTTAGTTATATTGCTGGTATCAGGATGCCTTTTTTTACTTTTATAGTATACTTTCAACACTGCTATTAAAGATTCCGATATAACTGTTCCAGGATTTTGACTTCTGCATTCATAAGCTATCTGCTCCTCATACAGTGCGTATCTGTCATGATATTTACCTGAATTGTAGGGTAAAATAGCTCTTCCACTTATATTGAATAGTTTGAAGTTTGACTTGGTTATAGGAGAACCTTTAACTATGATTTTTGCATAGGGTTTATTCATGTTTTACTCCCTGTATGTTATTGAATTTAAAGATTGTACAAATCTTTACTATTATTATACCATACATATTCTTGCGGAAGCTGTGAAGTAAAATATAAGGATTAAACTTAAAAACCATACTATACTGTAAAAAAAATAAGTAGTATAATTCAATGATATAGGTATAATATTGTATGAATGTTTGAAATAAGTTGAATGGAAAGGTAAAGATATTTATGGATAAAGATATAAAAATATTGGCTATCGAGAGCAGCTGTGACGAAACTTCTGCAGCTGTAGTTGTTAATGGAAGGCAAGTGCTTTCCAATATAATATCTTCACAAATAGATATTCATAAAAAATTTGGAGGCGTGGTGCCGGAAGTTGCATCTAGAAAGCACATAGAAGTTATAAGTATAGTAGTAAAGCAGGCAATGGAAGAAGCGCAAATTACATTTGAAGATATAGATGGGGTGGGAGTTACTTATGGACCGGGACTCGTAGGTGCACTTCTTGTGGGACTGCAGTATGCAAAAGGTCTGGCTTATGCCCTGCATAAGCCTTTAATCGGGGTAAATCATATAGAGGGGCATATAAGTGCTAATTTTATACAGTACAAAGATTTAAAGCCTCCTTTTGTGTGTCTTGTGGTGTCCGGTGGTCATACTTATCTGGTTTATATGAAGGATCATGGTAAATTTGAGGTCATGGGTCAAACCAGGGATGATGCCGCAGGAGAAGCTTATGACAAGGTGGCCAGAGCTATTGGACTGGGGTATCCGGGAGGACCTAAAATTGATAAATTGGCAAGAGAGGGGAATTCGGAAACCATTAAATTCCCAAGGGCCAATTTTCATGATGATACTTCTCTTGACTTTTCTTTCAGCGGACTGAAATCGGCTGTATTAAATTATCTAAATCAGAAAGAAATGAAGAAGGAGCTCATAAATAGAGCTGATGTGGCAGCCTCCTTCCAGAAGGCGGTAGTCAGCTTTTTAGCGGATAATTCATTGAAAGCATGCAATTTGAAACATGTAGATAAAATTGCCGTAGCAGGGGGAGTAGCAGCCAATACCTGTCTTAGGGAGACTCTTATTAGAATGGGACATGAAAATAATATAGAAGTTTTGTTTCCGGATTTTGTGCTATGTACCGACAATGCAGCCATGATAGGAAGTGCTGCTTATTTTGAGTATGTCCGGGGAAATACCAGTTCATTGAGCCTAAATGCAGTCCCAAATTTAAAATTAGGAGAAAGATAAGCAGAGAGCCCAAATCTTTGATTTGGTGCGAATCGCTTACTCATTCGACCATAGGGAGAAGGAGTTTCTTAAAGGAGAGCCCAAATCTTTGATTTGGTGCGAATCGCTTACTCATTCGACCATAGGGAGAAGGAGTTTCTTAAAGGAGAGCCCAAATCTTTGATTTGGTGCGAATCTGTATCATCATAAAAACCTATGTGTGATACTATTGGATATTTTATCATAGTATAAAGTAACATAAATAATATATATAATATACTATTTACAAAATCAGTAGTAAGATATATAATAATTTGTAGCAATATTGATTTTGAAAATTGAGAAAAATTGCAAAGACACATTTAACTCTGCCCCAAAGATTTGCTGAAATCAAAGGTAGCTGCGAAAGAAAATAGTCATTGTTTAATGTTCAATTAAAATTAATATTTGCAGGTATAAAAAAATGATAATTCAATTGAAATAATTTTATTACTTATATATAATGATATTGTCTTGTTTAAATTTAATAATATACTTTAATAAATATGCAGAATATATAATTTTTATAAAGGGGATGAGTGATTTATGAGAAAATTTAAAAGGGTACTCGTAGCAAACAGAGGAGAAATCGCCATAAGAATATTCAGAGCTTGTCAGGAATTGGGTATAACTACTATAGCTATATATTCTAATGAGGATAAAAGATCTCTTTTTAGAACCAAAGCCGATGAATCTTATTTAATAGGCAAGGATAAAAATCCAGTGGAAGCATATCTGGATATTGATGAAATAATAAAAGTGGCTTTGGACAAAAAGGCTGATGCAATACATCCTGGATATGGTTTTCTGGCAGAAAATTCTGAATTTGCAAGAAAATGTGAAGAAGCAGGTATTGAGTTTATTGGACCTACTTCGAACATGATGGAAATGCTTGGTGACAAGATAAAATCCAAGGTTGCAGCAAAGAAAGCTGGAGTGCCGACAATACCGGGAGTTCAGGAACCTATAAAAACAGAACAGCAGGCTTTGGAGTTTGCAGAATTCTGTGGATATCCGGTTATGATTAAGGCGGCAGCAGGCGGCGGCGGAAGAGGTATGAGAATTGTAAGAAAAAAGGAAGAGCTTTTAGAAGCATACAATAGTGCAAGAAATGAGTCTCAAAAAGCTTTTGGCTCTGAGAATATATTTATTGAAAAGTATATTGAAGGACCTAAACACATCGAGGTTCAGGTGCTTGGAGATAAATATGGAAATATAGTGCATTTGTATGAAAGGGATTGCTCCATACAGAGAAGACATCAAAAAGTGATAGAATTTACTCCATCCGTAGCTCTGTCTGATGAAAAAAGGGCTCAGATATGTGAAGATGCACTTAAGATAGCAAAAAGTGTAGGATATAGAAGTGCAGGAACATTAGAATTTTTATTGGACAAAAACGGGAATCATTATTTTATAGAAATGAATACCAGAATTCAGGTGGAACATACAGTAAGTGAAATGGTTACGGGAATAGACATTGTTCAAAGCCAGATACTCGTAGCCGAAGGATATGCACTTAATTCAAAAGAAATAGGCATAAACTCTCAGGATGATATTAAATTAAACGGCTACGCAATACAGTGCAGAGTTACTACAGAGGATCCACTCAACAATTTTGCACCGGATACCGGAAGGATAGATATGTACAGAACAGGATCCGGTTTTGGAATAAGGCTGGATGGTGGAAATGGATTTACGGGAGCGGTTATAAGTCCTTATTATGACAGCTTGCTTGTGAAAGATATATCCTGGTCAAGAACTTTTGAAGATGCAATCAGAAAATCAATACGATCTATAAAAGAGACGGTAATATCCGGAGTCAAGACAAATGCAGATTTTTTGATAAACGTACTGAGCAATGAAAAATTTCAAAAAGGGGAATGTGATACTAACTTTATCGAAAATACTCCCGAGCTTTTCAATATGAATCCTAAGCCGGATGAAGAACTGAGAATAATGAAATTTATAGGAGAAAAGGTAATAAATGAAACTCATGGCAAAAAACCGAGCTTTAATGTTCCAGTTGTACCAGCAGTGAAAAAAGAATCAAATTTATCAGGAAGCAAGCAGATACTGGATCAAAAAGGACAAGAGGGTCTTGTGGATTGGATAAAATCCCAAAAGAAACTTCTTATTACAGACACCACCATGAGAGATGCACATCAATCCCTTATGGCCACCAGAATGAGGACCAGGGATATGTTAAAGATAGCAGATGTCCAGTCTGTATTGGGAAAGGATCTATTCTCCATGGAAATGTGGGGGGGTGCTACTTTTGACGTGGCATATAGATTTTTAAAGGAATCACCTTGGGAGAGACTTGAAAAATTGAGGGAAAAAATACCTAATATATTATTTCAAATGCTTTTGAGAGGAGCCAATGCTGTTGGATATAAAAATTATCCTGACAATGTTATAAGGGAATTTATAAGGCAGTCCTCTGATTCGGGTATTGATGTATTTAGAATATTTGACTCTTTAAACTGGCTGAAAGGAATGGAAGTTGCCATAGATGAAGTGGCAAATCAGGGAAAGATAGCTGAAGCCTGCATGTGTTATACAGGGGATGTTCTTGATGACAGTAAAGACAAATATACATTGAAATATTATGTTGATCTTGCTAAAGATATAGAAAAAGCCGGAGCTCATATTCTGGGGATAAAGGATATGTCATCACTTTTGAAGCCTTATGCAGCTTATAAGCTTATAAAGGCACTTAAAAATGAGATATCCATACCAATACATCTTCACACTCATGACACTACAGGAAATGGAGTTGCCACAC
This sequence comes from Clostridium luticellarii, assembly GCF_002995845.1. Taxonomy (GTDB): domain Bacteria; phylum Bacillota; class Clostridia; order Clostridiales; family Clostridiaceae; genus Clostridium_B; species Clostridium_B luticellarii. Next base: position 137,774 of record NZ_PVXP01000001.1, on the reverse strand, counting down.
TTATCATGGCGGCCCAGGCCGGGGTGGATATCGTAGATGCTGCCTTCAGCAGTATGTCCGGGCTTACAAGCCAGCCATCACTTAATTCCGTAGTGGCAGCACTGCAGAATACTGAAAGGGATACAGAACTCAATATTGATGATCTTCAGAAAGTATCAAATTATTGGGAAGATGTAAGACCAATATACAGCCAGTTTGAATCCGGACTCAAATCCAGTACTGCAGAAATATATAAATATGAAATACCAGGAGGGCAGTATTCCAATTTGAAGCCACAGGTGGAGAGCTTTGGCCTGGGAGATCGTTTTGAAGACGTAAAAGATATGTACAAAAGAGTAAATAAAATGCTGGGGAATATAGTTAAAGTGACTCCGTCTTCCAAAATGGTGGGTGACCTGGCTATATTTATGGTACAGAATAACCTAAACGAGGATAATATATATGAAAAGGGAAAAAATCTTAATTTCCCTGATTCCACAGTTTCCTATTTTAAAGGTATGATGGGGCAGCCTATGGGTGGTTTTCCCAAGAAACTTCAGGAATTGGTGCTAAAGGGAGAGAAACCTTTGACAGGAAGACCTGGACAATTTCTTCCACCTGAAGATTTTGCAAAGATAAAAGAATATCTGAGCAAAAAATACAGGAGAGAATTTGACGGAAAAGAAATTATCAGCTATGCTCTTTATCCTGATGTATTTGAGGACTACTTGAAATATGTGGACAATTTTGGAGATCTAAGTCATATGGACAGCAGTATATTTTTCTACGGACTTTCCGAAGGTGAATTTTGCGAAGTAGAAGTAGGAGAGGGACGTAGTTTATATGTACAATTGCTTGATATTACAAAAGCTGATTCTGAGGGATATAGATTTTTAGTGTTTGAAATAAATGGAAATAAAAGAGATATAAGAATAAAAGATAAATCACTCTTTGAAAAATCTGGAATAAAGGAAGCTTCCGTGGTCATGGCAGATCCAGATAATAATAAGGAAATAGGTGCAAGCATCCCGGGAAATATTGTGAAGATACTTGTAAAGACCGGCAGTGAAATCAAGGAAGGACAGAGTTTGATTGTAATAGAAGCTATGAAAATGGAGACAAATGTTACTGCATCTGCTTCAGGAGTGGTTGAAGGAGTGTTTGTAAAAGAGGGACAAAGGGTTAAAACCGGTGAACTTTTGGTAAAGTTGAAATAATGCAGTTGAAAATATAATCTTGAATAGGCACTATTTAAAATTCTTTAGTAAATGGAATTTTAATAGTGCCTATTTTGTTTTGATTTTATATTCTGAAGGATTTTGTATACTGATAAGTTTTAACATATAACTTCACTAACTTATCTAGATATGTTAGAATATTATATTAAATAAAGTTTTGACCTGGGAAATATATAATATAAGTGAAAGTGAGGCAGAATATATGGAGAACATAGGATTGGTTTTGGAAGGCGGAGGAATGAGAGGACTGTACACTGCTGGAGTACTGGATTTATTTATGGAAAAGAATTTATACCTGCCATATATTATAGGTGTTTCTATGGGAGCCTGTAATGCATGCTCATATATTTCAAGGCAAAGGGGGAGAAATAAAAAAATAAATATAAACTATGTAGATGATCCCAGATATTTAAGTTATAGAAACCTGTTACTGAAAAAAGGGATATTTGGGGCGGATTTTATATTTAATGAGATACCCAATAAACTGGAAATATTCGATGTAGATACCTTTAATAGAGCGAAAGAAAAATTTATGGTTGGTACTACAGACTGTAATACTGGAAAATCCGTATATTTTGAAAAAGATAAATGCCAGGGAAAAGAAATATTTGATGCTATAAGAGCATCCAGCAGTTTGCCTTTTATGGCCTCCATAGTGAAATTCAAAGGATTGAATTTATTGGATGGTGGAATTTCGGATCCAATACCCATAAAAAAATCCATAGAGGATGGAAATAAGAGAAATATAATTGTTCTGACACGAAATGAGAATTACACAAAAAAGCCTTTCAAAATGAAATTTTTAGCCAGAAAAGTATATTCTAATTATAGTGGACTGGTTGAGGCAATGATCAACAGGCACAGAAAATATAACAGTACTTTGAGTTATATAGAGAGACTTAGAAGAGAGGGAAAAGCTTTTGTAATTAGACCTAAACAGCCGTTAAAGGTAAAGAGAATAGAAAAGAATAAATATAAGCTTACAGAACTATATAATCAAGGATATAGAGAAGCAGCAGCCTGCTATGACAAACTGGAGGAATGGATCAAGAATCAGAAAAATGTGTCTGTGCAGCAAGACTGCATGAAATAGATAGAGGAGGAGAGTTGATGATATGCAGATAGGTGAAACGTACAGCGGTTTTAAACTGCAGGAACAAAAAAAATTAGAGGAGATAAATTCTGAGGGAATGCTTTTTTACCATGAAAAAAGTGGTGCCAGATTATTTTTCTTAAAGAATGAAGATGACAATAAGGTATTTTCCATAAGCTTTAGAACCCCACCGGATGACAGCAGAGGAGTGCCTCATATACTTGAACATTCCGTACTCTGTGGTTCAAAAAAATTTCCTGTAAAGGAGCCTTTTGTAGAATTGGTAAAAGGTTCTCTCAATACTTTTTTAAATGCAATGACTTTCCCGGATAAAACCATGTATCCTGTAGCAAGTGTAAATGACAAGGATTTTGCAAATCTTATGGATGTTTATCTTGATGCAGTTTTTCAGCCCAATATATATAGATATCCTGAAATAATGATGCAGGAAGGGTGGCATTATGAGCTCAACAGCAGAGAAGAGGATATGACCTATAAGGGTGTGGTTTACAATGAGATGAAGGGGGCTTTTTCGTCACCGGAGTCAATTTTATTTAGAAAAATGCTGGAATCACTTTATCCCGATACTCAATATGGAGTGGAATCCGGAGGGGATCCGGATGTGATACCACAGCTTACACAACAGCAGTTTTTAGATTTTCACAGTAGATATTACCATCCTTCCAACAGCTATATATATCTATATGGTAACATGGATATAATTGAAAAACTTGAATTTTTGGATAGGGAATACTTGAGCCATTTTGAAAAAAAGAAAGTAGATTCTGCCCTAATAACTCAAAAACCTTTTCAAAGCTGCAGGGAAATGACTGTAGAATATCCTATTTCCAGTGCCGAAAAGGAGAAAGATAAAACTTTTTTGAGTATAAATTATTCCGTAGGAAAAGCCGTAGACAATGAATTGTATTTGGCTTTTGATATACTTGAACACATGCTTTTGGAGACTCCATCATCTCCACTTAAAAAGGCACTTATTGATGCAGGTATAGGTAAAGATGTATTTGGAGTATTTGAATCCGGTATGCTTCAGCCCATGTTTGGAATAGTAGCTAAAGGTTCCAATGAGAATGAAAAGCGTAGATTTCAAGATACAGTGGAGAAGACTCTAAATGATATTGTAGATAAGGGTATAGATAAAAAATTGGTGGAAGCATCTGTCAATATAAAGGAATTTCAGCTTAGGGAGGCAGATTACAAGGGATACCCCAAAGGACTTATATATGGAATGAAATGTATGGACGGCTGGCTGTATGATGAAGCCCCATGGACCCATCTCACCTATGAATCCGTATTGAACAAGATAAAATCCCAGCTGGATAATAATTATTTTGAAAATCTCATTAATAGATATATTCTAAAAAATAATCATAGTTCTATGTTGATAATTAGACCTGAAAGAGGACTTGAAGAAAAAAAGGATGCACTTCTAAAAGAAAAATTAAAAACTCTTAAGGACAGCCTTTCAGAAGATGAAATCCAAAAGATAATTCAAGATACGCTGAGATTGAAAAAAAGGCAGATGACGCGGGACAGCAAGGAGGATTTGATGAAAATACCTCTTTTGTCTATAGAAGATATAGATCCCAATCCCAAAGATTTAAAACTTGTAAAAAATAAAATCCAGGATGTGGAAGTATTATTTTACCCTGTATTCACCAATGGAATATACTACGTGAATCTATATTTCAATACAGAAGGGGTAAAAGAGGAACTTATTCCATATGTATCTCTTTTGAGTGCTGTGCTTGGAAAAGTGAGTACTGAAAATTATTACTATGAAGACCTGGCAAAAGAAATAAATATATATACAGGCGGAATAAATTATTCCTCTCAGGCCTTTTCAGAAAATGGGAACAGCAGAGAGTTTTATCCTAAATTCATAGTAAAATCAAAGGTGCTTGTGAATAATTTGGAGAAACTTATCTCCATATTGAAGGAGATAATAAATTATACTAAATTTGATGAGAAGAAGAGGCTGAAGGAGATAATCCAGGAAACTAAGTCCAGAATTGAAATGACTATTTTTGAGAGGGGCCACGTAGTGGTTGCCAACCATGTATCTTCCTATTTTTCTCCTGCAAGTAAATATGAGGATATGATTGGCGGACTGGAGTTTTATAAATTCATATCCAATCTGGAGAATAATTTTGACAGCAAAGTGGAGGAAATAAGAGAAAGCCTGAAAGAAGTCTCCAATGAGATATTCAACAAAAACAATCTGATTTTAAATATAACATGTGATGAAGCTGATTATGATAATCTTCAAGACAGGGTGAAAGAATTGATTTCTGGATTGAAAGATGATAAAGTTGGAAAAATATCCTATAAGTTTGATTTGAAAGCTAAAAATGAAGGGCTTATGACTTCTTCAAAAATACAGTATGTGGCCAAAGCGTATAATTATATTGACCTTGGATATTCCTATAGTGGGAGCCTGCAGGTCCTAAAATCCATAGCAAATTATGAATATCTGTGGAACCAGGTGAGAGTGCAGGGAGGTGCCTATGGAAGTTTTGCTTCTTTCCAGAGAAATGGGAACATGTTTTTTACCTCTTACAGAGATCCTAATTTAAAACATACCCTGGAGGTATATGATAAAGCTGGAGAGTTCTTTAATAATTTTAATGCAGATGACAGACAGATGGTTAAATATATAATAGGGACCATATCGGATTTGGATTTTCCGCTTTCCCCTTCCATGAAAGGAGAACGTGCAGTGGAGAATTATATAAGACATGTGAGTTATGAAGATCTGCAGAAAGAGAGGCAGGAAATATTAAATACCGGGGTAGAAGATATAAAAGGATTTTCAAAACTTATTTCCAGCTCAATGAATAAAGATAATATATGCGTTCTTGGCAGTGAGCAGAAAATAAAGGAAAACAAAGATCTATTCAAAAACCTGGTAAATTTATTTGAATAGCCAGTGATATAGATATCCACAATGTGAAGGGGAACTTATCCACATTGTGGATTGATTTTTATACTACGGTATCCTTGTCAGAAGTTTTTATATTTTTTAAATCTTTTATCCACACCTTAACACTCTCGTATACTATGGTTACAAGCAGTATTAGAAGTATTATTGAAAGGATAACCAGCAGCATTTCACCTTTAGGTATATAATTACCGAATATATTTGAGAAGGAAGCTGTAATAGTTATTATGGATATAGCTATCATAGGAATTATAGTTATCATTGCATATCTCTGTTTGCCCATCTTTATGATTATGGTGGTACCGATGGCAAAAGCTATAGCCGCCAGCATCTGATTTGCAGTACCGAACAACGGCCATATTGTAGAGATATTACCGGTATAAAGCAGGTATCCCCAGGTAAAAGACATCAGAACACTAAAAAATATTATATTTAGCCAGGAATTTTTCTTTGCAAAAGGCTTGTATATCTTGCCGAATAAGTCCTGAAGCAGGTATCTGCCTACCCTGGTTCCGGCATCAATAGTTGTAAGTATAAATAATGCTTCAAACATTATACAGAAATGATACCAATAGGACATTAATCCTTCCAGTCCGGGTATTTTATAAAACACATAGGACATTCCTACTGCCAGGGATACGGCACCGCCGGGTCTGCCTGCCAGGTTTTCTCCTACCATCTGCGACAGCATAGGTAATTCTTTTGGAAGCATACCCAGTTTTTCAAATACAGCTGGTGCTGAATTTATTGCGAAATAATCGGCAGTCGGAAGGCAGGTTGCAGCTATCAGGGCCATTAATGCTATAAAGGATTCTATGAGCATTGATCCAAAACCTATAGGAAGTATATCCTTCTCATTTGAGATGAGTTTAGGTGTAGTACCAGAACCTATAAGTGAATGGAAGCCTGACAGAGCACCGCAGGCTATGGTTATAAATAGGAATGGGAATACTTTTCCCGGCACTATAGGTCCGCCGCCCCCTATAAATTTAGTAAGTGCCGGCATTTGAAGTTCTGGTCTGACAAGTATTATGCCGATTACCAATAGTGCAATAACACCTAGTTTCATATAAGTGCTCAAATAATCTCTTGGAAGTAACAGCAGCCATACGGGCAGGACAGCAGCACAGAAACCGTATACAGCCAGTATAATAGACATCTGTTTTACATTAAAAGTAAGATAAGGAGCTAAGGCCGTATGCTGAATATAAGGCCCCAGTATAACTCCCAGCAGGATAAGTGCCATACCTATAATTGTACCTTCAGCTATTTTACCAGGTCTTATAAACCTTAGATAAATACCTATAAAAATTGCGACTGGAATGGTAAAGCCAACTGTAAAGGTACCCCAGGGGCTATTGTAAAGTGAATTGACAACAGGAAGTCCAAGTCCTGCCATGCTTATTATCAGTATGAATATGACTGCAATGGAGGTTATAAATCCCATTCTTTTACCGAGATTTTTTCTGGCAATTTCAGCAATTGATTCGCCGTCTTGTCTAACTGAAGCAAACAAGATCACCATATCATGCACAGCACCTGCAAATACACCTCCGATTAAAATCCAGAGAGTGCCGGGCAGATATCCGAACTGAGCTGCCAGTACAGGCCCTATTAGCGGTCCAGCACCTGCTATTGCAGCAAAGTGGTGTCCCAATAGTATCCACTTGTTAGTTGGAACATAATCGTGACCATCTTCAAATTTTTTGGATGGAACTTCTCTGGTTTCATCGAGAACCAGTACTTTTGCGGCTATAAATGACCCATAAAATCTGTAACCTAAAATCAGTACAAGAGCTCCTATAATTACCAGTACTATCGAGTTCATGTAAATTCCCCCTTATAAATTTATTTAGCATAAATATGCTATTATCATTATAGCATGAATTTTCAATTAATTCAGCCAATATAGGGCGAATTGACAAAAAACTTTTAAATTTCGGTTAGATTTAAAGCTGGAAGCTTCAAATGACTTGTATAAAAAAAGATTGTCCCAAAATTATTTTGAGACAATCTTTCCTGCTAAGATTGCATATTGTTCATATCATTTTAGATAGCATTATTTTCATTGACTTTGTCAAAATCTCCGGATTTTAAATCTGCAATCCAGTGTTTGATACTTTCATAGAGTATAACCACAAGTATAGCTATAAGTATAAAAGATAACACTGTGAGTAAAGTTTTATTATTTGGTATATAGTTTCCTGTTATATTTTCAATTGATGCAGTCAATGTGGCCACACTTATAAAAGTCATTGGCAGTATTGTAATTGGTATATACTTTTTCTTTCCCATTCTTATGAGTACTGAGGTACCTATGGCAAAGGCTATAGCTGCCAAACTTTGATTTGCCACACCAAACAGCGGCCAAATGGTGGATATATTACCGGTGTACAGCAGATATCCCCAGGCAAATGACATTATAAAGCTGAATAATATTATATTGAACCAGGAATCTTTTTTTGCAAAAGGTTTATAGAGTTTTCCAGCTAAATCCTGAATTAAGTATCTTCCTATTCTGGTACCTGAATCTATAGTTGTTAAAATAAACAGTGCCTCAAACATTATGCAGAAATGATACCAATATGACATTAGACTTTCAAGTCCGGGTATTTTATAAAACACATAGGACATTCCTACTGCCAGGGACACAGAACCTCCGGTTCTTCCTGCCAGCTGTTCTCCTACCATTTGGGACAGCATAGGCAGTTCTTTTGGTATCATACCCAGTTTTTCAAATACCGCTGGAGCTGAGTTGATGGCAAAATAATCGGCAGTTGGAAGACAGGTTGCAGCTATTAATGCCATCAGTGCTATGAAGGATTCTATAACCATAGAACCGTATCCAATAGGCAGTATATCCTTTTCATTTGAAATAAGTTTAGGTGTTGTACCCGTACCAATGAGTGAATGGAAACCTGACAGAGCACCGCAGGCTATGGTTATGAATACAAATGGAAAGACCTTACCTGGAACGATAGGTCCACCGCCCCCTATAAATTTAGTAACTGCAGTCATTTGAAGTTCTGGTCTGACAAGTATAATACCGATTACTAAAAGAGCTATAACACCAAGCTTCATATAAGTACTTAGATAATCTCTTGGCAGAAGCAGAAGCCATACAGGCAGTACGGCAGCACAGAAACCGTATACAGCCAGTATAAGGGACATTTGCTTTACATTAAAAGTGAGATAAGGAGCTAAAGCTGTATGCTGAATGTAAGGCCCCAGGATAACACCAAGTAATATAAGTGCCATACCTATGATTGTAGCCTCGGCTATTTTACCAGGTCTTATAAATTTAAGATAAATACCTATAAAAATTGCTACTGGAATAGTAAAACCAACTGTAAACGTTCCCCAAGGACTGTTGTAAAGTGAATTTACAATTGGAAGGCCGAGTCCTGCCATGGTTATTATCAATATGAATATTACTGAAATCGATGTGATATAACCCATTCTTTCACCAAGATTTTTTCTGGCAATCTCGGCAATAGATTGTCCATCTTGTCTAACTGAAGCGAATAGAATTATCATATCATGAACTCCACCGGCAAGTACACCTCCTATTAAGATCCAGAGAGTACCTGGCAGATATCCAAATTGAGCAGCTAAGACTGGCCCAATTAATGGTCCTGCACCTGCAATTGCTGCAAAATGATGGCCGAGAAGCACCCATTTATTAGTGGGGACATAATCATGACCATCCTCAAATTTTTTGGATGGAACTTCTCTGTTCTCATCTAGGACCAATACTTTAGCTGCAATCCAGGAACCGTAAAATCTGTAACCCAGAACTAATACAAGGGCACCTACGATTACAAGCACTATTGAATTCATAAAAAGACCTCCTTTAAAATTTGAAAATATATAAAATTAATACCTGATAATTTTACATTATCATTCTATCATGAATTTTCACTTAATTTGGCTAATTATACTTGAAACGACGAAAATAGACTGTGAATGGCATTAATATTACCGTAAATGACATATGAAGAATTGGGAGGATTAAATTATATGTGAAATGGAAAATAAAAAAAGACCCCATAGTAATAATGAGGTCAAAATTCAAGAAATTATATAATTTATAGTTAAACGGCCTTGTCTTCAACAGTTTTATCAAATTTTCCGGATTTTAAATCTGCTATCCAGTGTTTAACACTTTCATAGAGTATAAGAGCCAATATAAATATAAGAATTAAAGACAATACGGTCAGTGCAATTTTATGGTTCGGAATATAATTTCCGGTTATATTTTCAATTGATGCTGTAAAAGTGGCTATACTTATAAATATCATAGGTATTATCGTTATAGGAATGTATTTCTTTTTTCCCATTCTTATAAGTACTGAGGTACCTATGGCAAAGGCTATAGCTGACAAACTTTGGTTTGCTACACCAAATAGAGGCCATATAGTGGATATACTTCCGGTATAGAGCAGATAACCCCAGGCAAATGACATCAAGAAACTGAAAAATATTATGTTAAACCAGGAATCTTGTTTTGCAAAAGGTTTATAGAACTTTCCAAATAGATCTTGAAACAGATATCGGCCTATTCTAGTACCTGAATCTATAGTTGTAAGTATAAATAACGCTTCAAACATTATGCAGAAATGATACCAGTAGGACATCAGTCCTTTCAGTCCAGGTATTTTATAAAATACATAGGACATTCCCACTGCCAGGGACACAGATCCGCCGGGTCTCCCTGCCAGCTGTTCACCTACCAGATTGGAGAGCATAGGCAGTTCTTTTGGAATCATACCCAGTTTTGCAAATACATCTGGTGCCGAATTTATGGCAAAGTAATCGGCAGTTGGAAGACAGGTTGCTGCAATTAGTGCGATTAAAGCTATAAATGATTCTATAACCATGGAACCGTACCCAACAGGCAGTATATCCTTTTCATTTGAAATAAGCTTAGGAGTGGTACCTGTACTTATCAGCGAATGGAAACCTGAAAGTGCACCACAGGCTATGGTTATGAATACAAATGGGAAAACCTTGCCTGGAACAATAGGTCCGCCGCCCCCAATAAATTGAGTAAGTGCTGGCATCTGCAGTGTTGGTCTGACCAATACAATTCCAACCACAAGTGCAGCGATAACTCCAATTTTCATATAAGTGCTTAGATAACCTCTAGGAAGCAGTAAAAGCCATACAGGCAGAACTGCTGCACAAAAACCATATATTGCGAGTATCAGTGACATTTGTTTTACGTTAAAAGTTAAATAGGGGGCAAGAAACGAGTGCTGGATGGTTGGACCCAGTATAACTCCCAATAATATAAGCAGCATACCGATTACAGTACCTTCACCTATTTTGCCGGGTCTTATAAATTTAAGATAAATACCTACAAAAATTGCTACCGGAATGGTAAATCCTACTGTAAAGGTTCCCCAAGGGCTGCTAGTGAGGGAGTTTACTATTGGAAGACCAAGGCCTGCCATAGTTATTATCAGTATGAATATTACTGAAATTGCTGTGATATAACCCATTCTTTCACCAAGATTTTCTCTGGCAATCTCGGCAATAGATTGTCCATCTTGTCTGACTGAAGCAAACAGAATTACCATATCATGAACTCCACCGGCAAGTACGCCTCCTATTAAAATCCAGAGAGTACCTGGCAGATATCCGAATTGAGCAGCTAAAACTGGACCAATTAATGGTCCTGCGCCTGCAATTGCTGCAAAATGCTGACCTAGGAGAATCCATTTATTTGTTGGGAGATAATCGTGTCCATCTTCAAATTTTTTGGCAGGGACCTCTCTTGTTTCATCTAATACTAAAACTTTTGCTGCAATCCAGGATCCGTAGAACCTGTAACCTAGAACCAATACAAGAGCACCTATTATTACAAGTACTATTGAATTCATAAAAAAACCTCCTTTAAAAATTTGACAAAAAAATAATTAATGATTAAATGTTTACAGACATAAATATAATATGAACCGATTAAATTTTCTATTTAAATGCTGTGAAATGATATAAATATGCCATAAGAAGTCAAAATATTGTCCTAAGTGACAGTAGTTGTGAAATTTATTGTTTTTTTTATAACACAGTATATAAAAATAATTTTTTTATAATAATATTTATTTGAAATTAAAATTTTGTAGTAATTGAATGTGTTTTTTGATAAAATAAAATTAAATATTATAATTTTTTGGAAGTGGTTTATTGTGATATACATACAGTTGGTTGAAAGCATGGCCCTTATAGCCTTGTCTGCATATTTATACAATCAGCTCCATGTTTTGAAAAATTTAATTAAGGATGAGCTGAGGTTTGTAGATAAAATCATACTTATAGTATTTTTTAGCGTTTTGGGTATTATAGGCAGTTATACCGGAGTTAATGTGGAACCTTATACTATAAGTGGTATCAAACAGGGAAGCAGTTATATCGGTATACATGATGCTATAGCCAACACGAGGCCTATAGCAGCTATAGTGGCTGGCTATATAGGCGGACCTGTATTTGGTGCTCTGGTTGGAGCCGCAGCGGGCACCCACAGATATTTTCTCGGAGGATTTACGGCACTTTCCTGCGGAATTGCCACTGTAGTCGAGGGATTGGTTGGAGGAATTATAAAAAAATTCTCGAAAAATGAAAATTTTAACCTAAAAAAGGTATTTATTGGGTCAGTTGCTGCAGAATTCTGTCAAATGATTATAATTTTGATAATTGCCAAACCATTTAATTCGGCTCTTAAATTAGTGCAAATTATATCGGTACCGATGATATTGATAAATTCTTTTGGAGCGGTGATTTTTATAAACATAATAAAAAGTGCAAGAGAAGAATACAATAGAATTGGAGCAACTGAAGCCCAGAGGGCACTTAATATTGCAAAAAAAACTGCAAATTATATGAGAAAAGGATTTAACGGGGATACGGCTAAAAATGTTTGTGAAATAATATATGAGATGACAAATGCAGATGGTATAGTTATAGGGGATAAGAATGGATTTTTGGCCTATTCTGGAGATGATATAGATGAAAATGAATTGAAAAAGAGTATAATAGTATATAATAAGTCAGCTGATTATAGAACTATTGAATTGAAAGATAGGATAAATCCAATGTATTTTGTATGTGCTCCTTTTAGAATACCCAATTCAGGTTTTGAGGGAATGCTGGGATTAGGCGTTAGATCGAAAAAAAATATCAATTTTTATTTTATACAGTTTGGAAAAGATTTAAGTGATCTGTTATCTAATCAGATAGAACTGTATAAATTGGATAAGTTAGCCAAAGAGGCATCTACAGCCGAATTTAGAGCTTTAAGGGCTCAGATAGAGCCTCATTTTTTCTTTAATGCACTTAATACCATAGCTTCTTTTTGTAGAACAAATCCACTGAAGGCAAGAGAACTTATTATGGATTTATCCAATTATTTTAGACAGACTTTAAAAAGGCAGGAAGATTTTGTTTATTTAAAGGATGAGATAGAATTTGTTCAATCTTATCTTTCTATTGAAAAAGCCAGATTTGGAGACAGACTGAATCTAATTATCGATATACCTGATGAGATGCTGGAGAAAAAAGTTCCTGTATTTGTGCTTCAGCCAATTGTGGAAAATGCCATAAAGCATGGTATATTGCCTAAACCGGAGGGGGGAAAAGTGTATCTCAAGGCATTTTTTGAGGATGATGAAATGCATTTTTCGGTGACGGATACAGGAGTAGGCATGGATGAAAAGCGATTGAATGAAGTTTTAACCAAATGGCCGGGTATAGGATTAAAGAATGTAAATGAAAGATTGAAATTACTATATGGAGAAGATTATGGATTGGATATAAAAACATCTGTGAATAAGGGCACCAAAATCAGTTTTCGCATATCAATGAGGGAGGTTTCATCCATAAATGGATAAATTAAGATGTGTTATTGTAGAAGATGAGATACCTGCTGCAGAAGAGTTGAGTTATATAATATCGCAGTATGAAGATATATCTGTAGAGGGAATTGCATATGACGGAAAAAGTGGTATGGAAATTATAAAGACGAAAAAACCTGATGCTGTGTTTTTAGATATAAATATGCCGGTGGAAAATGGTATAGAGGTGGCTAAAAATATCAAAGAATTTTATGGTGACATTGATATAATATTTGTAACTGCTTATGAAGAGCATGCAGTGAAAGCGTTTGAACTAAATGCGCTGGATTATGTACTCAAGCCTTTTGATGAAAATAGAATAGCCATTACCATAGACAGACTTATACAGAGAAAGCATATAAAAGATGCGGAAGATGAGAAAATACCCAATGATATCTTAAATGAATTAATAGATAAAATGGATAAGGAAAAAAATCTGGTTAAAAGGATACCTTGTGAAAGGCAGGGCAAAATAATACTGGTAAGTGTAGATGATATCTATTACTGCTACATAAAAGATGAGAAAACGTATGTAAAGGTTAAAGATGACAGTTATCTGGTAGGCTATACTTTGGGACAGATAGAAAAAAGAACGAATTTTTTCAGATCTCACAGGAGTTTTCTGGTAAATATAGATAATATAAAGGAATTATATTCTTGGTTTAATGGCACTTATAAATTAGTTATGGATGACAAAGAAAAATCCGAAATACCGATAAGTCGAAATAACGTGAAAAAACTGAAGGAACTGCTCAAAATGTAATGTAAAAAAAGCGCCCATAGACTTGTATAGAGCAAATCTATAGACGCCATTTTTACATCATCTTTTCCCACATATCATATAAGGCATCTATTTTATTTTGTGTAGCTAAGACTTCTTTGTTTATTTCACTGCTTTTTTTAGGGTCAGAATAGATTTCTTCCAAGCATAATTTTTTTTGTAGTTTTAATAAGGAATTCTCTAAATCTGATATTTCTTCTTCAATGTGATCTATCCTTGCCTTTTTCTCCTGCTGCACTTTTTTTATATTTTTTTTCTTCCTTTTTTCATGCTGTATCTGAGTTTTTGTTTTTCCTTTATCTTTTTCTTGCGTTTCAAATCTCAATGGATTGTTCTTCTTTTCCACATAATAGGAGTAATTTCCGAGATATTCTTTCATTCCGGTTCTATTTAGTTCATATATTTTATTTATAGATTTGTTTAAAAAATATCTGTCATGGGAGATTACGAGCAAAGTACCGTCATAATTTAGCAGGGATTCCTCCAACGCCTCTCGGGAAGTTATATCCAAATGGTTGGTAGGTTCATCTAAAAGCAAAAAATTGGATTTGGACAATATAAGCTTTAGTAAATTTATTCTGCATTTTTCACCACCGCTTAAAGATGCAATTTTTTTAAATACTTCATCTCCTGTAAAGAGAAAGCTGGCTAGGGCATTTCTTATCTCTGTAGCTGTTAGCCTGGGAAAATCGTCCCATACTTCATCTAGAACTGTTTTCTCAGAGTTCAAGTCAGATTGTTCCTGATCATAATAGCCTATTTGTACATTTTTACCTAATATACAGATGCCGTCATCTTCTTTTAATTTTCCCATGATTATTTTAAAAAGAGTGGTTTTACCACAGCCGTTTTCACCGATGATTGCTGTTTTCTCTCCCCTTTTCATCTCGAAACTCAAATTTTGAAATAACAAATTATTGTTGAAACTTTTGCACAGTTTTTTAACTTGAAGTACATCATTTCCACTATTTATCTGAGATTTGAATATTACATTTTTAATTTCTTTATTTTTGTCAGGAGGAGCTATCCTTTCTATTTTGTTTAATCTCTTTTCTCTGCTTTCAGCAGCTTTTATACTTTTTTCCCTGTTGAAGGATCTGTATTTTTCAATGATTTGTTCTTGTCTTTTTATCTCTGTCTGTTGTATATTATATGCCTTAAGTTGAATTTCGTAGTTCTTTTTTTTGAGTTCCAGATATTTGGTATAATTGCCATTATAATAATTTATATGACCGTTTATGAGCTCGATAGTCGAGGCGGTTACAGCATCCAGAAAATATCTGTCATGGGATATCAGTATAACAGTTCCCTTATAGCTTTTTAGATAATCTTCAAGCCATTCTATGGCATTTAAATCCAAATGGTTAGTGGGCTCATCTAATAGAAGTATATCGGGATTTGTCAAAAGCAATTTACAGAGGGCCACCCGTGTTTTTTTGCCTCCACTTAATACATTTATGGGTTTAGCGTACTCATCTTCAGAGAAACCCAGCCCTTTTAAAGTCTTATTTATTTCTGCCTTGTAAGTGTATCCGCCTTTATTCGAGTAAATTTCCGAGAGAGTTGTGTAATCATCTATTAATTTGTTGTGGTAATCCTCATTATGAGAATCATAGGGCTCATTCATTAAGATCTCTAGTTTATTCAATCTTTTTTCTAAATTCATAAGTTCTCCAAATACAGTGTACATTTCATCAGATATTGTGTTTGAAGAATCAAGAGACAGATGCTGGGTTAAATAACCCATGGTTTTGGACTTATTTATATATAAATCTCCGCTGTCATAATTCAATTTATTTGTCAGAATATTAAACAGTGTAGACTTCCCGGCTCCATTTGGGCCTATTAATCCTACTTTGTCTCCTTCATTTATGTTAAAGGTTATATTTTCAAGTATAACTTTTATTCCGTAACTTTTATGGATATTTTTGCAGCTTAAAACTATCATAAGTATAATACACCTTCCTTAGTCATTAACATTTTACTATGTATGGTGACTTTTTTGTACCCCTAATTTTACTGAGGTGAAGATTGAAATTATATTTTTAGGTGAAAATAATTTAATGGTACAGTTAAAAAAAATAATGGGTAAAGAAACTATTGACTATGGTATAATTAAATAATACTATAATTGATAGAGTCAATAAATTATTATAGACATCTAAATATAATTACAATAGTATTTAACACATTAAATTTTATATATATGAGGTGCTTTATGGATAAGAAAAAAAATATATCGATGGCTGTTATAAAAAGACTGCCAAAATATCATAGATATTTAAGTGATTTAATGAAAAATGATGTAGACAGAATATCTTCGAAGGAATTAAGTGAAAAAATAGGTTTTACAGCTTCACAGATAAGACAGGATTTAAATTGTTTTGGAGATTTCGGGCAGCAGGGTTATGGTTATAATGTGAGTGAATTGTACAGCCAGATATGCAATATACTCGGACTTACAAAATTATACAGGACAGTTTTAATAGGAGCAGGTAATATAGGTCAGGCAATAGCTAATTACACTAGGTTTGATAAATTGGGTTTTGGGATGAAAGCTATATTTGATATAAATCCCAAGCTTATAGGCATTAGAATTAGGGATATTGAAATAAATGATATAGATTACTTGGCGGATTACTTAAAAGAAAATGCCGTAGATATAGGGATAATATGTGTGCCCAGCAACAATGCGCAAAAGGTCTGCAATATTCTGGTAGAAAATGGAGTGAGAGGTATCTGGAATTTTGCGCCTGTAGATTTGATAGTACCTGAAGATGTCAAAGTGGAAGATGTTCATTTGAGTGACAGCCTTCTCACATTGAGCTGTCTTTTGAATGATATAGAATCAAGTGATTCTTAACTCAGATGGAGTTTGCGCATAGGTGTATATTTGAATGTTAAAGTTCAAATATCAGAGTTCAACTTTGGTAGATTTTCGGTTGTTACCGAAAAT
This sequence comes from Clostridium luticellarii, assembly GCF_002995845.1. Taxonomy (GTDB): domain Bacteria; phylum Bacillota; class Clostridia; order Clostridiales; family Clostridiaceae; genus Clostridium_B; species Clostridium_B luticellarii. The sequence goes on along the minus strand of NZ_PVXP01000001.1, from coordinate 120,876 downwards.
CATCATTGATTGATATTTGTTTTTTATATTTTGAACTTTATAATAAAGTGGCGGTATGAGATAAAAAATCATTTTAAAATATAAAAGCTGAATTTTAAATTATGGATAATTAAAATAAAATAGTTTGAATTTATATTTTATATTGAAATATCAAATTTTGGAGTATATAATAATACTAAAGTAATAAATTTACTTAGGCTATTGTTATGCATATTTGTTATATTATTAACAATAGGCTGTTACAATTTCAAGATAACATAAAACTTTGGGGAGGGTTAATATGGAATATAAGAACATTATTCTTGAAAAAAAGGGGAAACTGGCACTGCTTACAATAAACAGACCTAAGGCACTCAATGCATTGAATTCGGAAACAGTAGCGGAAATAGATAGTGCTGTAGATAAGATTGCTGCAGATGATAATGTGCTGGCTGTGATAATTACAGGAGCAGGGAAATCTTTTGTAGCTGGAGCTGACATAACTCAGATGAAGGATTTTAATTCTGTAGAAGGAAGAAAATTTAGTAGACTTGGTAATAGAGTTTTTAGAAAACTAGAAAACTTGGAAAAACCTGTTATAGCAGCGGTAAACGGTTTTGCATTAGGAGGAGGCTGTGAATTGTCCTTAGCTTGTGATATAAGAATAGCTTCGTCAAAAGCTAAGTTTGGACAACCAGAAGTAGGATTGGGAATCACACCGGGTTTTGGAGGAACTCAAAGACTTGCACGAACAGTCGGACTAGGTATGGCAAAAGAACTTATATATACTGCAAAGATAATAAAAGCTGATGAGGCTTTGAGAATAGGCTTGGTAAATAGTGTATTTGAGCCTGAAAAGTTATTGGAAGAGGCAGAAAATTTGGCAAATACCATAGCTGCTAACGCACCTATAGCGGTTAGAATGAGTAAGGCTGCCATAAATAGGGGCATCCAATGTGATATAGATACGGCTATAGCTTATGAATGGGAGGCTTTTGCTGAATGCTTTTCTACAGAAGATCAAAAAGAAGGAATGACGGCTTTTGTAGAAAAGAGAGAAAAGTGTTTCAAGAATAAATAAATTACTAGAAGCTATATTTTATAGTATGAAAACTATATTAGGGGGTAAAGTAAATGGATTTTACATTAACAAGGGAACAAGAATTTGTAAAACAGATGGTAGATGAATTTACCGAAAATGAAGTTAAACCAATAGCCGCTGAAATAGACGAAACCGAAAGATTTCCTCAAGAGACAGTGGATAAAATGGCTAAATACGGCATGCTGGGGATTCCCTTCCCGGTGGAGTATGGCGGAGCAGGCGGTGATACACTCTCCTACATAATAGCTGTTGAAGAGGTTTCCAAAGCTTGTGCCACTACTGGTGTTATACTATCGGGACATACTTCACTTTGCGCTTCACTGATTCAGCAGTTTGGTACGGAAGAACAAAAACAAAAGTACCTGGTTCCATTGGCAAAAGGAGAAAAACTTGGGGCTTTCGGTCTGACAGAACCTAATGCAGGTACTGATGCCTCAGGCCAGCAAAGCCAGGCTATTCTTGAAGGAGACCATTATGTCTTAAATGGACAGAAAATATTCATTACAAATGGAGGAGTTGCAGATGTTTTCATAGTATTTGCCATGACAGACAGAAGCAAGGGCACCAGAGGAATATCTGCATTTATACTGGAAAAGGGAACACCGGGTTTCTCCATAGGAAAAACTGAAAACAAGATGGGAATAAGAGCTTCTTCTACAACTGAATTGGTGTTTGAAGACTGTATAATTCCAAAAGAGAATCTAGTAGGAAAAGAGGGGAAAGGTTTCCCTATAGCAATGAAAACTCTTGATGGAGGAAGAATTGGTATAGCTGCTCAGGCTCTTGGCATTGCAGAAGGTGCTTTGGATGAGGCTATTGAATATATGAAAGAGAGAAAACAGTTTGGAAGACCAATTTTTAAGTTTCAAGGTTTAGGCTGGGTTGTAGCTGATTTGAATACCAAGATAGAAGCAGCAAGATATTTGGTGTATAAGGCAGCTGTTAATAAGGATAAAGGAGTTCCTTATACAGTAGATGCTGCAAGGGCTAAACTTATGGCAGCCAATGTGGCTATGGAAGTTACAACTAAAGTAGTTCAGCTGTTTGGCGGATATGGCTACACTAAAGACTATCCTGTAGAGAGAATGATGAGAGATGCCAAGATAACTGAAATATATGAAGGAACTTCAGAAGTCCAGAAAATGGTTATTTCAGGAAACTTATTTAAATAGGAGGGACACTTATAATGAATATAGTTGTTTGTTTAAAACAGGTACCAGATACCAATGAAGTTAAAATAGATCCTAAAACTGGAACGCTGATAAGAGAAGGTGTTCCATCAATAATAAATCCAGATGATAAAAATGCTCTTGAAGAGGCATTGGTTATAAAAGAAAAGGAAGGCGGAAAAGTAACGGTGATAAGTATGGGACCTCCCCAGGCTGAAAAAGCACTTAGAGAAGCATTGGCAATGGGTGCCGACAGAGCCATACTCATATCTGATAGAGCTTTTGCAGGTGCAGATACTTGCGCTACTGCTTATGCATTGTCAGGTGCACTTAAGAAATTGGATTATGATATTATTTTTGCTGGAAGACAGGCTATAGATGGAGATACAGCTCAAGTTGGACCTGAAATAGCTGAATTTCTTCAAATACCTCAAGTAACTTATGTGGAAAAGGTTGATGTAGAAGGTAACAGTCTAAAAATAAGAAAAGCTTGGGAAGATGGCTATGAGACGGTAACAGTTAAGACTCCAGTTCTTCTTACAGCTATAAAAGAGTTGAACGAGCCTAGGTATATGCATATGAGAAACATATTTAAAATATTTAATGAAGATGTGGAAGTATGGCATGCAGATGATATAGAGGTAGATAAATCCCTCCTTGGACTTTCAGGATCTCCAACAAGAGTTAAAAGATCGGCTACCAAGGAAGCAAAAGGACAAGGGGAAATAATCAATAAGCCATATAAGGAAGCTGTAACGTATGCACTTTCAAAATTAAAGGAAAAACACTTAATTTAATTAGGGGGGATTTATGATGAACATAGCAGATTATAAAGGTATATGGGTATTTGCAGAACAAAGGGACGGAAAACTGCAAAAAGTTGCCCTGGAATTACTTGGGAAAGGCAGAGAGCTGGCAGGTAAGCTAGGAGTTGAACTGACAGCTGTGTTACTTGGCAGTGAAATAGATGATGCAGCTAAGGAATTAATTGCTTATGGTGCTGATAAAGTGTTGTATGCAGACAGTCCACTTTTGAAACACTATACTACGGATGCCTATGCTAAAGTTATTTATGATTTGATAAATGAGAAAAAACCGGAAGTATTTCTCATAGGTGCAACATTTATAGGAAGAGATTTAGGACCAAGGGTAGCAGCTAGGCTTAGAACAGGGCTTACAGCTGATTGTACAGGACTTGATGTTGATGCAGAGTCGAAAAATTTGCTCATGACAAGACCTGCATTTGGCGGTAACCTCATGGCAACTATAGAATGTGCAAATAACAGACCCCAAATGTCCACTGTAAGGCCAGGAGTTTTTGAGAAGCTTGAAAAAGACCAAAGTAGAGCTGTCAATATAGATAAATTTAAGGCAGATTTAAAAGCTTCTGATGTCAGATTAAAAGTAGATGAAGTAATAAAGATTGCGAAAAATGTAATGGATATAGGGGAAGCAGATGTCATAGTATCTGGAGGAAGAGGACTGGGAAGTGAAGAAGGATTTAAAGTTCTAAAAGAACTGGCGGATCTTTTAGGTGGAACTATAGCAGGCTCCCGTGCCACTGTCGACAGTGGATGGATAGACAAAGCATATCAAGTAGGACAGACAGGTAAAACTGTAAGACCTAAATTGTATATAGCTTGTGGTATATCTGGAGCTATACAGCATCTGGCAGGAATGCAGGACAGTGATTTTATTGTAGCCATAAATAAAGATGACAGTGCTCCAATAATGAATGTAGCAGATCTTGGCTTGGTTGGAGATTATAAGAAAATTGTACCTGAAATGGTAGCCCAGATTAAAGCTATAAAATAGGAGTTTTGTTATAAAGATAGTATAAATTATATTAATTTTAGGGGAGGGATTATACGTGAAAAAGGTATGTGTTCTTGGTGCGGGAACAATGGGCTCAGGAATAGCTCAGGCTTTTGCGTCAAAAGGCGTGGAGGTTATAATAAGAGATATAAAGGATGAGTTTGTAGAGAGGGGAATTTCAGGAATAAAAAAGGGATTCCAGAAGAGAATAGCAAGGGGTAAAATTACGGAAGCAGATGCTGATAGTATACTCGCTAGAATTAAAGGAACAGTTGACCTTAAATTGGCAGCTGATTGCGATCTAGTAGTAGAAGCGGCAGTTGAAAATATGGAAATAAAGAAACAGATTTTTGCTGAACTGGATAAAATATGTACACCGGATACTATTTTATCTTCCAATACTTCTTCATTATCCATAACTGAAATAGCATCTGCTACAAATAGACCTGATAAAGTTATAGGCATGCATTTTTTTAATCCGGCACCTGTTATGAAACTTATCGAAATAACGAAGGGGATGGCTACATCACAGGAGACTTTTGATAAAGTCAAGGAAGTTTCCATAAGCATAGGAAAGGATCCGGTAGAAGTATCTGAAGCTCCAGGTTTTATTGTAAATAGAATACTGGTACCTATGATAAATGAGGGTGTGGGTATATTAGCTGAAGGAATAGCTTCGGCAAAGGATATAGACAAGGCTATGAAACTAGGGGCAAATCATCCTATGGGACCTCTGGAATTAGGGGATCTTATAGGGTTGGATATATGTCTTGCTGTAATGGAAGTACTTTATAAAGAGACAGGAGATTCCAAGTATAGGGCTCATCCATTACTTAGAAAATATGTAAGAGCTGGATGGCTTGGAAGAAAGACGGGAAAAGGATTTTATGACTACAGCAAATAACCTGCAGGCAGGATGATTGCTTTTGAAAGTTTTAGAAAAGGCTGTCAAATCTATGATTTGATGGTCTTTTTTCATGTTATATGATATAATTATAAAGGATTATTATAGGTAAGATATAAACAGGAAAGGGGTTAAATATGTATAAAATAGTAGAGAAAAAAGAGCTGGCACCCAGTATATTTTTAATGGATATAGAAGCACCAAGAGTTGCAAAAGCCTGTTTACCGGGACAGTTTGTTATAGTGAAAATAGATGAAAAAGGCGAGAGAATACCTTTAACTGTTTGTGATTATGATTCAGAAAAAGGTACAGTTACGATAGTATTTCAGACCATTGGAGGCTCAACTAAAAGAATGGCCGGGTATGAAGTGGGCGAGTATTTTGAGGATTTTGTCGGGCCGCTAGGTCAGCATTCTGATTTTGTAAATAAAGACATTGAAGAACTTAAAAAGAAGAATATGATATTTGTAGCAGGTGGAGTGGGAACTGCACCAGTGTATCCACAGGTAAAGTGGCTGCATGAGCATGGAATAAATGCGGATGTAATAGTGGGATGCAAATCTAAAAATTATTTGCTCTTTGAAGAAGAACTAAAATCAATTTGTGACAATCTTTACATAGCTACTGATGATGGCAGTTATGGTTATAAAGGCTTTGTTACAGATCTTTTAAAAGAGCTCATTGATAAAAAAACTAAAGATTATGATTATGTAGTTGCCATAGGACCTATGATAATGATGAAGTTTATAACACAGCTTACTAAAAAATATGGAATCAAAACCATAGTGAGTTTAAATCCTATAATGGTAGATGGAACTGGAATGTGTGGAGCATGCAGGGTCACGGTAGGAGGAAAAGTAAAATTTGCCTGTGTAGATGGACCTGAGTTTGATGGACACCTCATAGATTTTGATGAAGCTATGAGAAGGCAGGCTATGTATAAAACCGAAGAGGGAAAGAGAATATTAAAGAAAGAAGAGGGGGATACTTTCGATAGGAAGGGCTGTGAATGCAATACAGAAAAAGTGGATAGGATGAAGAGAGTTCCCATAAAGGAACAGGATCCTAAAATCAGGGCTACTAATTTCGATGAGGTGTGTCTTGGATATACTGAAGAAGAAGCTGTCAGGGAAGCATCCAGATGTTTGAATTGCAAAAAACCTATGTGTGTGACACAGTGCCCTGTTTCTATAAGTATACCTAAATTTATTGAGCAAGTTAAAAACAGGAATTTTGAAGAGGCTGCCAAAATAATAGCTAAGTCCAGTGCACTTCCGGCAGTTTGCGGAAGAGTATGTCCCCAGGAAACTCAATGCGAAGGGAAATGTGTACTTGGGAAAAAGGGAGATGCTGTTGCTATAGGAAAATTGGAAAGGTTTGTAGCAGACTGGTCCAGAGAGAACAACATTGATTTGTCTGATACCCTTCCTAAAAATGGGAAGAAGATTGCCGTGATAGGAAGTGGACCTTCAGGGCTTACCTGTGCAGGGGATTTGGCAAAGCTTGGTTATGATGTAACTATATTTGAGGCACTGCACAAAGCCGGTGGTGTTCTCGTATATGGTATTCCGGAATTTAGACTTCCAAAGGACACAGTAGTGAATCATGAAGTGGAAAATGTGAAAAAGCTGGGAGTCAAAATAGAGACAGATGTGATAGTGGGCAGGACCATTACTGTAGATCAACTTATAGAAAAAGAAGGCTTTCAGGCAGTGTTTATAGGTTCAGGAGCAGGGCTTCCAAGATTTATGGGTATACCTGGAGAAAATTTAAATGGAGTGTTTTCAGCTAATGAATTTTTGACTAGAAGCAATCTTATGAAGGCATTTAAAAAGGATTATGATACTCCTATAAAGGTTGGCAAAAAAGTAGCTGTAGTAGGCGGAGGAAATGTAGCCATGGATTCTGCAAGAACAGCACTGAGACTTGGAGCAGAAGTGTATATAGTATATAGAAGATCCGAATCGGAACTGCCGGCTAGGGCGGAAGAAGTTCATCATGCTGAAGAAGAGGGAATAAAATTCCACCTTTTGACAAACCCCGTAGAGATATTGGGAGATGAAAGTGGATGGGTCAGAGGAATTCGATGTGCAAAGATGGAATTAGGTGAACCGGATGAATCTGGCAGAAGAAGACCTGTTAAAATAGAGGGTTCAGAATTTGATCTGGATGTAGACACAGTGATTATGGCTCTCGGAACTTCGCCGAATCCGCTTATAGCTTCCACTACAAAAGGGCTTGAAATGAATAAGCGTGGATGTCTGGTGGCACGGGAAGATACAGGACTTACTACCAGAGAGGGCGTATATGCTGGCGGAGATGCAGTAACCGGAGCAGCAACAGTAATACTTGCCATGGGAGCAGGTAAAAAAGCAGCGAAGGCCATAGACGAATATTTGAAGAGATAATTAAAAAACTGTGCTGGAATATTCTGGCACAGTTTTTTTGTAATTCACAGTAACTGGTGAAGCTATCTCAAGACTTTGAACTATATTGTATAAAGGAGCGTATATATGGATTTTAATTATGTAGAAGATTTTGAAGATGGTATTGTAATAAAGGACGTAAGAAATTTTGAACTCCCTCATATATTTGACTGCGGCCAATGCTTCAGATGGAATAGAGAAGAAAATGGAAATTATATAGGAGTGGCTTTTGGAAAAGTCATTGAAGTTCAAAAAAGAAATAAGGATATATTGCTGTATAATGTATCTCGGGAAGATTTTAAGGATATATGGGTGGATTATTTTGATCTATACCGGGATTATGATGAAATAAAAAGTTTACTGGGTAAAGATCCAATTCTAAAAAAAGCTGTGGATTTTGGGAAGGGGATTAGGCTTTTAAAACAGGATCCTTTTGAACTGATCGTGTCCTTTATAATATCAGCCAATAATAGAATACCAATGATAAAAAAGGCAATAAGGAATATAAGCCAAAAGTGGGGAGATAGTATAAAATACAGGGGAAAAATATATTATAGCTTTCCCAAAATAGAAAATTTAAAAAATGCAACTATGGAAGAGCTTGCAGCTTGTGGGACTGGTTTTAGAAATAAATATATTGTGAATACTGTACAAAATATTTATTACAAAGGTACTAAAAATCGTCAGGATTATGATGAATCCTACGATATTGACTGGATCAAAATGCAGGAGGATCAAGTGTGCCATGAGAAACTTCAGAAATTTATGGGAATAGGACCCAAGGTGGCAGATTGCATTATGCTTTTTTCAATGCAGAAGTATTCTGCATTTCCTGTGGATGTCTGGGTTAAAAGAGCCATGAATCATTTTTACCTGGCTCCGGATGTATCATTGAAAAAGATAAGGAACTTTGGTATAAATAAATTCGGCCAATTATCAGGATTTGCCCAGCAGTATTTATTTTACTATGCTAGGGAAAACAATATAAAGATATGACAATCCAAAGCAATAATAGCTCTAAATTATATATAAAAGGTATGGCAAATCCGCCATACCTTTTATATAATCCTAAAAAAAATTATACTGTTGTAAAAATCACAATAATTTCTAAAAAATTGGACTATTTTTATCTGTACTATATTTATTAATGCATCTGATGATAATTCAATCCAAAATTAACATATTGTAGAACGCCGCTAAATAAGGGATTAAAAAATATTTTTTGATTTTATAAATAGTGTTACATTTAAAACTATAATCTGTTATAATTTAAACAATGGAAAATATATTACTAATTGCTGCGGAGGTAGATACAATGATAAATTTTGAAACTCCATTGAAAAAATTAAAATATTTGGTACTAAAAGAAGTTGCCTCTTTGACTATGGAAAATAAGTTGAATAAAGAGGAATTGGAAAAGGTACCCTATAAAATAATTCAAGATGACAATAAGGCTGAATACAGGTGCTGTGTGTATAAAGAAAGGGCAGTAGTATATGAAAGGGCCCTATTGGCTTCAGGGTTTGTTCCTAACAATAATATCACTTTGGATTTGAAAAGCATTTTAGACAAGGATCATATAATGTATGTGCTTTCAGCTGCCTGTGATAGATGTCCTATATATAAGTACAGTGTAACAGAAGCTTGTAGAGGTTGTATACAGCATAAATGCATGGAAGTATGTCCTGCAAAGGCTATATCGAGAATTAATGGAAGATCTCAAATAGACCATGAGCTGTGTAAGGAATGCGGCATGTGTAAAAAAGTATGCCCTTATAATGCTATAGTAGAAGTAATGCGTCCTTGTAAAAAGTCTTGTCCTACAGAGGCTTTGGAGATAAATTCAGATAATAAAAAGGCCATGATAGACAGGAAAAATTGTATAAACTGCGGTGCCTGTATGGCTGCATGTCCTTTTGGAGCTATATCGGATAGAAGTTATATTTCAGAAGTAACCAGAGCTTTGTGTGAAAAAAATAATGTATATGCAGTAGTAGCCCCTGCTATAACGGGACAATTTGGAGTCAAGGTTACAGTTGGACAAATTAAGGACGCCTTTAAAAGGATGGGATTCAAAGGCATGGTTGAGGCGGCCTGTGGAGCAGATGCGGTGACTGTAAACGAAGCAAATGAATTTTCGGAGAGAATGAATTCAGGGGACAAGTATATGACAAGTTCCTGCTGTCCGGGATTTGTGGGATATATTGAGAAAAAATTTCCCGGTGAAATATCTAGAATATCCGGTACTGTTTCACCTATGATTGCTGCGGCCAGAATGATAAAAAAGGAGGACAAGGATGCAGTTGTAATCTTTGTGGGACCTTGTACTGCTAAAAAGTGTGAAATAAGCAGAGAATCTATAAAAGATGCAGTGGATTATGTTCTGACCTTCGAGGAATTAGCTGCACTGATGGGTGCTTTTGAAGTGGAACTTGATGGATGTGAAAATGTATCTGTAGATGATGCCTCGCTTTATGGAAGGGGATTTGCCCAGCAGGGCGGAGTTACAGCTGCCATAGAGAATTATATAGGTGAAATAAAAAAAGATATTTCTTTTGCTCCTGTAAAAGCAAGCGGAAAAGACGAGATAAAGAAAACCATGAACATGGCCAAATTGAAAAGACTAAATGGTAATTTTATAGAGGGCATGATGTGTCAGGGGGGATGTATCGGAGGACCGGGTACTATGATCGATTCCATAAAATCCAGAGCACAGCTCATTAAATTTAGCAGACAATCCGACAAGAAATCTGTAATTTCCAATGAAAATTTAAAAAAATTTGAGGATGTGAATTTAAACAGATAAACTATTGTGGTAAAATTGCTGTAAGCATTTAATATTAATTTTAAAATAAAGTATGCAGCAACATTAATGGGATATAATTAGTATTAAAATACAGCATATTATCAAGGTGATACAGGGTGAAAAATTACAGTAAAAAATTGAAGAAGAAACTGGCAGAATACAGGTCTTATGTGGTATTAGGTGTGATATTTGTTATATTGTCTGTTGTTGGTTATGAATATTACCATAGATATATATATGTATTCAGGGATCCAAATAGAATAAAAGATATAATAATGTCTTATGGAGAATATGGAGTATCGGTATTTCTGCTTATCCAAGTTTTGCAGGTAGTGGCTTTTTTTATACCCGGAGAGATCATTCAAATTGCAGGAGGGTATATATATGGTACTTTGTTCGGAAGCATATTGTCCATTATAGGTATAACTGCGGGCAGTGTAATTGACTATGGTATAGCCAGGGTGTACGGGAGGCCTCTTATAGACAAGATAGTGTCCAAAAGGCATCTGAAATTTTTTGATAAGGTGCTGCATTTGGGAAGTGTGAATTCCATAGTGTTTTTACTGTACTTGATTCCGGGAATACCTAAGGACATTTTGGCTTATATATGTGGAGTATCCAGCATTAGTCTTAAAAATTTTGTGCTGTGTTCAACCTTTGCAAGACTGCCGGGAATAATTGTTTCGGCCTATTTTGGAGCAAAAATGTATTCGGGAAATAAAATACTGCTTGTAAGTATAGCTGTAGTAATGATTTTGTTGTTTGTAGTAGGTGTGTTAAAGGGAGAAAAAATAATATCTAAAGTTGTAAAAAGATTTCAATCGGAAAACAATAAGCAGGTTTAAAAATACCTGCTTATTGCTTTTTATTGTATATATAAATCAAGTTGGAAAATAATAATAAGGTAGGGTTTTCCGGAGACTGTTCCCATATTAGTATATTTGTGAAATTAATAGAAATAAGCTGAAATATCTATTTAATTAAAGCAAATTACGGTTTTTTTATAAAAAATAGTATAATATATACTAAATTTAAATTTGATAATATAAATGGTATTCATTATTATAATAATTGTATTAGCACTCAGAATTAATGAGTGCTAACAAGAAAAGCTAAAAATTAAATTAAAATAAATCTAAAGTATTTTAAGGAGGGGTTTAGATGAAAATTAGACCACTTGGAGACAGAGTTGTAATTAAAAAAATTGAGGCAGAGGAGACCACAAAGAGTGGTATCGTTTTACCAGGTACTGCTAAGGAAAAACCACAGGAAGCCGAAGTTGTAGCAGTAGGTCCTGGTGGAGTGGTTGATGGAAAGGAAGTAAAGGTAGAAGTCAAGGTAGGAGAAAAGGTATTGTTTTCCAAATATGCTGGGAATGAAGTAAAAATAGATGGTACGGAATATACTATCTTGAGACAGGATGACATATTGGCCGTAATTGAGTAAAAAAAATAATTTAAAAAGTATTTATTATAACGCATAGTTGTGAGGAGGTTTTTTTATGGCAAAAAGTATTTTATTCAGTGAAGATGCAAGAACAAAAATGCAAGAGGGCGTAAATAAATTAGCAAATACAGTAAAAATTACCCTCGGACCTAAAGGAAGAAATGTAATACTTGACAAAAAATTTGGTTCACCTCTAATTACCAATGATGGTGTTACCATAGCAAAGGAAATAGAATTAGAGGATCCTTATGAAAATATGGGAGCTCAGCTTGTAAAGGAAGTTGCTACAAAGACCAATGATGTGGCAGGAGACGGAACTACTACTGCAACTTTACTTGCTCAGGCTATAATAAGAGAAGGATTGAAAAATGTTACAGCTGGAGCAAATCCAATGCTTATAAGACAGGGTATAAGAATAGCTGTGGATAAAGCTGTAGAGGAAATAAAAAAGATTTCAACAACTGTAAAGGGAAAAGATGATATAGCAAGAATTGCATCTATATCAGCTTCTGACGAGGAAATTGGTAAATTGATAGCTGATGCTATGGAAAAAGTGGGAAATGAAGGCGTTATAACTGTCGAGGAATCAAAAACTATGGGAACTGAACTGGATGTAGTTGAAGGTATGCAGTTTGACAGAGGTTATTTAAGCCCATATATGGTTACTGATACAGAAAAGATGGAAGCAACATTGGAAGATCCATATATTTTGATAACAGATAAAAAGATATCAAATATTCAAGATTTACTTCCATTGCTTGAGAAAATAGTTCAACAGGGAAAGAAATTGCTCATAATAGCTGAAGATGTAGAGGGAGAAGCTCTTGCAACTTTGATTGTAAACAAGTTGAAGGGAACATTCACCTGCGTTGCAGTAAAAGCACCTGGTTTTGGAGACAGAAGAAAAGAAATGCTCCAGGATATATCAATACTTACCGGCGGCAAGGTAATATCAGAAGAATTGGGAAGAGATTTAAAGGAAGTTACATTGGAGGATTTGGGAAGAGCTGAGTCTGTGAAAATAGACAAAGAGAATACAACCATAGTAAATGGAAAAGGAGATAAACAGGCTATTAAAGACAGAGTATCCCAGATCAAAGTACAGATAGAAGAAACTACTTCCGACTTTGACAAGGAAAAATTACAGGAAAGACTTGCAAAACTTGCAGGTGGAGTAGCTGTAATAAAAGTTGGAGCAGCAACTGAAACTGAATTAAAAGAGAAGAAATTGAGGATAGAAGATGCTCTGGCAGCTACTAAAGCAGGTGTTGAAGAAGGCATGGGTCCTGGTGGTGGAACAGCTTATATCAATGCAATTCCAGAAGTTGAAAAATTGACTTCAGATACACCGGATATAAAAGTTGGTATAGATATAGTTAGAAAAGCTCTGGAGGAACCTATCAGACAGATAGCAGCCAATGCAGGTGTTGAGGGTTCTGTAATAATTGAGAAAGTTAAGAACAGCCAGGTTGGAATTGGATACAATGTATTGAAGGATGAATATGTAAATATGGTAGACAGCGGCATAGTTGATCCAACCAAAGTTACAAGATCGGCACTTCAAAATGCAGCATCTGTAGCAGCTACATTCTTGACTACAGAAGCAGCAGTAGCTGATATTCCAGAAAAGAACACTCCAGCTCCAGGAGCAGGCGCACCTGGAATGGGCGGCGGAATGGAAGGAATGTACTAATTAGAGAGAGCACATAGATTTCAATAACCCCGTATCGTTAGATATGGGGTTATTTTACATATGAAATTTTATCCAGTGATCTAAAATAACATAAATTCACATTGACAAAAACAGATAAATTGAATAAAATGGTGTAAATAGTTAATAAGTATGAGTGGAATTATCACAATGGGGCCATATTAATTTCATCGTAAATGGATTTAGTAGGGCTTTTTATTAATTGTATTTTAAGGAAGATTATCAATATATTATAATTTTAGGAGTGATTTAATTGGCAAAGATTTTAAAAAAAGCCTATACTTTTGATGATGTGCTTTTAGTACCAAATAAGTCTGAAGTTTTACCTAGGGAAGTGTCGCTGGAAACTAATCTTACAAGAAAAATCAAATTGAATATACCTCTTATGAGCGCTAGCATGGATACTGTCACTGATTCCAAAATGGCCATTGCCATGGCAAGAGAAGGGGGCATTGGGATAATACATAAAAATATGTCCATAGAACAGCAGTCTATAGAAGTAGACAAGGTAAAAAGACAGGAAAATGGAGTGATTACGGATCCATTTTATCTTTCACCGGACAACAGTATCAATGATGCCCTTGCACTTATGAGCAAATACAGAATATCTGGAATCCCAATAACTACGGATGGAAAACTGGTGGGTATAATTACAAACAGGGACATAGTTTTTGAGACAAATTATGAGAGAAAAATTTCCCAGGCTATGACTAGTAAAGGACTTATAACGGCTCCTGAAGATACAACAATTGAAGAAGCCAAGAAAATATTGAAAACACATAAAATAGAAAAGCTGCCTTTGGTGGACGAAAATAACAATTTAAGAGGTCTTATAACCATAAAAGATATAGAAAAGGTAAAGAGATTCCCCAATAGTGCCAAGGATTCCAAGGGAAGACTTTTGTGTGGTGCAGCAGTAGGAGTTACTGTGGATATGATGGAGAGAGTAGATGCACTGGTAAAAATGGGAGTAGATATTATAACTGTGGATACGGCTCATGGCCATTCAAAAGGAGTTTTGGATGCAGTTAAAACGATAAAATCAAAGTATCCGGAATTGCAGATTATTGCAGGAAATATTGCAACAGCTGAAGCCGTAAGAGATTTGATAAAAGCTGGGGCGGATTCTGTGAAAGTAGGTATCGGACCGGGTTCCATATGTACTACAAGAGTTGTATCGGGAGTAGGAGTGCCACAGCTTACAGCAATAATGGATTGTGTGGAGGAAGCAGATAAATTTGATATTCCTATTATTGCAGATGGAGGGATAAAGTATTCAGGAGACATAGTAAAGGCATTGGCTGCAGGTGCAAAAGTTGCTATGATGGGTTCTATGTTTGCAGGCTGCGATGAAGCTCCAGGTGAAACTGAAATATATAAAGGAAGAAGCTATAAAGTCTATAGGGGAATGGGTTCACTTGCTGCCATGGCTTGTGGAAGCAAAGACAGGTATTTTCAGGAGGGAAATAAAAAATTAGTTCCTGAGGGAGTGGAAGGCAGAGTACCTTACAAGGGACCTGTAGCAGACACAATATTTCAGCTTCTGGGAGGAATACGTTCAGGAATGGGCTATCTGGGGGCACCTACATTGAAGGATCTGTATGAAAAAGCCAATTTTGTGATTCAATCTTCAGCAGGACTTAGAGAAAGCCATCCTCATGATATATCTATGACAAGAGAAGCTCCTAACTACAGTGTGAGACAGGAATAGTAAGACCAGATTATTTTTCATATACAGATGGATTTTTTTGAGTGATGTAATTAGATCTTGACATCAGGGTAATTGCTTCAATTATTTAAGTGATTAGGAGGAAATCAATGGATAGGCAGACGGTTATTGTAATTGATTTTGGAGGGCAGTATAATCAGCTTATAGCAAGAAGGGTCAGGGAAAACAATGTATATTGTGAAATAGTTCCATATACTTGTCCTTTGGATAAAATAATAGAAAAAAATCCTGCTGGCATAATATTTACCGGTGGTCCTAAAAGCGTATATGGGGAAAATGCCCCCAAGATAAGTGAGAAGATTTTTAAATTGGGGATTCCTATTTTGGGCATATGTTATGGGCATCAATTCATATGTGCCAATCTGGGTGGAGAAGTTAAGAGTGCCGTAGTCAGAGAGTATGGAAAAGCAAATGTCACGTTGAATAATGACAGCGTTTTGTTCAGCGGAATAGATAGATCTCAGAGCTGTTGGATGAGCCATACGGATGTGGTGTCCCGTGCACCGGAGGGGTTTAAAATTCTGGCTGTTACCGACGAATGTCCGGTAGCAGCTGTAGGCGATGATTACAGAAAGATATACGGAGTTCAGTTTCATCCTGAAGTTCAGCACACTCCTTTTGGCAAAAAAATGATTACAAATTTTTTGATTAAAATCTGCAATTTAAAAGCAGACTGGTCTATGTCCTCTTTTGTAGAGGAAAAAGTAAAACTTATCAGAGAAAAGGTTGGAAACCAAAAAGTAATATGTGCTATGTCCGGAGGAGTGGATTCTTCCGTGGCGGCAGTTCTTGTACATAAAGCTGTGGGAAAAAATCTTACCTGTATTTTTGTAGACCATGGACTCCTTCGAAAAAATGAAGGAAATCAGGTGGAACATGTATTTAAAAAACAGTTTGACATGAATTTTGTTAGAGTGAATGCTGCAGACAGATTTTTGGGAAAGCTTAAGGGAATATCCGATCCTGAAAAAAAGAGAAAGACAATAGGAGAGGAATTTATAAGGGTATTTGAAGAAGAAGCTAAAAAACTTGGAAAAATAGGATTTTTAGTTCAGGGAACCATATATCCGGATGTGGTGGAAAGCGGTCTTGGTACTTCTGATACCATAAAAAGTCACCATAATGTAGGTGGACTTCCGGAAAATATGGATTTTAAACTTATAGAGCCGCTGAGAGAATTGTTTAAAGATGAAGTGAGAGCTGTAGGAGAACAATTGGGAATACCTCATAAACTGGTATGGAGGCAGCCTTTTCCGGGACCTGGCCTCGCAATAAGGGTTCTGGGTGATATCACTGAGGAAAAGCTTGAAATAACCAGAGAGGCAGATGCAATATTCAGGGAGGAAATAGCTGATGCAGGGCTGGATGAATCCATATGGCAGTATTTTGCCTGTCTTCCCAATATACGTTCTGTAGGGGTAATGGGCGATGAGAGAACCTACTGCTACACTGTTGCCCTTAGAGCCGTTATTTCCACGGATGCCATGACTTCGGACTGGGCCAAGATACCTTATCCTGTACTGGATAAGGTATCCAGAAGGATAGTAAATGAAGTCAAGGGTGTAAACAGAATTGTGTACGATATAACCAGCAAACCACCTTCTACCATCGAGTGGGAATGAGTCAAATCAAGGGTTTCAGCCATCTGTAAATTTAAAGTAGTGTATGATTTTCAACAAAAAAGTTGATTATTGTACACTACTTTGTTTTTTGTTCATGGGAGGATTTAAAATGGTAAAAAAGGGTAGAAAAACAGGCTATTCAATTGGAATTGTTAAGAAAGAGAAATTATTATTTAAAGGCTTGTGTGTAATATATTTTAAAAAATGTGAAGCTAATGGGATAAGTGAATATACAATTAGAGGATATAAAAATGTATTGAAATACTTTCTTAAATTTGAAAAAAATGATGAACTTTATTGTAAAGAAATTAATATTAATATGTTTGAAGATTTTAAATTATATCTGAAACATGAAAGAAAAGTAAAGGATATTACAGTTAACAGTTATATAAGAAAGCTAACACCAATGTTAACATATGGAATGCAATTAGGATATATTGAAAGATTCCCTTATAGCTATGTAAAACGTCAAGAAGTGTATAAAGACATTTATACAGATAAAGAGTTATTAATATTATTAAAGAGATCTTAAAGGCAAGCAAACTACGAATAGATTTGCAGAATTTAGAAGCTGGGTTATTTGTAAATTTCTATTAGGTACAGGTGTTCGTGTTTTGGAGTTAAGAGACAGGTTATAGAAATTATTGTTATGTAAATTTTGGTAATTTTCATTTACCAGTCCATGTTGGTGCAGATACAGTTAATTGGTTTGCATATGAATAATATTAAGGTATTAGTTAGGATGATATAAAATGAGTAAATATTTTATTTTTTTGGAGCATGTGATATAAAAATAGCTGGGCGTTTTTGGATATGGTGAAGTAGGCAGTTCAAAAGAATATTGTAACAGCAGATGAATATAAGACAATTACTGGGCAGGACTATACAGCATAGAATATATGGCAAAATATGGGCTAGAAATAGCTTTTTTATTTTGCCTAAATTTAATACTTTTTGTAAATATATAGAGGAATTCTCCTTTTCGTGTAGAATTATCCATAAAAAGGAGAGTGACTTATTTTGCCAAGGTGTAAATATTGTGGTAAACCACTAATAAGAATTAATCCAACGCATAATAACGATAAAGAGGCTTTATTTATATGCGAAAACCCAAATTGCTCTGCAGGTATTGCGAAATCAAGGGCAAAGAATACTATATTAAAACGTAAAAAAAGGCGTAGTTTAGTTGTTAAATAAGTTTTGGAGAAGTCCGGGATTCTTTTTATTGTTATTTCTTTAAGTAAAAATATAGTAATATTATAGATTATAAAAGTAAAATTATATTCTATTTTTCCTATCCCATTCACACATTGTATTAAGGACAGGAATTAGAGATTTACCCCTTTCGGATAAGGAATATTCAACTTTTGGAGGAATCTGGGGACATTCAGTTCGTACAATCAACTTATCTGATTCCAGTTCTTTTAAGTTGATGCTTAGAGTTTTGTGTGAAATTGTACCAATGCATCTTTTTAATTCATTATATCGAATTACTGGTTTGTATTCGGCAAGCCAATATAGAATAATCATTTTTTATCTATTGTATTATATAATTTATTTAAATTCAATGGAAATTAAAATATAAAAATTAGAGAGGTAATTATGAAAAAGAATATTTTGGTTTTAACAGGAAGCCCCAGAAAGGGAGGAAACAGCGATTTAATGGCAGGCTCCTTTATAGAAGGGGCTATTAAATCAGGATATAAAGTAACTAAATATGAAACTGCGGTTAAACATATAAAGGGATGTAAAGTTTGTAATGCTTACTTTAGCAAATATGTGGCCTGCTCATTTCAAGATGATTTTAACGAACTGGCAATCTTATTGGAAAAAGCTGATTTAATTGTATTTGCAACGCCACTTTATTGGTACACGTTTCCTACAACAATAAAGGCTGCTATTGATAAATTATATTCTTTTATTATAGGAAAAAAGCCTTTGAAAATAAAAGAGTGTATGCTATTAGTGTGTGGTGAGGAAAAGGATGAGAAAAAATTTGATGGAATTGTTAAATCCTATGAACTTATCGCTATTAATAGAGGTTGGAATGATGTAGGAGAGTTGATTGTTCCTGGTGTAATTGATAAAGGCGATATCAAAAATACTGATGCATTAGAAAAAGCAAAAAAATTGGGATTAAGTCTGTAGGACTTTAGATTAATAATATAATGCAATATTAGAATTAAATGTTAGTATTTTAATAAAAGATAGGATTCTAATGAACAGGAGAAGGAAAATATTATGAAAAGTGAAAAAGAAAAAATGCTAGCACCAAATGTTCAAATTTATACAGCTGCTCACCCGATTGATCCTACCGAAAGAGTTACTGGTAAAGAATTTGCGAAACCAATTATTATAGGAAATAATGTTTGGATTGGTGGTGGAGCAATAATATGCCCGGGAGTAAAAATTGGAGACAACGTAACTATAGGGGCAGGTAGTGTGGTAACTAAAGATATACCAGATGATGTAATTGCAGCAGGAAATCCATGTAGGGTTATCGAAAATATTTAATCTTACATATGTTTAAGAGTTTCAGAGAAATCTGAAGCTCATTTTTAATACTTAAAAACAGGAGGTTCTCCATGCGTGAAAATTATGATGCTGAATTATGTGAGGAGAAACATGAGCAAATAAAAGAAAAGCTAGATTTACATGATAAAAGGTTGAATAATCATTCTGACAGGCTGGATAGGCTTGAGCAGAATGAAACTGAAAACAGAACTGAAATTAAAAATTTAATAAAAAAGATGGATGATTTCATACAGAATATATGTAAACAACTGGAAATTTTATTTGGAGTTTATCATTTTGCAGGACATCAGGATGTTAGTTCTGAAGTAAATGCTTTTATTGGATATATATCCGGAATGGTGTTTGATACTATCCATTGGCTGGATATAGAACAATCGCCAGAAGGTTATAGCTGGAAATGGGATAAACAGACGGCTATAAATTTTGTCAATCAGTTTGTTTCATTATTTATGTCCAGAACCGTCAAGGAGATCGGAGTTTATACAAATAAATGGCTCTATGAGAACTATTTAAAGTGGAATATAGACCCTAATATCAGGCCGTGGATAGCTGAATATGGAGTAAGTAGCTATCCCTATGCGAATACTTCCTGGCAGTATTCAGCAAGCGGCTTTGTGCCGGGGGTAGATGGAAATGTAGATTTGGATTTGTTTGTGAAAGATATTTTGACAGGAGCGGGAGGATCCACACCACCTAGTCCCAGCGTAGATAAATTGAAAGAGCAGATTGAAGCTCTACAATACAACTTGAATATAGATTATTATGTAGATATTGAAAAAACTGGATTAGTTTATCCAGAATTATTTTCTATAATAAACGGAAAAGCCAAATAAAAAATTAATTGGGATGTAATATAAGATGTCAGCTTTGAGTATATTATTTACAATTATAGGTATAACTGTAGAAGTTGGAGCTACTGCGATGATTCTCCTACCTTGCTTGAAGAAAAAAGGAATAGACACGGAAGATATACTGCAGAAGGTTGAGGATGATCTGCAAAGAGGTTAAAAAGTATACAGATGCAGTAAAAGCTATTACATTGAAGAAAAAGATTGCTTATATTCAGAATATTGTGGGAACTATGTAAAATATGACTACTACACCAGTTCAGTCAATGCAAGCAGTACAGACAGCTAAATAATTCTAATCCCTGGAGTAGAAAACTGCTCTAGGGGTTATGTATCTGTTTATTTACATGATCTTTGCCCCATTTATGCATGAGTTTAAGTATGGGTACTAATGTTTTTCCTTCTTCTGTTAATGAATATTCAACTTTTGGAGGAATTTGATTATATTGTTCTCTATGAATTAAGTCGTATTTTTCTAATTCTTTTAATTGTCTGCTTAATGTTTTGTGCGCAATAGGTTCTAATTCGGTTTTTAATTTGTTATATCTCACTACTCCGAATTCATATAATTTCCATAATAGTATCCACTTCCATTTTCCACCAACAACGGATATAGTATAATATAATGGACAATTACCATATTTACAATCAAAGCTTTTCATATAATATCTCCTATACTTACTTTTAGGTTAGTATATAACAAGTAAGTGCATACTTACCTATTTTCTTATAATCATATATAATTTTTAGTATAAAATCAAGTATATAATGGAGGTAAAGTTTATGAAAGTAATTGCTATTAACGGAAGTCCAAGGAAAAATAAGAATACTGCTACCCTTCTTAATAAAGCACTTGAGGGAGCAGCTTCAAGAGGTGCCGAAACAGAACTTATACATCTTTATGAATTAAATTACAAAGGCTGTGTAAGTTGTTTTGCCTGTAAAATAAAAAATGGGATAAATTATGGCAGGTGTGGGTTTAATGACGATTTGATACCTGTTCTTCAAAAAGCTGAAAAAGCCGATGCAATTATTCTTGGTTCGCCAATTTATCTTCAAGGAATTACGGGAGTTATGAAATCATTTTTAGAAAGACTTATATTTCCATATCTAAGATACGATAAAAACCATTCTAGTATTTTTGGAAGAAAAATATCAACTGGTTTTATTTATACTATGAACATAACTAATGAACAAATGAAAAAATTTAAATATAGGGAAAATCTTAGATTCATGGAAGAGGATATGGAAAGAATTTTTGGCAGATGTGAATCATTAGCTGTTAATGACACATATCAATTTGATGACTATTCGAAGTATGATGTCTCACTATTTGATGAAAATAAAAAAGCTAAGGTAAGGAAGGAACAATTCCCTAAAGATTGTAAAGCTGCTTTTGATATGGGAGTAAGATTTGCAGAACAAGCTAATATCTAATATATTGGTTTGAATATTTAAGGGTATAAACTTCTGAGAAACACATATTATTTTTAGATATTGACTTTTTGCGAATATATGCTATTATATAAGAAAAAGAGTAATTATCTAAAACTTTTAATCTCAAAAGGGTTCCTGTTTGTTTAGGAGCCCCTTCCCTTATTTCTAAAAAACTTTTTATTGTTTAATATACATATCATGGTATAACATATTCTAACCATATCTTAAGTTGTGTTCTTTTAATCTAAATAAAGAGCTAACTTAGTAGTTATTTTTCTATGTTGATATCAATAAAAATTATTTAAAATACTAAATTATTCTCAATATTTTAAACTATTGCTTTTTTCTGTTATAGTGGTAAAATAAAAGTGTGCCAGTGAAAGTTTCTTCCCAAAAATTAACATTTAAACGATTACCTCATTTTAACCCATAAGAGTTCCTATAGGCTAGGAGCTCTTTCCTTATCTATTATTTTCAATTTGTTCATATAAATATAAAAAATACATAAATTTATAATCTTTAAAATATTACCATTATTATGCTATAATGTATTTAATAGTAATGATTCATGTTATATAGAATTACTCCCTTCTGTCATTACTGTATGAGTGATTACAGGGATAAAAGGTTGGCACAATGGAAGGGGGTAATGTGAATGAACTTTTTCTTTTTGTGCATTATAGTGCTTTCAATTACCGAGGTATTGAGTTTATGTATCATTTCGGTTTTCTGCTATAATCAAGACAAACTTAAGATGTTTTTGGGAAGCAAGACCAATATTTCAAAAGATAAGATTTTGGAAGATTTTGAAGTTGAGATAAATAAACCACAAAAAGAAAACAACAAGTAACTTTTGGGAGAAGTTACTTGTTTATATATAGGTTTTTCTCGTATAACATGATTTTGTGAATTTACAATTTCTCTGTAATCGCTCACCTACATACCTTATTATTATATTATAATTGGAGCAAAAAATACACTCTTTTATGGTATTTTTTATTACTTTTATAAATATTTCTAGAAATTCATCAAATTACCTAAATTAATTTTATCATAAAGCAAGATTGATAACATAGCGGCAGCGATGTATTACAAGGAACAAATGAGTTGTCAGACTGAGAAATTTGAAAGGTAAAAGCCCAAATATTTTTCTACTGTAAAATAAAATATTGTATAATAAGTGTAGCATTTTAGTTAGTTGTAATATTCATAAGAATTCAAGATAGTTTTTTATTGAATGTTATGATCTACATTATACAAGGAGTGTATATAGGTGAAAAATACAGGCGGGAAAGAATCATTAATTGCAGATATTTCACTTTTATTAGTTGCCCTGATATGGGGTGGAGGTTTTATAGCTGCTAAAGTAGCCTTGTCAAGCATTACTCCATTTTATTTGCTGTCATTTAGGTTTTTATGCTCGGGAATTATTTTATATATTATATTTTTTAAAAAGGTAATAAAAATAGACAGGCAAAGTTTTATAGCTGGGATTATACTGGGTCTGATCTTGTATGTAGGACAGACCTTTCAAACTGTTGGACTTAAATATACTACACCTGGGAAACAATCATTTTTAACTGCTTCCTATGCTGCAATGGTGCCTTTTGCTTCCTGGCTGGTAATCAGAAAGATACCTAATATCTATGCAATATTGGCGGGATTTCTAACTTTGATAGGCATAGGCTTTTTGAGTCTGCAGCAAAATATATCCATAGGTTTTGGCGATAGTCTGACACTGCTTTTTACAGTTGTATATTCTTTTCAGATAATTTTGATTGGAATCTACGCCAGAAGAAACATAAATCCTATAAATTTAACCACAGTGCAGTTATTATCCGCAGGAATATTTACATTGATAAGTGCGTTGATATTTGAACCTCCTATGCATGTTCCGGACATTAAGGGAATATATGGAATATTATACCTCATAATATTCAACACTGCTATTGCATTCCTGGTACAAAACGCAGCACAGAAATATACATCTGATACCCGTGCTTCAATAATATTATCGTTGGAGTCGGTTTTTGGATGTTTTTTATCCGTACTCTTAATGGGAGAAGTATTCACGAAAAAAATGATTATTGGGTGTATAATCATTTTTATTGCAGTAATTTTATCTAAAATTGACAAACTGCACTCTATGCCAATCAGGTAAGCAATAGTGCAATATTCCTCCTCATTGCGAAGATATTTTTAATAAGTCTTTGTTAGTTTTTGTGAATATTTTTCCAATTGGCGTGACAAGCTGTATTTTTCCTTATAGAATGTATAATAGATGCAAAAATATTGGGTAAATTATAAATGAGTATTTTTTAAGGTAGATTTAATAATAGCAGTATACTATTATATTAATAAAAAGTTATAAATGCTGGAGGTGGAAATTGGCTGTGATAAATAAAGGCATAAAATTGGATTTGAGCAAAATAGTACCTTATATAGAAGAAAGGGAAATAATTGATATGCAGCCCGACATATCAATTGCGCATGACATGCTGGAAAACAAGACGGGAAGAGGAAGTGATGCGCTGGGGTGGGTGGATTTGCCGGTAAACTATGATAAAGATGAATTTCAAAGAATAAAAACTGCGGCAGAAAAGATCAGGAAGAATTCCAGTGCATTACTGGTGATAGGGATAGGAGGATCATACCTTGGAGCTAGGGCAGCTATAGAAATGCTTTCACATAATTTCAACAATGTACTGCCGGAAAATAGAAGGGAAAATTTAGCCGTATTTTATGCAGGCAACAACATGAGCTCCACTTATATGCACGATTTGCTCCATCTTTTAGAAAAAGTGGATCTATCTATAAACGTAATTTCGAAATCCGGTACGACTATTGAACCTGCTGTTGCTTTCAGGATGTTTAAAAAAATTATGGAACAAAAGTATGGCAGAGAAGGAGCTAAAGAGAGAATATATGTGACTACAGACAGGGAAAAAGGTGCCCTGAAAAAAACAGCGGATGAGGAGGGCTACGAAACCTTCACCATACCGGACGATGTAGGCGGCAGATATTCCGTACTTACGGCAGTGGGGCTTTTGCCTATAGCAGCAGCGGGTATAGATATAGATGAGTTGATGAAAGGAGCCGCGGATGCCTGGAGAGAATATAGAGTTCGGGATTTGAGAGAAAATTTTTCATATCAATATGCAGCAGCTAGAAGCATATTGTATAAAAAAGATAAGACCATTGAAATGATAGTGAATTTTGAACCCTGTCTTCATTACTTTGGTGAATGGTGGAAGCAGCTCTTTGCAGAGAGTCAGGGCAAGGAAAATAAGGGGATATTTCCTGCTTCAGTGGATTTCTCAACGGATCTGCATTCCATGGGTCAATATATACAGCAGGGACTCAGAATAATTTTTGAGACTTTTATAAATGTGGAGAGACCCAGGAAAGAGATGTTCATAGAAAGAGATGAAGGAAATCTTGATGGACTCAACTTTTTGGATGGAAAATCCATGGATTTTGTAAATCATCAGGCATTTAGAGGAACTGTTCTGGCTCACAGTGACGGAAATGTACCTGTGGCGATTTTAAATATACCTGAATTGACAGCTTACTATTTTGGATATATGGTATATTTTTTCGAGAGAGCTTGCGGAATCAGCGGGTATCTGATGGAGATAAACCCCTTCAATCAGCCTGGAGTTGAGGCGTATAAGAAAAATATGTTTGCCCTCCTTGGCAAACCCGGCTATGAAGATAAAAAGATGGAATTGGAAAAGAGACTTAATTCATGATTTAGTTTTGCCTGCCTGGCTTAATTGTTGTAGAGCAGGCATATTTTATTGCATTCAATTATTGAAGAAAACGATGGCCATTGCCATGTTGTGTGCATTGACAGTTATTTATGCCCTGGGCTATAATGATAAATATAATGAGGCTTTTGTCTGATAGGAGGAAATTTTTATGAAGAATACAAAGAAGGTGTTTATTAAATCCTTAATAATATACATGATTTTGTTCTGTATGATAAATTACGTGAATACTTCAAGTCTAAATCCTTTGGCGGTAGTGAAAATTTTGGCTATTTCTATTTTGTGTGCACTGGCCCTTGCTGGGCTTACGGTTTTGCTGAAAGTTAATTTTTTAAAAAGTAACAAAGATAAGTTGAAAGACAGTAAAAAACAGAAAAAATAAAGGAGGCAGAATGACAAATATGAAGATACTTGTGGATGCAGATGCTTGTCCGGGAAAGGATATAATAGAAAATATAGCCCAGGAAAACAATATACAGGTGAGAATGTACTGTGATTTAAATCATATTTTGAATTCTGACTACAGTGTCGTGGAGTATGTGGACAGTGGGTTTCAAAGTGTGGATATGGCACTTATAAATAAGACTGAAAGTGGAGACATAGTAGTCAGCCAGGATTATGGAGTTGCAGCTATGGCTCTTGGCAAAAATGCGTATGCCATAAGTCCCAAAGGATATATATACAGCAATGATAATATAGATAAGCTTCTTTTTGAGAGACATATATCTTCTAAAGTGAGAAGATCCGGTGGAAGAACTTCTAATGCTAAGAAACGGACTAAACAAGACGATTGCAGGCTTGAAAAAAATTTGCTCAAGTTGATTGCATGTCATTGATATTTAGTTTTTATTATCTGAATCTATTTCCAAATTGTGATGAACAAAATATATAAAAATACTATTACAAAATATGGAATTATAGTATAATATAAGTTAGGGAAATCTAATTTAAGGAATTATTTCACATAGGGGATGATTTAGATGAATGAATTGACTATAAATTGTAGTTTAAAAAGTCCACAGGCCAAAAAGTCAAAGGTTGTTATAAATGTAGATAATAACTTGAAACAGGAACTTATTTACAAGTATATGGTGGGATGTAATGGAATATGGGACACCTTGAAGGATTTTACAGGCGAAGAAAAAGTGGAGTGGATCCCTGAAAAAGATGGTAAATACATATTGATGGTACAGGCTAAAAAAATAGACGGTAACAAAAGTTTTGATTATATATCCAAAATGGATTATATAATAGGAAAATCAGAGGAGAAGCTGATAAGCGGTATTTATATAGATAATAATGAATTAGAATTAGGGGACAAGCTTCATGTAACAGTAGAGACTAATAAATTTCCACTTTTGTTCAGGTATTGGATAAGAATAGAAGATGAGTGGGAGATGATAAAAGATTATTCTGCTGACAATACACTCTCCTGGGTGGTTAAGAGTCAGGGAAAAGGTGAAATATTAGTGGAGTGTAAAAATATTGATTCACAAAATGATTTTGATGATTTTCAAAGTGTGGAATTTCAGGTACATCCCCTGAAAAGTGTAGTCATAACTGATTTTAGATGTCTGACCTCTGATCTTCTGGAGGACTCTGAGTTGATTTTTCAAGTAAATTCGGATCATGATGATGGCAGAACTGTACTTTATAAGTTTTTTAAGATAGATTCAGAGGGAGCAGCACAATGTGTCCAGGATTACTCCACAAAGAGGATAGCAGGTTATGTCGAAAAAAAGAGCGGCGAATACAGACTTCTATGTCTTGCCAAAGATATATATTCCATGAGTGAATTTGATGACAGAGCGGTTTTGAACTTTAAAGTAAAAAAATATGATAAAATTTATATAAAAAATTTCACTACAGATATGAATTATCCTCAGCTGTGCGGTGTCAAGATCACTTTAAAAGCAGAGATTATAGGTGGAAGAGAAGTCTTGTACAGATATGTGATTGAAGGAGACTGCAGCGAGGATTCAGGATATACTACCTGTGACAGTTATGTTTGGGAAAGCAGGCAGCCGGGTAAGTATAAACTTATTTTAATGGTAAAGGATAAATCTTTTCATGGAAATTATGAAGCTATAGAATATTTGGATTATATTATAGATGAAAAGAGCAGAGAACCGGTTAATATTGAAGGTGTGATTTTAAACAAGGATAAATCTATATTAAAAGGTGAAACTGTTAAGGCTAAAGTAAATGCTTCGGGTGGAGTTGATCTTAAATATGGCTTTTTAATAAGAAAAGATGGAATTCAATTTAAAAATATTGATTACAGCAGTGATAATCTTGTGGAATTCATTCCTGATGAAAGTGGTAGGTATGAGTTGGAGACCAGGGTCAGGGACAGGTATTCTGATAGGGAATATGACTGTCATTCAATAATAAGCCTGGAGGTTCTTGATTATATCCCTGCAGTAATTGATTATCTATTGTATCCTGCAAGAGAGCATTTTTTGGTGGGAGACGAGATCGTAATAAATTCTATAACTCAGAACACCAGGAATGTTGTTATAAAATATGTACTCAATATAAATGGCCATAAAGTGGAAGAAACAGATTTTGTGCCTCAAAAGATATATGCTTTTGTACCAAAGTACAGCGGAACATACAAGGTGGATATTTTTGCAAAAAATATTAAAAGCAAAAGGGAATTTGATTGTAAAAGAAAGGTATGTGTAGAAGTAAACGAAGCACTTCCTGTGACAAATACAAGAATAACCTGTGACAATTTGAAATTTAACTGCAGTGTGCCGGTTACATTTACGGTTCATAGTGAAGGGGGGAAGGATGTAGTTTATGAGTTCTATATTTTGGAAAAAGGAGACTGGAATTTAGTTCAGGGCTACAGCAGGAAGAATTATTATACTTTCATTCCATTTAATAAAAGTGAGTACAAAATACTGGTTCTCTGTAAAAGCCAGTACAGTAAAGCAGCCTATGAAGATTACGATATACTTTCATTTAGAGCTGAATAGTAGTAAACTAAAGTCGATAAAATTTAAAACGATAAAAAAATATAGTATATTTTTTAAGCAGGTGAGAAAATGAGTGTAAATAATATAAGTTCTTCGGATCAGGATAAAAGTCTTCAAAAAGTTCTTCAGTTCCAAATGATGACTGAAATATTTAAACAGGCTTTTCAAGATGGGGACTCTTTCCAGCTTGTTATGGAAAGCTTGACAAAAGCACTTTCTGACAGCAGCGGCAATATAGATATATCCAAGTTATCTTTGGGAGACGAAGATTTAAGCAAGCTTGGATATGGAGGCGGGCAAAGGCTGAATACTATTTACAATAGTGTGAAAAGCGATGTGCAAAGTGGAAATTCAAATATTGATGAAGCGGTAGAAAAAGCTTCCAGAAAATATGGAGTTGATAAAGATCTAATAATGGCTGTTATAAAACAGGAATCCGGTTTTAATCCGGAAGCCAGGTCTTCTGCAGGAGCTGAGGGACTTATGCAGCTTATGCCTGGAACGGCCAGCAGCCTGGGAGTAACAGATCCCTACGATATAGATCAGAATGTAGATGCCGGTACGGAATATTTGAGAAATATGCTGAATATGTACGGAAACTCTAGAGAATTGGCTCTGGCAGCATACAATGCAGGACCCGGGACTTTGAAGAGCAGAGGTGTGGACAGTGTTTCGGATATTTCCAAACTGCCTTATGAAACCAGGAATTATGTGCAGAAGGTTATGCAATATTATGGATAGTAGAAAAGTAAACCAGATGATAGAATATAGGATGCTGCAGAATATTGGTAAAAATGTTCTGCAGCAATTTATTTAATTGTATTAATTTTTAAAAAATATTTTTCCGGTATTTTTTACCTTGAATATTGGAATAATATAATGTTGGTGAAGAGGGAGGTAACAGAGTGGATAGATTGGATAAAGTATTGGCCAATTTAGGGTATGGGACCAGGAAGGAAGTAAAATCGCTTATAAAAAGTGGGGTTGTCAAAGTAAATGGAATGTTAGCCAGAGACAATTCATTGAAAATAGATCCCGCCAATTGTAAGATAGAAGTTGCAGGAGATAATATAGAATATAGAAAAAATATATATATTTTGATGAATAAGCCGGAAGGGGTTGTATCTGCAACTTTCGACAATTTTGATGAAACGGTTATAGATATTCTGGAACCTGAGTATCAGGCATTTAAGCCTTTTCCTGTAGGGAGGCTGGATAAAGATACCAGGGGGCTGCTTATAATTACCAATGATGGAGAATTGAATCACAGGCTGATATCGCCTAAAAATCATGTGGATAAGGTATATTATGCAGAGATAGATAAATCCTTGGATGAATACGATGTTAACAGATTTAAAAATGGAATAGTATTAAAGGATGGATATAAATGCATGCCTGCACTGCTCCATATTATGGAGTCCGGCAGTGATGGTTCAAGGGTGAAAGTGATCATACAAGAAGGCAAATTCCACCAGATCAAGAGGATGTTCAACTCGCTGGGAAAAAATGTGGTTTATTTGAGAAGGATACAATTTGGACCCATAAAATTGGAGGATAGTCTGGATGAAGGAAAATATAGAGAATTGTCTAAAGAAGAAATTGAAAAAATAAAAAAAATTTAAATATGAAGTATTTTAATGCAGATATATAAAAATTTTATGTAAGTATTTATAGAAATAATTCATGTTTTACTTGATATTTTATTTTAATTTTACTATAATGAATGTGCAAGGATAAATAAAAGGAATGATAGCCCCCTTTTTATTTATGAGCAAACAGTCCATGCCCCAATGGACTGTTTTTATTTTGTAATTGCATTTTTGCGTATACTGAGATTGGATAAATAATGTTATATTACAAAAATATTTACAGTTTTATGGATTAATGTTTTAATACGTGATAAAATTAAATAAAAGTTGTTTTGTCAAACATACATGAATAAGGAGTGGCGTTCATGGGAGATTATAAATCCAAATTAGAAAGTAAAGAAATGGATTATCTGTGCGAAGCGGTACTGAGTTTGAAGACTAAAGAAGAATGTTATAGATTTTTTGATGATATATGTACCATAAATGAGATAAAATCCTTGGAACAAAGGCTTCAAGTGGCCAAAATGCTGAGCAATAAAAAGACATATTTGGATATTGCAGCTGCAACAGGAGCTAGTACCGCTACTATAAGCAGGGTAAACAGGTGTCTTAATTATGGAAGTGATGGATACAAGATAGTATTGGAAAGGTTGAAATAAAACATTTTTAGTATAAGTAAAATTTAAGTGTGTTGATGGATGTCAGCACATTTTTTATGTTTATTATGATTAAAGTATTGCTAAAATGTTATAATATTAGACATAAAGCAGATGCAGCTAAACTTGAATTTGAAAATCACTTGATATTTACAATGGTGCGAATATAAGAATTAGGAGTGAATTTTATGGATCTAAAGAATCTTTTGAATAAGGAACAGTATGAGGCAGTGATTACAATAGATGGACCACTGTTGGTTCTAGCAGGAGCAGGGTCCGGAAAGACCAGAGTTCTTACCCACAGGGTGGCCCATATGATTAAAGATTTGAATATATATCCTTCAAAAATACTGGCTATAACTTTTACCAACAAGGCGGCAGGAGAGATGAAAGATAGAATAAGGGAACTTGTTGGAGACGAAGTGGAGGGCATGTGGATATCTACATTTCATTCAAGCTGTGTGAGAATACTGAGAAGAGAAATAGATAAGCTTGGATATAATAAAAATTTTGCCATATATGACAGTTATGATCAAAAGGTGCTTGTAAAACAATGTATGAAGGAATTGAATATAAATGACAAAGATATAACGGATAGAGAGATAATAAACAAAATTGGTGCACAAAAGGATGTTCTGGTTTCTCCTGAACAGTTCAAGAGGCAAAATGAAGGCAATTTTAGAATGAATAAAATTGCAGATGTCTATTTGCTGTATCAAAAGAAGCTTAAGGACAACAATGCTCTGGATTTTGACGATCTGATATATAAAACTGTGGAGCTTTTTAAAGATCATTCTGATGTGCTTGAATTTTATCAGAGAAAGTTCAAATATATAATGGTGGATGAATACCAGGATACCAACAGATCTCAGTATGAATTTGTCAGACTGCTGGCCCAGGGTCATAAGAATATATGTGTGGTGGGAGACGACGATCAGTGTATTTATGCCTGGAGAGGTGCCGATGTGAGAAACATTCTGGATTTTGAGCAGGATTATCCAAATGCAAAGGTAATAAAATTGGAACAGAATTACAGATCCAAGGGGAATATATTGAAAGCCGCCAATGATGTCATAAGCAATAATTCCAATAGGAAGAAGAAAGTACTTAGGACTGAAAGTGAAAACGGGGGTAAGATAAAACTATACAGGGCTTATTCTGATATGGATGAAGGAAGATATGTGGCATTTAAAATAAAAGAGACATTAGAAAAAAGTCCCCAAAGACAGTATAGGGATTTTGCAGTACTCTACAGAACAAATGCCCAGTCCCGTATTTTTGAAGATGCATTTATGAAGGCCAATATACCTTACAGGATAATTGGAGGTTTAAAGTTCTATGACAGAAAAGAAATAAAGGATATTATGGCATATTTGAAGTTTATAAATAATCCTCTTGATGATGTGAGCTTGAGAAGGATAATAAATGTACCCAAAAGGAATATAGGGGATTCTACTGTGCAGAAAATACAGAGTTTTGCTGCTTCTATGGAGGAATCCCTGTACAATGTTATTTTGGATGCGGACGAAGTGATGAATCTATCTAAGAGAAGCATTAATTCCATAAAAAAGTTTGTAAGCATAATAAATAGCTTTATCAAGAGCAGAGATAAAATACCTGTTTCTAATTTGATAAGGGAAATATTGGATATAACAGGGTATTTGGATGAACTCAAGGACAGCAAGGAGGCAGACAGTATAAGCAGAGTGGAAAATTTAAAAGAACTTGTGTCAGCTGCTTCTGAATTTGAATCTACGTCGGAGGATACTTCTCTTTCCGCATTTCTGGAAAAGGTAACCCTGGTTTCAGATATAGATAATTTTGATGACAATGCAGATTCTGTAGTACTTATGACTGTACACAGTGCAAAGGGATTGGAATTTCCAGTGGTGTTTATGGTGGGAATGGAAAATGGTATATTTCCGGGTATACAGTCCCTGGATGATTCCAAAGAAATGGAAGAGTCCAGAAGGCTGTGCTATGTTGGTATAACCAGGGCTAAAGAGCAGCTTTACATGACTTCTGCTGAGAGTAGAAGGGTGTTTGGAAGAGTAGTGGCATATGAGCAGTCAAATTTTATAGATGAAATATCTAGTGGATTGAAAGAATATGATACTGTAAAGAAAAATAATGTAAGCAGTTTTTCAGATAGTATTTTAAATAAAAATACTTTTTCATGGACAAAAAAGGTAGTTTCTCATACTTTGTCAAACGAGGTGAAAGCTTCACCTGTAAATGATATTTCCAATGACAAGTATTTGAAACCTGAGGCCATAAAAGAGGGAATAAAGGTTAGACACAGCAAATTTGGAGTGGGAACTATTGTGAGCATATCAAAGAATGGAAATGATATAAAACTAACCATAGTATTTGACAAAATGGGGATAAAGAATTTGATGTACGGAATAGTTCCCCTGGAAGCCGTATAAAATTCATGTCCAATTTACTTATGAGGTGATATGATGAGTGAGGATATTGTAAGCAGAATAGATAAAATTATAAAAGAATTAAACAGATATGCCTATGAATATTATGTTGAGGATGACCCCAGTATTTCAGATAAAGAATATGACATGAAATATGATGAACTGGTAAAATTGGAAAAGGAAACAGGATTGGTTTTTCCGTATTCTCCTACTCAGAGAGTAGGAGATACTGTTCTGTCCCAGTTTCAGAAGTATGTACATAAAGGAAGATTGTGGAGTCTGGACAAAGCTCAAAGTATAAATGCAGTAGAGGAATGGCACCGTAAAAATGAGAAAATTGTAAATGAGTACAACCTACTTCATGAGGATAAATTGCCTAAACTCAGATATGTCCTGACTAAAAAATTTGATGGACTCACTATAAATTGTACTTACGATGAAAGAGGACTTCTGATAAAAGCTGCAACTAGGGGGACGGGTGTCGTGGGAGAAGACATAACAGCTCAGGCGAGAACAATAAAGTCACTTCCTCTTAAAATAGATAATTATAGTCTGGTGGAGATACACGGGGAAGCTGTCATGACTAAAAAGGCATTTGAAGAATATAATAAAAAAGCAAAAATACCTCTGAAAAATCTTAGAAATGGTGCAGCGGGAGCTCTTAGAAACTTGAATATAAAGGAGACAGCCAGAAGAAATCTTTCTGCGTTTTTTTATGATATAGGATACAATGAAGGCAGGCCATTTAAAACTTATGTGGAAATGATGAGCTTTATAAGGGAAATGGGACTGCCTCAGGACAGCTACCTTAAAGTGTGTAGCAATATGGATGAAATAAAAAAAGAATTGGAGTACATACATGGTATAAGGAAAGAGCTTCAATATGATATAGATGGAGTAGTAATAGTGGTGGATGATATGAGAACCAGGGAGATTCTGGGCTATACCATAAAATTTCCCAAGTGGGCTTTGGCATATAAGTTTGAAGCTGAAGAGATTACCACGGAGCTTCTGGACGTGGAGTGGAATGTAGGCCGCAGTGGAAGAGTTACGCCTACTGCTATTTTGAAGCCGGTTGAACTGGCGGGAGCTACAGTAAAGAGGGCAACTTTAAACAATATGGATGATATAAGGAGAAAGGGAATAAAAATAGGCTGCAGAGTATTTGTGAGAAGATCCAATGACGTAATTCCGGAAATAACGTCGGTAGTGGAGGATGATAAGGAAAAAACCAGGGAGATAGAAGTTCCTAAACAGTGTCCTTATTGTGGAAGTAAGCTTATAAAAGACGGAGTTCACTATTTTTGTGAAAATACCCTTTCCTGTAAACCTCAAATGGTAAAAAGCATAGTTCATTTTGGAAGTAGAGAAGCAATGGATATAGAAGGGTTCAGTGAAAAAACTGCAGAGCAGCTTTTTGAAAAATTGAATATAAAATCCATAGCTGATTTGTACAGAATACGTAAAGAAGATCTTATGACTTTAGACAAGTTTGGAGAAAAAAAATCGCATAATCTTGTAAATTCCATTGAAAAAAGTAAAAATTGTGATTTGGCCTCTTTCATATATGCTTTGGGAATACCAAATGTAGGCAAAAAAACTGCATCGGATCTGTGCAAGAAATTCAATAAATTGGAAAATATTCAAAAGGCCGAGCTGGAGGAACTTGTATCTATTCAGGATATAGGAGAAACGGTGGCAAAAGGTATAATAGAATTTTTCAAACAGGACAATATAATAAAGAGTATAGATGAATTATTGAAATTGGGAATAAAACCTTATTTCGAGGAATTAAATATAGAAAGCAATGAATTTCAGGGGAAAACGATAGTGGTTACAGGAACCTTAAAAAATTACACTAGAATGAGTATAAAGGAAAAATTGGAATCTCTGGGAGCCAGGGTTTCAGGAAGTGTAAGTAAAAAAACAGATTATGTTATAGCAGGAGAAGCTGCTGGAAGCAA
The DNA here is from genome assembly GCF_002995845.1 of Clostridium luticellarii. GTDB lineage: Bacteria > Bacillota > Clostridia > Clostridiales > Clostridiaceae > Clostridium_B > Clostridium_B luticellarii. The sequence goes on along the minus strand of NZ_PVXP01000001.1, from coordinate 85,958 downwards.
GTATGACAAGGCACTTGAACTTGGAGTCAAAATAATTGATGAAAATCAATTTGAAAATATGATATAAATATTTACAAAGCAGCTAAACAGAGTTATCATAAAAATAGTTTTAATTTATGATATAAGGAACTTTAGGTAAAAACCTGTGGAGGAGAAAATGAAAAAGACAATAAGTTTATTAGGATGGTTGGGTGTTATATTCACCATTATTGCATTGATATTAACTCTTCTTACTACATATCATTTTACATATGTAAAGTATTTTAATGATTACTATACATTGCAATGGAGCATATTTTGCACTATGATAATATGGACCATAAATATGATGGTTTTTAGATCCAATTTTAAAAATATAGTGTATCCTATAACTTGTGCAGCAATAGCTTGTGCAACTATGTTTTTTATGCATATGAAAGTTTTTTAGATATAAAAGAGACAATCTATTAGATTGTCTTGTTTTTTGTAATGATATGTACATACTGAGTTAACTTTTCCAGCAGGTAGTTTTTATATTTTATCTGTGACAAGGTCTGTTTGAAAATTATAAATCCCCAGATTAGAACAAACATTATAGTACACATGGTCAGCACACCTAAAATTTCTATTACAAGTAACATTTTCACACTCCTCCATATAATTGAAATTTCAAGAATATAAAAGTGATTGAAATATACGTGAACATTATATCATAAAAAATCCATATTAAAAATATTATAATATAATTTGATTATTTTTATAATAACTGACAATAATTTAAACTGTATTCCATTATTATAAAAATAAGGAGATATGTATGAAAAAACTTATTTGCATAATATCCATCATGCTGATGATTTCAATTGTCTCAATAACTCTCATAGGGGGCTCACTGGAGAAAAAAGTTGAGGAAACCGGAAACAATGAGCACAAGAACAGTTTGGTGTATAATTTGGGTGAATCTCCTAAAAGTTTGCTAATGCTTGATTCTGATAATGTAAGACAAAAAGATATACTTGCCAATACTTTTGAAGGGTTGGTAAGCAGTGATGAAAATGGAAATATAATCCCCGGACTGGCAGAAAGTTGGAGTGTAGATGAAGGCAAAACTTGTTATACCTTTAAAATAAGGGAAAATGCAAGATGGAGTAATGGTTCCAGTATCACTGCATATGATTTTGTGAGTTTTTTTTCTGATATATTGAACAAGGATATGGACAATATATATGCAGCACAGTTGAATTGCATATTTGGAGTAGAAAAATACAGACAGGGGAAAAGTGATTTTAAAGATGTTGCCATAAATGCATTGGATAGTAAAACCCTGCGTATAAGATTAAATTATCCTTCTGGCTGTTTCTTGAATATACTTGCACAGCCTATATACTCCCTTAGAAATATTGATTATAAACTTGTGGATTGGAAAAAGGAATATAAGTCCATATTGTATTCGGGAAGTTTTGTCATAGACAATATATCTCAAAATGGTGATATTACCTTGAAGAAAAATTCTGATTACTGGAATAAGTCTCAAGTTAAAAGCAGCAGTATAATACTCAGCGGCTTAAAGACTAATGAAAGTGCGCTGGCAGCTTTTCAGGATGACAGAGTAAATATATTTGTGGATCCGCCTTTAGGAGAAATCAAAAATATAAAAAATAAAGTGAATTATATAACTGTACCTAAATTAGAGGGAAAGGCAATAGCTTTCAATATGAAAAAACAAAATATTGTAAGTAATGTTCAGTTTAGAAATTTTGTGTCCATGGTTGTGGATAGAAAAGAGATAGTGGAAAATATACTGATAGGTACTGCTCAATCAGCTAATTCATATATACCTGATTATGTAAGCGACGGATTAAATGGCAAATTTATAAATAGAGAATTTTTTCAAAGTGCATCTCAATCGGAAAATGCTTCAGATATGATTAAAAGTTTGAATTATAGTAAAGATGAATCTCTAACTTTGATATATGTGGATAGTGTAGAAAATAAAAAGGTATGTGAGAATATAGCACAGCACATTAAAAATAAATCTGGAATAATTGTAAACTGTCGTGGATATGAGTTGTCTAAATTTAAAGAACAACTGAAAAAGGGAAGCTATGATATGGCGGAGGTAGATTATAGAGGAGATTATGATTATCCTCTGGCATTTTTAAATATGTGGAAATCTTCTTCTTCCTATGATTTATATGGATATAAAAATTTGCAGATAGACAACAAATTAATGCAGGCGGAATTTGAAGAGGATGGAAATCAAAAGATAGAGATAGTAAGGGATATAGAAAATACTTTAGCTCAAGATATGCCGGCAGTGCCTCTGTACTTTAATGATACAGTTATTATTTCAAAAATTTATGTAAAAGGTGTTTATGCCAATAAAATGGGAAATGTAAAACTTGACAGAGTTTATTTTGCCCATTAGTTTAAGCTTATTGAGTATTAAATATAAAAGGTTCCATGAATTATGGAACCTTTCATATTTATGGTCTTTAAGGGAAAAGATCTTTGTCCTTTATCTGATTCTTTGGGGAAAAGTACATACAACCTGACTTGGGGGATGAAAGGTTTGTAATGGTAGTGATACAATTTAGAGTACATTTTCCGTCTTTTTCATGTATACATTTTTCAGAACAGTTAATATCCATCATTGTCTATCACCTTCCTTATAAAGAATCAGGTTGAAATTTAAATTAAAAATACAAAATGCTTGTACTGGAGTGATATTATTATATCCTAAAGATAAAAAATTTATCCTTGGAATATTATAGAGTTTCCGGTTTTAAAAAATGTAGTGTAATGAAAAATATAAACATATTTTTATATGTGTCAAAAGAAGCTTTTACGGATTTAAATTTTTTCTTTTTCATACTGTAAGTTACATATTTACAGAAAATGGGTGCTATTTCACAAGCCTCAGGTGAAGGAATGGAAGATATTCTGAAATTCTGTTCCTCCATTAAATCTTCTGATTTAAGAGAAAAGTTCCTATAGCGTTCTGCATCATTTAAATCAGGTGCTCCGGGCCAGCTTAATATCAGGCCTGAATCCACAAGCTGGCGTTTGAATACGTCCAATACTATTAAGCTATTTTTGTCTCTGTTTTTATATATATCTACATTTGTCAGAAAAGCTGTAAGATATAACATAACTTCCAGACATGTGAATTCAATATCTTTTTTAGAGGTATTTTTTATAAAAAGTCCCTTTTCTGAATCATAAAGTTTTAAAAGCCTTTCAAATATAAAATTTGCGTTATCTTTATATTTAATAAAGTTTGTATATTTGTGTATCATGGTAAAATTTATATAATTCAGTGAATCATTTTCCACGTCCGTTTCTCTTGACGTATTGGTTAGGGAATTTACCTGATAAAATTTTTCAAAAAGGAGTTCCGATATATCAACTAACAGATCTTTGCATTTGTCGTCTTTAGAGTAACCATAAAATATATTTAGAGAAAAGCAAAATTTTGTGAGTTCTTCAAAAGACATTTCATACAGCTTATCTTTTGAGTCAATAAGTACATTTAGTATATCAAATGAAAAGTTTTTAAAATCTTCTTTTTCATCATCTTCCATTAAAGTACTGCATTTATAATATGCAGCCATCAATAGAGCTTGAGATGAAAATTTAAATTTTTTATATTTGTCTATAAATCTAATCTCTGCTGATTTTGATCCGCTTTCGCATTTTTTATCGATAAATACGCCTTCACTGTTTCTGAAATAACCTGCGTAAAATTCAAGTTGTTTTTTACACAGAAATGAATAAAGTTTTCCCAAATTGTATTTATTTTTGTCTATGTTTTTGAAGGAATTATAGTAATCTGAAAGCTCCATCAGAGACAAGGTCATAAAGGCATTGCTGTCTATGTTTATTTCTTTTTTAAATTTATCTTCATTCCAGCACAATCTGTTATCCATATTTATGAGAATAGGATTAGCCTTTTTATAAATACATAAGAGTGGAGAAAGGTTTTTAAATGTGTTAATATCAAAATTAGATGTATTTTTGGGCATGATTCCCTCTACTGAAGTGGGAATACCACATTTTGAGTGTAGTACAATATCTTTTAAAGATTCTTTGGAGAAATAAAACAGCTGTTGTTTAACGTTAGTGGGTTTTATTTTATTGATTTTTAAGAAAGGTCCTATATATTTCAAAATATTTACACCTACCATTAAATTAATCCCTATATAAATAATATGAAATAGGGTTCAAAATTGTGATTATTTATTTTAGAAAGGAAGAAACTTTATGAAAATAGGAAAACTGGATTGGAACGATTTAAAAGCCATAATAGATAAAAGCAGGGTGGTAAAGAGGAGCGATGTTAGGATAAGAAGCGGAATAGGAGAGGACTGCAGTGTAATAAATTTTGGAGATAAGGAATGTATTGTGTCTACAGATCCAATTACCGGGGCGAATTTGAACAGTGGAAAACTTGCGGTACATATAAATTGCAATGATATAGCATCCTGTGGTGTTGAACCTGTGGGAATTTTAGTTACTATTCTGGCACCTGAAAATTCCTGCCTGGAGGATATAAATAAAATTATGGAAGAAATAAGTGAAGAGGCAGGAAAACTCAATATAGAAATACTTGGCGGGCATACAGAGGTGACTAAGGCTGTAAATAAAATGGTTATTTCCTGTACTGCCATAGGAAAAGGGGATAGGAATAAAGCTGTGTCTACTTCAGGAGCAAAAGAGAATGATGACATAGTAGTGACAAAATATCTGTGCCTGGAAGGAACCAGCATTGCAGTCAATGATTTTGAGGAAAAACTTAAGGATATACTTACACCGAAAGAAATAAATGAAGCAAAAGATTATATAAAGTATATAAGTGTAGTCAGAGAAGGAGTATTGTCCGGGAAATTTGGTGTCAATGCCATGCATGATATAACTGAAGGTGGTCTTCTGGGAGCACTTTGGGAAGTCGCGAAAGCCAGTAAAGTGGGATTTAGAGTATACGAAGATAAGATACCTTTAACTAACATAACATGGAAAATATGTAGAAAATATTCTATAGATCCACTGAGATTTATTTCCTCCGGAAGCATGCTTATTACTACAGAAAATGGAGACAGATTGGTTGATATGCTGGAACAAAACGGCATTAAGGCCAGTGTAATAGGCAAGGTGACCAAGGGACAATATATACTGGTATCCGATGGGAAAGAGGAAAAGGTGATGCCTCCTAAAAGTGATGAATTATTTATATTGGAGGAAAAATTAAGATAATTGAGGTATAATTGATTTAGTGAAATATAGTTTTGGTTTTGGAGGTAGAACATGCGAATTGATGGTAGAAAATATGACCAGATTAGGCCTATAAAAATAACAAGGAATTATACGAAATACGCAGAAGGATCTGTGCTTATAGAGACTGGAGACACAAGGGTAATATGCACTGCATCTATAGAGGATAAAGTGCCGCCTTTTTTAAAGGGAAAAGGGGAGGGATGGATTACCTGCGAGTATAATATGCTTCCCAGGGCTACTCAGGTTAGAAAAATAAGAGATATAACAAGAGGAAAAGTTGACGGAAGAACTATGGAAATACAGAGACTTATCGGCAGGGCGCTTAGATCTGTAGTGGATCTTAAAGCCATAGGAGAAAAAACTATATGGGTTGATTGTGATGTGATTCAGGCAGATGGTGGTACCAGAACAGCTTCCATATCTGGAGCATTTGTATCACTGGTGGATGCTGTAAATGTACTTCATAAGAGATCACCTTTTAAAATTTATCCAATAAGGGATTTTGTAAGTGCTATAAGTGTGGGAATAGTAAATGATATAAGAATGCTGGACTTATGTTATCTGGAGGATTCAAGAGCTAAGGTGGATATGAATGTAGTGATGACGGATTCGGATGAAATTGTGGAAATACAGGGTACAGGGGAACAAAGTCCCTTTACCAAGGAAGATTTGAAAGAACTCATGGGATTGGCGGAAAAGGGTATAAAAAATATGATAAATGCTCAAAAAAACAGTTTGAAAATGGACTCTCTATGGATAGGAACCGGTGGTGAATAATGGGGAAATTGATAGTTGCCAGCAATAATTACAATAAAATAAGAGAAATTAAGCAGATACTTTGTGAGTATCCTGTGGATATCTTGTCCATGAAAGAAGCTGGAGTTGACCTGGATATTGAAGAGGATGGAGCTACATTTTTAGAGAATGCCTATAAGAAAGCCAAAACCGTATATGACATACTTGAACATAAATTTATGGTGCTGGCGGATGATTCGGGGCTTATGGTCAAAGGATTAAATGGAGAGCCGGGGGTACATTCTGCAAGATTTGCAGGTGAACATGGAAATGATGAGAAGAACAACAAAAAACTTTTAAACCTTTTAAAGGATAAGGACAGGGAGAGCAGGAGGGCAAAATTTATATGTACCATGGTATTGGCGGCGAAATACGACAAGATACTTCAGGTTCAGGGAGAAGTAGAGGGGATAATATGCGAGGAGGAACGTGGAAACAATAAATTTGGTTATGATCCTCTGTTTTATGTACCAGAATACAATATGACTTTTGGAGAGATGTCTGCTGAGTTGAAAAATTCTATAAGCCATAGAGCAAAAGCACTTAAAAGATTGAAAGAGGAAATTGGAAAATATATTTAAAGGAGATATGCATTTTGCAAATAGGTGTAATAAGTGATACGCATAGGGATAAGAAATTTGTCCATAGAGTCAGAGATATTTTTTCTGACATGGATATAATCGTTCATCTGGGGGATAATGTTCAGGATGTCTCCCAGATTAAAAAATTCTATACCAGACCTGTTATAAATGTAAAGGGAAATTGTGATTTTTCTGTGGATGTTCCTGGTGAAAGGATTGAGAACATAGGCGGCAAAAAGTTCTTTATAACTCATGGGCACAGATACGATGTGAAATACGATCTATCTAGACTGAAATATAAAGCCATGGAGGAAAATGCTGATGTGGTTTTATTCGGTCATACACATTTATCCAAGATAATTTATGAAAATGGCATATGGTTTGTCAATCCGGGAAGCCCATCGATACCAAGAGATGGATTTAACAGTGTGGCAGTGATAAATTTGGAAGGCGAAATTATAAATGCAGTGATTAAGGGAGTTTAAATAAAACTAAAAAATCTCAAATTAGGTATTGACGAATTCATATATATCGTGTAGAATAATTAATGTCGTCAAGAGTTTGGAAAAGCTTCTAGTGTAATTGAAATCAATTTTGATGTCGGGGTGTGGCGCAGATGGGAGCGCGCGTGGTTTGGGACCATGAGGTCGCAGGTTCAATCCCTGTCACCCCGACCATTTGGATTTGATGAAAAGTTTATATAGTGGTAAAATCACTTATATGATAACAATTGTGCGGGTGTAACTCAATGGTAGAGTGCTAGCCTTCCAAGCTAGTTATGAGAGTTCGATTCTCTTCACCCGCTCCAAGCGTGCGTCTTTAGCTCAGTTGGATAGAGCAACGGCCTTCTAAGCCGTGGGCCGGGGGTTCGAATCCCTTAAGACGCACCACATATAGGCGCCATTAGCTCAGTTGGTAGAGCATCTGACTCTTAATCAGGTTGCCCGGGGTTCGAGTCCCCGATGGCGCACCAATGTATGGTGGACGTAGTTCAGCTGGTAGAGCGCCAGATTGTGGTTCTGGTTGTCGTGGGTTCGAATCCCATCGTTCACCCCAGTGTTGGGATGTAGCCAAGTGGTAAGGCAATGGACTTTGACTCCATCATTCGTAGGTTCAAATCCTGCCATCCCAGCCATTTAATGGTTTACTAGCTCAGTTGGTAGAGCACATGACTTTTAATCATGTTGTCCGGGGTTCGATTCCCCGGTAAGCCACCAATATATTTTGGGATAGACAGTTGAAAATTCTCTTTTTAAATTGAGAATAAAAGTTAAAGTTGTAATACATCAAAATTGTAATATTTGTTTTACATATGCAGGTGTGGCGGAATTGGCAGACGCACTAGACTTAGGATCTAGCGCCTACGGCGTGGGGGTTCAAATCCCTTCACCTGCACCAAAATCATGAATAAAATGTCAAGTTTACTGTTACTATGCGGGAGTGGCTCAGTGGTAGAGCGTCACCTTGCCAAGGTGAACGTCGCGGGTTCGAATCCCGTCTTCCGCTCCAAATATAAAAATGACATAATCATAATGCGGGTGTAACTCAATGGTAGAGTGCTAGCCTTCCAAGCTAGTTATGAGAGTTCGATTCTCTTCACCCGCTCCAACATGCGTCTTTAGCTCAGTTGGATAGAGCAACGGCCTTCTAAGCCGTGGGCCGGGGGTTCGAATCCCTTAAGACGCACCACATATAGGCGCCATTAGCTCAGTTGGTAGAGCATCTGACTCTTAATCAGGTTGCCCGGGGTTCGAGTCCCCGATGGCGCACCATACAGTTTCGGGGTGTGGCGCAGATGGTAGCGCGCTTGGTTAGGGACCATGAGGTCGCAGGTCCGAGTCCTGTCACCCCGACCATGTAATATTGATAGGCAGTATTTGAGTTTAAGGCTTCAATTAAGTTTGCACATATTGTGTAATTGAATTTTACTAATAGATTTGCGGGTGTAACTCAATGGTAGAGTGCTAGCCTTCCAAGCTAGTTATGAGAGTTCGATTCTCTTCACCCGCTCCATTTGCATTTTTAAAATAATATAACAAGCACCCATAGCTCAGCTGGATAGAGTGATGGACTTCGAATCCAGAGGCCGGGAGTTCGAATCTCCCTGGGTGCACCATAAGTCTTTTTAAACACTACATTCTAGTGTTTTTTATTTTGCGCAATTTTAGAGTCTTTACTTTCTATTGAAATATAATTTCCTAGAGAAATTTGCGGAAAATTAAACATAAAGTAAAAGGAATAAAGATACGGTTGGATTAATACAATTAGAATATGAAGTCCTATCAGATACTTTAAGCGCTGTGGAGGAGGTAGAGAAAGTTACATGGGATACAGAAATTCCACAAACTTAAAAAATAAAATATATAAGGATTTACTTCTAATATTTATAATGGGTGCTCTATACATGGTTCTAGAAGGTTTATGGCGTGGCTGGACACATATAAGTATGCTGGTAGTGGGTGGAACAGCGGCCTTCTTTATAGGAAAACTTAATGAATATCCTAAATTCTATGACAGGAAAATGTGGCAGGAGTGCGTAATCGGAACTTTTATAGCTCTTGCATTGGAATTTACTTCAGGGGTTATATTAAACATATGGTTGGGACTTGATATATGGGATTATTCTAATGAACCCTTTAATTTATACGGGCAGATATGTTTGACATATGCAGTACTATGGTTTATATTGATGCCGCTTTGTATATATGTGGATGATTACCTGCGATATAAGTTGTTTGGAGAGAAAAGGCCTGCAGGGCCGTTGAAAAATTATAGAGATCTATTTATGAGTAATTGAAAGCTAGAGATAGCTTTTTTATTTTTGCTTTTACAAAATGGTTGGAACAAACTGGCAGATAGAGCTCTAAGACTTGAAAAACGGAGTATATTTTGACTACTAAAAATAATTACAAGAAATTTTAAAAAATTCCTGCCTATATTTCAAAAAATGCATATATATTATATACACGGAGAAATAAATTTGGAGGGAATAAAATATGTATACTGATGAGGAAGTAAAAGTAATTAAAAGGGACAGAGATCAAGCTAAACAGTTGAATATCTATTTGTTGGCAAGATTATTTCAGATATATAAATTAGCTACAACTAGAGATATTAAGCGCATTATATCAATGGCTGTTAAAAAAACTGGATTAGTTTATCCAGAATTATTTTCTATAATAAGCGAAAAAGTTAAATAAAAATTAATTATGGAGGTAATATAAAATGTCAGATTTAAGCATATTATTTACTATTACAGCACTGGCCGTGGGAGTGGGAATCATAGTGTTGATTTTTTTGCCTTATTTAAAAAAGAAAGATGTTGATACTGAAGAAGTACTGGGAAAAGTTGAAAATGGATTGCATAAGGATATGGTTGGGGTATTGGTATCAGGTGGCAAGCTTCTGGATATTTTAAGTATCATAGAACGCTGTGCAGATATAGGCGTTGGACAAGCAGAACAGCTTAATATATCTTCACAACTGACTGCAGATCAGAGAAAAAAGAGTGCAGAAGATTATGTGTACAGCGTTTTTGACAAACTTGGTATAGGAGTGGATGACAATGTAAAGGCCATAATTTCAGGAGCCATTGAGAGTAAAGTGTATGAGCTGAAAAGTTCAGAAGAGAAAAAGTCAGATCTGCAAACGGAAGTTCAAGTTGAAATATTGCAGCTCAAAACTCAAAATTCACAGCTTAGAACTGAAAGAAAAAAGCTACAGCAGGAAAACGAAGAATTGAAGAAAAAGATTGCTGATTATATACAGAGTACTGCTGAACCTGCAAAGAATGCAACTGACGCGGTGGCTTCAGCACAGCCGGTTCAATAATTTTAGCCCAGGGTCGTTAATTTGGCCCAGGGCTTATTTATGTTTGTAAATGAGTTTTATTTTATAATGTTTACAAATATTTTATTGATGAGACATTGGAATGTAACAAGTATGATATATAATTATAAATGTTCTAAGGAAGTAACCTTAGTTTACATAAATTAATCGTTCCTTTTAAAAATAGTTACAAGTGCATATTAGTGTCTACGGTTGCAGGGCACTATAAACTTAAGTGCAACCACCACGAGCCACTATATAAAATTAGACTCCTTTAAAATATATTGCAAAATAAGCATCCGTCATTCGGGGTGCTTATTTTATTTGGAATTTATAATGCTTAAACTAATTAAATTATATGAGGTTAAATAACATCTTCTGATAGCTAATACTCATCATAGTAATTATCATAAGGTATTATGACCGGGAGAATTAATGCCATTGAATGATGATAAGGAAAAGGCCTAATTCTACGTCTGCGCCTTCGTCTTCTACGTCTGCGCTTTCTTGGATTTCTTTTTCTAAAACCTGCATTAATGTCATCATCTTCATCCATGTCATAATATTCATCATCATCTATTGGTTCGTCGTAGAACATTGGACATGAGTATGGTGAATATTGCATTGAATAGTCAACTGGCTGAGAATTGTGGGGATATTGATTTTTCCCCTCATTATTATTATTAGAATCCATTGAATTCCTCCACAAATTTATTTACAATATATGTTATGAGTGAAATAGTATATTGTGAATAAAAGTTAAAATACATTTTTGAATGCAGCGATTATGGGAACTACGTCTGAACCGTTTTACGGAGCTCCAACTCTGCGAAAAAAGGATTATATTATCCGTGTTTAATTCCGTAATTAATAAAAGAATAAATTTAAAAAATAAAAATGAAATCGACAAGGCAAAGGTTTATTAAAACTGTGATAAAAGCTTTGTAAAGAGTTTTGGGAAAGCCCAGGACTCTTTTTTATTGAAGAATTTAAAAGAAAAGCCGGACAAAAAGGTGAGAGGATTTTATAGATAAAATTATTATTGTATTAAACTGATGCTATTATTAGCAAGTTTCTAAATTGAAAATATATTAAAAATAAGTAAGGAGGTAAGATTTTATGTTAAAGGGCATAGATATAAACTCCAACAATTGGGTGTCAGACTGGCAAAAAGTGAAAGATTCAGGAATCCAGGTTGTTATAAATAAGGCCACAGAAGGAACTTACTATACAGATAAATATCTGTCTTACAGGCAGAATATATGTAAACAGCTGGAAATTTTATTTGGAGTTTATCATTTTGCAGGACATCAGGATGTTAGTTCTGAAGTAAATGCTTTTATTGGATATATATCTGGAATGGTGTTTGATACTATCCATTGGCTGGATATAGAGCAGCCACCTGAGAGTTATAGCTGGGAATGGGATAAACAGACAGCTGTAAATTTTACTAATCAGTTTATTTCATTGTTTATATCGAGAACCGGTAAAAAAATTGGAGTTTATACAAATAAGTGGCTCTATGAAAATTATCTTAAGGGAAATATAGATCCTAATACTAAGCTGTGGATAGCTGCATATGGATTAAGCAGCACCCCTTATGCGAATACTTCCTGGCAGTATTCAGCAAGCGGCTTTGTGCCTGGGATAGATGGAAATGTAGATTTGAATTGGTTTGCAGAGGATATTCTGGCAGGATCGGGAGAATATACACCGCCTATTTCCAATGAAGATAAATTAAAAGAGCAGATTAAAGCTCTCCAATACAACTTGAATATAGATTATAATGCAGGTTTAGCAGTAGATGGTATTGCAGGCCCTGCAACTATGGCCGCACTGAGAGGGATACAGGATATTATTGTAAAAGGCCATAAAAGTCATGTGATTTTGTGGATTCAACAGAAGCTTGCTATGTATGGATATTTAAAAGTAGGAACTTATACTGAAATGATTTATGATGAATCCACATTTCAAGCTGTAACTAATTTACAAAAGAACTGGCAAAGGTCCACAGATGGAATTCTAGGGCCAGAAACATGGAGTATATTTTTAACCCCAGGTCATTAATTTGGCCCAGGGTTTTATTTTTTGCTTAATAAAAATAAGATATTACAAAAAATTTATGCTCCAAATTTTTATTTATTGTAAGTCATTTACTTTAGCTCCATATTTCACAAAGGATATATTACTACGACAGGGACAAAATATTAGTGAGTTGAAAATATGTATTTATAGGAGGTAATATTTGTGAAAAATTTATTTGACAGTGTGTTGGGCAATGGCAGTGATGATGATAAGAAGAAAAAAAGTAAAGATGAAGGAAGACTTACACTTCATAAGGAAGAGCTTGATATAAATAAAAGTAAAGTTCCAAAGGGTGAAGTTGAACTGAGCAAAGAAATTGTTGAAGAACCAAAAACAGTAGATGTTCCAGTCACTCATGAAGAAGTTGTTATAGAAAGAAGACCAGTAGATAATAAATCTAGTGATACACCAATTAGTGATGAAAAGGCCATACACATTCCAGTCAGTGAAGAACAGGTCAATGTGGGCAAACACACTGTGGTAACTGGAGAGGTATCTGCTCATAAACGTGAAGTTAAAGAAACAAGGAAAGTGGATGAGAAACTAAAAAGAGAAGAAGCTCGTGTAAACTCAAATGGTGATGCAAAGATAGTGGATAACAAAGATCATAGCTTCCGTTAATCAAGTGGTAGCGTTTAGGTAAATTTATGAAATAAAAAACACCTCATAAATCTAATGCATGATTTATGAGGTGTTTTTAGGAAGATAAAGTATGTTAACTGTATTGGGCATTATTGTAGGTGCAATTAATAGGCAGGATAATGATTTAAAATAAGACATATAAGGAGGGTATTGAAATGATTTTAAAGAAGATTCCTTATGATGGAGATAGTGGTGTGGAAATGCAGCTTGGCGAAGAACAGATGAAAATATCTAAGGACAAAATACAAACTGGTAAAGTATCCATCCATAAAGAAATTTTAACCGGAGAAAAAAATATTACTGTACCTGTAAAGCGGGAAGAACTTATTATTGAAAAGACTGTTCCTGATTCAAAATCTCATAATAAATCGGGATCTCATAGTGAAAGCATTAGAATACCAGTCAGTGAAGAACGTATCGACATACACAAGCGGCCGGTAGACTTAGAAGATGTTTCAGTTAGTAAACATCAGTATGAAGAAGTAAAGCATATAACTGAGACACTAAAAAAGGAAATACCTCATATCGGTATTAAGGGGAATGCAAAAATTGTGGATAAGGGAATCGATAAAGAATATTGAAGTTAGGAATATGGGATAATTAATAAATTTTGCAATGTTTACAAATAGTTTATTGGTATGAAACTAGGATGTAACAAATATTTTGTATAATTATAAATATCAGAAGGAAGTAAAATGTAACCTTAGTTTATACAGATTATTTTAATTATTGTCCTCCTTGAAAATAATTGTGAATGTAAATTAGTGTCTATGGCTGCAGGGCACAATAAACTTAAATGCAGCCGCCACAAGGTACTTAAATTAATAGATCTCCTATCAATTATATTGTAAAATAGGCATCCGTCATTTAGGGTGCCTATTTTGTGTGGAGAAGAGCACATGGCTTTTATCTGGATGCTCTTTAATATTTTTAAATTTATAAATGATTTTAAGAAAACTTTAAGGATTGAAATATAAAATAATAATTACCGACACTTCTTAAATAAAAAAAGTATTAATTACATTAGTGTCTATGGCTGCAGGGCACTTTAAGTATGAATGCAGCCACCAATAGATTTTTTATAGAATTTAATCTCCCTTAATTTAATTTTAATTAAATCTATAGATAAGCACCTATAACAACAGGTGCTTATTTTATATGGAAAAAAGCCAGGGGTGAAAGTCCCTGGAATGAGGTTTGATATAATATAAATTTAAACACCGGGGATTCATCATCCCCAGCGTAAAGTAAGTATCAATGTACCAAGAAACAAACATTCTGGTCTATATGAAACTTTAAATATTCTAATAGCTTAAATACACTGATATCCTTATGTAAATAGTATATACAGAATTGAATTTATTATACAAAAAATTTAAATCAAATTACTGGTATGTTTTTGCCTGAATTTTATGTTCGAAGCATGAATGCGACTGAGATTTCAATTATCGTATGCTATAATAAATCTAATACACATACTCATTCATATGCTCAATTAATTTTACCCATTCATGGTTCCTTTATATGGAAACTAATTATAAAAAACTAACACTAGTGGTTGGTATATTATTAATATTTCAAAAGAAAACTGATATAGTATTTAAAGATAAGGTTACTATACAAGAGTTAATAGGGATTTTTATTAGTTTTTTTGGAATTATCATAATAACTACTAAAGGAAACATAACAGACTTTAATTTAACAAGCTTACAAGGAGATATATTAGCACTTAGTGGAACTTTTGTTTTTCCGCTGTTCTCTATTTTAGGTAAAAAATTTAATTTTGATAAAATAATAAGTGTCTTCATATATTTTTTATCAGCATTAATATTTATAATTCCAAAATCTACATTTCCATATTTTTAGATGAAAAGATATTAATAAGTGCAGTAATAGGTATTGTAGTCATTGTTATTGGTGTTTTATCTCAATGTATTAAAGTTAATAAATACAAAGGAGCTTAATTATATTATGATAGATATTGTAATTTGCGAAGAATTAAAGAAAATTTGTCCTGAAATGACACTAGGCTGTATACAATCTCATGTAGATGTAGAAAGCGGCAGTGATAGTTTATGGAAAGAAATTAACAATTATTGTGAAGTCTTAAAGAAGGAAATACATATAGAAGAACTAGCATCATTACCTAGGATTAAAGATGGAAGGGAAATATATAAGAAATTAGGTAAAGCACCTGGTAAATATAGATTATCTTCGGAAGCATTAATAAGAAGGATATTGCAGGGAAAAGGAGTTTATAAAATAAACAATATTGTAGATATTAATAACCTAATATCGTTGAAATCAAAGTTTCCTGTAGGTTCATATAACATTGAAAACTTAAACAGCCCAATTTCTCTGATAATAGGTAAAAAAGACGAACACTACAAAGGCATTGGTAAAAGGCAGATAAATATAGAAAACCTTCCAGTATTAACTGATTCTATTGGCAGTTTTGGAAGTCCAACAAGTGATTCTGAGAGGGCCATGATAACAAGTAATACAAGTGAAATATTAATGTGTGTTTATTCCTTTAGTGGCGAAATTGGTATTGATAAATATTTAAAATGTGGTAAGGAGCTTTTAAAAAAATATGCAAATGGAAAAGATATTGAAATTAAAATAATTAAGTAATATTTTATAAAATATGCGATAGTCCAAGTATGAGATTGAGTAACTAAAGTTACATTATATAGATGGATATATTAATATTCCAGCTCATAGATATTCAGAGAAATGAATGGGTATAATTTAATTGTACCTCCAGGTATAGATAAATATGTATGCTTGGAAAATGATGAGATAAAATAGAATAAAATGGATAAATAGCCTATAAACAGTGTAAGTTGCCCTTTTGCATAATTCATATATTATTAATTGTACTCCAAGGTCGAGAGTATGAAGATTTTTCTGTAAATTAGCT
Source organism: Clostridium luticellarii (assembly GCF_002995845.1). Taxonomy (GTDB): domain Bacteria; phylum Bacillota; class Clostridia; order Clostridiales; family Clostridiaceae; genus Clostridium_B; species Clostridium_B luticellarii. The sequence goes on along the minus strand of NZ_PVXP01000001.1, from coordinate 69,851 downwards.
TTTATGATATTTATTAAAGGCGGATATCAGTAAAATGAAATGCTGCCTTGTTGTAATACCCTTTTTTTCTCGCCATAAATAAAAGCTTCCTATGATTTTTATTTTATCATAGAAAGCTATCTTTCTTAATTTACAGACTTTTTTTACAGCCTCACCAGGTCAGTTTAAGAACCTGAAGTTAAAGCTATTGAGCTGTGTCAGCGGGAAATGCCGTATCTTTCACAGGCTCCACAGTATTTTGTATATCGGCAATTTTTTTCTTTAAATTTTCGTTTTCCTGTTGCAGTTGTATCTTTTCGCTTTGGAGCTGTGAAGCTTGAATTTGAAGCTGTGATATTTGAACTTGAGCTGCCGTTTGCTGAGCTGACTTTTTTTCTTCCGGGCTTTTCAGCTCATATACTTTGCTTTCAATCACACCTGAAACTATAGCCTTTACATTGTCATCCACTTTTATACCAAGTTTATCTAAAACACTGTATACATAATCTTCTGCATTTTTTTTCCTTTCATCTGCAGGAAGCTGTGAGGATACATTGAGCTGTTGAGCTTGTTCAACACCTATTTCTGCATAATGTTCTATAAGACTCAAAATATTCAGGAACTTGTTGCCTGGTACTATGGCTTTTGCTGCATCCGTATATTTTTTAACCTCCTGTAAACCATCCTCAACCCTCTGCAGTATATCTTCCGTACCTATTCCTTTTTTCTTCAAATAAGGCAGGAAAAGCAATACCGTGATTCCTACGCCCACGGCCAGTCCTATGATTGTAAATAATATGTTTAAGTTTGACATCTCATATTACCTCCATTTATTTTTCTTTGTGATAATTTACTCTGCACATAATATATATGCACTTTTTTTAGAATGTAGGCGGGAAAATATAAAAACTTCTCAAAGTTATTTTTAATTATTTTGACATAATTTACAGATAGAAAAGCCCCAGCATAATATGTTAACCTTTCATTAAAAACAAGCAAATAATCAATGGAGGTAACATATATGTTAGAGCTTTCTAATGACTCTGTAAAAAACAGAAGAAATATTAATACTTCAATAATGTATGACAGTGAGATAATTATCATAGCATTAGTGGCGAACTTTTTAGTAATAGACTTAGAGAATGTCTGGGCTGGCCATTGTAAAAAGAACCTCAAAGGATGTTTGCCGGGTTTACCTAAACTTAGACTGTTTAAGCTCTAGAAATTTTATACTCTAATTCATTTGATTAATAATAAAAATAGTGAAAATACATACTTTAATTTTTAATATCACAAGAGATTAAATTAGATATTATCAATAATTCAAATAATCTTCAGTAAAATTATCTTTATCCCAGAAATGATCTTTTGAGATCTGAGATTCACTTATATCAAAATAATTATATATAATTTGTCCTGATTTATCAGGAATTGGATCATCCCAAGTTGTATCTATATATCCAATTTTGCCATCTAACATGGCCATATTCCACATGTGAATTCCTCCGCCGGCAGTTCCGTTTACAGCTATAGATTTTATGCCTGACATTTTTGCCAGCAGATTAAATGCTGATGCATATCCCTGACAGACGCCTGTACCATTAATTAAAATTCCATATGCAGTATAATCTTGTACAGGCACTGAATTTTTCATATAATTATCATAATCATATTTTGCATTGGTTACAATATAGTCATGTATTGCCTTTGCTTTTTCAATTTGTGTCATATTGGGCACAATTATGTTAGAGAGAACTTCCTTTGCATTTTCAGCAGCTCTATTTTTCATATCTATCAATTCATCTTTTGAAAATCTATAATTAAATTTAATACTACCATCATTTGAAATTACGTAACTTTCAACATAATCTATATCAGGGTTTTGTTTAAGCACTATTTCCACAATATTCTTTGGCATAGTGGACGAATTAGTACTGTCATATAAGAATTCATCCTGACAATTTGAAATTGAAGCTTTTATGGCTTCATACCAGTCTTCTTCATTACTTAAAAGAAGACCGTTTGTTTTATTTGATGAATTGGAGTTACTTTTAATTCCTTCCAGGTAGCTTTCGCTCTCCGGTGTAACAGAAGCATAGCCACCATAGATCAATATTTTATTCATTTTGTCTATATTCACATCATAATCAAATTTATCGTCAATCAAAGCCATACCCAGATTGTCTTTGGCAGCTACTACAGAACCTGACAGTCCGTCTGCAAAAATTTTGTTACTGGCCACTGCAAGCCCATCTATATTTTTCCCCAGTGAATTCAGTATATTAGTATTAAAGTCTTTGGGAGTATTTCCATCTATTCTATTGACAGCAATACCCATTTTCACTAGTTCATTGTCTACGTTAGATGAGACGACGGTATTTCCTCCGAGTACTGTTACATTGTCTATATTGATCCTTTTCAAAATATCTCTGGTAGTAGAATTTAATGAATACCCATCTGTAAATAATACAATATCATTTTTTTTACCCACATAAGGTGAAGCAGCCATGGCATATTGAAATTCATACCCTGTAGTCAGAAACACTCCTCCAATAGGTTTGTATTTTTTGACTTCTTCTCCGATCCTGACGGCTGTTTCATATCTATTTAGCCCGCTTAATCTAACAACGCTATAGCCTTGATTTTTCAAGTCATTTTCCACAGCACTGCTTACTACTCCAGTCCCACCAAGCAAATATATATTTTTTGCACCAAGTCTTTTTATTTCATCCCATATTACTTTAGGTATATAATCTGTATTTGTCAAAAGTATAGGTGAATTCAACTGATAGGCAAGTGTTGTTCCCGCCAGGGAATCTGCAAATTTATCATCTCCCTGGCCACTAGAAATAACTACATTTTCAGAAGTACTCCAGTTATTTTTTGAGATATTGGCTGAAGTCTCATACCTGTCTTGTCCACTTAAACGCGTTACTTCAGAGGCACTTACTTTTACAATTGGTATTAATAGTATAAACATTATTATTGCAGCAGAAATGTATATGTTTTTTGAAACTTTCATACGTATCTCCTCCTTGAATCATCTGTACTATATTCTGAAATTTTTATTTCATTTAATTTTTTGTATTGAATATAATATTTTATTTATGGCATACAATTATCATATAAATTAAAATGAGCTATAGTGCTAATGTTCTAGCACTATAGCTCAATAAATAAAGTTATAAAATCATAAACATCAGCAACCCGGCTATCATGGCTTAAACAGCTTTAGATCCGCAGCTTTGCGTCCCCCATTTTCATAAGGTTTGCTATTTATAATGTAACTTTTAATTCTATTTACATTAATATTATATATTGTTATTTTTATTAAAGTCAAGGAGAAGCATGTTAAATATTCTTAATATAATCTCTTGTGCTGGTTAATTTATCTTGACAAAATTTACAGATAGAAAAGCTTCAGCATAATATGTTAACCTTTCATTATAATGAAAATACATACTTTGATTTTTAATAGCACAAGAGATTAAATTAAAGAAGAGTTCTGGATTTTTCCAGAACTCTTGGATTGTTTCAACGCAGAATTACTTTCCAGTCCACATATCGGTAACATAATTATTGGGGTCAGTAAAATACTTGTAAGGAAGATAAAAATAGCCTTTATCTCCCCAATCTTCTCCCCAGGAATTACGCATGATAACTTGAGTTTTATTATCATTGTATCCAACTGCCAATATAGCATGTCCACCTAACAGCTGTTCTTTAGTTATATCTGGCATTGGGACTATTCCGGTATCTGCCACATCATCTGATTCAAAACTTGAATATACTTTTATGCCTGTAACTACCGGCAAATTTTCAGCTAAAGCTATTTTTAAAGTGTTTAAATCTTTTACACGTCTGTACTCTTCAATTGTATATGACACTCCATTTAATACAGCTCTTGGAGTTGGTTCCTCCGTAAATTTGCTGATATCATAAGGATAGTCATTCTCAAAAGAACACCCAAGCTGTTTAAGCACTTTCATTCCGTCCCTAATATAAGCTCCGCTGTCATCATTTACAGTATTCTCTATGAATCTTTCCCACCAATACAGATATAAACGGCTTAGCTGTTTATATGGCTCCTTCGATATATTTTCAAGATACTCACGCAGCCCTGAAACAATAGCATTAGCTGTACAGCTTCCCAGTTCTCCCTGGTCCACTATTGGTGACATATATTTTCTGAGATCTGCTTCTTTAGGAAGGTTCGAGATCTGTTTTATAGTAGAAGAATAATAAATTTTATCTCTCATATCTTGTTTATCAGGTTTTAATTTATAACTTCTTTTTACCATTTTTTATATCCCTCTGTTTTTTTCATATTGACGAATTTATTAATATCCGTCTTTACATAATATGAAACAATGTCAAACGGGTACACAAAAATAGAAAACTATCTCTAGATTTGGAATGTAATTTGCTGTATAGTGCTCATATTTTATCAAGTGATTCTTAGGCTCAGGTGGAGTTTGCTAATAATCAAAAAACCTGCACTCTATTATTGAGAATGCAGGTTTTTGCTGTACATTTATTTCAAATTTTGCTCGTATGCCTCAATCATTTTCTTAACCATGTTTCCGCCTATGGAACCAGCCTCTCTGGAAGTTAGATCTCCATTGTAACCATTCTTTAAATTTACTCCAACCTCTCTAGCTGATTCTGTTTTAAATCTATTCAAGGCTTCTTTAGCCTGTGGAACTACAGGTTTATTACTGTATGCCATATTACCCACTCCTTTTTATAGTAAATTTTAGTGCCTACAGTTACAGTTTGTACTTTACTACAAAAATTATTCCAGGTAATTAAATGAATTTTTACAGCTATTTACAGCTTAAATTCAGGCTTTATTGATATTAACTTCTTCTGTAAATTCCGTATGTTCAGATGTTTCTGTATTTTCTGCCTCACTGGAATTTTCTTCTAGGGTATTTTCTTCAGTGGTATCATAAACATTCTCTTTCTTTAATAATGACAGGCATTTTGAAACCTTTTTATTGACTATTCCCAAGCCTAATAAAATAACTGCAATGCCTCCATAGACAGCAATTGGTTCAAATATTCCCGGAAGCAGTTGGGATGGTACTAATTGTTTAATAACATCAGCAGAAGAATATCCCTGAGCTACATAATTATTAACTGTACTTCTAAAAAAGATAATATTATTAACTAATAATGCAGCTCCCACGACTGCTATAACTAAAGAAACAGCATAGAAAACAATTGAAATAGAAAATTTTCTTGACTTTTTTTTATCTTTGAGCTTCATAATTAAATTATCTCCATTTCCATATTATATTCTTATATTATTTAATATTAATGCAAGATTATTACATTTAAGTGTCAACATTGTTAACAATTTATAACCAGCAGAGCAATTTTTTGTGAATAAGTGAGTATTTTGTTTAGTTTATCTGTGTACAGTTTCCTGCTTCTATTTCATTTTAAATGCAATTTTTTGGAGAATTTTGCAGAAAATTAGAATAAAACATATTTAATTATAGCTTTTTATATGTTATAATAATAAAAAATATATTTATTGGAAGCGTGGAACTATATAATTATTTTGGGCACTTTATATATAGTAAGCTAGTAGTGCAACCGACCAACTTTTAAAGTTAGGTGGGTTTTATTTTTTTGTAATTTTATTCTTAGGTGAATACATATAACTTTTAAGGAGAGTTCCTATGGTTAGTATAATAATTCCTACATTATTCTATTTCGGGTACTCTGATAAATGATCTTTCAAATATGTCGGTAATTGTAAATGGAATACCTATTTCTACGGAATGGATAGATACCATACGCAAAACATCTCCGGATTACTGGCAGGTGAATGTACCGGTCAATAGATTGAAAGTGAATTCAATAAATGAAATAAGGATTGAAAGCAGCCATCGTTCTATAACAGGGGATTGTGCAGATATTGACAATCCGGCTAACTGGCTTACCATATATGATGATTCCAAAGTGCATATTTCGGATAAAAGCATGTATTCACCTTCACTTTCGAATTTTTATTCTTCTTATTTTGAGGATTTTGATGCCAATAAATCCTTGAAATCGAATTTCATACTTCCGGATATAAAAAATGTCAATTTGATTTCAGCACTTTTGAAACTCAGCTGTTCTGTCGGAAATCTTTATTCAGATAGAAATTTAATAAATTACAATGTTGTTGAAGGTGATGTAAATCAGAAACCAACTGGAAATTCAATTGTCATTGCACCAGCTGGTGAATTTAAAAGTAGTGTAGATGCCAAAAAGTTAGATAAGGATCAGGGATTCTTGTCAATCTCAGATAAATCTTCACAAAATCCGTATTATACTACCATAATAAGTGGGAAAAATAAAAATGGAATTGCTAAATCTGCAAGTTTTATTTCAAATAGTGAACTTTTGAAACAGATAAAAGATACTTCAATTGTTGTAGATTCTGATATAAAAGGCAAATACAGTAAATTTGTAGAGAATAAAAAGGGACTATACATGTTTTCCAACTGGGGATATTCAGATACCAATCTTTCAGGGGCATTTCATCAGAAAGCAAGTTTTTCTTTTGTTCAACCCAATGGACTGCAGTCTGAAAAAGGTTCCTACATAAATTTGAAGTTTAGGCACTCTAGAATATTAGTTCCTGACAGATCTCTGCTCACTGTTTATATAGATGGAAAACTTGTGGACAGCTCAAAATTGTCAAATTCCAATGCAGAGGATGGCAGTTTGAAAGTTGTTATTCCAGAAAGTGCTTTAAAAAAATCTATGATAAAAGTAGATGTGGAAGTATACAACTATATAGGTAAAATAGACTGTTCTAAGGATTACTATGATAGTGCATGGACATATATAGATTCTGATTCCCAAATACGTCTGATTCCTGGAAAACTTGGTATTCAGCCATCATTGGATAATTTCCCATATTTTAATACATACAATGAAAGCAAACAGCCTGAAATTTTATTATCGTTTTCAAACACTATTGATGTTGCTCAACTTGATACAGCATCCATTATGGCATCGCGTATGGGTCAAAAATCAAAAAAAGTTTTTGATTTTGATGTATTAAAAGGAGGTAATGAGCTTGTAAATGGGCAACAAAATAAAAACATGATTTTTATAGGATCATTCAACAATATAAATCTTCCTGACAAGATCAAGGAGTCAATTCCCATACTGCCTCTGGGAAATGGAAAGTTTAAAATCAAGGAAGGACTTCAAGCAACGCCTGAAACCTTAAAAAATAAAACATTAGTACAAGTAGTTAGATCACCATGGAATTTTAACAAAAGAGTATACGTTGTGACTTATGATAATGATTCTAATTTGAAAGCATTCAATATATTTTTAAGTAATAGTGACAATTTGCAAAAGATGAGGGATCAGATATCTATTATTGATAATGCATTAGGGATAAATAATATGGCAGCAGTAGATCTACAGGATAATAAAGTTCCTGTTACATTGGGTTCCATTTTAAGTACTATTGAGGATAAGTCAGGCCTTCCCTGGTGGGCTCTTTTGACAATTTTGATTTTAGCGATGTTGTGTATAATAACTGTTGTTAGATTGAGAAAGAAAAGTAACCAATTTGAAGAGGTTGGTAATAGAATGAAGAAGTCTCAAGGATTTAAGGCAAAGGAAATTGTAGACAGAAAATCAAATGATGAGGGCAAGAAATAATAATTATTATTGTAATTTAAATATTGATCCTGTTTAATTCAACCTTTGGAGTATTGCATAGGTATATGGAATTTGTTAACAATATGTAATATTTTTTAACATTATATAACAATTTTTAACATTATTAAAATTGTTCTTAAAATTATATTAAGTTATAATAATTTCACTAGAAATGCTATTCTCAAAAAATAGATAAAATATGAGGTGATTATTATTTTTAGCATTGGTAAAAAGAAAAAAATTACTGCATGGCTATTAGTTCTGTTGTTGACACTTTCTACTGTTTTTCCAAATGCTTTTATTAACGTAAAAGCAGATGCGGCTGGCAAAACTTTTGATATAATAGAGGTTACAGATTTTCATGGTGCCCTGGAAGATTCCAGCAATCCCCCTCTGCCTTCTGGTGCGGTGCTTGCGAAGAACATTAAAGATATAAAAGCTTCCAATCCGGATAGAACCTTGGTTTTAGGCGGAGGAGATTTATACCAGGGAACACCGGTGTCCAATGTTTTATTTGGAGTTCCAGTACAAAAACTTATGGACAATATAGGAATGGAAGTTACTGCACTTGGAAATCATGAGTTTGACTGGGGACTGGATAAGATAACAGGCACCACTATGAAAGACGCAAAATACTCAATAGTATGTTCTAATCTTCGTGATAAAAGCAGTGGAGAAAGAGTTTTTGAACCTTATAAGATAATTGAGAAAGATGGAGTTAAAATTGCAGTTGTAGGAGCCATAACTACTGAAACGCCTAATATTGTGATGCCTGCATATGTAAAAGATTATAATTTTACAGATCCTGCAGAAGAGATAAATTCTGTAGCAAAGGATTTAAAAGAGAGCAAGAAAGCTGATGTGGTTCTGGCAGTTGTGCATGAGGGAAATGACGCGAGTGCTCCTGCTACCGGCCCAATTTTTGATATTGCAAATTCTTTAACCAACGTGGATGCAGTATTGGGAGGACATTCCCATACCATATTGCAGGCTACAGTCAAGGGTATGCCTGTTGTCATAGGAGGAGCTCAGTCAAAAGGCTTCATTGATTTGAAAATGAACATAGATGAAGCAGGGAAAATATCCTTTACAAATACTGATAATAGCTATATAGCAATTAACACTAATGCTCCTAATGGATATAAAGCTGCAGACCCTGCTGTAGATTCAGAAGCTGCTTCAATAGTTGCTGAGGCCAAGAATGAAATAGGGCCTACATTTAGTGAAGTTATTGGAACTGTTAAAGATGATGTAACCAGAGCTCAGGTTCAGCAGCCCTATGGTGAATCTGAATTGGGAAACTGGGCAGCAGATGTTGTGAGAAATTATGCCAAGGCAGATGTGGGGGTTGCCAACAACGGTGGACTTAGAATAGACATACCTGCTGGAAATGTAACAGTTGGCCAGATATATACATTGATGCCTTTTGACAATGAAATCAATACTGTGTCCATGAACAAAGCTCAATTGAAAACCGTCCTTGAACAAGCAGTTGGCACTTATCCAGATCCTAGTAATGCAAAGAATACGCTGGGTGGAAAGGGAATCCAGATTTCAGGAATAAAATTTACCTATGATGACTCAAGAGCCTATGGCAGCAAGGTGACCAGTATAACCAGAGAGGACGGCAGTGCTATTAGCGATACTGAAACTTTAAAGGTGGCCGGTCCGGATTTTGTGCTGACAGGCGGAGATGGATTCCTGGGATTTACGGATTCGGAAGTTAAAAAGACACTATCCAACACACATGAACTTGCAAGGGATGCTTTTATTGAGGATATAAGAGCAAACAAAACCATTAAATATGCTATAGAGAATAGAATTGTTTCACAAAATCAGACAGGTGAGGGTGAATCCATGACTATAGCAGAAGCGAGGAAGGCCCAGACAGGTTCAGTCATACTTACGGGAACTGTTTCTGTAGTGAACGGCAAGAGTGTATTTATGCAGGATGATACCGCAGGAATCTGCGTGTATAACGAAAAAGGTTCTGCAATTCACAAGGGAGATAAAATCACGGTAAAGGGGACATTGTCAGACTTTTATGGATTATTGGAGATAACGCCGTCTTCTGCAGAGGATGTGAAAGTAGAGAGCACCGGCAATACAGTTACACCCAAGGAGGTTACTGTAGATAAGCTCAATGATGATTTACAGGGACAGCTTGTGAAAATAAAGGGACTTACCTTTGAAAGCATTGATAACTCAGGTGCATCTATGGCACATGACTCCACTGGAAGTGTAAATATATACAAAATGCCTAAAGTAGATGGACTGGCTGTAAATGACACTGCCGATGTAACTGGTGCTGTGAGCAAGTATGGTTCAAGCATAGAATTATTGGTTGGCAGTGCGGCAGATGTGGTTAAAACCGGCAGTACCCAGGAACCGGCGGCTGCAATATCCATATTGGGTACGTCTGATATACACGGAAATATATTCCCCATAGATTATTCCACTTTAAAAGAATCGGATCAGGGACTGGCCAAGGTTTCAACTTATGTAAACAGCGTCAGGGCTTCCAATCCCAATACCATGCTGATAGATAATGGAGATACTATTCAGGGAACTCCGCTGTCCTATTACTATGACAAAATAGATACAACTACAGAATATCCATTGATTAAAGTCATGGGGGCCATGAAATATGATTCCTGGACTCTTGGAAACCATGAATTCAATTATGGACTGGATGTTTTAAATAGAATAATTGCAGATGCACAGAAGGAAAAAATAAATGTACTATCTGCAAATACCTATAAAACTTCGGATAATACCAATTTTGTAAAACCGTATATTACAAAGACTTTTAATGTCAATGGCAAAGATGTGAAAGTTGGCATACTGGGACTGACTACAAAGACCATACCTAACTGGGAAAATACTGATAATTATAGGGGATTGCAATTCAATGATCTGGTTGATGAAGCCAAGAAGTGGGTTCCGGTACTGAGAAATACTGAAAAAGCTGATGTTGTAATATTAAGTGTACACAGCGGAGAGGAAAGTGCTACAGATACCATACCTGAAAATCAAGTAAAGGCCATAGCTACTGGTGTAGATGGCATAGATGCAATACTGTGTGGACATGTTCATGCAAATATAAGCAGTGATACAAGCTTAAAGAATCCCAGCGGAAAAGTAGTCCCTATAACTGAACCCGGCAAATGGGGGCAGTATGTCTCAAAACTTGACATAAACTTCAATGCAGATGGTACTCCTAATGTTACTACAAAAACTGTAAAAATGGATTCTTCCATACAGGCAGATCCGGCTATATTAAAATTGGCTCAGCCATATGAGGATGCTACATTGAAATATATATCAACTGTAATTGGACAATCTACCGGGGACTTTTCCGGAGAAAAGCAGACCACGGAACCCACTGCACTTATGGATTTGATAAATAAAGTTCAGGCAGATGCTGCAGGAACCCAGCTTTCCATAGCAGCTCCATTGAGTGCAAGTGCCCATATACCAAGTGGGAATATAAAAATTCAGGATATAATGGGTGTGTATGTTTTTGAAAATTTCTTATACGGAATAAAGATGAATGGTGCACAGCTTAAGAGATGGCTTGAGTATTCGGTAAGATATTATAAGCAGGTTTCTGACACCGACAAGTCTGTTGTCAAAGATCCAGTTTTAAATATTCCAGATTATAATCTGGATCAATTGTATGGGGCAACTTATGACATAGATCTGACTCAGCCTGCATGTACCGTAGATCCTAATACTGGTATAGTTAACTCTGAAAACAGAATTAAAAATTTGAAATTCAACGGCAAGCCTGTATCGGACACAGACGAATTTACAGTTGCCATAAACAATTATAGATACAACGGCGGCGGTGGTTTCATGAAAGCAGCAGGTCTGACTGTTAAAAATGAAGAGGGCAAAGATGTACCGGACGATTCAAAAGTGATGTATGATTCTGCCAAGGCACTTGGAGATGATGGACAGGTTAGGAACATGATGATCAAATATATTCAGGACAACAAGACCATAACACCCGATGTGTCCAATAACTGGTCAGTGATTACTACTCCTGGCAGCGAACCAAACAAGGATTTCTCAATAGAAAACCTCACTAAAACAACTTCTTTTAAACCTGGTAATGATGCCGAAGTAAGGGTAAAGGTAACTAATAATTTAAACACAGCTAAAACTGTAACTCTAATTGAAGCTTTATTCCAGAATAATAAATTCATAAACTATGTTAAATGCTCGCAGGATTTGGAATCTAATAAAAGTATTATATTGGACGGAGGTTTTACTATACCCAATGATGATGGTTATAGTGTTAAAGCTATGCTGTGGGACACATTGGACAATGGAAAGCCTATTTCTGATTATATAGAAATACCTGTAGCTAACTAATATAGTTTGTTTTAAAGAGGCAAAATATATTTTGCCTCTTCAAATATGAAAAGGGAGGATAGTAATTATATGAGACTAAAAAAAATAGCTGTAGTTTTTGCTATAATATATGCTATCACTAGTCAGGGTTTTATATTTACAGCAAATGCGGCATCAGCTGATGTAAGCCAGAGAATCGGAGGCAAGGATAGATATGAAACTTCAGCAGATGTTTCAAATTTTGGGTGGAAAGACGGCTCAGATTATGTTGTGCTCGCCAATGGACAGATATATGCTGACGCCTTGTGTTCTGTACCTTTGGCTAAAAAGAATAATGCTCCTGTACTTTTGACAGAGCCAGACAGACTTTCAGATTCGGTTAAAAATGAACTTGAAAGACTAAAAGTCAAGCATATATTGATTATAGGCGGGGAAGGTGTAATCTCTAACAATGTGGTAGACAGTGTAAATTCCCTGGACAATAAACCTGAGATCAAAAGAATAGGTGGAAAAGATAGATTTGAGACTTCTGTCAAAGTAGCTCAGGAATTAGGCGGTGCAGATAAGATAGCCGTCACTTATGGGTATAATTATGCTGATGCGCTTTCCATGTCGTCAATAGCTGCAGTCAAGGGGATGCCTATACTTTTGACCGATAAAGATAATATTCCAGATAGTGTTCAGAACTATATAAATAATACAAAGCCATCCACTTCCTATATACTGGGCCTTGAAGGTGTTGTGAGCAAGGGTGTGGAAAATAGTATAAATAAAAGTTTATCCACTACTTCAATCAGACTTGGCGGCAGCGACAGGTTTTCCACTAATATAAAAATTTTAAAGCAGTTTGAAGAAGATATAGATTTCAATAATATATTTGTTGCAGCAGGAGACGGTCCTGTTGGAAATGAATTTGCCGATGCACTCTCCGGTTCGGCTTTGGCAGCTCAAAAAAATTCTCCTATTTTACTGGTGTATAATAAGCTCCCTTCTGAATCCGAATCTTATATAAAGGGTAAGATTACCAAGGACAGCCGTGAAATTGCCATTGGAGGGGAAAGTGTACTGCCAAATTCCATTATTGAAAGCATTGCAGGCTATATACAGGATAAAAATGATGCTAAACCGGGTAATCCAGGTGGTAATGACAGTTCTGACGACTCAGACAATCATGAGGAAATTCCTGTTGTAAATGTTGAAGGAAATGATGTAACTATAACTTATACTGATTCCAATATAAAGGCAGGCAGTGCAACAGTAGAAATATACTCCTATGGAACTAAAAACTACAAATATATTGATCAAGACTATAATCCAGATGGAAGCTGCGAATTTAAGTTTACGTTAGACAAAGGGAGTTACTCCGGTCAGCTTAATGTTAATGGTACAAAAATCAATATACCAGAGTTTGATGTAGATTAATTTACATTTTAGGTACGCTATTTTGACAAGCTGTCTTAAAAGTTTTTAAGACAGCTTGTTTTGATGTTGGAATTGAATCACATAAGAAATATTTAATTCTTTAAATATAAATAATGAATAAAATATATTAATAAAATTAAATTGTATAAACCTATTTTATATGTTATTATATACTTGAAATGACAAAGTATATATGTATAAATTACATTTTTATGTATGTGTAATGAAAGCGCAAACATATGGAATCAAAAATTCTCGTCCGTATACCGCGTGTAGTTGTATATTCAGACGAATAATTTTTAAATAATTGAATTATTTGATTTAAATATTTAATTAAAATGCAGGATTTACATAAAAATAATTAAATAACATTAAATTAGGGGGAATAAATTATGGAATTGAACCTAGAAAAAATCAAAAGGGCTAAAGATAATATAAAAGGTGTGGTTAGAGAAACACCCATTTTTTATACAAGTACTTTTTCTAAAAAATGTGGGTGTAATTTATATTTAAAATGTGAAAATAAACAGAAAACTGGAGCTTTCAAATTGAGAGGTGCATATAATAAACTGGTTAACCTCAGTGAAGATGAGAAAAAAAGAGGTGTTATAGCATCTTCGGCAGGAAACCATGCCCAGGGAGTTGCCTATGCAGCAACAGCTTTTGGGGTGAAATCCACAATAGTTATGCCTGTTACTGCACCTAAGGCAAAAGTAGAAGCTACTAAAAATTATGGGGCTGAGGTAATTCAGGCAGGTCAGGTATATGACGAATGTTATGCCAGGGCAGTAGAGGTTCAGAAAAAAACCGGTGCCACCTTTGTTCATCCTTATAATGATGTGGATGTAATGGCAGGTCAGGGAACTATAGGGCTTGAAATACTGGATAAATTGCCGGAAACGGATATAGTAATAGTCCCAATAGGCGGAGGTGGGTTGATATCAGGTGTTGCCACAGCAGTCAAATCAATAAAACCTTCCATAAAAGTTATAGGAGTACAGCCTGAAATTATAGCTTCTACCAAGGCTTCCATGGAGCAGGGAAAAATTGTTACACTTCCGGGTAAAAAGTCTCTGGCCGATGGTACATCTGTCTGTGCACCTGGAGATAAGTGCTTTGATTATATAAAAAAATATGTGGATGAAGTGGTATCTGTGAGCGAAGAGGAAATAGCATTTGGAATGTTTTCATTAATGGAAAGGAATAAATTGATAGCTGAAGGTGCTGGTGCACTGCCTCTGGCAGCATTACTGGCAGAAAAAATAGATGGAATAGAAGGTAAAAATGTAGTTGCATTGATAAGTGGTGGAAATGTAGATATAGCTGCTGTTGCAAAAGTAATAGAAATTCAGCTGGAAAGCAGCAAGCATTCGCTGCAGTATTGTTAGAAAATGGAATTTATAAGTATCAGTTTTACTGATACTTATAAATGTAAATAGACGTCTTATTGACCCATAAGTTGTGATTTAAGCTGTTGAACATCATTGCTGTCAGCCATCATTGCGGGTTTGTAATAGCCCTTTGACTGGGCAATTTTATAGAGTTCGTATTGAGATGTTTCACAGTTGTTTCGGATCTGTTGAATTGTTGATCTGAGATTGGGATTAGCGCATTCGGCTATTACGTTTGCATAGGTTGCTAATTCACCTTTAACCATTGAAAGCGTATCGTTCACCATTATTTTATCCTGCATGTTTTTCCCTCCTAATTTAAAAATGACATCAATTGCTGTTTTGTTTTCTGAGCATCTTGTGCTGATTTTTGAAAGTATGATTTTACCTCCGGATCAGTGCAATTCTGTAAATATGCCTGCATTTTTTCATAAGCTGTGTCATGTGCTCCGATAAGATGTCTGAGATTTTGAAGTTCTTGTTGATTTAATTGTGACATAGTATAATACCCCTTTCATTTTTTTTACCAGTAGTTATTATGTTTGATTTTAATTTCAATTATGCAGAAATATAAAAAATTATTGTGAATAATTTAAGAAGTTCTTTCCAGGTGATTTTGTATCAGCCACCTATAAAGCCTCCGCCATTTACATGTATGGTTTCACCGGTGATATAAGAGGCTTCGGGAGATGCCAGAAATACATAAGCAGATGCCAGTTCCACTGGCTGTCCAGGCCTTCCAATAGGTGTGTTGGAACCGAATTCACCGACTTTCTGGGGACTGTAGGAAGAAGGTATGAGAGGAGTCCAAATTGGACCCGGTGCAACAGCATTTACTCTTATATTGCTGCCTATAAGGGATAGTGCCAGGGATCGGGTAAAGGATACAATTGCACCTTTTGTAGAAGAATAATCGATTAATTCCTCATTCCCCCTGTAGGCGGTTATAGAGGCTGTGTTTATTATGCAGCAGCCTGGCTTGAGGTGGGGCAGCACTGACCTCGTTATATAAAACATGCTGAAAATATTTGTTCTGAACGTTTTTTCCAGCTGCTCGTCCGTTATATCTTCAATGCTGTTTTGAGGGAACTGCACTGCTGCATTATTTACGAGAACATCTATTTTATTGTAGGCTTTTATGGCTTTTTCAACAGCAGTTTTGCAAAAATCCGAGTCTGAAACATCTCCTGGAATCAAAGTGCACTTTCTCCCGATAGTTTCTATGATTTTCTTTGTATTATCTGCATCCTCCTGCTCGTTATAATATATTATTGCCAGATCCGCACCTTCTTTGGCAAAAGCTATCGATACGGCTTTCCCTATGCCGCTGTCTCCTCCTGTAATTAAAACCGTCTTGTCTTTTAATTTATCGGAACCCCTGTATTCAGGATTCTCACTTACCGGCTTTGGATTCATTTCCAATTCTGTTCCGGGCTGTTTGTTTTGTTTCTGCTGGGGAAGGGTTTTGGTAAAATTTAGATAAAAATTATCATCCATGTTTAAAATTTCCTCCTTTTCTATTTCTGTAAATATTCAACAACAAATAGTATGTGTATGCATAAAAATAATATTCCACAGTATATTTAAACTGAAAGTGGAAAATATAAAATCAGATAGATTGGAATTATGAAATACTATCAATTATATGCCAGGAGGAAAAATTAATATGGAAATCAAATCTTTGTTTCAACCCATTAAGATAGGAAAAATAGAAATAAAAAACAAAATATCCATGGCGCCTATGGGGGCTTTTGGACTTGTAGATAATGAAGGATGTTATAATCAGAGAGCCATAGACTATTATGTGGAAAGGGCTAAAGGGGGAACAGGTCTTATTATAACCAGTATTACGAAGGTGGAAAATGAACTGGATAAGGTTGTACCAGGTGTTATTCCCATTATATCAATAAATCCAGGCAGGTTTTTGATGACATCTTGTGAGATGGCGGAGCGGGTTCATGCTTATGGTTCAAAGATATTTTTGCAGCTTACTATGGGCTTTGGAAGAAGTGGTGCACCGGGCACACTTTTAAGATCTCAGCCGGTATCTGCTTCGGATATTCCTAATTATTGGGATCCCACGGTTACCTGCAGAGCTCTTACCACTTCGGAAGTTGAATGGATAGTTACAAAATTTGTTGAAGGTGCTGAAATTGCACACCAGGCTGGATTTGACGGTGTTGAGATACATGCAGTGCATGAAGGATATCTACTGGATCAATTCACATTGGCCATATTTAACAGGAGAACAGATAAATACGGCGGAGATTTGAGGGGAAGGATGCAGCTTCCAATAGAAATAGTACAGGGGATAAAAGCTGAAGTTGGGGATGATTTCCCTGTGGGTCTGAGATATAGTGTGAAGAGCTGTATAAAGGATTGGAGAAAAGGCGGACTTCCGGATGAAGATTATATTGAAAAGGGCAGGGATCTGGAAGAAGGCATTGAAGCCGCAAAAATCCTGGAGGCCGCAGGATATGATGAATTAAATACAGATTTAGGTACATATGATGCCTGGTATTGGGCACATCCACCACTTTATCAGAAAGATGGACTGTACCTTCCTTATACAAAAGAGCTGAAAAAAGCTGTGAACATTCCTATTATAGTTGCAGGAAAACTTGGTATACCGGATTTGGCTGAAAAAGCTCTTGATAATGAAGCTGCTGATATGATAGGACTTGGAAGACCTCTTCTCTGTGATGCATACTGGCCTAAAAAGGTTCTCGAAAATCATCCTGAAAGAATTCGTCCCTGTATCGGATGCCATACAGGATGCCTTGGAAGAGGGTTTGAGGGAAAACCCTTGAGCTGCACGGTAAATCCTGCGGCTGGAAGGGAGAGATATTATGAGATAAAGCCTGTACCTAAAGTAAAGAAGGTTATGGTTGCAGGAGGCGGAATTGCAGGAATGGAGGCAGCCAGAATTGCAACTATGAGAGGACACAATGTTACACTTTATGAAAGTACTAAAGAGCTCGGCGGGGAAGTTGTTCCCGGATCCGTTCCGGATTTTAAGGTGGATGACAGGAGGCTGCTTGAATGGTATAAAAATGAAATGAAAGAGCTTAAAATCAAAACAATTTTTAATACGGAAGTAACAGAGGCACTTGTTGAAAGAGAAAAACCTGATGTGATTATAATTGCCACCGGTGCAAAAGATATCAAATTAAACCTGCCCGGCATGGAAAAAGACAAAGTTGCAACTGCCGTTGAAATTTTAAATGGCGGAAAACAGGCAGGAGGGAATGTAGTTGTAGTCGGCGGAGGGCTTGTGGGATGTGAAACTGCCCTTTATCTTGCAAAACAGGGAAAGCAGGTTACAATTATAGAAGCCAGGGATCGTATATTGAATTCAGGGAAGCCTGTTCCACACATGAATAAAATAATGCTCATAGATCTTCTTGAAAAGTATAATATTAAAACCATCACCGGAAATTCTCTCCTTGAGGTGACGGAGGATGGTGTCCTGCTTATTGACAATAAGTTTAAAAAACAAAATTTAGCTGCAGATACTGTTGTAATTGCCATTGGATTTAAACCCAACAGGGAATTGTATGAAAAGTTGAACGGCAAAATGGCAGACTTGTACCTGATAGGAGATGCATATCAAACTGCCAACATAATGGATGCAATTTGGAGTGGAAATGAAATTGGACTTAACTGCTGATGACGGAAATTGTTAGCTGATAATTTGCTTTAAATTTGAAGAAAGATGTTCCAGAAATTACTGGGAGATCTTTCTGTTTTTTGTGGTAAAAAATATATTTGACTAAAATAAAATAATGAAGTAAAATACATTTTGTATACGAAATATTTTTATACGAAATATGAGAATATTCTGAAGGGAAGAGAGGACATGAGCGATGTAGAAGATGGAATAAGGCTGCTCAGAACAATAAAGAGAGTGATGAAAAATGCACATAAAATTATGGCACAGCATTTTAAAGAACTTAATCTCACCGGACCACAGCTCTTTGTAGTTATGAATTTGATTCGTCATGGAAAAATGAAAATAAGTGATCTGAGTGAAAAAATGAGTTTGTCCAACAGTACTGTATCGGGAATCATTGACAGATTGGAGAAGCAGAATATTGTAAAAAGAGCAAGGAGCAGGGAAGACAGGAGAATAGTCTACGTGGAGGTTACTCCTGAATTTAAAAAAATTGCTGATACTAAACATGAAGAAGTTGATAAAATATTTCAATCCATGATGAATATGGCTACTCCGGAGGAAATAGATATAATAAGCAGGGGATTGTATACATTGGAAAAAGTAATGGATAGGCAAAAATGAACGAGGAGTGAATGATGTAATGCTTAAGTTGATGAAATATTTAAAGCCATTTATTGCGCTTGTGATAAGTGCAGTGATTTTGCTTTTTGTACAGGCAATGTGTGACCTGGCCCTGCCGGACTACATGTCTAATGTTGTAAATGTGGGAATACAGCAGGGTGGCATTGAAAATGCCGTGCCAAAAGCAGTGAGAGAAAGTGAAATGAACAGACTTCTATTATTTATTAATGAGGGGGATAGGCAGGGAGTACTGGAAAATTATACACTGGTGGATAAATCCAGTTCAAATTACAGCGAATACAGTAAAGATTATCCCAAACTTGAAAGTGAACCTCTATATATTTTGAAAAATGTGGATAAGTCACAGATTGGCAGGATGAATCCTGTAATGGGAAAGGCTTTTTTGGCTGTTTCCAGTGTTGAAAAGATTAAAGCTGGTGCCAAAAATGGAGTGATAAACTTTAATGGGCAGAAAATACCTGCAGATACAGATTTATTTGCACTGTTTTCAAAACTGCCTGAAGCACAGCGCCTAAAGATAAGTGAAAATATGAATAAAAAATTTACTTCACTGGGTGACAGTATGATAATACAAGCAGCATCGGATCCAGTCAAGGATGAATATAAGGCAGTGGGAATCGATACAAATAAAATTCAGAGTGGATATATTATTCATATGGGTGTAATCATGCTTCTTATTTCTCTTCTTGGTGCAGTCTGTACTATCGCGGTGGGACTTATAGGAGCAAGAATTGCAGCAGGGCTTTCCAAAAATCTGCGCAGAGATCTATTTGTCAAAGTGGAGAGTTTCTCCAATGAGGAATTCAATAAATTTTCCACAGCATCGCTGATAACAAGGACTACCAATGACATTACCCAGATACAGCTGGTTGTTTTTCTTGCAGTTAGGATGCTTATATATGCGCCTATTCTTGGCGTTGGTGGAATTTTAAAGGTTCTTAACAAGAGCACCTCCATGACCTGGATTATTTCCCTGGCAGTGGTGGTTTTATTGGGACTTATCGGAAGTATATTTGCAGTTGCTTTCCCCAAATTTAAAATCGTTCAGAAGCTGGTAGATAAATTGAATCTGATCACCCGTGAAAACCTGTCTGGAATGATGGTGGTAAGGGCATTTAATACCCAGAGATTTGAAGAAACCAGGTTTGACAGGGCAAATCAGGATCTGACAGATACAAACTTGTTTATAAACCGTGTCATGTCTGCCATGTTCCCGGCCATGATGCTCATAATGAATGGTGTTACAATACTTATAGTCTGGGTTGGTGCACATCAGATTGCAAATTCAAGCATGCAGGTAGGAGATATGATGGCATTCATGCAGTATGCCATGCAGATTATATTTGCTTTTCTCATGATGTCCTTTATGTTTATTTTGATACCAAGGGCTTCAGTATCTGTCCAGAGAGTCAATGAGGTTTTGAAAATAAAGCCCTCCATTGTGGATCCAGAGAAGCCTGTTCACTTTCCTGATGAAATTAGAGGTGTGATAGAATTTAAAAATGTCTCTTTCAAATATGAGGGAGCAGAGAAAAATGTATTAAGTGACATAAATTTTAAGGCACTGCCCGGTCAGACAACAGCTTTTATTGGTTCCACTGGTTCTGGCAAGTCCACTGTTATCAATTTGGTACCCCGTTTTTATGATGTGACCGAGGGACAAATTCTTATTGATGGAATTGATATAAGGAAGGTTGCACAGCATGAGCTTAGAGATCTTATTGGTTATGTACCTCAAAAGGGGTCGTTGTTTAAAGGTACTATTGAATCCAATTTGAAGTACGCTAGAGCTGACGCCTCGGCTGATGATATAGAAAAAGCGGCCCAAATTGCACAGGCGCAGGAATTTATTGATGAAAAACCTGAAAAGTTTGAAAGTGAAATTTCTCAGGGAGGTTCAAATGTATCGGGAGGACAAAAGCAGAGATTGTCTATTGCCAGAGCTCTTGTGAAAAAAGCAAAGATATATATATTTGATGATAGTTTTTCGGCACTTGATTTTAAAACTGATTCGGCTCTCAGGAGGGCTCTTAATACTGAGACAAAATCCAGCACCATTCTTATAGTCGCCCAGCGTATTTCCACAATCAAGAATGCCCAGCAGATAGTAGTGCTTGAAGAGGGAAAAATAGTTGGCGTCGGCACCCATGATGAACTCATGGAGAAATGTGAAACCTACAGGGAAATAGCATTATCACAGCTGTCTAAGGAGGAATTGGCATGAGTGAACACAATGGCGGGCGAAGACCCTCTGTGAGGAAAAACAGAGGTCCGGGAGGTATGATAATTGCCGGGGAAAAGGCTCATAATTTTAAGGATACCATGAAAAAACTTATGGGTTATTTAGGTATATATAAGACATCAATTACTGTTGTAGTGATTTTTGCTGTTGCAAGTACTGTATTTTCCATAGTAGGTCCTAAGATACTTGGAAAAGCCACCACTAAATTATTTGAGGGTGTCATGGCAAAGATATCTGGTACTGGAAGTATAGATTTTGTCTATATAGGCAGAATAATTGTGCTGCTTGCGGTTCTATATGCGGTGGGATCATTATTTGCCTATGTTCAGGGCTGGATAATGTCTGGAGTATCCATGAAGGTAAGCTATAAATTCAGAAAAGATATTTCAGAAAAAATAAACCATATGCCTTTAAAATATTTTGACAAAACCAATCATGGTGAGGTGCTGTCCAGAGTTACCAATGATGTGGATACTCTGAGCCAGACTCTCAATCAGAGTTTAGGACAGATTATCACTTCTGTTACCATGGTCCTGGGAGTATTGGTTATGATGTTCAGTATAAGCTGGCAGATGACTCTTGTAGCACTTTGTATAATTCCCGTATCCATGGGGTTTATAATGCTCATTGTAAAATATTCACAAAAATATTTTAAGCAGCAGCAGGATTATCTCGGGAATTTAAATGGTCATGTTGAAGAGATGTATGGTGGACATATTGTAATGAAGGCCTTTAACGGTGAAAAAGACAGCATTGAAAAATTCAACAGAATGAATAGAAGACTATTTGGATCAGCCTGGAAATCTCAGTTTTTATCCGGTATAATGATGCCTATGATGAATTTTGTAGGTAATCTGGGTTATGTTGGAATATGTATTTTGGGAGGCTGGCTGGCAGCAAAGAAAGCCATCGAGGTAGGTGACATCCAGGCATTTGTTCAGTATGTGCGATCTTTTACACAGCCTATTTCACAAATTGCAAATATCTCGAATATACTTCAGCAGACAGCAGCATCAGCGGAGCGTATTTTTGAATTTCTGGAAGAGGAAGAGGAAACTCCTGAAACTTCTGTTGTTGCAAGACCTGAAAATATACAGGGTCATGTGGAATTTAAAAATGTTCACTTTGGGTACGATCCTGACAAAATTATCATAAATAACTTTTCAGCTTCTGTTAAGCCCGGTCAGAGAATTGCCATTGTAGGTCCTACCGGGGCTGGAAAAACAACAATCATAAAACTTCTCATGCGTTTTTATGATATAAATGCAGGTCAGATACTTGTAGACGGCCATGATATAAGGGACTTTACCAGGAAGGATCTCAGATCCATGTTCGGTATGGTACTCCAGGATGCATGGCTTTACAATGGGAGCATAATGGAAAACATTCGTTATGGGCGTCTTGATGCAACTGATGAGGAAGTTGTTGCAGCTGCAAAGGCAGCTCATGTGGACAGTTTTGTACACACACTGCCTGATGGATATAATATGATATTGAATGAAGAGACTTCAAATGTGTCCCAGGGCCAGAAGCAGCTGCTTACCATTGCAAGGGCAATACTTGCAAATCCTAAGATACTTATTCTGGATGAAGCTACAAGTTCCGTGGATACCCGTACGGAGCTGCAGATTCAAAAGGCTATGGATAATCTTATGAAAGGGCGTACAAGTTTTATAATTGCCCACCGCCTATCTACAATTCGTGATGCTGATCTGATACTTGTCATGGATCATGGTGATATTGTTGAGCAGGGAAGTCACAGCCAACTTCTTGAAAAGGGCGGAGTGTATGCAGACCTCTACAATAGCCAGTTTGAAGTTGCCTAGTCGAATTCAAATATCAGAGTCTAGGAATGAAAAGTTATCAGGACTATTGAAAACTATCAAAAAAGACATTCGGGATTTTAGCCTGAATGTCTTTTTTTATCTTACACTAATAATTGAAAAAATTCATAAAAATAAGAATTTAACATTTACTAATTATTTTAATAAAAATTTTGACAAAAATATTACTTAGTAATAAAATATGCCTATATATATTTGTAAATTTTCATATTATGGCGGACATATTTAAAATATTGTATATGTATCACACTCAGATAATTATGCACTAATGTAATTTTAAAATTTATGATTAATGTGATAGCAAATATATATGTGAAATCAAGTGATTCTTGGCTCAGGTAGAGTTTGCTAATAATGAATACTTTTCTCCACCTGGATCTTAGCAGAACTTATCCGATGGCTGCCAGTTCTAAAACCTTCCAGTTTTACAACATGGCAGGTTAAGAACTGTTACACCCCTGCATTGGCTCTTCTAAGGTTCTTGAAAAAGATTTTTCTCATAAGCAAAATCATTGCGAACCTAAGAATCACCTTATCCAGGCGCACAGCAGTGCTTATCTCCCACTTTGAGAAAAGCAGATATCCCAAATATTTGATTTGGTGACAGTCGCTTTCACAGAGTGTGTGGGAGTATAGCAATGGTAGCGTTCGGATAAATTTAAATAAACTTAGGAGGTATATATGGATACTGAGGAAATCAAGAAATTAAAACAGCTGGTATGCAGTACAATTGATGACAACTCTGAAAAGATAATAAACTTTTCAAAATCTGTGGAAAGAGAACCGGAGCTTGGATTTAAAGAAAAGAAGACTTCACAAAAAGTGAAAAATATCTTCGATGAAATAGGGCTGAAGTATAGAGATAGACTAGCTATCACTGGAGTAAAGGCAAAATTGAAGGATAATTGCGATGGCATAAATGTGGCTGTACTTGGAGAGCTGGATGCAGTTATATGCAGAGGAAACAAAAATGCGGATCCTGAAACGGGAGCTGCTCATACCTGTGGACATCATCTGCAGCTGGGAGCTTTAATTGGTGCTGCTTTGGGACTGAAATTATCCGGAATTTCTCAGAAATTGGATGGAAATGTGACTTTTATGGCGGTGCCTTCAGAAGAATGTATTGAATTTGCTTACAGACAGGAACTCATGCAGCAGGGAAAAATTCATTTCTTAGGTGGAAAACAGGAGCTTATATATCAAGGTGAATTTGATGATGTAGATATAGCAATGATGATGCATTCCATGAAAAATTCTCCTGAGCCTACTGTATTGATAGGAGAATCCAGTAATGGATTTTTGGCAAAAACTATACAATATCTAGGAAAGGCAGCTCATGCTGCAGAAGCACCGGAGCAGGGAGTAAATGCATTAAATGCTGCAATTATTGGACTCATGGGTGTAAATGCCCTTAGGGAGACTTTTAAAGATGAAGATTACGTAAGATTTCATCCTATAATCACAAAGGGTGGAGATGTGGTGAACAGCATTCCAGACGATGTCAGAATTGAAAGCTACGTCCGTGCAAAGACCATAGAGGCCATGGTAGAGACCAACAAAAAAGTTGACAGGGCGCTTGAAGCCGGGGGAGATGCAGTGGGTGCGAAAACTATTATCAAAACCATACCCGGATATTTGCCTCTTGAATGTTCCAGTGTATTAGGTGGCATGTATAAAGACAACTGCAGTGCACTTTTGCCAGCAGGTAATGTATTAGAGGGGGGACATTTTTTTGCGTCTACAGACATGGGTGATGTATCTCAATTGATACCGAGCATACATCCTTATATAGGAGGAGTCAGCGGCAGTCTTCATGCGAAAGATTTTAATGTGGAAGATTATTATGCAGCATGTGTTCTTCCTGCTAAGTTATTTGCTATGACGATAATTGATTTGCTTGTCAACAGTGCGGAAAAAGGAAATGATATAGTTAAAAATTTCAAACCTAAATTGTCTAAATCTGAATACTTAAAGATATTGAATGAATTTAACAAAGTGACGGGAGAAAGTGAAAAATGATAAAAAAATATATTAAAATTTTTATATTGGCTTTTATACTGGTTATAATATCCGAGCTTATCGGCGAAAAAAAAATCAAAGTTGGACCGGGATATCTGGTGTTTTTGCCCATGCTTTTTGCGCTGGTCATGGGACTTATTATAAGTTTGCCCAAATTAAAACTGATTTCCGATAAGGAGATGAGCTTGTCCAATGAAATTATGGGAATTGCTGTAATACTGTTTGTGGCTAAAATAGGTGCTACTATGGGACCTTCTATTGTTGCACTGGTTGAGTCAGGCTGGGCGCTGTGCTTCCAGGAACTTGGCCATTTTCTGGGAACTGTGGTTCTGGGACTTCCGATTGCCATTTTATTAGGACTTGGCCGTGAAGCCGTAGGTGCTACTTTTTCAATAGATCGAGAGCCGAATATTGCTATTATTTCAGAAAAATATGGTATGGATTCTCCTGAAGGTCGTGGAGTTATGGGAATATATATCTGTGGGACACTGTTTGGTGCAGCTTATATTGGACTTCTTGCAGGTTATATGGGATCTCTTAAAATATTTAATCCTCTGGCCCTGGCAATGGGTTCAGGCGTAGGATCAGGAAGCATGATGGCTGCAGCTTCAGGTGCCATTGCAGCTGTATTCCCGTCGGAAGCCAAGGAGATAGCAAGCTTTTCAGCAGCTTCCAATTTGCTGACTACCATAATAGGAATATATTTCACCTTGTTTGTCTCTTTACCAGTTGCAAATAAGTTATATGACTGGCTGCAGCCTAGAATTGGCAGAAATAGAAAAAAGAGAGGGGAAGCATAAGATGAAAAAATTAGCTCAGGAAACTGTTATTTTATTGGCAGTTGGAATAATTGCCCTTGTTGGAAATACTATAAATGATAAAGTGCCTTTAAAGGTTGGACTTGTGGGAATGCTCATATTGATAGGTATTACGCTAGCTGGAATTATTATAAAGAAAGTCATTCCCGTCAATCTGCCCATGGTATTTTGGGTATCCATAATAGCTGTTTTAGTTACATGCCCTCTTAATCCCTATGGTGCTTATCTGGATAAACAGTATTTGGATAAAATAAATATGCTTGCTCTTACAACACCGGTTCTGGCTTTTGCAGGATTATCTCTTGGAAAAGATTTAAAACTTTTTAAAGAATTGAGCTGGAAGATAGTGGTGGTAGCTATTACTGTCTATACCGGAACCTTCATTTTTGCAACTTTGATTGCACAAATTGTTTTGAAAATTACCGGAAAAATATAGAACGATGAAACGGGGGACTGACCCCCTTACAAAAAATGTAAGGGGGTCAGTCCCCAATCTTTTTTTGATTCAATAAAGTGGTTTGGAAACGATTGTATGTGTTGCTGTGCCTAAAAATGTATATGATAATGTGAAAATATAAAAATAATAAATTTAATAATTTTTTAACATTGCTATTGATAATTTGATTAAAACTTAGTATTATATAAATAAGTTTTTCTAAAACCCCGGGGATATGTGTTTATGATATTTTAATTGAATTTTAAATTTGAGGAGGTATTTTTTATGAACGCAATAAGCGGATCAGATACCACATTTGTACTTATATGTGCAGCTTTGGTACTTGTAATGACTCCAGGATTGGCTTCATTTTATGGTGGTATGGTAAGGGGAAAAAACACTTTGAATAGTACACTTCACAGCTACTCAGCTATGGCAATTGTATCCATTCAATGGGTGCTTATAGGGTATACAATAGCCTTCGGAACAAATATCGGAGGATTTATGGGCGGATTTAATTTCGCCGGATTAAAGGATGTGGGTTTTGCAGCTAATCCTACTTATGCTTCCACTATTCCGCATGAGGCATTTATGATATTTCAGATGATGTTTGCACTTATAACACCTGCACTTATATCAGGAGCTGTGGCAGAAAGAATGAAATTTTTGCCCTGGATTGCATTTCTCATACTGTGGTCAACCTTTGTTTATGATCCTATTGCCCATTGGGTATGGGGAGACGGCGGATGGCTTAAAACTCTTGGAGCTCTGGATTTTGCAGGTGGTAACGTAGTTCACATAAGTTCAGGTGTATCTGCCCTTGTGCTGGCGGTGATGCTTGGCAAAAGAAAAACTGTTGGCAAGCCCAGCAATCTTCCACTTACATGTGTTGGAGTTGGATTACTCTGGTTTGGATGGTTTGGTTTTAATGCAGGAAGTGCGCTGGGTATAAGCAGTGTTACAATAACGGCCTTTATAACTACAAATACTTCTGCAGCAGCTGCAGCCATAAGCTGGGCTACTTGTGAATATATAAACAGAAAGAAAATAACTTCTCTTGGTGTTGGCAGTGGTGTACTTGCAGGACTTGTAGCCATAACACCTGCAGCAGGTTTTGTAAGCCCTTTGGCATCAATACTTATTGGACTTATAGGCGGAGTCATCTGCTATAGTGCTGTTACATTTGCAAAGACCAAATTTGGATATGATGATGCTCTGGATGCTTTTGGATGTCATGGTGTTGGTGGAATGTGGGGAGGAATTGCCACTGGAATATTTGCATGGAAAGGTATAAATTCGGCTGGTGCAAATGGTTTGATACATGGAGATCCGAAACTGGTTTTGATTCAGCTTACAGCCATTGTTTCAACTATAATTTATTCTGCATTGGTTACATTTATCATAGTTAAAATAATCAGTGCTGTAAGTGGAAGTATAAGAGTAAGTGAAAAAGTTGAGGAAACGGGAATTGATGTTGCAGAACATGGTGAACAGGGTTATGGCGGATTAAACAGTTAATTGTTTTTATATTAAGGTGACTGGTTTTTTGAAATAGAATACTATAAAATTATACCATAATAGTTATATGTTAAAGGAGGTAAAATTAATGGCTGACAAATTTAGTAGAGTTGATATTATTACTTCTAGCGGGAAATTGGATGAATTGAAAAAAGCTCTTGGGGATATCGGTATTTCGGGAATGACTGTGACAAATGTTCTTGGCTGCGGGATGCAGAAAGGTCATAAAGAGTACTATAGGGGACTTACCATGGATATCAATTTACTGCCTAAAATTAAGATAGAGATAGTGGTTTGTGAAGTGCCGGTAGATAAAGTTGTGGAAACCGCCAAAAAAGTGCTTCATACCGGGGAGATGGGTGACGGAAAGATATTCGTATACAATGTAGAGAATGTTATACGTATAAGCACTGGGGATGAGGGTAAGAAAGCCCTTCAATATGAAGATAAAGATTGACAAACTTGGGGACTGACCCCATTACAAAAAATGTAAGGGGGTCAGTCCCCCTTTGTCTATTTTTCATAGAAAATAGTTGCAGGTTTTCTTTTTGGAGGCTTTTGAGGTTTTTCATCTGGATATCCCACTATCAACGTGCTTACCAGCTTGTAGTAATCCGGCACATTGTGTTTTATCTTGAACTTCCAGGTATTGAATATACATTCTGCAAATCCAATCCAGCAGGTTCCAAGTCCGAATTCTTTTGCGGCAAGCATTATGTTTCCTGCGGCCAGAGAACAATCATAAGTACACCAATGGGAGGAGGTTTTGCCGTAAATTGCTATTACACAGGGTGCACCATAGAAAACATCGAATTTCTCATTTTTAAGCCAGTTCTCATATTGCTTGAAATAGGGAAAGTCTTCTATGTTTTCCAGCAAATATTTTTTTATTTCCTGAGACAGGGAATGCATTTCACTTTTATCCTTTATAACTATAAATGCCCAGGGTTGACCGTAAGAGCCTGTAGCAGCTTTTGTCCCCAGTGTAATTAATTGATGAATCGTATCCTGGTCAACTTCTTTGTCTGTAAAAGATCTGGAACTTCTTCTTGTGTTTATTCTTTCAATGACATCCATAACATGACTCCTTTCTGCAATATAAAATATTCTTTTATATTGAATGATACTGAAACATGGAATTGTTGTCAACTAATGGATTCATAAAATTATATGTGATAAAATACATAGTGTAAATATGAAAACAGCAGCTGCTATTCTTATCATATATGTGTAAAACATCTGAAGCTGTGAAGAAAGGAAGAAAGTAGATTGAAATACAAGTATATATTATTTGATTTGGATGGAACACTTACAGATTCCAAAGAAGGCATAACGAAATCAGTACAGTATGCTTTAAGAAAATATCACATTTCAGTAAAAAATTTGAACTCATTGGAAAATTTCATAGGTCCTCCATTGAAAGATTCATTTATGCAGTATTACAATTTTAATGAAGGACAGGCAATTAAGGCAGTGGAATACTATAGAGAAAATTTTAAAACAAAAGGTATATTTCAAAACAGAGTATATGAAAATATTGAAAACCTCCTGAAAAAACTTAAAAATTTAAATTTGAGTTTGATGGTTGCAACTTCAAAACCCACTGTATTTGCAAAAAAGATATTGAATCATTTCAATTTAAGCGAATATTTTGATGATATTGTGGGCAGCGGTTTGGATGGGACAAGAGGTAAAAAGGGAGAGGTAATCAAGTATATCATAGATAAACATGACATTGAAGATACTGATAAGGCAGTCATGATAGGTGACAGAAGGTATGATGCTCTGGGAGCTGCCCAAAATGGAGTAGATTGCATAGGTGTAGCTTATGGCTATGGCTCTGTTGAAGAGCTGAAAAATGCAGGTGCGGCTTATATTGTTCACAATGTGGAAGAACTGTTTAAGCAGATTGTTTCCATTAATTGATATATAAATGAAACTGTATCTAACTTTTATAATATTCCCTGGGAGAAAGACCAAACATTTTCTTAAAAGCCCTTGAAAAATTTGAGTAATCGTTGAAGCCTGATTCTAGACAAGCTTCCATGATGCTCTTTCCTTTTTTTATCAATAAATTGGACATGATAAGTCTTTTCTGCAGTATATAATTGTGAATTGTATATCCTGTTTGTTTTCTGAATTTGTGCATCAGGTAGTACTTGCTCATATAAAATTGGGAGGCAATATTGTCTATAGACAGGTTTACCTTTAAATTTTTGTTTATATAGTTTAAAACACTGTCTATATTTTCATCACACTTAATATCAGACAGTTCTTTGAGATTCCTTTGACTTAAAAATAGCCTGTTCATATAGACCATAAGCTGTATAAAAAGGGAATCCAGAAGTACTTTATAGCCCAGATCTTTGTTTTTAAGCGCAGCTTCCATGTCAAATAGAAGTCTTTTTATGGTTTCAAGAGGAAGTCCTTCCAGCCTGAGCAGGTTGAACCGCTGTTTTGATGCCAGTTCAAAGCAGCTTAGAAGGTTGCAGCTGTCATTGTGCTTTATTAGAAAATCCGGGTTTGACCAGAGTATTATTCTCTCGTAAGTTTTATCAGGATCAATTAAGGCCCTGTGTATGTCTCTATTATTTATAAGAAGTATATCCCAGGGTTTTAAACTGTAAGAATTGCCTTCTATGAGATAAGTAGTTCTGCCTGATATAAAAATTACTATTTTGTTGAAATCATGATAGTGAAATTCAAAGTCAATGGATTTTCTGTCCTTCAAATGAAATATTCTGAAATTATTGTTAAGATAGCCCCTTTTTCTTTTAATCTTTTTATCTTCTAACATTGATTATCTCACCTTATTTATTATTAACTATAGGCTACAGCATTTTTTGCAATGTTTCAAGCAGTTTTAACAATAAAAATCGCAAAAAATTGGAATATAATAAAATATATGAATTTCAGTTTCGTAGTATAATCAAATTTAGGGGGTAATTATTGATGAGAAGGATTTTGAAAAACTATAAATTCACCATTTTATTACTTGGATCCATAGTTCTGGGGGCTGTTGTAGGCATACTGGGAGGTTCGAAAACTGCAGTGTTAAAACCTTTCGGGGACTTATTTTTAAATCTCATGTTTATGATAATAATACCGCTGGTGTTTTTCAGTGTAACTTCTGCCATAGCCAATATGAAGGGTATGAAGAGGCTGGGCAGTATTATGGCCGGCACATTTTTAGTATTCATATTCACAGCACTTGTGGCTTCTATAATTGGATTCATAGGGGCTCTGGCGGTAAATCCAGCTGAAGGTATAGATTATAGTACCTTGAAAAAGATTGTAGCTGATGGGAATGGTGCAGCCCAGCAGGTTAAGCAGGGCGGAATTTTAGAGCAGCTTGTAAATACTGTTACTGTTTCAGATTTTTCATCTCTGCTTTCAAAAAGCAATATGCTTCAGCTCATAGTATTTTCAGTGCTCTTTGGAATTTCGACAGCTCTGCTTGGAGAGAAAGCTGAACCTGTTGCAAAATTCCTGGCGGCAGCTTCAGAAGTAACTATGAAAATGGTGAATATAGTTATGTACTACGCTCCCATAGGTCTTGGCTGTTATTTTGCTGCAGTGGTGGGATCTCTTGGAAGTCAGATACTTCAAGGATACTTGAGAGTCTTCATTTTATATATAATTATAGCTTTGGTTTATTATTTTGGTGTTTTCACCCTGTATGCCTTCTTATCCGGCGGAAAGAGAGCTATAGGTGTATTCTGGAAAAATGCTATGATGCCTACCATAACAGCTCTGGCTACCTGTTCCAGTGCGGCCACCATTCCTGTCAATCTGAAATTTACGAAAAAAATGGGAGTACCGGAGGATGTGGCGGAAACTGTAATTCCAATGGGAGCGAATATCCATAAAGATGGGTCTGTCATTGGCGGAGTCATGAAGATTACTTTTTTGTTCGGGCTCTTTGGAAAGAATATGACAAGTCCTTCATCCATATTATCAATAATTTTTGTAGCGTTTTTAGTGGGAGCTGTTATGGCAGCTATTCCAAGCGGAGGTATGATTGGAGAAATGCTCATATTGAGTATATATAATTTTCCGCCAGAACTGCTTCCCATAATTGCAGTTATAAGTGTTATAATAGATGCACCGGCTACTGTACTGAATTCTACGGGGAATACAGTATCCAGCATGATGATATCCAGACTTGTGGAGGGGAAGCAGTGGCTTTTGTCCACGGTCAAAGTCCAGGATAACCCGGGAAGTCATAAATAAATTTTGAATTGTAAATTTTCTAAAGGGGGTATAATATGGGCTGTAAAGTTTTGATAACTGAAGATATAGATGATGAGGGCAAAGAATATCTCAGAAAATACGGTTATGGAATAAAGATGGCATCAGATATAGATGAAAAAACTCTTGTAAAAGAAGTCAGGGACTGTGATGCAATATTGGTGAGAATGGCGTCTATTACAGAAAATATAATAAATTCCGCTCCAAAATTAAAAGTAATATCCAGGTTCGGGGTGGGATTTGACAATGTAGATTTAAAAGCTGCAAAAAAGAGAGGAATACAAGTTACCTATGGTCCTGAATCAAACAAGGATTCAGTAGCCGAGTACACCATGGGCCTTATTGTAGCTCTGGCTAAAAGATTTTTTCTCTATGACAGAGAATTGAAAAATGGGAATTTTGGTATAAGAAATTTTTTGGGATCGGATGTCAGAGAAAAAGTCCTTGGAATTGTTGGCATGGGGCGTATAGGAAATGTTGTGGCTTCTATGGCTTACAGAGGATTTAAAATGAAGGTGATAGGTTTTAAACGCCATATCGAATCTGGTAAAATGGAAGGTGTTCAGCTTACGGATAATCTTGATTACCTTCTTTCAAATTCAGATTTTGTAAGTTTAAGTGTGCCTTTGAATGAATCCACAAGACACATGATAGGCAGGAGAGAAATTTCGCTTATGAAGCCGGGGGCTTTTCTTGTAAATACGGCCAGAGGGGAAATAGTGGATGAAAGTGCTCTGGTGGATGCCCTGATAAATGGAAAAATTGCAGGGGCTGCTGTGGATGTATTTGCCGGGGAAATTCCGTCAAAGGATAATCCGCTTTTAAAACTTGACAATGTTATTGTAACCCCTCATACTGCAGCTCACACCAGGGAAGCCATAAAGAGGATGTCTCTTCATTCTGCCATTGGCGTACATGAAGTACTAAGCGGCAGAGAACCATCCTGGCCTGTGCCGGTAGAGGACAATTAACCGCAGATTGTGAACTGTAAGGATTTAATCCAATGCTATAATGGCAGAATAAAAATTAGCAGCAATATTACTGTAAATAGTTTAAGAAAAATGGAGGAAAATTTTGAAGCTATACATTTCAGATTTAGATGGTACTTTATTGAATTCAAAACGGATTATAAGCAAAAATTCAGCTGCAATTATAAATGATCTCATAGCTTCCGGGATGAAGTTTACTGTTGCTACAGCGAGATCCTATGAAGCCTGCCATGATGTACTGAGGCCATTGAATTTAAATCTGCCCATGATTTTAAATAATGGCGTATTTGTGTATGACCCTGTTTCAGGTGAGAATATTGTTGAGAACTATCTGGATAGAAGTTCTGTAAAATTTATTTTGGATTATTATGAATCCAGGCATGTATATCCCTTTGTATCGTCTGTGGACTCAAAGGGAAATAAAAAAATATTCTACAAGGGGGTATTCAACAGAGGGCAGGAAATATACACAAACTTTAGAAGAGCATCCAGGGATAAGAGACTTACTCTGGTGGACAATTATTCAGTGCCTGTGGATTACAATGTAATAAATATATTTGCCATAGAGGAAAAAGGGCGTTTGGACAAAACTTATCAGCTCTTTAAAAGCAACCTGGATGCAAGCTGTCACTATACTGAAGAAATATATTCAAAGGGGTTTTTCTGGCTGGAGGTCACAAACAGCCGTGGAAATAAAAGCTGGGCGGCTGAATTTTTAAAGAAATACCTTAAAATAGATAAAATGATTTGTTTTGGGGATAATTTAAATGATGAATCCCTTTTTAGAATTGCAGATGAAAAGTATGCAGTAAAAAATGCATATAAGCAGCTGAAGGATTTGGCAACAGATATTATAGATTCAAATAATGACGATGGTGTGGCCAGATTTCTTCAATTTAATACAAAATAAAGATAGGAAATGATGTTTAAAATCATTTCCTATCCTCTTAGTTTCAAACCTACCGTAAAGTTGTATAGGAGATTTTTTTACTCTCTTCACAGCATACTTTTGTTTTATTCTTGTCTATAACGGTGTTTAACTCCACGGGATATTTCCATAGATCAAAAATGTGTTTTAAAGTTGCCTCCATATAAGTTGAATTCAATTCCCTTCCCTCGTAAATATGCCTTAATACAAGTGTATTGTCTTTTTTTGATATATCATCAACCACAATATTTGGTATCATGTTGATACCGCAGGTGCTGCACAGGGTGCTTCTGATTTTGGTCCACCCGCTGTGGTCTGAAATCTCCTCTACAACATAATTGCTGCCTTTTTCTGCGTACTGAAATAGGTTCATCTCGTTGCACAATTCTTCTGTCAAATATCTCCTTATAAAAGACTCATCTCTTTCCAGAGCCCTTACTTCAAATATTTTATCCATTCCATATCTTTTTTCCAGATCCTGAAACATTTTGAAACCAAGATAATATGGATTTATCATTCCTACAAGAGGTGTTATGACATCATTGTGCCTCTTTATGAATTCAAGATGAAGGGAAGGTGATAGATCCAGCTGGTTTAAAGTTTTATAGTGCCAGTAGCTGGCCCAGCCTTCATTCATAATTTTTGTTTCAATCTGCGGTAAAAAATATGCGGTTTCCGCTCTCACTATATTTAACACATTTTTCTGCCATTCCTCCAGATCACCATGTTTTACAATAAAAGCTATCAGATCATCCTTGGGTTCCTCGGCGTCATCTTTAGGTTTTGCCATGCCGATGGTTCTATTAGCTTGGAATCTTATGGAATGGGCTGAATTTAGAATTTTTTCCACGCCATTATATCCTATGCTTGGATCATTCACATATTCTCTTATCATGTCCGCATTGTTTTTGAACATTTCAATAGTGTAGGATGCCCGGGTGCCTTCCTTAAATAGCCGGTTGTTTTTAAAGAAATCATTGTGGCCGTACACGTGGGCCATGGTCAGAATCTGCAGCAGCAGGCTGTTGTCCTTCATCAAATAGGCAAGGCAGGGATTTGAATTTATCACCATTTCATAGGGAAGACCCGAAATATTGTATTTGTAAAGTGAATCCGCCTTGTCGTAGGACTTCCCAAAGCTCCAGTGAGGATATCGGGAAGGCATGCCTGAATAGGCCTCATAACCTATCATATCCTTGTAATCTACAATCTCAAATTCCTGAGGATAAAAGTCAAGTCCTGCCTTTCTGGAGGCATTTTCTATAATATCACACCAGTTTCTTAAATCCATACTTGTATATTCCAAGGAAATCACCTTCCTTCCACATCTTTTTGCAGTATTTTCTTCAGGGATTTCCATAAATCCCGTTTTTCATTTATGGTGACCACTGCAAAATTTTTGTTCTTTATTCCATCCTCAAAAATCCTTTTTATATTACTGCCGTAGGAGCTGGGCATGATTTCCGCATAGCTGAAGAGATTGCATATTTCACACAGTGACCCTCCGGATTTTAAAGCTCTTTCATTGTCCTCACTCCAGTTGTCACCATCGCTCACATAGAAGGTGTATACGTTCCAGTAAGCAGGATTGTAATTTTCTTCAATTACCTCCAGGGCCTTCTGCAGGCCGCTGGATATATAGGTTCCTCCTGATTCCACCTTGTGGAAAAATTCATTTTCCGTAACCACTTTGGCTGTAGTGGAATGAGCTATGAATTTTACTTCCACATTGCTGTATTTCATTCTTACAAATTGATACAGGATGAAGAAAAAAGATCTTGCCAAAAATTTTCTAGTACTGTCCATGGAGCCTGAAGTATCCATTACACAGATGACAGCTGCATTTAATTCCCGTTTTGGCTTGTTTTTAACTCTGAAATATCTTAGATCGTCCTGTCTGAAGTGAAATTTTGACTTCCTCTCTTTATATTCCTGTATTTTCATATCCGGAAGTTCTTCCTCCGCTTCTTTGAGGTCCCTTTTTATATTCTGCTGTCTTTTAAGCTTTTCGATGACAGTCCTTTTTTTAGCCAGTCTTGGATTTATGCCATTTTTTTGATAACCTGATTTTTTCAGAGAATACTTTGACAACAGATCAGAATATTTTTTCTTTTCCATGAGTGGAAGCTCCAAATCCTCCAGAAGATAATTTATGAGATCCTCTATGGTTATTTCTGTTTCGTAAATATCTTCCCCTTCTTCATTTCCGGCACCTTTGTTTCCGGATCCAGAACCTTTTTTCCCGGAAGCTTTTCCAATTTTGTCTCCTCTTTTCTGGGAGCCATTGCCGCTTCCAACACCAGGACTGTTGTCTCCATATATAAATTGATATTCTTTAATGCCTTTTATGGGAATCTTAATTTTTTTATTCTTGCTCTGACCTATAATGCTTTCTTCGGATATTATATCTGCCAGATTGTCTTTAATTGATTTTTCCACCAGCTGTCTGTGACGTCTTCTGTCCTCCAGGGATCTATCGTGATGAGCCGTATCGAATTCTCTGAAAATAGCCATAAGATCAATCCTTCCACAAATTGTTGGCAGCGTATTTCAAAATAACATCACAGCAGTGATCGCAGTATCCGTTTGCCTTCATTTCCTCTACCATGGAATTGTATTTTTCGTCCTGTTCCTTGTCCCTTACTTTGGATTTGGTTATAATTCTCGACAGTTCTTTTACAGATGTGGTGAGCTTTTTCTCAATGGCCTCTTTCAGGGGTTCATAGGAAGTATAGTCGATTTTGCCACCATTTCTTATAACGTAGAACATATATGAAGTGACATCTGTTCTGAACCCTTTTGCAGAACTTTCAGAAATGCCTATGTGCTCCTCTATGGACCTCATGAACACTTCATCCGGCTCCAGCTCTTCACCTGTAGAGCGATCTTTTATCTTGTTTCTATTTACATAGGCTTCAGCGTGATCCAGGTAATTGTCGAAAAGACTTTCAGCCTGTTCCTTGAAGCTGTGTATAAATGCCTTGGTTACTTCCTTCTCAAGTATCTTGTTGTATTCTTTTCTTATAGAATCCTTTAGGAATGTCAAATATCTCTTCTTATCATCCTCGGCTATATCAAGATCCTTTACCGACTTTATCAGACTCTCCATTACACTCAACGGGTTTATGCAGTTGTATTCGGAATTGGAAAGGGCATCGTCTAAAGCCTTGATTATAAATCTTGTGGAGATTCCAGTCATACCTTCCCTCATGCCTGCTTCTTCCTTTAATTCCGAAAAGTCGATTTTTTTGGTGCTTCCCTTTTCAACTATATCCTCTCCATTGTAAATTCTCAATTTTGTAATAGGATCCACCTTGTTTGAAGGTGAAAGTCTGGAGAGAATTGCAAACATGGCTGCAGTTTCAATAGTGTGGGGGGCTATATGGGCGTTGAATTGGCTCTTGCCGAGTATTTTTTTATATATCTTCACTTCTTCATTTAATTCCATACAATAGGGTACTTCAATCTTTACTATTCTATCCAGTATTGCTTCATTGGTGTGGTCGGATTTGAATTTATTCCACTCCGATTCATTGGAATGAGCTAAAATAATTCCATCAAAATAGATCATTGAACCCTTTCCTGGAGATGGAATAGATTTCTCCTGAGTAGCCGTGATAATTGTGTGCAGATACTCCACATCATTTTTAAAAACTTCTATGAATTCTACAAGTCCTCTATTTCCAACATTGAATGCACCGTTTAATGAAAATATCCTTGGATCATCTTCCGGATACATATCCATTTTTGATATATCAATGGAACCTGTGAGAACTGACGTATCCTGGTTATTTGGATCAACTGGAGGTACTACTCCAATACCTTTTCTTGATCGAATGGAAAAATCGTTGGTTACCACAGGAAATTTTTCATATTCTCCCTTATAATCATGTTTTAATCTGTATTTGCATACAGGGCACAGATCTCCTTCGATCTCTACACCCAGCATTTTTTCAAAATCAGGTTTCAAATGATTTGGTATAAGGTGCAGGGGCTCTTCCCTCATAGGGCAGCCCTTCAGAGAGTAGATGGGTTCTGAAGTTTCCAGTGCCTTTTTAATTGAGTCTACCAAAGAGGATTTACCTGCTCCAACTGGACCCACCAGATAAAGTACCTGCCTTGATTCTTCACCCCTCATCGCTGCAGAATGAAAATAATTTACAAGCTTCATTAGTACCTTGTCAATTCCAAAAAACTCATCTTTAAAAAAATTGTATTTTCTGATTGATTCATTGCCATATAATTTTTTGATTCTTGGATTTTCTTCAGGCTTCAATACTTCAAAGCCTTTGCTTATTATAATGTCGTACATTCTTTTATGAGCCAATTTTACTATCTGGGGATTATCTTTTACGATTTGAAGATATTCAAGAAAAGTACCCTCAAACTCATGCTTTTTTCGAACTTCTCTATCTTTTTCTATTATTTCCTTAAAATTCATAGTCACCTCTCCTCCCTAATTTATATTTAAATACTTACGCAGGATGAATGATTATTATGTATTTGGTAATAACATTACATATGTATGAATTCTAAATAATATTAAAAAAGTACCTTATAAATTTTAAGAAAATATTCTGTAGAGATAGTAAAGTTTTAGCATTAGTATATGAGTGTATATGCTAAAGAGTTCCTTTAGATCCGAATAAACATTTGAAATAAGAAAATCTTGCTTTTAGTTTATTGAAGTTTATTATATTGCTTTACTTTAATTTTGTCAATATACTTGTACAGCATGTTTACGATATTATAGAAACCAATTATGGAGATTAGTTCTAAATATAGATATGTGATCAATTACAAAATTGATCACATACAAAATCATTTGGGACTGTGCTTGTTCAATAAATATGTGAAGTTTTTTAATGCCTTAATAAATTCTTCTACTTTATCCGGGTCCATATTTCTGATAATATCCGATATGCAGCCGGAAATGAGGGCCTTCTTCATATTTAATATATCATTATGTTTTTTAAAATCTTCAGAAATGGACAGCCTTATGGTCCTCCTGTTGGCTTTGGGTATTTCCCGTATCACCACTCCTTGATTTACCAAACGTGTTACTATGCCTGATACGGTGCTTTTTGTGAGCATAAGATGGCTGCTCAGTTCATTGAGGGTAATACCAGGCGCCTTATACAAATGGAATATAACTGCAATTTGAGGAGCTGTAAAGCCGTAGCGTTTTGCAAAGCTCTGTAATTTGCATCCCATCACGGTATGAATACTTTTAAAAAGCCTTATTATCTCATCCGATTGTTTTTCTATTAATTCCTCCTTCATATTTTATCATTTCTCCTTCATTATTTGTATTTTTAGGAATTTTTTTGTCTTTCATCATTAAGACCAGTATTACAGCAAGCACCACTACGGCGGAAGTTACAGCAAGAGCATAGGCCATGGCATCTAAGGTGGCTTGACCCTGTATCATTTTGGCTATGTAGGATATTGCCGAGTATTTAGCCGATGATTGTGACTGACCGCTCTGCATATATGCTTTAGTCAATTCACTTATGGTATTATTGGAGACATTGTTGTAAACATTAACCTGCTCTGATAACTTTAGGTAATTATAATTGGTCTTACTCTGTATGATTGTGGACATTATGGTTATACTGATGGAACCCGTTATCTGTCTTATGGTGTTGGAAATAGCGGAAGCCTTTCCTATGAGATTTTGGGGAACCACATTCATGCCCGCGGTGTTGATTGGCATCATTGCAAGGCCTATTCCAACAGATCTCAGGCATAAGGCCAGGATTATGGACTCCTTTGTAGAATTTATGTTGATCAAAGTGGACAGATGATAGGAACTTATGCCTAGAATTACAATACCTGGTGCTGCAATTGGTTTTGCACCAATTTTGTCGAATAAATTTCCGCTTATAGGCATAAAAAGACCCATGACAAGGGCAGCAGGCAGCATGATAAGTCCTGTATCCATTGCAGTATATCCTCTTATATTTTGTAAAAACAGCGGGACAACGTACATACCGCCCATAAGTGCCAGGGATAACACGGAAATTACAATCTGGCTGAGAGTAAAATCAGTGAGCTTGAAAATACGGAGATCCAGCAGAGGATCCGGGTGGGTGAGCTCATTAACTGTAAACAGTATCATACTGAGACATCCAAGAACAAGAAACATAGTATATCTCATTTTGGTCCAGTCAATTGAGGTCCACTCCCCTAAAACATATAATATACTCACTATGCCTATAGTGGAGGATAAAAATCCAATTATGTCAAAGGGCTTGTGATTTCTATTTCCTGAATCTTTCAGAAGAATGGCTGCCAGTATCACACCTATTATTCCTATGGGAACATTTATGTTGAAGATAAGCCTCCAGTCCATCTTTTCAATAATATATCCTCCCAGCGTAGGTCCTATTGAAGGTGCTGCCATGGCGGCTATTCCCCACACTCCAAGAGCCAGGCCTATTTTGTCTCTTGGAAATATCTCATAAATCATGGACATTCCCACCGGCATTATCATACCTCCGCCAATAGCCTGGATAACACGAAAACATATCATGGAAGTGTTGCTCCAGGAAAATCCACACAGCATGGAGCCGGCAGTAAACATGGATAATGCAAACATATATATTTTTTTGGAGCCAAATAAATCCTGTAAATATCCAGTCAGGGGTATTATTGCTCCAAGTGCCAGGGTATATGCAGTGAGTATCCATTTTGAATCACTCATGGACACTCCAAAAACCGCCATCATCTTCGGAATAGCTATATTTACTATACTGCTGTCGAGTATGGACATAAAGGTGCCTATTACTACTACGATTAATGCCATCCAGCTGTACAGGGAATCATTATTGTTTTCTTCCATTATACATCACCTCATTACTTGATGTGAATTTTTACAACAGCATTGGTACCTGGAAGTATCTTGTTATTGAATTTATCAAGTGAAATTTTTATAGGTATTCTCTGCACTACTTTTGTAAAAGTGCCGCTGGTGGTGGATGG
Source organism: Clostridium luticellarii (assembly GCF_002995845.1). Classification (GTDB taxonomy): domain Bacteria; phylum Bacillota; class Clostridia; order Clostridiales; family Clostridiaceae; genus Clostridium_B; species Clostridium_B luticellarii. The sequence goes on along the minus strand of NZ_PVXP01000001.1, from coordinate 28,670 downwards.
AAGGATTGACAGAGCAGATTGAGCTGCTTCTCCTATGGACTTGACTTTACCTGTAAATTTTTTTGAGCCATATTCATCTATGGTAATTGTAACCTTCTGTCCTATTCTTATTTTCCCCAGCTTGGTCTCCTCTATGTTGGCGGATATGTACAGCTTATTCGGATCTATCAGTGTGGCCAGAGTTTGACCTGGGGACCAGATTTCACCTATAGTTCCCTGTTTTTTGACCACTATACCGTTGATGGGTGATCTTATAAGGGATTCATCTATATCTGAATCCGGAATGTTTGTCATCTCCTGACGGGCCAGTATCTGATTTTTTATAACCGTATCTCCTTCCTCTATATTGGATTCCAATAGTTTCCCGCTGATCTGGGGGGTCACATTGACTAAATCTGCATCTACTCTTGCATCGTCTGTTGAAACATAATAGGTATTTTCATACCAGTAATAAAATCCTATGCTGCCAAGTGCTGCAGCTATGATTATCAATATAGATATAATTAGCACCTTTCGTTTTTCTTTCATATTTTAAAATACCTTCCTTTATTGTTTTTTTAATCCTATTTCTGCAAACATTCCAGGCTTTAAACGGGAGTCACTGTCGACAAGAGCTACTTTTACAAGTGTATCTCTTGTTTCAGAATCCAGGTTTGAATTTATGACGGATATTTTACCTCTGAATTCTTTATCCGGTAAGTCAGATACTCTTACCACTACCTCTTCACCTTCCCTGAGCTGGGCTACAATTTCAAATGGTGCATAGGCATTTATATACAGGTTGCTGGAATTAATTATGGAAAGAAGGGCTGTCCCCGGGGTAACTGTATCTCCTACGTTTATTTTTTTCATGTTTACCACCCCGGAGATAGGAGAAGTTATGGCTGCATTGCTGAGAGCTGTCTGTGCAGTTTTTAGAGCAGCCTCGGACTGATTTACCTGAGCCTTGTACACATTTATGCTGGATTCTGTAGGCCCGTTTTTCAGCAGCTCCAGCTGTTCCTGGGCGGTTTTATATTGTGCCTGCGCAGCTGAAAGCTGCTGGTTTAAAGAATCCAAATTTTGCTGAGTTTCTGCTCCGGCAGCCACCAATGCTTGTACACGATCATAGTTCTTTTTGACGGTGTTATAATTTTCAGAGGCACTGTCTACAGAGGCCTGGGCCTGTGCCATTTGTTCAGGGCGGGTGCTGTTCTGGGCGTTGGCAAGATTTGCATTTGCGGTGTCCACTGCTGCCTTGGCCTGGTCAACCTGACCCTGCAGATCTGTTGTATCCAGTTTGATAATCACATCTCCCTCTTTTACTTTTGAGCCCAGATCCACGGATATTTCGGAAACTCTGGCTGAAATTTTGGAAGCTATGTCTGCCTGTTCATTTGTTGCAATTTTGCCACCCATTAAAAATTGTGTGCTGGATGTGCTGGAGCTTTGCTGAATTTTTTTCTCGTTAGATGTATTTGATGTGCTTGTAGAGCTGCAGCCGCTTAAGAATATTACTGCAATTAAACAAAATAGAGTTAATTTTTTCATTTTTGCCTCCTTTTAATTATAGTTCGTATAGATATTGTTTGGATAGAAACAATGACTATTATATTACTAATTAATTTCATGTTCAAGCATATTATGGAATATATTTCTGCATAAATATAAACTATGGGCTTGACATAAATTGATATTTTAATTAAAATTAATTCAAATAGAGTTTTAGAGTGAAAAATACACTTTAAATTGGTCCTGTGAGGCCAGAAAGGGATTGTATTAAAATGGACTTTTTTTATATGTTTAAAAAAGTGAATAATTTTGTAAATATGGCAATAAAAAAATTATCATATAATAATTTTTTTATTGCCATTTTGTTTTTAAGGATGAATAAGTGTATTTTTACTTGTAAAAATACAGGAGGTAACTTATGAAAGCAAAACTTATATTGGAAAATGGAGATGTATTTCAAGGAGAAGCTTTTGGATATCTGCAGGATAGTACAGGTGAAGTGGTATTTAATACAGGAATGACAGGTTATGGGGAAATACTTACAGATCCTTCCTATTATGGGCAGATAGTGACCATGACATATCCTCTTATTGGGAACTACGGAGTTGATTTAAATGATCTGGAATCAGATTCACCAAAAGTGAAAGGCCTCATTGTAAGAGAAATATGTGATTATTCCAGTAATTTCAAATCGGAAATAGAGCTTGATGACTATCTTGAAACGAATAAAATTGTGGGACTTTCCGGAATTGACACCAGAGAGCTTACCAAGATATTGAGATCAAGGGGTACTATGAAGGGAATCATAACCGGGGAAAATCTGGATTTTGATACTGTAAAAAGTACAATTGCATCCTTTTCCAACAAGGATGCAGTATCTGAAGTGAGTACAAAGGAAAAGTATACAGTGGGAAGAGGAAAGAAAAGTATAGCAGTTTTGGATTTTGGCATTAAAAAGAGCATGATAAAAGCATTTGTAGACAGACAATGCAGCGTGACGGTGTTTCCATCAAACACAAAGTCGGAAGATATACTTGCCATTGATCCCGATTTGATATTTTTGTCAAATGGACCGGGAGATCCAGGTGATTTGAAGTCTGAGATAGAAAATATAAAAAAGCTCCTGGGTAAAAAGCCCATTGTGGGAATATGTCTTGGACATCAGCTTCTGGCACTGGCGCTTGGGGGAACTACGGCAAAACTCAAATTTGGCCACAGGGGGTGCAACCATCCTGTAAAAGATCTTACAACCGGTAAAGTCAGGATAACCTCCCAGAATCATGGTTACTATGTGAACAAGTTACCTGAAACCATGGAGATAACCCACGTGAGCCTGAATGACGGTACTATAGAGGGAATGAAGCACAAAACCCTGCCTATATTTTCCGTGCAGTTTCATCCAGAAGCGTGTCCTGGACCGGAGGACAACAACTATATATTTCATGAATTTATGAAGTATGCACTTTAGTCAGATGGCAGATGACAATTGAAAGTTAACAGTTGGCAGCTGTGTATTGTAAATTTTTAATTGTAAATTGTAAATTGTAGGAAGGAGTGGCATCATGCCTTTAAATAGAGATATTAAAAAAGTACTTGTAATAGGATCCGGACCAATAATCATAGGACAGGCAGCCGAATTTGATTATTCAGGAACCCAGGCCTGTGAATCACTGAGAGAAGAGGGAGCCGAGGTAATACTTGTAAACAGCAATCCTGCTACTATAATGACGGACAGGGAGGTAGCGGACAAGGTCTATATAGAACCTCTTACGGTAGAATTTGTGGAAAAAATAATAGATAAAGAAAGACCCGACAGCCTGCTGGCATGTATGGGTGGACAGACAGCCCTGAATCTTGCCTTGGAACTGCATGAAGGCGGAATACTTGAAAAGTACCACGTAAACATAATAGGTACTTCCATAGAATCCATAAAAAAGGGTGAAGACAGGGAGTTGTTCAAGGAGGCCATGAACAGGATAGGCCAGCCCGTGGTGGAAAGTGAAATTATAACTGATGTTGAGAGCGGGAAAAAATTTGCAGATAAAATAGGATATCCTGTAATAGTCAGACCTGCCTATACTTTGGGCGGTACCGGCGGCGGAATAGCAGAAACTGAAGAGGAATTGGAGATAATACTGAAATCGGGACTTGAGCTCAGCTCCATAGGACAGGTACTGCTGGAAAAGAGCATAAAAGGATGGAAGGAAATAGAGTATGAGGTCATGAGGGATGCCGCGGGAAATTGCATAACGGTGTGCAATATGGAAAATATAGACCCGGTGGGGATTCATACAGGAGACAGCATAGTGGTGGCTCCAAGCCAGACACTGTCGGACAAGGAGTATCAGATGCTGAGAACTGCATCCATAGACATAATAAATGAAGTTAAAATAGAAGGCGGCTGCAATGTACAGCTGGCACTTAATCCACATTCCCTCCAGTATGCGGTTATAGAAATAAACCCCAGGGTCAGCCGTTCATCTGCTCTTGCTTCCAAGGCCACAGGGTATCCCATTGCAAAAGTGGCAGCCAAAATAGCTCTTGGATATAATCTGGATGAAATAAAAAATGCAGTTACCAGGAAAACCTATGCCTGCTTCGAGCCTTCTCTGGATTATGTGGTTATAAAAATACCAAAATGGCCTTTTGACAAATTTGAAAGTGCAGACAGGGAACTTGGAACTAAGATGATGGCCACAGGTGAAATAATGGCAATAGGCAGTAATTTTGAAGCTGCTTTTCTAAAGGGAATAAGATCTCTTGAACTGGGAGCCTATTCTCTGGACTATAAGAAATTTAAAAGTTTTACCATGGAACAGCTTAAAGACAGTATAAAATATCCTGATGATGAAAGGATATTTGCACTGGCGGAACTTTTAAGACGGAAATATAAAATGGAAAAGTTAGCAGAACTCACCGGTATGGATATGTTTTTTATACGAAAATTCAAATGGATAATAGATGAAGAGGAAAAATTGAAATCCGGCAGTATAGGAGATCTAAACAAGCAGCGGCTGGCAGTGCTTAAAAGAAAGGGATTTTCTGACAAGGGAATAGCGGATATGCTTGTGGTTTCACCAGATGAAATCTACAGGCTCAGGAGAATATGGAACATAACTCCTTCCTATAAAATGGTGGATACCTGTGCAGGTGAATTTGAAGCTCTTTCACCTTACTACTATTCTACCTACGAAAAGTATGATGAAGTTCAGGTTTCCTCCGGCAGGAAAGTTGTGGTAATAGGCTCCGGTCCAATCAGGATAGGTCAGGGCATAGAATTTGACTATGCTTCAGTACACTGTATAAAAACTCTTAAAAAGCTAAATATAGAAACTATAATAATAAATAATAATCCTGAAACCGTGAGCACGGATTTTGATATTTCAGATAAGCTTTACTTTGAGCCTATAACGGAAGAGGATGTGCTCAGCATACTGGATAAGGAAAAACCCTATGGAGTGATACTGCAGTTCGGAGGAGAAACTGCCATAAAACTGGCAGAATTTTTAAAGGAAAAGGGAATAATAACTTTGGGTACTACTGCAGATCAGATAGATGTGGCAGAAGACAGGAAAAAATTTGACCTGCTGCTGCAGAAATTGGATATCCAGAGACCCAGAGGAAAAGGTGTATGGTCTGTAGAGGAAGGTATTGAAGAGGCACAGAGAGTTGGATTTCCGGTCCTGGTAAGGCCTTCTTATGTACTTGGAGGGCAGGGCATGGAAATAACTTATGATGAAAAGGAGCTTTCCTATTATCTGTCCATGGCTTTTAGAAAAGATAAAAAGAATCCCATACTGATAGACAAATATCTTATGGGAAGAGAAATAGAAGTAGATGCCATATGTGATGGAGAAAATGTGCTGGTACCGGGAATTATGGAACATCTTGAAAGGGCAGGAGTTCATTCCGGAGACAGTATAACCATGTATCCAAGCCAGAACATAAGTGATGAAATGAAGAAAAAAATACTGGACTATACCGTGAAACTTGCACTTGGCATAGGTATAAAGGGAATGATAAATATACAGTTTATAGAATACAAGGGAAATCTCTATGTAATAGAAGTAAACCCGAGAGCTTCAAGAACGGTTCCCTATATAAGCAAGGTGAGCGGAGTTCCTATAGTTGACATTGCAACCAGGGTTACTCTGGGTGAAAAACTTTTGGATATTGGATATGGAGTGGGTATCTCAAAGGAGCCGGATATAGTAGCTGTAAAAGTTCCTGTGTTTTCTACGCAGAAACTCCCAAACGTGGAGGTTTCTCTGGGACCTGAAATGAGATCCACAGGTGAGGTGCTGGGAGTGTCAACCACTCTTACAGGAGCACTTTACAAAGGATTTATAGCTGCAGGAATGTTTTCCAGTATGAAAAAAGGAATCATACTTGCAACCATAGGAGATCATGATAAAGAAGAATTTTTGCCCATAGCAAGAGAAATCCATAAAATGGGTATTAAATTTATGGCTACTAAAAATACAGCAGAGCTTTTAAGAAATAATGGAATTGAAGTAAAAGAAGTGAGAAAAATGCATGAAATAAATCCTAATATAATAGATATCATTAAAAATGAAGAAGTTGATATGGTAATAAATACACCTACTAAAGGAAATGATTCCACCAGGGATGGGTTTCATATAAGAAGGGCAGCGGTGGAAAGAAATATAGAAGTTATAACTTCTCTGGATACTTTCAGAGCTATGGCTTATGTAATGGGCAGACACCTGGATGATAATAATTTACAAGTATTTTCTGAATATAATTAGTAGAGTTTTATTAAATATTCAGATAAATAATTGATAAAATATTAAATTATTATATTCATAAATAATAAACTGTCATTTACGAATGTGCTGTTGTAAAGTAAATGCATTAAAATTTTAAAATTAACGCTGTATATGTTTATAAATTGTTAAAAAATTAAGGATATAAGAATAAAATACATTAATTTTTATGCAATTAGTTGGATCGTATTTAATCAACTTGGTATAAGGGATATAATCTATCTTATAGATTGCGGAGAGGTTTTTTAATATGGACAATATTGATATCAGGATATTAAAATTATTGCAGAAAAATGCCAGAATTTCAATTTCAGAGATCAGTAATATTATAAATTTATCTATACCTGCTGTAAGCGATAGATTGAAAAAATTATATAATTCAGGTGTGATTAAAAAATATACAATAATTGTAAACAATAAAAAATTCAACAAGAATCTAACTTCCATATTATTTGTGAGCTTGAAGGATCCGGTTTTTACGGATAAATTTATAAAGATAATTGAAAATGAAGATGAAATTGTAGAATATAGTTACCTTGTAGGCGATTTTGATTTCATGCTCAAAGTTGTTACCAGGGATACAGAAACTCTTCAAAAAATTCTCCACAGAATAAAATATATTGATGGAATAGAAAGAGTTAAAGCAATAATCGTACTTTCTACAGTAAAAAAGGTTAATTTAACATTACCTGATAAGGTTAAATGAATTAGGAGGTTTTTTTATGAATACAGTACAAGTAGAAGATGTTGGAGATTTAAAGGAATTGGCTGAAAAATATTATCCCGAGGTAGTGGAGTTTAGGAGATATTTTCACATGCATCCTGAAATCAGCAAAAGGGAATTTAACACTCAGAAAAAGATCATTGAAATATTGGGTACGTTGAAGGAACTGGATATCAGAAAAGCCGGCGGAACTGGTGTAATTGCAGATTTAAAGGGCGGTAAACCGGGAAAAACCATAGCAATTCGTGCAGATATTGATGCACTTGCCATAGATGATGAATGCGGCAAACCATATCAATCCCAAAATCCAGGTGCATGTCATGCATGTGGACATGATGGACATATATCCATGCTTCTTGGAGTTGCAAAAATTTTATATGAAGTGCGTGATAAAATCAAGGGAAATATCAGGTTCATATTCCAGCCCAGTGAGGAAGAAGTAAGTGATGGTTCCGGAGCAGACGCCATTATAAAAGACGGTGGACTGGACGGAGTAGATGCTGTTATAGGGGCACATTTATGGCAGCCTCTTAAAATCGGAACTGTGGGAATATCATCCGGACCTATGATGGGTGCAAGTGATGAATTTGAAATAAGTATCGAGGGTAAAGCAGGACATGCCTCTATGCCGCAGCAGACAATAGACTCCATACTTACGGCTTCTGAAGTTGTAGTGGCATTGAATACAATTGTGGGAAGGGACGTAGATCCTATGAAACAGGCAGTTGTATCAGTTGGTGTTTTTAATTCAGGGCGTGTATACAATGCCATAGCAGGAAAGGCAGTATTGAAGGGTACTATCAGAACATTGGATGAGGAAATTCGTAAGCAGGTTTTCATACACATCAAAAAAATTGTGGAACACATAAGTGAGATGACAGGAGCTCATTGTCATATTAAAAAGAATGTTTGTACTTATGTAGTGGACAATGATCCACAGGTTACAGACATTGTGCTGAAAGCTGGAAGGGAAATAATAGGTGATAAAGCCCATCCTATAAATCCTTTTATGAGCAGTGAAGATTTTTCATATTATTTGCAGAAGATACCGGGATGCTTTATTTTTGTAGGTGTGGGAAATCGTGAAAAAGGAATAATATATCCTCAGCATCATCCTAAATATGACATAGATGAGAAGGCACTCTGCTATGGAATGGAAGTTATGAGCAATGCAGCTTTAAAATTGCTTGAAAAATTCTAGAATGAAATGTAATTAGATCATAGAGAGTTAAAAGGGCAAGATAAAATATTGTCAGTATTTTACCTTTAGTTTCCAATTTGATCTTTATCTAATTGGAAACATTCCTTTTTTGTATGTAAAACTCCCTAAGGTATTTTATATTACGTGGTGTTTATATTATACCTTAGTGGTGAAAAATAAAAAAGTCATATTCATAAATATTTAATAAAAGAAGGTGAGTTTTATGAAATTAATTAAAGTTATTCTTTTTATAATACCATTTATATGGTCGGTATTTGCAATACCTTTTGTAAACAGGGTGGATCCATTTGTACTGGGACTGCCGTTTTTGGCATTTTGGGAGCTTATGGGAGTATTTGTTGCCACCATATGTATTGCCGTCATGTATCATCTGGATTTTAAAAATGAAAATTTAGACAAAAAGAATCAATGACATTTTTAATGAGAGGAGAAATTTCAAAATGGGAAATACTGTACAAGTACTGGCTATAATTTTTATTTTCATCATAGCTACTGTGATAATCGGAATTATACCAGGGACCAGGGAAAAATTGGATTTGGAAGGATGGGCAGTTGGAGGACGTAGCTTTGGAAGATTTTTGAATTGGTTTGTTCTGGCGGGAGAAATATACACTTCCTTTGCATTTTTAGGGGCAAGTGGATGGGCATATACCAAGGGTGGTCCTACTTTTTATATACTGGCTTACAGCGGACTGGCATTTCTTATTTCTTATTATATACTGCCCGCAATTTCCAGAGAAGGTCAGAAACACAAGTTTTTGTCACAAGCTGATTTTATAAGCTATAAATACAACAGCAAATCTTTAGGAATACTTGTAGCCATAATAGGAATAATTTTTGTTCTTCCGTATTTGCAGCTTCAAATTACAGCTCTTGGAATTATAATTCAGGCGGCTTCTTCAGGGGTGGTGGGAAGAGTTACAGCCATGGTTATTGCTTTTATCTTGGTGGCTGCCTTTGTATATATAAGCGGACTTAAAGGTGTCGCATCCACTGCGGTAATAAAAGACATAATTATGGCTGTGGCTATGGTTGTATTTGGTATCTACATACCGGTACATTATTTTGGAAGTATATCCGGTATGTTTCATAGTTTAAATTCTGCAAATCCGGGTTTTTTAACTCTGCCGGGCGGTACGAAGACCATGGGAGTATCCTGGTTTATGACCACGGTTTTATTGACCTCCATGGGATTTTACATGTGGCCTCATATTTTTGCAGATAGTTTCAGTGCCAAAGATCCTAAAGTGCTGAAACATAATGCAGTTTTTCTGCCATTGTATTCATTATGTTTAATATTCCCAATGTTAGTTGGATTTGCTGCATTTATGGTAATTCCCGGTTTAAAAACTGGTGATATGGCATTTATATCACTTTCGTTGAAGACTTTTCCGGGCTGGGCAGTTGGAATAATCGGAGGTGCCGGTGCACTTGCTTCAATGGTGCCTGCAGCGGATCTGCTGCTTGCATCGTCCGTACTGATCTCCCACAACATTTACGGGGCGACTATAGGTAAAAATGCAGACAGTCAGTTTATCAATAGGTTGTCAAAGTCCGTGGTTATAGTATTGACATTTATTTCGCTGATAATGGCAATATTCATGCCAAATATGCTTGTTAATTTACTGCTTACCGGTTATTCTGGAGTTACACAATTCTTCCCTATTGTGGTGCTTTCATTGTTCTGGAAGAAAGGTGTAACAAAGCAGGGTGCCTTTGCAGGTATTATAGTGGGAGAATTTTTGGTATTCTACCTGATGCTCAACAAGATGGATCCTTTCCATGGGTGGAATGCAGGATTTGTGGCATTGGTGGCAAACACCGTAGTTTTACTCATAGTAAGTCTTTTGACAAATAAGAACAAGACAGCTCTAGTACAAGCAGGGGACTGACCCCATTCCATAAAGTGGAATAAAAAGTTTTCTAGTACAAGTAAGGGACTGACCCCCTCCCATAAAATGGGAGGGGGTCAGTCCCTATTAATTAGCAGGGTAAAATCACCTTGAAGGTAGAACCTTTGCCCAGTGTACTGGACACACTTATATTTCCATGGTGTTCTCTGACTATGGATTTCCCGATGGAAAGCCCCAGACCGAAATTTCCACTGGCCCTTGTTCTGACCTTATCCACTTTATAGAATCTGTCGAATATTTTATTTATATGTTCCGGGGCTATGCCCTCTCCCGTGTCCTGTACAGTTATTTGAATCTTGTTTTTTAATCTGCACAGGTTTACCCTGATGGATTTTCCAGAGGGAGTATGTTTAATGGCATTGTGAATTAAAATTGCCATGAGCTGTTTAATACGGCCCTCATTTCCCGAGAAATTTATTCCAGGTTCAATATTAGATGTCATGGATATCCCCTGTTTTATGGCTACAGCTTCAAAAGGAATTATTGACTGAGTTACTGCACTGCTGAGATCAAAACGGGAGAAAATCAATGCCTTCTGGTAAGAATCGGATCTGGCAAGGTAGAGCAGATCCTCTATGAGTTTAGTCATCCGGGTTGTTTCCAGCTTTATATTTCCAAGCCACTTGCTCTGATCTTCTACGGTTTCACTTCTGTTTCCAAGAACTATATCCAGATTTGTGGTTATGACCGCCAGAGGTGTGCGAAGTTCATGGGATGCATCTGCCACGAAAGCCTGTTGCTTTTTCCAGGCATCTATAATTGGCTTCAAGGATACGTTGGCGAGAAACAGGCTTATGATGAATACCAGTACAAGACTTATTATGCAGACGATTATGGATATTATGATCAATTGGTGAAGTATTTCATTGTCTGAGGTTCTTTCAAGGAAAACCACCATGAAGCCGTAATGTTTGGGAACCTTTAAATACCTGAGACTGTAATTCTTGTAGTTTACATTTCCTCTTGAGTCATTGCTTTTCAGAATATCTTTCAGCATGGTTTCGTATGCGTCTTTATCCAGAGAAGAATTTTGAGATACTTCAATTATATTCCCCATATCATCCGTCTTCACATAAAAGCTCTCCATGGGATTCATATTCCTGTTTCGGGGGGTGAAAGGCGGTATACTTTCCATCTCCGCTGTCTTTGCCATTTTAGCGTAGGAGGAGCGCTCAAAGCTTCTGTCCATCAATATGTATATTCCTGAAAATATGGTTATCAGTACAATACTTGTCAGTATTAAGTTAATTAATACCAATTCTACCTTTAATTTTTTAAACATATTTAATTAAACCTCTTTTAGGCAGTAGCCGATACCCCTGATTGTTTCAATTTTCACACCACAGTTCAGCTCTCTTAATTTTTTCCTGAGATAGGAAAAATATACTTCGATATTGTTGTTCATTTCCACATTGGAGTCTATACCCCATACTCTGTCCAGAATCTGATCCTTGGTGAGTACCTGGTTTTTGTTACGCACCAGCAGTTCCAGAAGCTGGGATTCCTTTGCAGTGAGTTTTATCTTTTTTTCACCGCATTCAATTTCACCTTTTAGGGGATCGAAAATAAGAGAAGATAATTTTATGTTATCATCCTGGATAAAATCTACATGCCTTCTTCCCAGGGCCCTTATTCTGGCCAGCAGCTCTTCTGTAGAAAAAGGTTTTATAAGATAATCATCTGCTCCATTGTCCAGACCTTCCACCCTGTTGGAAACGGAGTCCATGGCAGTGAGTATGATAACCGGTGTCTGAATTTTATTTTTACGGATGTTTTTCAGAACATCTATGCCGTTTTTGCCCGGGAGCATTCTGTCCAGTATTATCACGTCATATATTTGAGTTTCAGCCATTTCCTCGCCCTGAATTCCGTCGTAGACCGCATCTACGCTGTAGTTGTTCTTTTTGAGTATGTATACCAGGGCATCCGAAAGCATGACTTCGTCTTCAATTAAAAGCAATCTCATAATTTCACCTCGTTATTGATTATAGTATGATTATACCCCATGAGTGCAGGATTTTAAAGATTTATAAATTTATCGCTCTTTTTAAGGATCTTTTAAGGTTAAAACTCCAAAATTATTATAGAAAATGAAACTCCCGAAAATTGAGGTGAATAAAATGCAGCAAAATCGAAATATTGTCTATTCTGTGGTGGTGCCTCTGTATAATGAGGAATTGGTGATAGAAGAAAGTTATAAAAGGCTTAAAAAGGTTATGGATGCCGCTTCAGAAGCTTACGAGATCATATTTGTAAATGATGGAAGCTCAGATAGGACCCGTGAAAAAGCAGAAAATATATGCGGTGAAGATGAAAATATAAAGCTTGTAAACTTTTCAAGAAATTTTGGGCATCAGCCTGCCATAACTGCAGGCATGAGGGTGTCGTCAGGAGAGGCAGTTGTGGTAATAGATGCGGATCTTCAGGATCCGCCTGAAGTTATCCTGAAGATGATTGAGAAGTGGAAAGATGGCTATGACGTGGTATATGGAAAAAGGTTCCAGAGAAAGGGGGAGTCCTTTTTTAAAAAATTTACAGCAGGAGCCTTTTACAGGATTTTAAAGAGTATGACCAGCATTGACATTCCTGTGGATACCGGAGATTTCAGGCTTATAGACAGAAGAGTATGTGATGTCCTAAATTCCCTGCCGGAAAAAAACAGGTATGTAAGGGGTCTTGTGAGCTGGATTGGATACAGGCAGACCTATGTGGAATTTGTAAGACAGGAAAGATTTGCAGGAGATACCAAGTATCCTCTTAAAAAAATGTTCAAACTGGCTTTTGACGGCATAACTTCTTTTTCCTATAAACCGCTTATATTCTCGGGTTATCTGGGAGGAATATCCTTTTTTATTGGAATAATTATGCTTATAGTGAATTTTATAAAAGCTGCGGCAAATGGGTTGAATCCTGTGAATTTTCAATTTGTCATTTCCATTGACTTGATCATGTTTGGAATTGTGCTCTCCTGTATGGGCATAATAGGCCAGTATATAGGCCGTATTTTTGATGAGAGCAGGGGAAGGCCAAATTATATTATTGAAAGTATAATTGGAAAAAGAGGTGAGCAGAAAAAAATATGAACCAGCTGATTAGGAATATGAATTTTATTTTTAATGGGAGACTTAAATTACTGAGCAGGTTTTCTACTACAGGTGTTTTAAACACAGTAGTGGATTTTATGGTGTTTACCCTGTGCCAGAGTGCAATTGGACTGTATTACACTACAAGCCAGGTTATAGGTTACAGCTGTGGTGTGGCGAACAGCTTTGTATTCAACAGGAAATGGACTTTTGAAAGAAGAAATTCAGACAAGAATATTTTAAGTGAATTGATACAATTTATATTGGTGAACGTTGCATCACTTTTTATAACAGTAGTGATGATGAAGTTTCTGGTGAGTAATTTCAATGTCAATGTATATGTATCGAAAATAGCAGCTACATTCACAGCTCAGGCAGTAAATTTCTTATTATATAAATTATGGGTTTTCAATTGAGGAGTGAAGTTATGAAAAATATAAAATTTACAAGAGAAAGATTTGCATTGTTCGCAATAATCCTTATATCTGCAGTACTGAATTTTGCCAACCTGGGCATAGAGGGGTATGGGAATAGTTACTATGCAGCTGGTGTAAAAAGCATGCTTGCAAGTTTTAGAAATTTTTTCTTTGTAGCCTCTGATCCTGGTGGATTTGTATCCCTTGACAAACCTCCGCTGGGTTTCTGGATACAGGCCATATCTGCAAAAATATTCGGCTTCAGCGGCTGGAGCATATTGCTTCCTCAGGCCCTTGCAGGGGTGATATCCGTTGTGGTTTTATATTATATAGTAAAAAGATCTTTTGGAAAGATCTCAGCACTTATTTCGGCACTGTGCCTCGCAATCACACCGGTTTTTGTGGCTGCCAGCAGAAACAATACCATAGACAATCTTCTGGTTATGACGCTGCTTTTTGCCTGCATGTTTTTGTCCAGAGCCGCAGAAAAGGGAAAATTCAAATATCTTCTCATAAGCCTTGTACTTGTAGGTGTGGGATTTAATATAAAGATGCTGCAGGCCTATATGGTTATCCCTGCCATATACATTACCTATTTGATCTCCACTGCGGCACCTTTGAAAAAAAGATTGAAACACCTTATTGTAAGTACTGTTGTGCTTGTGGCAGTATCTCTGTGCTGGGCGTTTGCAGTGGATATGGTTCCTTCTTCAAGCAGACCTTTTGTTGGAAGTAGTACAAACAATACCGTCATGGAATTGATATTCGGACACAATGGACTTGAAAGGCTCAGCAGCACCAACGGAGGTATGGGAGGCGGCCCGGGAGGAAACAGACAGGAAGGAAACAGGAACAGTTTTCGACAAAACAGCAGTTCCTCCAATACGCAGAACATGCCCCAGAATGGGAATAATCCAGGGGGAGCAATGATGCAGCCGCCGGGAGGATCTTCTGGAACTGGCGGAGGGCAGTTCCAGAATGGCAGTTCCGGTGAGAATGGAGGGAATCAATCGCAGATGCCACCTGGAGCAGGAGAAGGAATGGGAGGAGCACAGGGAAGAGGTACCGGTGGACCGGGAGGAAATGGACTTTCAGGGAATTTTGGAGGTCAGACTGAAGCCGGTGTTACCAGATTGTTCTCCAAAAATGTACTCTCTGATCAGATAGTTTGGTTCCTGCCTTTGTCCATATTTGGATTTATTGCTGCAGCCATAGTTGAAAAGCTGAAGTTTCCCTTTGACAGTAAGAAAAAATTGGATCTGGTGATGTGGATATTGTGGCTTTTGCCGGAATTCATATATTTCAGCTATACAAAAGGACTATTTCATCAATACTATCTCACTATGATGGCGCCGCCAATTGCAGCACTGTCAGGCATAGGTATCACTTACATGTGGAAGCTCTACAGAGAAAGCGGTGCAAAAGCGTGGCTTCTACCCGCAGCTTTTATTGTGGAAGGACTGGTACATCTGCTTATGTTGTCCTATTTTGCCAGCAGTCTCCCTGCAGCAGCCAAAGGTGCGATCATAGCAGCTGTGACCTTGTGTTTTGCTTCTTCGGCCCTGCTTATAATTTATAGATTGATAAAGAGAGATAATTTGAATGTGGGAAAGAATATCAATTTTGCAAAAGCACTTTCTGTGCTTGCCCTTGTGGGAATACTTGTAACACCAGCCTTAGGATCTTCCGCTGCTGTGGTTCACGGTGTAAATGGAAGTATGCCTGCAGCAGGTCTGGAACTTTTGTCAAACAGCAGTTCCGGAGATTTTATGAGAAATTCGGGGGGGAGAAATGGATCAAGCAGTGAAAATAAAAAATTGATAGAATTTCTTGACAGTCATGTTGAAAATGAAAGATATGCCCTTGTGGTTTCCAGTTCCAATGCCGGAGCCAGTATGATAATTGAAAGTGGTAAAAGTATAATGCCTCTTGGAGGATTTTCCGGATCGGATAAAATACTTACTTTAAATCAGTTCAAGGAAATGGTGAAAAAAGGCGAGATAAGATATGTACTGACAGGCGGAATGGGAAGAGACTCACAGGATATAATGAGCTGGGTTCAGAAAAACGGAAAACTTGTCCCGGAAAGTCAGTGGAAAAATACTACATCTTCCGGAAGCAGTGCAACTGAAGAAACAGGTAAAGCTGAGGGAACAAATGAAATTTCAGGCACAGATGAAGCTGCCAATACTAGCAGATCTGATGGAACCAATGAAGACAATAACGTGGAAAACAAAAATTCATGGGGAAATGGATTTGGAGGAATGGGAATGAATTCCCAGTCACTTTATGATCTAAAAGGAACTATAAAATAGTTGAATCTTTCATTAATAGTGTTTATAATTAAAGTAGAATTTAATAACAGGTGTAGGTTTGAGTATGAATAATTAAAAGAGAATCAGGTAAAAGTCCTGAACTATCCTGTAGCTGTGTTAGATGAATTTAGGTGAAGTAGGCCACTGGGGAACCGGGAAGGCATACCTTGAATGATGAATCTTAAGTCAGAAGACCTGCCTGCACTTTGCACCATTTAACTCTACAAGTGATAGAGGGGGCTTATATTGATGAATTATTTTACAGGAATGTGCAATCAGATATTGGTTTTGAAAAATCCTTTTAACACTTTGGTTAAAAGGATTTTTTATAGATGGAGGTGATAAAAATTATACAGCTTATTGGAGTAAAGAGTGAATGCGATATTGAAATAAGACAAAAATTTTCTATTGTAGCAGCAAGGCTTGCCCAAAAACTAAAAAATATTTACGCTATTACAGGAAATGTGTTGATTTTAAGTACCTGTAACAGGACAGAAGTTTATGTGGATTCCAATTTGCAGGGACAGGTTCTTGTTCATGAATTGTTCAACTGCCTTGGCTGGGATGAAAAGCTTGAAAAATATATATTTTATGTAAAGGATAAAGATGCTGTCAAACATCTGATGGAGGTAAGCTGTGGGTTTCATTCCAAAATTTTGGGAGAGGATCAAATACTGGGGCAGATTAAGACCGCTTATAGTGCTGCTGTGGAGAACAGGACCATAAAGGGACAGCTTCAGAGGCTGTTTCAAAATACCATAACCTGTGGCAAAAAATTTAAAAATGTCTGTGAAATATACAAGATCCCTGTATCTGTGCCTTCTATAGCAGTCAGGGAAGCTGAAAAAAGGAATATGAAAAAATATATGATTTTGGGTTTTGGTGAAATAGGGCAGCTTGTTCTTAAGTATTTGAATTCCTTAAATGCGGAAGTTGTATATGTGGCAGTCAGAAATCTGAATAAGGTAGATAAGGTTTACAGAAATTACGAATGGGTTAAGTTCATAACTTTTGATGAGAGAAAGAACTATTATAAAGCTGTGGATTGTATCATAAGCTGTACGTCTGCGCCTCACAGCATAATTTCAAAAGCTGAACTTCCCCCTAAAAAATTTCTCATATTTGATTTGGCAGTACCCAGGGATGTAGACAAGGATGTAAGTACGCTTCCAGGTGTCAACTTGTATGATATAGATCATATAAGTGCCATTGACGAGAACAACAAGATGCTGAGGAAAGAAAAAATGGAAAAGTACAGGTATATTATTGAGGAAGCCATAGATGAATTTTTTAAATGGCAGTCTTTGGATGAGATTTCTCCTGAGATACAGAAGATAAAAAGTTTTGGAGACCAGGTATGTGAGAGGAGAATAAAAACTTTTAGAAACAAGAGGTATACCAAAGACAACGAAGTGCTTGTGGAGACCATGATACAGAGTACCGCCAAGGTGTATATAAACAGGGCCATAAATGTTTTGAAAGAGGGAAAACTTCAAGGCAAGGAAGAGGAGTACATGAAACTTATAAATAAAATATTTTGTTGATAAGGAAGATGATTGATAATGAGAAACGATGATATATTTAATGAGTCCAAGCTATATATGCCCGGGGGAGTAAACAGTCCGGTGAGGGCATTTAAAGATGTTGCCATGAATCCACCCGTGATAAAAAAAGGCAGTGGATCTCATATATACGATGAAGATGGGAACGAGTACATAGACTTTGTATGTTCCTGGGGTCCCATGATTTTGGGACACTGTGATCCTGATGTGGTGGAAGCCATAAAGAGTACCAGTGAAAAGGCCATATCCTTTGGAGCAACTACGGAGCCTGAACTGGAACTGGCCAAATATATATGCAGTACCGTGGACAATGTAGAAATGCTGAGAATGGTGAATTCGGGTACAGAAGCTACCATGAGCGCTGTAAGGCTTGCAAGAGGATATACGGGAAGGAATAAAATAATAAAATTTGCAGGCTGTTACCACGGACATTTTGATGATTTCCTGGTTGAAGCAGGTTCTGGAGTTATGACGGAAGGAATCCCGGGAAGCGCAGGAGTTCCTGATGACAGCATAAAAAATACTCTGGTGGCTCAGTACAACGATATTTCAAGTGTGGAAAGCATCTTTGAAAAACATGGCAGTGATATTGCTGCAGTCATAGTGGAGCCTGTAGCGGGGAACATGGGTGTGATTCCCGGTGACGAAGATTTCTTAAAGGGCCTTAGAAGACTGTGTGATGAAAATGGATCCCTTCTCATATTCGACGAGGTCATGAGTGGATTTAGAGTTGCTTATAAAGGTGCACAGAGCATCTACAAGATAAAGCCGGATCTTACAACCATGGCAAAGATCATAGGAGGGGGTCTTCCCTGTGGAGCTTATGGCGGAAGAAAAGATATAATGGAAAAACTCTCGCCCCTTGGACCTGTGTATCAGGCTGGTACCATGTCGGGAAACCCTATTGTAGTGGCTGCAGGCCTCGCCACTTTGAAAAAGCTTCATGATTACCCCCAGTACTATGTTCAGATTGAAAAACTCGGGCAGAAACTGGTGGATGGAATAAGAAAAATAGCTCAAAAGAAGAACTTACCTGTAGTGATGAACAGGTGCGGCGCCATGTTTGCACTGTTTTTTACAGAAGCTTCCGAAGTGAAAAATTACAGTGATGCTAAAAAATGCCGTCAGGATATTTTTGCAAAATATTTTGAACATATGATAAGCAGGGGAATATATATTGCCCCTTCACAATTTGAAGCTGTGTTTTTAAGCGTGAAACACACTGAACAAGATATTGACAGATTTTTAGAGGCCTTTGATTCCTTTGAAATTTGATATTTGAGAATAACTTGATTTTTTCGTGCACTGATCTGTCTCTGCTTTCGTTTTGCAAAGTTAAGGGATAGGTCAGTGCACACATTTTATTCAGAGGGATTTTTCCATTATGCCGTCCAGATATTCCATCAGTTCTTTCCTGAGGTCATTTCTCTTTAAGGCATAGTGTATATTTGCTTCCAGGAATCCCAGCTTGTCTCCGGCATCATATCTTTTACCTTCGAAATTGTAGGCATATACGGGATCAATTTTTGAAAGGGTTCTAAGTGCATCTGTGAGCTGTATTTCTCCTTTTTTATCAGGCTTTGTCCTTTCCAGAATGTCAAATATTTTTGGAGTGGTTATATATCTTCCCAAAATTGCAATATTTGAAGGGGCATCTTTCAAAGCGGGTTTTTCCACCATGTCTCTGACTCTGTAAACCCTGTCCTGAATTTTTATTCCATCAACAATACCGTATTTGGAGATGGCACTTTCAGCTACCTGCTGCACTCCCAATATGGAACCGCTGTGATTTTGGTAACAGTCTATAAGCTGTTTCAGACAGGGTACAGGGCTGTCTACTATGTCATCTCCCAGCATTATGGAAAAAGGTTCATTTCCTATAAAATTTTTAGCCAGGCTTACTGCATGACCAAGTCCCTTTGGTTCTCTTTGTCTTATGTAGTATATATCCGTCATGCTGGATATATTTTGGACAAGCCTCAGCAGATTTGTTTTGTTGCTCTTTTCCAGTTCATCTTCCAGTTCCACGGATTTATCGAAATGATCTTCTATGGATCTCTTGTTTTTTCCGGTAATTATGAGTATCTCTTCAATTCCGGAAAATACAGCTTCTTCCACTATATACTGTATGGTTGGTTTGTCTACTATAGGCATCATTTCTTTCGGCTGTGCCTTTGTTGCCGGTAAAAACCTTGTACCCAGACCGGCTGCGGGGATAATAGCTTTTCTTATTTTCATACTTTAACTTTAATGGAAAGAAGTATTTCCATTAAAAACTCACTCCTCTCTATACATATATTTTTCACTTTTAATCTTAAAAGCTTCTTAAAAATATGGAATAAGTGCTGAATGCATTTTCAGAAATCACCTTATTGTGACTTCAAACAATTGACGGTTTTCCCTTTGAAGGTGATATCGACCAGTATCTTTGCCAGGTAGAAAAACAATATTATATTCAGCAGGGAAATGCCGTCTCCGACAAGGCTGTGCGAGTTGGAGTTCATCATGCTTCCCGAGGCTCTAAAGAGCACGTAATATATGTTGCCGTAGATTGTAACGGCATATCCTGCCGACAGTATGAGCAGCCTTTTGTCTTTTAAATATATAAAGGCCAGAATTGACAGGGCGGCAGCGGGGAACAGATATCTTTCATGCATTCCCACGGAAAAGGTAAATACACCTGCAATTTGGACAAGTGCACAGGAGAAGGCACATTTATTGTTTTTGAATTTCATGTAGATTACTAGAGAAAATGCTGTAATTGCAGTGATAGCGGCCATTCCCCATATTTTGTAACTGAATATGAAGAATATATTTGTATTTTTTTCATAATTTGCGCCCATCAAGTTGAAAAAGTTAAAGCCATTTACAGAAGCATAGGGATATTCAGATATGGTACCTGCATACAATTTAAAAATCCACAGCCAGTTCTGGCCTGCTGAAAAGGGAAGTATCACTATTATAGCTGTGGCCAGAGCGGAGACGGCTGCTTTAATAAATATTTTCACATTTCTTTTCCTTATGATTTCAAAAAAGAGCACGGGCAAAAATATTATTCCCTGGGGTTTCATGAGTACCGAGCAGGTAAAGAATACAGAGGAAAGTACAATTTTACCTTCAGACAGTAAAAACAGTGAAATCACTATGAACAGTGTGAAAAATGAATCGACTTGTCCCCAAAGTGCTGAATCCATAAAGATTGCCGGGTTGAAAATGTAAAATGAACCAAGGATAATGCCTGCTGCAGGAGAAATATGCTTTTGTGCCAGTTTAAATATGAAGTAAGCTGTTGTACAGTCTGCTATTATTGAAGGCAGTTTCAAAAGCAGAACATAGTGGGATTGTAAAAAACCTATGCTGGATGCCTTACCTATTAAGGCCAGTATATATATGTAGAGGGGCGGATAATCGCTGGATTTTGTATTCACATAAAACTGGGACAGGCTATTTGCTGCAGAGGAAGCCCAGCTCTGAAACAGTCTTATGTCTCCGCCATATCCCTCCATGAGTGTGGACAGTGCAATCCTCGAGAAAAATCCTATAAACAGCATTGAAAAAATTATGAATCCAATGTCTTTTAAATTTATCTTTCTTTTTTTTCGGATGAAAATATGATAGAGGTATGCGCACACAATCAAAAATGCCGCAAAATATACAGTGAGCAGTGGTGCAAACTTGCTTTTTGAAGATGATCCAAACTGCATATTTTGTCCTGCCGGTTGATTTGTATTTCCAGGCTGACGGTTTTGAGTAGCGCCGTTCGTATTTCCCGGCTGGCTGTTTTGAGCAGCACCGTTGGCATTTCCAAATTGGTGGTTTTGAGCACCACTGTTTGTATTTCCGGATTGACGGTTTTTAGCGCTGCCGCTTGCATTTCCCGGCTGACCCTTTTGAATACTGCCGTTTCTATTCCCCGGCTGGCCGTTCTGCCCGTTGAAATTTCTAAATTGTCCTGTTGTATTTTGAGGAAAGGAACTGGACTTGTAATTTTTTATACTGTAGATGGAGAGTAAAAGTGATAATGCCATTAAAAAAATCAAAATTATTTTAAACAGGGATTGTTTTGAAAATGTTTTTTCCATATTATTAAAACTCCTTTTCTGAAATCCTGTATAGGGATATAATTATACATATATCTTCTAAGATGAAACTTAAAATAATCTTAAAATAAATGAACGATTAGAGTATGTTCTCAATTGACCTGGAGGTTGGACCATTGGATAATTTGATTTTTAGCTTCAATGTAATAATGCCCATATTTCTTGTAATTGCTTTGGGATATTTTATAAAAGAAATTGGACTTATAGATGATAGATTTATAAATACTGCTGTAAAGTTTAATTTTAGAGTTGGATTGGCCACACTGCTGTTTGAAAATATATACTTGTCCAAATTGACCAGTATAATAAATATTAAACTCATGCTGTTTGTGTTTTTGTGTATATCAGGTTCTGTATTTCTGCTTTGGATCATTGTACCTTTATTTATCAAGGACAAGAAAAGAGCCTCTGCCATGATACACACCATATACAGGGGAAATTTTGTGCTCCTTGGTGTTCCAATGGGGATGTACATGCTTGGGAAATCCCATATGGGGCCTATATCCATTTTACTTCCCATAGCCATTCCCACCTATAATTTTTTTGCAGTGCTAGTTTTGGCAGCTTTTGATGAAAGAGGTGACAAGAACAGTTTAGGAAGTAAAATCAAATATACTCTGCTGGAGATAGTGGAAAACCCTCTTATTATAGCATCTTTCCTGGGTATAATTTTTCAGCTGTTTTCCATAAAACTGCCTTTGTTTCTCGAAAGAACGGTTTCAGATGTGGCTTCTCTTGGAACCCCATTGGCTCTTATAACATTAGGTGCCCAGCTTGAGTTTAAGAGTGTAAGAGAAAATTTGAAATACTCACTGATAGCTACGGCGGGAAGGCTTGTAGTAATACCTTTTATAGTGGTTACCCTGGCTTTTTTACTGGGATTTAGAAAATATGATCTGGGGGCCGTATTTATATTGTTTTCTGCGCCTTCTGCAGTCTCCTGCTATATAATGGCAAAGGAAATGAATTCCGATTACAAGCTTACAGGAGATGTTGTAATACTCACTACATTTTTCTCCATGTTCACCATATTTATAGGCATATTTCTTCTTAAAAGTCTGTCTCTTTTCTAGAGTTTGAATATTTTACCTTTGGTATGATATAATCTAAATTGAGTAGGAGGAGAAAATTATGGAAAAGATTGCACTTTTGACGGATTCTGCCTGTGATATAGATGATGAAACCGTGAAAAAATACAACATAGAAATATTACCTTTCAGGATTATATATAAACATAGGGAATACATAGATAAGCTTCAGATTACTCCGAAAGAAGTATATGATAATATGAAGGTGGAAATTCCCAAATCCTCCCTGCCCTCCATAGACGATATGGAAAATGTTTTTAACAAGCTGGAGAATGAAAATTATACCCATATAATAGCAGTTACCATTTCCAGCGGACTTTCCGGCACATATAATGCCCTTAAGATGGTAAGCGGAAGGCATGAAAAGTTATCCACATATGTTTATGATTCCAAATCAACCTCTCTTGGAGAAGGCATAATTTTGAAGGAGTGTGGAAAACTTATAGATCGGGGCAAAAGTTTTAAGGAGATTGTACACTGCATACCTGAAATAAAGAAGAGGATGCATTTCTTTTTTGTCTTTGGGACTCTGGAATATGCCAGAAAAGGAGGCCGCATAGGGGCAATATCAGGAATCATAGGTGAAGCTTTGGACATAAAACCCATAGTGTATTTTGATGACAACCAAGGTATATGTTTCACCTGCGGTAAAGTGAGGGGCAGAAAAAGATCATTGAACAAGATGATAGACATAGGAAGAGAGTTTTTAAGCAAATCCCCCTGTGATGTGTATATAGCCCATGGCAATGCCAGGGAAGATGCGGAAAGCATATGCAGGAGGATTTCAATACTGCCCAATGTGAAAAATACATATATGATAGGTCAGATAAGTCCCATAGTGGGTGTATATTCAGGACCTGGAACCGTTGGCATATGTTATATGGAAATTGAATCCAGTTGAAACTGTATATGAAGTCTTTGAGAACGAGGAGGAGATAATTATATGAATTGTATTTTATGTAAGTCTAGGCTAGCTCGTGGTAAAGTTAATCATATTGTAGACTTAAATGGACATATTATTATAATTAAAGATGTTCCAGCAAATGTTTGTAAACAATGCGGGGAATATTTCATTGAAAATGATGTAGCATTAAAATTAGAAAAAATAATTGAAGAGGTCGTAAAAAATAAAGCTGAAATATTTGTTGTAAATTATTCTGAGATGGCAGCTTAATACACCTCTATGACTTAATAATGCCAGATATAATTTAAAGATACAAAATTCCAAGGTAATATAACAAAATATAACCATAGATAATTCAATAAAACCTAATTACGAATTGAAGTTGCATCCAATTGGCTGTTGACAGCATGTATTAAATTTATTATAATTAATAAAATAATTGAATACAAAGCTTGAACTTATCAAGAGAGGTGGAGGGAACAGGCCCTTTGAGACCCGGCAACCAGTACATAACTTGTATATTGGTGCTAAATCCTGCAGCAGAAGCTGAAAGATGAGAATATATTTTGTGGTTTTAAGTCTGAGGTATATCCCCGGACTTTTTATTTATTTGAGGATGTTTGTCTCAGAGAATGATGATTTCCGGCAACAGACTAAAATCAGCCTGATGGATAAACTTCACCTTAATCTGAAGATCATTTGATTTATGTATTATGAAATAATTTGAAAGGATGTGGTTATAATGCCCGAATTGAGCAGAAAATTGATTAATTTTACCGACTCTGTTATAAGAAGAATGACGAGAATATCGGATAAATACGGAGCAATTAATTTATCTCAGGGTTTCCCTGATTTTGATCCTCCCAGGGAAATAGAAGAAGCACTTAAAACAGCAGCGTTTAAGGGACCTCACCAATACTCCATTACCTGGGGTGCACAGAATCTGAGAGAAGCTCTTGCAGAAAAACAGTCCAAATTCATGGGACTTGATATAGATCCGGATACCCAGATTGTAGTTACCTGCGGGAGTACGGAAGCTATGATGGCTTCTGTCATGACTGTCTGCAATCCCGGGGATAAAGTCATAGTGTTTTCCCCTTTTTATGAAAACTATGCTGCTGATGCCATATTAAGCGGAGCGGAGCCCATCTATGTTCCACTTTATCCGCCTGATTTTTCTTTTAACAGGGTTGAACTTGAAAGTGCATTTAAGCAGAAGCCGAAGGCCCTCATACTCTGTAACCCTTCAAATCCTTCAGGGAAGGTGTTCACTCTTGAGGAGCTGAAATTCATAGCTGGTCTGGCAGAAAAATATGATTCTTTTGTAATAACCGATGAAGTGTACGAGCATATTGTGATGGATCCCTATAAACACGTCTATTTTGCTTCACTTCCGGGTATGTTCAACAGAACTTTAAGCTGCAGCTCTCTTTCAAAGACCTACTCCATAACCGGATGGAGAATAGGATATGTTATAGGTGACGAAAGGATAATAGAGAATGTGCGGAAGGTACATGATTTTCTCACGGTGGGAGCAGCGGCACCACTTCAGGAAGCAGTGGTGGCCGGACTCAAGCTTCCTATGGAGTACTATAGCTGGCTGAAAAATTTGTATACGAAAAAGAGAGATATGTTTCTTCAGGGATTGAGTGAGGCAGGTCTTAAATATGTAAAGCCCCAGGGGGCTTATTATGTGCTCATAGATGTGTCGGAATTTAATGTGAGAGATGATTTGAAATTCTGTGAGTGGCTGGCAAAAGAAGTTGGAATAGGAGCGGTGCCCGGGTCAAGTTTTTTCAAAGAGGATGTGAATTATTTGATAAGGCTGCATTTTGCAAAAAAGGACGAAACTCTTTTAAAGTCCATTGAAAAGCTTAAAACACTCAGGGAAAAAGCTCAATTTTATAGAGAATAGTAATAATGTATAATGTACGGTCCGTAAGCAGGCAGTGAATGATTACTGAAAGTTCAGAGTTCAAATATAAGAGTTTAATTTTGGTGGATTTTCGACTATGAAGAAAATCTTCATTAATTGATATCTGATATTTGTGCTTTGAACTTTATTTTTTTGCCAATTATGGACTATAAATTGTGCATTGTGAACTGTGCATTGAATAAGTGTTGCAATTTTATTCTATTTGTTATACACTATATATAACAAATAGAATAGGAGGTAAGCCATGATAATTAAAATTGATTTTGAATCTGAGATACCTATCTATGAACAGCTTAAAAGGAGCATTATAGAGGGAATGGCAGCAGGGGATCTGAAACCCGGAGAAAGTCTGCCCTCTGTAAGACAGATGGCACAGGATATAGGAATAAATCTTCATACTGTGAATAAAGCCTATAGTATATTGAAATCCGATGGATACTTGAATATAGACAGAAGGACGGGAGCTGTTGTAAATGAGAGCTACCCTAAGGACAATGAAAATTTTGATGAAAAGCTGGTGAGGGAATTGAGCTATCTGCTGGCCGAAGCCTATTTGAGAGATAATAAATTGGAAGATATATTGAAGTTGTGTTCCAGTATATATAAAAAATACAATGTGAAAAATAAATAAAGGCAGGTGAATGTTTATGAAGGAAAATTTGTTCTTATGTATATATTTGTTTTTTATATTTTTATTGGTACTTGTTATCAACTTACTGACACCGAATTTCACCAGAAAGGAAATTGTATTTGGAGTCAGGATACCTGGGGATAAAACAGACAGTGCTGAGATCAAAGACATAAAAAGACAATTTGTAAAAAATAATTTGATGATTGGAATTCCATTTATACTGCTGTTTAGCTTCTTGAATTATGAATTTCCCGATGTAGCTGTGATTTTGTTCACTGTTTTTGCTTTTGTCTTTATAAATTTTTTGGTATATATGATATCCAACAGGGCTGTTAAAGCTCTTAAGTTGACGGGCTCCTGGTTCCAGGGAAAAAAGCAGGCTGTGGCAGTAGATATAGGTTACTCCAGAGACAAGGATAAAACTCTGGTGTCTCCCTGGCTTTTCCTGATTCCCATATTTATAATACTGATAAATATAATTTTGGGATATGCAAATTATGCATCTCTGCCGCATAGGGTACCCACTCACTGGGATTTTTCAGGAAATGTGACTGGTTATCAGACCAAATCCATATTTCTGATCTGGGAGATGCCTTTCGTTCAAATGGCAGTAACTGTCATAATTTTCATGACATACAAGATCATAGGCTGGTCAAAACAGCAGACAAATATTTTGAACCCTGAAATTTCCGTGAAAAAGAACAGGAGGTTCAGGAAAATGTGGTCCATATACACGGTGTTTCTGGCGGTGGTAGTGGATCTGCTTCTAACTGTGGGCACTATTCAGATATTTGGTGTAATCAAAATATCACCCCTGTTTGTGGGCATTTTCATCATAGCTTTTGTCATATTTACAATTTTGATCAGCCTGGTAATATCCATAAAGATCGGACAGGGAGGAAGTAATATAAAAATAGGGGAACAAGGTTCTGGAAAAGTTGAATCTGAATTTACTGACAAGGATGATGATGAATTTTGGAAACTGGCAAACACCATATATTATAATCCTGAGGATCCATCCATATTTGTGGAAAAGAGATTTGGTGTGGGATGGACAGTAAATGCGGGAAGACCTGGAGGAATGGCCATATATATAGGCTTGATTGTATTTATAATAGCAGTTATAGTTTTTTCAATTCTTGCTGAAAATTAAAATTGCCAATTGTGCACTGTGAACTGTCAATTGTGCATTGTCAATTGAAAATTGTGAATCGTGCATTGTCAATTGTCAATTGAATAAAACTACCAGGGGCGTTTATGCCCCAGCCATCCCTGGTTTTGCCAGTATCCTTTATCAACAGCATTGAAGGAAAATCTTTTATGAATAAAGCGCATAACATAAAAGAGGATTTTTACCTTTAAGCTGGGCTTTACTCTGCCGTATCTGTGTAGAATTTTAGCAGATAATTTTGTTACATCCCGGTTGATTTTTATCTTTTTCTTTTCGTTTACACCCTGCCAGTTTACGGCGGCAACTGCTTTACCGTAGGTAAATATTTTACCTGTCCCCCAGAAAGTTAAGCTGTCCACGATATCTTTAATTGTTGATTTCATTCCACCGCCTGCAGCTGTCGAAATGACCAGAGCCATCTTGGAAAACATTGTTTTATTAGGACGGTGTACCCATCCATCGAAAGCCGAAATGATCCAGCAGCGTCTTCATCTGTCCACTGGCGTGAAATACATATACAGGACTTGTAAAGATGATTAGATCCGCCTTTTCAACTGCTCTGCTGATTGGATTCACCCGGTCGTAATGAGGACATGCTTCTTCGCCTATAGTGAAACATGAACTGCATCCGCGGCAAAAATCCGGCATGTCTTTGGGCAGAAAAAATTCTGTGGTTTCACTTGCTTCCGATTGCAGTTTTTGTAAAAACAGCTGGCAGATGTTATAGGTGCTTCCTCTGTGTTCTGTACCATGTACCACCACGATTTTCATAGGCCTCTCCTCAATTTTAGTATATTGACTCATTTATCCCAGGGTTGTTGCTTTTGGGGCAATATTCCTCTTAAACAAGCTCCATTTGAGCCTGAGAATTACTTGATATAATTGAGTTTACCAATATTACAGCTCAATTGCAACCATAATTGTAAATTGTACACTGTCAATTGTCATTGTACATTGTGAATTGTGAATTGACATGGGTTGTGTTAAAATATTTCATCCTCTTCGTGGCAAGGATACTCCCACTTCCATAAGTGAGAGTATCTTTGCCACTTGTCAATAGGCAACTCTTTGCTTGCACCTTTCACCTCGCTTTCCTTTTGATGAGTAAGTAAAATATTTTTAGGCAGAAAATAAGGAAAGGCCTCCAGCAATTACCTAGCTCTTTGATCTCATTAAATATGTGATATAATTATTTTAATGAAAGGAGTTGAGCTTATAGAAATCACTGTGACATCTAAAATACAAATATATCCTTCTAATAAGCAGATAGAAATTTTAAATAATACAATGTTTCAAATAAGAAAAGCATTAAATTATATATCTAAAT